>NZ_JBVHJJ010000009.1:0-259709 GCF_055560115.1 Streptomyces sp. NPDC023527
GCGTAGACCGCCACACTCCCGATCCCCGCATCACGGCATGCACGAGCAACGCGGACAGCGATTTCGCCACGGTTGGCGATGAGCACCTTGCGCACGATGGCTCCCTCCTTGAAACAAGGTGAGTTTAGGTACCGGCAACACTCTGTGCCGACCCGACTCCCGGGGTGAGCTTGCCCACACGGAGGGTGAAGACCTGGGCGTGCGCACGCGTAAGTCCCCAGTTATCCCACGGTACGCCGGGTTTAAGGGCCGCAGGTGATCCTTTCGTGTGGTCAAGGTCTCGACGATCGTTCATGAGCGGTGGTGCTCTTTCTTTGTCGAGTCCCTACGAAGGGGTGGCACAAAGTTTGCGCGTTCGCCGGACTGTCACGGTGGACAGCGGACCCCGTACCTGTGGGCTTACCCGCCAGTAGGGACCTCGGCACCCGGAACGGCCAACCGCCCGGCCTCGGCCGCCACATGGCGCAGCATCTCCGTCACCCGGTGCCCACGGGCGAGGAACTCCTCCAGCGGCAGCGCGGCCGACACCGCCGTGCGCACGCCGCCCGCGCCGGCCGCCGGCACCGGCACGGCCACACAGGCCACACCCGGCGCGCACTCCTCGACCTCCACCGCGACGCCCTCCCGCCGCACCCGCCTGAGCTCCACATCGAGCCGCTCCGGCGAGGTGATCGTCCGCGGCGTGATCGCGCGCATGCCCGTGCCGGTCAGATAGCGCAGACGGGCGGCGCGGGGGAGGGCCGACAGCAGCACCTTGCCGTGCGCGGTGGCGTGCCCGTCGGCGTCCTGGCCGACGGAGAAGCCGCCGGTGGGAGAGCCGGAGCCGGCGGCTCCGGCGAGCACGGCGATGTCACCGTCGCGGTAGGCGCTGAAATAGGTGTCCGCGCCCACCGCCCGCCGTGCCGTGAGCAGCAGCCCGTGCACCTCGTCGGCCACCCGCATCTGGCGCTGGAAGGCGCGGTGCAGGGCGGGGACCCGATAGCCGAGGGTGTAGCCGCCGGTGGTGCGTACGACGTGCCCGCGCGCGGTGAGGGCGCCCAGCAGCTCGTACACCGTGGACAGCGCGCAGCCCGTCCGCCGGGCGAGGGCCTTGGCGGTCAGGGGTCCGTCGGAGGCCGCGACGGCGTCGAGGACGTCGAGGGCGCGGTCCACGGACTGCGGCATGGCGAAAGGCTCCTTCGGGACGGCGGTACGAGCCGGCGGGCGGACCCACCAGCTTCGCACAGCCCCCGGAGACGCCCGGCTCCGCTCAGCGCTCGACCGGCGCGTGCTCGCGCAGCAGCTCGACGAAGGCCCGCATCCACGCCGGCTGGTCGTTCCAGGCGCGCGCGGAGACCAGATTGCCGTCGACCACGGCCTCCGCGTCCACGAAGGTGCCGCCCGCCAGCTGGACGTCGGGGGCGCAGGCGGGCCAGGCGGCGGTGCGCCGGCCCTTGAGGACACCGAGGGGCGCGAGGGCCACGGCGGCGTGACAGATGTGTGCGACAGGCTTGTTATCGGCGAAGAACGATTTGATGATCCGCTGGAAGTCGGGATTCATCCGCAGGAACTCGGGGGCACGGCCGCCGGGGATGACCACGGCCGCGTAGTCGGCGGTATTCACGTCCGCGAGCGCGATGTCGGCCGGCCAGGAGTGGCCGAGCTTTTCGGTGTAGGTGTCGAAGCTGGAGACGAAGTCATGGATGACGAACTGGAGCTGTTTGACGGTCGGCGCGGCTATGTCGACCTCGTACCCCTCCTCCAGCAACCGCTGGTAGGGGTACATCACCTCCAGGTCCTCGGCGGCGTCGCCGGTCGTGATGAGGATCTTCGGCATGGCTGGTTCTCCTCGGGAGTCGGCTATACCGGAATATGCGCCGCGTGATCCGCGAGGAAACTCGCCCCGGTGGCTCGATTGCGCATCGGCGGTGGGCCGTTGGGGGAGTTACTCGGCGTACCCGGTCACCGCGCGCGCATTTCTGGGGTGGGCGTCCCCGAGTGGCGCAAGGAATGGTGACCGAGGCGCCATGACATCGTTGGGCGGGTCATGATCAAGCGCATCGCAGCCGCCGCCGCTCTCACCGGCGCCGCACTCACCATGACCGCCACCGCCGCCTCGGCCGCGCCCATGCCGCAACCGCCCAGCTCGAACGCGGGCCACGTCGTCGCCCCGCCGAAGGTCGACCCGCCGTCCAACAAGGACATGAGCCTCTACCCCGGCGCCACCAACGAGCTCGGCAAACTGAACCAGCTGGACCAGCTCGGCCAGGTCACGCAGGCCCTGGACCCCGTGCTCGGGATCCTCGCCCCGGTCGCCGGGGTGCTGCCGGTCTAGGCGGCGCCGGGCGCCCTCACACCCACAGGTCGGTGATCGACACCTCCAGCTCGGCGAGGAGGCCGCGGAGCAGGGGGAGCGACAGGCCGACGACATTGCCGTGATCCCCGTCGATGCCGTCGACGAAGGGAGCGGACCGGCCGTCGAGGGTGAAGGCGCCCGCCACGTGGAGGGGTTCGCCGGTGGCGACGTACGCGGCGATCTCGGCGTCGGTCGGTTCGCCGAACCGGACGGTCGTGGAGGCGGTCGCGGAGACGCGGCGGCCGGCGGCCGTGTCGATCACGCAGTGGCCGGTCCGGAGGATCCCGGACCGGCCACGCATCGTCTTCCAGCGGGCCGTCGCGTCCTCCGCGTCGGCCGGCTTGCCCAGCGCCCGGCCGTCCAGCTCCAGCACCGAGTCGCAGCCGATGACCAGCGCGCCGGCCGCCTCGGCCCGTACGGCGACGGCCTCGGCCTTCGCCTCGGCGAGCACCCGGGCCAGCTCGGAGGGGGTCGGGGCGGTGATCGCGTCCTCGTCCACCCCGCTGACGATCACCTCGGGCGCGAGGCCCGCGGCGCGGAGCAGGCCGAGGCGGGCGGGGGACTGGGAGGCGAGGACCAGGCGGCGGCGTGCGGAGCTGTCGTTCATACGGGTCAGCCTATGAGGTCGGCCCCCGGGGCGGAGCCCCGCCGGTCCCCGCCCGGGGGCGTTCAGCCCGCCGCGACCATGACCTCACCCCGCATCCGCACCGGCTCGGTGCCCTCCGCGTTGTGCCGGTCGGCCCAGTTCGTCAAGGCCGTGCGGCAGGCGTGGTCGAGGTGGCGCAGCCCCGAGAGGTCCAGCTCGATCGGCCGGTCCTTCGGCAGCGCCTCCAGGGTGTCGAGGATGTGCGGCAGCCGCAGGAAGGTGGCGTTGCCGGTCAGCCGGACGTGGATGGGGTCGCCGCCGCTGTCCTTGACGTTCGTCTGGACGTGCGAGGTCTCCCACGCGGTCTTGGCCACGGCCAGCAGCAGGCCGGCCAGGACGCCCTCGAACATGTTCGTGGTGACGATGGCGACGGCGGTGACGCCCAGGACCACCGCCTCGCCGCGGTGGTCGCGCCACAGCGGCCGCAGGTCGCGGAGCGGGACGAGCTTGCAGCCGGCGTGCACCAGCACTCCGGCGAGCGCGGCGACCGGGATCACGCCGAGCGCCGCCGGGAACAGCGCGGCGAAGATCAGTAGCCACGCGCCGTGCAGGACCCGCGAGACCTTGGTGCGGGCGCCCGCCTGGACGTTCGCGGCGCTGCGCACGATGACCGCGGTCATGGGCAGCGCACCGAGCAGCCCGCAGACGGTGTTGCCGACGCCCTGGGCCATCAGCTCCTTGTTGTAGTCGGTGCGCGGCCCGTCGTGCAGGCGGTCCACCGCCGCCGCGCTGAAGAGGCTCTCGGCGGAGGCGATGAGGGTGAACGCCAGGACGGTGCCGAGCAGGGCCACGTCGCCGAGCTCGGTGAAGCCGTCGAGGCCGGGCGGCTGAATCGACTCGAAGAGCCCCTTGACCTGCACCTTGGCGACGGACAGGGAGAAGCCGGCCGTCACGGCGGTGGCGAGCGCCACCGCCACCAGGGGCGCGGGCACCACGGTGGAGACGCGGGCGGGCAGGCGCTTCCAGAGCACCAGGACGGCCACGGTGCCGGCGCCGATGGCGAAGGCCGTCAGCGACCCGCCGTCCGCGGCGATGTCGGCGGCGAGCCCCGGCAGTCCGGCGAGCTTGTCGAGGCCGCTGCTGGGGGCCTTGAGGTCGGCCATCGCGTAGGCCTGTCCGAAGATCAGGACGAGTCCGATGCCGGCGAGCATGCCCTGGACGACGGCCACCGAGATGGCGCGGAACCAGCGTCCGAAGCCGAGGGCGCCGAGCGCCAGTTGGAGTGCGCCGGCGGCCAGGACGATCACTCCGAGGGTGCCGAGGCCATGGGTCTGGACGGCTTCGTACACGAGCACGGTCAGGCCGGCGGCGGGCCCGCTGACCTGGAGGGAACTGCCGGGCAGCATGCCGACGACGAGGCCGCCGACGATGCCGGTGATCAGGCCGAGTTCGGCGGGCACGCCCGAGGCGACGGCGACGCCGACGCACAGCGGGAGGGCGACCAGGAAGACGACGAGCGAAGCGGTGAAGTCCCGCCGCAGCACGGCGGGACGGGGTGTGGTGAGCATGGATTCCTCACGTGAGGGTGGGGAAGGCGAGCCGGGGTGACCTGGGGTGTGGTGGTCACAGCGGCAGGAAAGCGGCCTCGTCGCCGGTGGTCCGGTGGGCCAGGACGGTCCCGGTGTGGACCTCGTAGTACCAGGCGTGCAGCCCGAGGCGGCCCTCGTCGAGGGCTTCGGCGACGCACGGATAGCCGCGCAGCCGGTCGAGCTGGGCGAGCGCGTGGCGCTGCACCGGCTCGGCCACGTCGGGCGCTTCGCCGCCGTCGCCCTTGAGCCCGGCGGAGGCCCCGCGCTCCAGCCAGCCGCGGACGGCGGGGAGGCCGGTGAGGTCCTCCTCGCGTACGACCGCGCCGACGGCCCCGCAGTGGGAGTGGCCGCAGACGATGATGTCCCGCACGCCGAGGACCCGTACGGCGTATTCGATGGTGGCCGTCTCGCCGGAGGGGTGATCGGTGCTGTACTCGGGAACGATGTTGCCGGCCGTACGCAGCTCGAACAGGTCACCCGGGCGGGTGCCGGTGATGAGCGTGGGGACGACACGGGAGTCGGAACAGGTGATGAACATGGCTTCGGGGGACTGGCCGAGTTCGAGGCCGCTGAGCTCCCCGGCGGATTGGTGCGCGCGGGTGGAGAATGCGCGGGCGTGGTCGATGAGGGACTGCATGAACGGCTGACCTCCTGGAGGTAGTCGTTGTCGGTCGGACATCGAAGACGTTGCGTCGTCGGGACGTCTGGGAAGGGATGTGATGCCGCGAAGGCCGCGAAGGCCCGCAACCCGCCTGTGCCGGAGCGTCGTTGGTGTCGGCGCGGGTCGCGGGGGTGCGGTGCGGTGGGTACGGCCGGCTGCCGGCGGGCGGCGTACGCCCGTCGGATCAGTGGCTGAAAACGGTCAGGTCCTGAGGCGGACCGGTGCCCGAAGGGCCGGGATCAGTGCCTGAAGACCTGGAGAACGGCGCCGCGTTGGTGATGCGACGCCCGGGCGGGCGCGGGTGTCCGGCCGTCGGAGTGTCCCGTGGAGGGCGCGGTGTCCTCGGCGGCCGCGGCGTTGCCCGCGACCGCGAGGGTGAGGGGCTGCCGGGGCTGGGACGTGCCGGAGCGGTGGCCCGTACGGGCGTGGCGGTTCCAGCCGTCGCCGTCCTTGGCATCACCGGGGTGCTCGCAGTCGGTCTCCGCCGCGGTCGCGGTCCGTACCGACTGGCTGAGCGAGGAGGGGGACGCCTGGGCGTCCCCGGCATCCGCCGTGCGCGTCGTCAGCAGCATGGCGAGAACAAGGGTGAGGAGCACACCGGCGATGCCGGCGAATCGTGAACGTGTCACGGCTCGACCTCCCCCGTTCGAGTGATGTGGTGATCGATTCTAGCCATACCTCGTGACCGCGTCCGGTCGATTCGATTGCGTGGCGGTTAATTCCTCACAGTAGGCCGAAAATCTCGAACGAACAGGTGCGGGGGCCGACTTACCCGGATCGATGCTGACATCTCCCGTACGATTCGGCCCCCGTTTCCCCTTGCGTCACTTGCTGATCACGGCCTCCATGACCTTCTTGGCGATCGGTCCCGCGAGCCCGCCGCCGGAGATCTCCTCGCGGTCGATGCCCGAGCCCTCGGGGTCGATGAAGACGGCGACCGCGACCGGCGAGCCGTCGCCCTGCTTGGCGTACGACACGAACCAGGCGTAGGGCAACTTCTCGTTGTTGACGCCGTGCTGGGCCGTGCCCGTCTTGGCGCCGACCGTGACGCCGTCGATCAGCGCCTTCTTGCCGGTGCCGTTCCGGGCGGTGTTCTCCATCATGGTCTGCACCTTCTTCGCCGTGTCGGCGGAGACGGCCTGCGACATGACCTCGGGCTCGTGCTTCTCCAGAGTGCCGAGGTCGGGGCCGCGCAACTCGTCGACCATGTACGGCTTCATCACCTTGCCGTCGTTGGCGAGGCCGGCGGTCATCATGGCGATCTGGAGCGGGGTGCTGTCCAGGCTGCCCTGGCCCATGCCCGTCAGCGCGGTCTGGGGGCGGTCGAGCTTCCGGGGGTAGACGCTCTCGGCGGCGCGCACCGGGATGTCCACCTTCTTGTCGTTGAAGCCGAACTTCTCGGCGGTCTCGCGCATCTTGTCCGTGCCCAGCTTGTCGGCCAGGTCGAGGAAGACGTTGTTGCACGACCACTGGAGGCCGGCCTTCAGCGAGCCGTTGACGCACTCCGAGGTCTGCACGTCGTTGCGGACCGTGGTGGAGCTCAGAGGGAGCTTGTACGGGACCGGGGCGCTGCCCTTGGCGTCGATGTCCGAGACGACGCCGTGCTCCAGGGCCGCCGCCGCGGTGAGGATCTTGAAGGTCGAGCCCGGGGGGTAACGCTCCTTGAGCGCCCGGTTGACCATCGGCTTGTTCTTGTCGGCCTGAAGCCGGTCCCAGGCCGCCTTGTCCTTGTTGCGGTCCCCGGCGAAGAGCGAGGGGTCGTACGAGGGGGTGGAGGCGAGGGCGAGCACCTTGCCGGTGCGCGGATCGAGTGCGACGACGGCGCCCTTGTACGTGCCCAGGCCCTCGAAGGCGGCCTTCTGCGCCTTGGGGTCGATCGTGGTGACCACGTCGCCGCCGCGCGGCTTCCCGCCGGTGAGGACGTCGGTGGTGCGCTGCAGGAAGAGCCTGTCGTCCGTGCCGCTGAGCAGCTTGTTGTTGAGATTCTCGAGCTGGCTGCTGCCATAGCTCTGGGAGGAGTAGCCCGTGACCGGGGCGTACAGCTCGCCGTCCGTGAACGTGCGCTTGTACCTGAAGTCGCTGTCCTTGGTCTCCTCGGAGCCGGTGACCGGCTTGCCGCCGACGATGATGTCGCCGCGGGGCTGGGCGAAGCTCGCGAAGCGGACTCGCTTGTTCTCTTTGTGACCGGAGAGCTCGTCACCGCGGACGAACTGGACCCAGGTGGCCTGGACCAGCAGGGCGAGCACCAGCACCCCGACGAAGGCGGATATGTGCCGGACGGGCCTGTTCATGGTGAGACGCACTCCCCGGTTCGCGGGCATTTCACTGGTGATGACGTGAATGGGGAGATTCTGGTTGCGGCCGGGACGAGTCAGGTCCGGAATCGGGCAGGCCGGAGCGCGGCGCGGGAGCCGCGGGCGTCGTTGATCAAGGTCAGGAAGGCCAGGTCTGGGTCTCGTAGGTTTCTCGGACGTGGGAGGGGTGAAGATCGCTGCCGCGTCGCACGACTGCCGTCCGGGGTGACGGCGGTCTCCTCCGAGACCGTCCAGGTGGGTGCCGCCAAGGAATCAGATGCCCTGGAGGTCTCCTGGGGCGGGGCGCCGGGCGATGCCCAGGCTTTAGCGGACACCGGGGGTCGGATGCAGCCGGGGGCGGGGACCGTGGACTCTATGGCGGCGAACTGCTCGGGGCGCAGGAGGCAGGCACGCAGGAACGGTGCGGAGGTCGCGCGAGGGTGCTGATGATGCCGCTACGGGTCAGCGCGGTGTCGGTCGGTCCGGAGGTACCTGGGGAAGCAGGCATGGGTGATGGCGGTGATCCGGGAGACGCGATGCGGACGGTGCGGCCGCCGGAGTCGGCGTAGTCGCGGGGCGTGACCACCTGGGCGCACTCGCCTCCGGCGCCGCCCCACACCCCACCTGTACGCCCCATCCGCACTGCCGGCCTGTCAGCGCAGGCCGAGCAGGATGAAGGCGATCACCATGCCGATGGCGAGCACGAAACCCGCCCGGCGGAGCATCGCCTGCGCTTCGCGCAGCTCCTCGGGCGGTTCCTCGGGTGGATCCGACCACAGCATCGCTCCCCATGCTGCCGGGTACGCATCACCGGCGCCTGAGTACGCATACTCAGCATGGGGCCAAGGCGAGTAGAGGTACGCCGTGGGCCGGCACCTTGATCAAGTCGTTGGTTAGCGCTTCGCTGCAAAGTCGTTGGACAAGCAAGCGGATCAGCGTGCCTCTGAGGGAGAGAGATCATGCCGCGATCGGCCGCTCGCGGCATGAGCGGTACGGCTCGCGCCTCTCGGATCCAGCCGTTCCAGTACATCACCCCAAAAGGCTATATAAGCCTCATCGGGATGCTCGACCCCTGGTTGCCTCTCCTGTCACGAGAAGATTCCGCTTGGCCCTCCTACCTGCCCGCGTAGTCGATATCCAGGCCATCGCTACTCCTCCGATTCGCTGCCGCTGGACTGTGTTTCTAGGCCAGGCTATGCGGCTGGCAGGGCTCCATTTTCAGACGTGAAGAGATAATCCCCTTGCGCCAGTTGATGGTGATGGGGAGTATGTGAATGTCAATTCAATCTTGCGTAATGCGGCAGCTCGACCTCCCGTGAGCGCACAGTCGAAGAGGTGAATAGGTGCAACGAAGGCGACACTTACCCTTGGCCGCTGCTATGGCTGTGCTGGTCGGCATTGGAACGGTTGGTTCTGCTTCGGCGCAGGCGGGAAATGTGAATGATCCAGCTGCCACGGTAAAGTCTCCGGCAAAGCTCGCTACGGGCACGGATGTCGATATGGCATCTTCCGGCGAGGTGGCACGCTACTGGAACCAGGAACGCATGCGGCGCGCGATTCCTGTTGCTACGGGCATCGTTTCTGATGGTCCTGCGAGCGGAGGCGAAGAGCTCAGCAGAGCGGAAGGATCAACTCCGCCGATAAAGGCGAAGGTTCCGGCATCAGCAGCGCTCGATACCACTGAATCGGATGCTGTGGGGAAGGTGTTCTTCACTAGCCCCACGGACGGACGGGATTACGTCTGCTCAGCAAGTTCCGTCAACACCCCATCGAAGCAAATGGTGCTCACCTCGGGCCGCTGTACCCACGAAGGGGTCGGGGGGACATGGATGCGCAACTGGGCTTATGCCCCCCGCTATCGAGATGGCAGAACTCCGCTCGGTATTTTTCCGGCAAAAGAATTCAGGACATTCGTCGGGTGGACTGAGCAAAGCAATAGCTCACGTGATGTGGCCATGGTGACCACTTGGCCTAGGGGTGGCCAGAAGCTTGTCGAGCTCGCCGGTGGCCACGGACTCAGCTGGAACCACCCATCTTCGCAGCGCATCACCGTTCTCGGGTACCCCGAAAACAAGGACGAGGGTCAAACCCAGTGGTGGTGCAAGGGGTTGCTCGGCAGTTCACCTTCACCTGTGGAAGGTATCAAATGCGCCTTTGGCGACGGAGCCAGTGGCGCGCCGTGGCTGCATCGTCTGGACGCCACCGGCCTGGGGTACGTAAGTGGCTCTATAGGGGCAACTGACAGCAGTGGCCGAAATCAAAGCCCGCGCTTTGATATGGCTGTCAAGCGGATGTTCGACGCTCAGGGAAGCGTGACCTAGACCCCCCGTTACCGCTGGCAGCCTGTATGTCGGTGCCAGAGGGAATGGTCAGGAATTCGGGCGCTTCCGCCTGACGACAGCGACAGCCCCAATAGCGATAGTAATCGCTGCGCCGCCGGCAGCTAGCACAGGGGCACACAGCCAGGAGTTCTTGTCACCCCCGGCTGTTCCGCCACTCGGTTCCCCGCCATCCTTGCTTATGACGGTGAATGTCCTTGTGAATTCACCGCAGCCTCGGTGGCTCGTGAGTGTGACCTCCTGCGGGCCTGGCTTGGCGTCCCGCCTGATCCTCGCCTTCCCCGAGTATTGGCGCCCCTGGAAGGCCAATGCGGCCGATTTTTCGAAAGCCGGGGACCTGAGGACTACGGTCTTCTCTTCGTCGTCCATCCACTCGTCCAGCCACTCAACATCGATTTCCTCTCCTTTCTGTACTTGGGCCTTGGCGATCGACAAAGTGGCAGAAGGCGGGTAATCAATCGGCTCTGTTTCTGCGCTTTTCCCGACTATCGTGACTTCCGTGCGGGCCAGCACCTGACCCTTCTGGTCATTCAATTGCAGCGAGTAGGAGCCAGGCTCTCCGTAGACGTAGAACGTGGTATCCAATTGCCCGTCATCATTGGGATCCAGGCCGTCTTCCTCGTTCATGAGGGTGATTCCGCCCTTCCTGATGGCCTTGGACTCGATGTTCAGCTCGGCGTCTTTGGCCATGCCCCTAGGGAGGGAGATTTTAACGTCCGCAGTCGTGCATTGTCGAAGATTCCGAGCCCCATTGACGGATATTTCATAACCCTTGGCTGGGCTGTCGGCCAGAGCCGATGGGGCCGCTACTAGGACCAGAGCGAGGGAAGTGATAAATAGCGACGGTGAGCAGAATTTCACGTCATACCCCGATCGGCTTGCAGTGGATGCGGCCAGTCCTATCGCGTCAAGGCTCTCATCGAATCTCTCCACAGGGAAGTGGGCGCATGAAAAAGGCAAAAAGTAGATGGTTACGCTCTGCCGTCATGGGCATATGCGTGACGATTGCGTGGGCAGTGCCGGCCGCCGCGGCTACTCCGGCGCCTAGTCCATCTCGCGGGCAGATCCTGCCCGCAGATCCGGAGCAGGGGCGTACACAGCCACGTACGTCCAGGCCCGAACGGGGGCAAAGCGCCATACCCATCATGCCTCCCTCCAAAGGGTCGAATCCCGGCGACGGCCGCTTGCCCAGTGAGGGCCCGTCAGCGCCGCCGACAAGGCAATCTTTTCCTACTGATCCTTCCTCTTCTCCTGCACCTTCGTCCAAGCCTTCACCACCTTCCTTCACAGCCACACCCGAAGAGATCCGCGAAGCCCAGGAGGCCGAGCGATATTGGACTCCTGAACGCATCGCCAAGGCAGTCCCCATGGATGACCCCAAAGCTCCTGGGTCTGCCCAGGGCAACGGGCTGAAGGCGCCCAGTCATCCCGAGGGCAAGGGCGTCAAGACGGTCGGAGTCTTCCTCGTCCGCAACGATGACGAGCCGGAGAAGCCCGATCAATTCTGCACCGCAAGCTCTGTCGCATCACCCAACAAGAGTTTGGTGATAACGGCGGCGCACTGCCTCAACGACAGTGACCGATTCAGGAAAGTCTCATTCGCTCCCGGGTACAGAGCTGGATCGAGTAAACCCGGGCAGTTGGGGGAGCGACCGTACGGTATTTTCCCCATGAAGAAAGGTAAGGTTTGGATCAGTGGAGCCTATCTGACGGATGGTCCGGTCAAGGCCGACGACCTGGACTTCGCGTTTATGAGGGTGGGGCCTAATTCCAGCGGCGTTTTCCTGGAAAACGCCGTAGGTATGGGCAACGAGCTGACCTTCGTCCACTCCGCGAACCTGTCACGCAAAGATGTGACGCTGATCGGATATCCAGGTGGGGATAAAACTCCCCTCGTCTGTCAAAACGACACGCACGAGTTCAAGGGTCGTTTCATGCGCATCGAGTGCGACGGGTTCAAGCCTGGCGTCTCCGGCGGCCCGTTCCTGGAAAAGTTTGACGGCGACCGAGGGAACATCGTCGGCGTCATCGGTGGCTACCTCACCGGAGGAAAGGAAGACAATACCTCCTTTGCCTCACAATTCGATGCCGACGTGAATAGGCTCTATACGCAGGCCGTGAACGATTACCCGCCGGACAAGGGTAGCGCGCTGGGAGGCCCTGGAACCTGGAAGCACGCTGCTGTCATGACTTCCGGCATGTTCTCCACCGAGTCGGTAAAAAACGGAACTGACGACATGATCGTGCGTTGGGACGACGGCGAACTCACCTTGTACCAAGGGGACCAGAACAACGGATTCGACAAGGAGTTCCAGATCGTCGGCCCCAACGGCACCTGGACCCATGCCGACGTGATAACCGCCGGGGACTTCACGGGGGCAAACACATTCGATCTCTTGGTCCGGTGGTCCGATGGAGAGCTCACCATCTATCAGGATGTGAATGAAAAATGGAAGCTCGGTACAGAGATAACCCTTGAAAACCCTAATACGCACTGGACGCATGCGCTTTCGTTCGGTACGGGGCGTTTCGGAGACGGGAACAACAAGTGGCCCGATGATCTCGTAGTGCGCTGGTCCGACGGAGAAATGACTCTCTATCCTGATTTTGACGGGTCGGGTGTTCACTCGGAAACCAAGCTCGCTGACCCTAACAATGTCATGACCAATGCGACGGTGATGACCGTGGGTGACTTCGATGGCGAACCGGACGATTTTGATTTGTTCGTGCGATGGGTGAACGGAAGTGTGTCCATATATGAGGACATCGGACACAAGAAGCTTAACAGCGAGAAGAAACTGCTGGCTGCGAATAGTCTCTGGACCCATGCTCAGGTCGCGGCAGTAGGCGAGTACGGGAACAACTCTTGGCAGGACGATCTGGTCATCCGTTGGTCGGACGGCGAGGTGAGCATGTACGGCAACACGTCCAGCAGTGGACTGGGAAGGGAATACACGCTGGTTCCTGGGCCCAAGTAGCCCGCTTGTGAGCGCTCGCACGGCGTGTATCGCTCTGCCAGGGCGGCTGGTCGCTGACCTCATGGCGAGTTGCTGAACGGACGGGAAGGGCGGAGGGTAACTGTCCCTCCGCCCTTCCCGTCCTCTACGAGGCGGTTCGGTGCGCCGAAGTGAAGAGAGTGGCTGAGCCTCCGGGCCTTGCTCTCTTACGCCGGCCAGTACGTGGTGCGCCAGGCGCGGGGGCCCGCTGGCGGGATGCGGATGGCCGCCAGGCGGCGGGCCGGAGCCGACCACTCCGGGCGGGCCGGGCCGCCGCCCTCGCCCGGCGCGGCGGTGGCGCGGGCCGCCGCGCGGGCCTGGACCACCGCCAGTGCGGCGGCCAGCTCCTCCGGGGTCGGGTTGCCCCGTACGACCTTGATCACGTCAGCTCCTCGAAGCGAAGACGAAGCGATTCCTCTGCGGCGATGCCGCCCTTAGAGCGGGATGTTGCCGTGCTTCTTCGGCGGCAGCGCCTCGCGCTTGGTCCGCAGCTGGCGCAGGCCCTTCACGATGTGCGCACGGGTGTCGGACGGCATGATCACCGCGTCGACGTAGCCGCGCTCGGCCGCGACGTACGGGTTGAGCAGGGTGTCCTCGTAGTCGGCGATCAGCTCGGCGCGGGTCGCCTCCTGGTCCTCGGCGGCGGCGATGGTCCGGCGGTGCAGGATGTTCACCGCGCCCTGCGCGCCCATGACCGCGATCTGGGAGGTCGGCCAGGCCAGGTTGAGGTCCGCGCCGAGGTGCTTGGAGCCCATGACGTCGTACGCGCCGCCGAAGGCCTTGCGGGTGATGACGGTGATGAGCGGGACGGTGGCCTCGGCGTACGCGTAGATCAGCTTGGCGCCCCGCCGGATGATTCCGTTGTACTCCTGGTCGGTGCCCGGCAGGAAGCCCGGGACGTCCACGAAGGTCAGCACCGGGATGTTGAAGGCGTCGCACGTCCGCACGAAGCGCGCCGCCTTCTCGGAGGCGTTGATGTCGAGGCAGCCGGCGAACTGCATCGGCTGGTTGGCCACGACACCCACCGGGTGGCCCTCGACGCGGCCGAAGCCGGTCAGGATGTTCGGCGCGAACAGCGCCTGGGTCTCCAGGAACTCGCCGTCGTCCAGCACGTGCTCGATGACGGTGTGCATGTCGTACGGCTGGTTCGCGCTGTCGGGGATGAGGGTGTCGAGCTCCAGGTCGGTGTCCGACGCCTCCAGGTCGGCCTCCTCCGGGAAGGCCGGCGGCTCCGACAGGTTGTTCGAAGGCAGGTACGAGAGCAGCGACTTGACGTACTCGATCGCGTCCTTCTCGTCCCCGGCCATGTGGTGGGCCACGCCCGAGGTGGAGTTGTGGGTGCGGGCGCCGCCCAGCTCCTCGAAGCCCACGTCCTCACCGGTGACGGTCTTGATGACGTCCGGTCCGGTGATGAACATGTGCGAGGTCTGGTCGACCATCACCGTGAAGTCGGTGATCGCGGGGGAGTAGACCGCGCCGCCGGCGCACGGGCCGACGATGAGCGAGATCTGCGGGATCACGCCCGACGCGTGCACATTGCGCCGGAAGATCTCGCCGTACATGCCGAGGGCCATGACGCCCTCCTGGATGCGGGCGCCGCCGGAGTCGTTGATGCCGACGACCGGGCAGCCGGTCTTCAGCGCGAAGTCCATGACCTTCATGATCTTCTGTCCGAAGACCTCGCCGAGCGAGCCGCCGAGGACCGTGAAGTCCTGCGAGAACACCGCGACCGGCCGGCCGTCGACCGTGCCGTAGCCGGTGACCACGCCATCGCCGTAGGGTCGGTTCTTCTCCATGCCGAAGTCGGTCGAGCGGTGCCGCGCGAACTCGTCCAGCTCGACGAAGGAATCCTCGTCCAGCAGCAGCTCGACGCGCTCACGGGCCGTCAACTTGCCCTTGGCGTGCTGCTTCTCCACCGCTCGCGCGGACCCCGCGTGCGTGGCCTCTTCGATCCGGCGCTGCAGGTCCGCGAGCTTTCCCGCGGTCGTATGGATGTCGTATTCCGGCTCGGACACGGGATGCGGCTCCTGCTCGTCCTGAGGGGTGGGCTGACTGGGCTACCGGTTCGTAGCGTATCCGCGCGGGTGCGCTGCGGCAGTGCGTCGTTGGCCACACCTTTTTGCCGCTGTTCCGTCCGAATCCCCTCCTATGGTGGCTCTTATGACGCCCTCCGACGCCCCTGGCAACCGCTGGTCCGATCTCGACCGCCCGCCGCTGAACACCACCGCGCTCCGGCGCGCGCTGCTGCGCCCCGACGGCCTGTGGACCTCCCTGGACGTGGTCACCGCGACCGGGTCCACCAACTCCGACCTGGTCGCGGACGCCGCCGCCGGGAAGGCGACGGAGGGCGCGGTGCTCGTCGCCGAGGGGCAGTCGGCCGGGCGCGGGCGGCTGGACCGCACCTGGTCGGCGCCGCCGCGCTCCGGGCTCTTCTTCTCCGTCCTGCTCACGCCGGGGCCCGGCGTGCCCGTCGAGCGGTGGGGCTGGCTGCCGCTGCTCGCCGGGGTGGCGACGGCGTCCGCGCTGTCCCGGGCGGCCGGCGTGGACACGGCCCTGAAGTGGCCCAACGACCTGCTGGTGACCGTCGACGGCGCCGAGCGCAAGGCCGGCGGGATCCTCGCCGAACGGGCCGGGGACGGCGTGGTCGTCGGCATCGGCCTGAACGTCTCGCTGCGCGCCGAGGAGCTGCCCGTGCCGACGGCGGGCTCCCTGGCGCTGGCCGGTGCCCGCGTCGTCGACCGCGACCCCCTGCTGCGAGCCGTCCTGCGGTCGCTGGAGGAGTGGTACGGGATGTGGCGACGCGCCGGAGGCGACCCCGGCGCGTGCCAGCTCCAGGAGGCGTATGCCGCCGGGTGCGCGACCCTCGGGCGCACCGTGCGCGCCGAACTTCCCGGCGGCCGTGACCTGGTCGGGGAGGCCGTGGCCGTCGACGGCGACGGCCGGTTGGTGCTGGCGACGGCCGACGGAGTGCAGCGGCCGGTGGGCGCCGGAGACATCGTTCATCTACGGCCCGCCCCGTCGGAAGAGTGAGCTACGGCACACCTGTCGTATCGTTGTGCCCAGAACCTAAGCGAGCAGTGATCGGCAGGGCAGTGCGCACGGATCGGACAGGGGGCGGGCGGTGACCGCCGACGGTGGGGGTACCCCCCGTGCCGTGGAGGCTACGGGCGAGGACGGCGCCGCGCACGGGGACGCCGAGAACGTCGGCCCCCGTGGCGCGCGCGACGGAGGCGACGACTCCGGCCGGCCCGCCAAGAGCGTCGACGAGGACTACGGCGACGAGGGCGGCGACCCCATCGCGCTGCGGCTGGAGGCGCTGATCCTCGGCGCCGAGCGCCGCTACACCCCCTTCCAGGCCGCCCGCGCGGCCGGCGTCTCCATGGACCTGGCCTCCCGCTTCTGGCGCGCCATGGGCTTCGCGGACATCGGCCAGGCCCGCGCGCTGACCGAGGCGGACGTCCTGGCGCTGCGCCGGCTCGCCGGGCTGGTCGAGGCCGGGCTGCTCAGCGAGCCCATGGCCGTACAGGTCGCCCGCTCCACGGGCCAGACCACGGCCCGGCTCGCCGACTGGCAGATCGACTCCTTCCTGGAGGGCCTGACCGAGCCTCAGGAGCCGGGCATGACCCGCACGGAGATCACGTATCCGCTGGTCGAGCTGTTGCTGCCGGAGCTGGAGGAGTTCCTCATCTACGTCTGGCGGCGCCAGCTGGCCGCCGCCACCGGCCGCGTCGTCCAGGCGCAGGACGACGCGGAGATGGTCGACCGCCGGCTGGCCGTCGGCTTCGCCGACCTGGTCGGCTTCACGCGCCTGACCCGCCGTCTGGAGGAGGAGGAGCTCGGCGAGCTGGTCGAGGCCTTCGAGACGACCGCCGCCGACCTGGTCGCCGCGCACGGCGGCCGGCTCATCAAGACCCTCGGCGACGAGGTGCTGTACTCGGCGGACGACGCGGGCACGGCGGCCGAGATCGGCCTGCGGCTGATCGAGACCATGACCCACGACGAGACGATGCCGGAGCTGCGCGTCGGGCTCGCCTTCGGCACGGTCACGACCCGCATGGGCGACGTCTTCGGCACGACGGTGAATCTGGCGTCCCGCCTGACGTCGATAGCGCCGAAGGACGCCGTCCTGGTCGACGGGGCCTTCGCGGAGGAGCTGGCCCGCAACGGCGACGCGCCGAAGTCCGAGGTGGAGGCCGCGGCTTCGGCGTCCGCCGAGGAGGCGGAGAAGTACCGGTTCGCGCTGCAGCCGATGTGGCAGCGGCCGGTGCGAGGTCTCGGCGTGGTGGAGCCGTGGCTGCTGAGCCGGAGATCGAGCTGACGTCCGCTCCCCGCCGGGAGGCCGACACCGGGCGGCCGGAAAAATCAAGCCCCTGGGGCACCTCCCAGCGGTAGCTGGGGGAGGTTGAGGAGATCCCTCGCCGGTGCGATGATCCGTCGCGGCAGGTTCACGGTCGTTAACGTCATCGGGAGGTCACGTGAGTGAGCAGCGCTTCGGGGAATGGATCGCCGTCCGCCGGCCCGGCGACGGCCATGTCGCCGAGCTCGTCCTCGACCGACCCAAGGCCATGAACGCCGTCTCGACCGAGATGGGCCGCCGCATCGCCGAGGCCACCCGCGCCCTCGCCGACGACCCCTCCGTACGCGTCGTCGTGCTCACCTCCACCCACGAGCGCGCGTTCTGCGTCGGCGCCGACCTCAAGGAGCGCAACTCCTTCACCGATGCCGACCTCGGCCGCCAGCGCCCGCACGCCCGCGCCGCGTACACCGGCGTGCTGGAGCTGCCGATGCCCACCATCGCCGCCGTGCACGGCTTCGCCCTCGGCGGCGGGTTCGAGCTGGCGCTGTCCTGCGATGTGATCGTGGCCGACGGCACCGCCGTGGTGGGTCTGCCCGAGGTGTCGGTCGGGGTGATCCCCGGCGGCGGTGGCACCCAGCTGCTGCCGCGCCGCGTCGGCGCCGCCCGCGCCGCCGAGCTGATCTTCACGGCGCGGCGGGTGCCCGCCGAGGAGGCGCGCGAGCTGGGTCTGGTCGACCTGCTCGTGGACGAGGGCGAGGACCGCGCGGAGGCGCTGGCCCTTGCCGCGCGGATGGCCGCGAACTCCCCGGTGGGCCTGCGCGCCGCCAAGCGCGCGCTGCGGCTGGGGCACGGACAGGACCTGCGGGCGGGCCTGGAGATCGAGGACGCCGCGTGGCGCACGGTGGCCTTCTCCGGCGACCGGGCCGAGGGCGTCGCGGCCTTCAACGAGAAGCGGACGCCGGAGTGGCCGGGGGAGTGACGGCGGCGCGCGCGTGACGGCCCGGCTCGGCTGATCCCGCCCAAAACCGGTCGACGAGCCGGTCGTGGGGCGGAATGGGCCCGACATTCATACGCTGGAGTGCAAGATCTGCACGCAGTGACGGAATGTGAGGCTCGGGTGGCAGCTGACGGGGAGTGCGACGACCGCCTGCGTGCCGTGGTGGAGCTGGCACAGGCCATGGCGGCGGCGCACACCCCGCTGGAGAGCGTGGAGGCCGCGGCGGAGGGCGCGCGGCGCGCGCTGGACGGCACGTTCGCCGCGATCTCGGTGTGGGAGCGCGAGCGCGGTCGCCTGCGGGTGCTGGTGAACGCGGGGGAGCGGACGGAGGGGGAGGAGCGCTTCCCCGAGGACGAGTCCTACCCCGTGCACGACTTCCCCGAGATCACGGAGTTCCTGCACGAGCGCTGGGTCGGCGGGCAGCCGCACGCGTGGGTGGAGACCTGCGACGGCGGCTCCGACGCCCGCCGCCAACAGCGGGTGGCCGCACTGCTCCGGCGCGGTCGCGGCAGCTGCGTCGTCGCGCCGATCGTGCTGCACGGGCGGGCGTGGGGCGAGCTGTACGTGGCCCGGGCGCCGGGCGCGGCCGCCTTCGACCGTACGGACGCGGACTTCGCGACCGTCCTGGCCGCCGTGGCGGCGGCCGGGATCGCGCAGACCGAGCGCCTGGAGGAGGTCCGGCGGCTCGCCTTCACCGACCCCCTCACGGGCCTGGGCAACCGCCGCGCGGTCGACGCCCGCCTGGACGAGGCGGTGGAGCGGCATCTGGCCGACGGCGTGGTCGTCAGCCTGGTGGTCTGCGACCTCAACGGCCTCAAGAGGGTCAACGACACCCTGGGCCACGCGGTCGGCGACCGGCTCCTGGAACGCTTCGGCTCGGTGCTGTCCCTGTGCGGGGCGATGCTGCCGGGCACGCTGGCCGCGCGGCTGGGCGGGGACGAGTTCTGCCTGCTGACAGTGGGTCCGCCGGCGGACGAGGTGGTCCGCGTCGCCGACGAACTGTGCCGCCGGGCCGCCGAGTTGGAACTCGGCGAGGGCGTCGCGTGCGGAGTCGCCTCCACGGGTGACCCGATCGGCGCCGTCGGCACGGCCCGCCGCCTGTTCCGCCTCGCGGACGCGGCCCAGTACCGGGCGAAGGCGGCCCGCGCGGTCAGCCCCGTGGTCGCCGGCCGCGACGGCGGCGCCCGCGACCCGATCATCCGCCTGGCCGACCACCCCCCGGCCCCCCCGACGGCGGAACGCCGCCGCTTCCGGGGCCGGAGACCGTGACGGCGACCTCCGGCCGGAGCGAGCCGGTCCGGCGCTTGAGGCCGGTGGGCGTCAGCCGGATCGAGCGCGTCGGGCGCTTGAGGCCAGCGGACGTCAGCCAAATCAAGCCCGTCCGGTGCTTGAGGCCAGTGGGCCTCAGCCAAATCGAGTCCGTCCGGCGCCGGACGTCAGCGGGCCTCAGCCAAATCAAGCCCGTCCGGCGATTGAGGACACCCCGACGCCGGGCCGCGCCCGGGAATCAGGCCCCGTCCGGAGGACACCCCGCAAAGCCGTCGGCAGACAGATGGTGACAGGCAGCGATTCAGTCTCTAGGGTGCCTGAATATGGATATGCACACTGTGGTGGTGGGGACGGCCGGGACGACCGCGGAAGACGTGATCTCCGTGGCGCGCGACGGTGCGCGCGTCGTCGTGTCGGAAGAAGCGCTGGCCGCCGTCGCCGCCGCGCGGCAGGTCATCGACGACCTCGCCGCCAAGCCCGACCCCGTCTACGGCGTCTCCACCGGATTCGGCGCCCTCGCCGTCCGCCACATCAGCACCGAGCTGCGCGCCCAGCTCCAGCGCAACATCGTCCGCTCGCACGCCGCCGGCATGGGCCCGCGCGTGGAGCGCGAGGTCGTCCGCGCGCTGATGTTCCTGCGCCTGAAGACCCTCGCCTCCGGCCACACGGGCGTACGCCCGCTCGTCGTCGAGACCATGGCCGCGATCCTCAACGCGGGCATCACCCCCGTCGTGCACGAGTACGGCTCCCTCGGCTGCTCCGGCGACCTCGCGCCGCTTTCCCACTGCGCGCTCACCCTCATGGGCGAGGGAGACGCGGAGGGCCCCGACGGCGAGCTGCGCCCGGCCGGCGAGCTGCTGGCCGAACACGGCATCGAGCCGGTCGAGCTGCGGGAGAAGGAGGGCCTCGCGCTCCTCAACGGCACCGACGGCATGCTCGGCATGCTGGTCATGGCCTGTGCGGACCTCTCCCGCCTGATCACCTCCGCCGACATCACGGCCGCGCTCTCCCTGGAGGCCCTGCTCGGTTCCGAGAAGGTCCTCGCCCCCGAGCTGCACGCGATCCGCCCGCACCCCGGCCAGGGGTCCAGCGCCGGCAACATGCTGCGCGTACTGGCCGGTTCCGGGCTCACCGGGCACCACCAGGACGACGCGCCGCGCGTCCAGGACGCGTACTCCATCCGCTGCGCGCCGCAGGTCGCCGGCGCCGGCCGGGACACCCTGGCGCACGCCCTGCTGGTCGCCGACCGCGAGCTGGCCTCCGCCGTCGACAACCCCGTCGTCCTGCGCGACGGCCGGGTGGAGTCCAACGGCAACTTCCACGGCGCCCCGGTCGCGTACGTCCTGGACTTCCTCGCCATCGCCGCCGCCGACCTCGGCTCCATCGCCGAGCGCCGCACCGACCGGCTGCTGGACAAGAACCGTTCGCACGGGCTGCCGCCGTTCCTGGCCGGTGACCCGGGCGTCGACTCCGGCCTGATGATCGCGCAGTACACCCAGGCCGCCCTGGTCAGCGAGATGAAGCGGCTCGCCGTGCCCGCGTCCGTGGACTCGATCCCGTCCTCCGCGATGCAGGAGGACCACGTCTCCATGGGCTGGTCGGCGGCGCGCAAGCTGCGTACGGCCATGGACGCGCTGGCCAAGGTCATCGCCGTGGAGCTCGTCGCGGCGACCCGCGCGATCGAGCTGCGCGAGGGCCTGACGGCGGCTCCGGCCACCCGTGAGGTCGTACGGGCGGTCCGCGAGGCGGGTGTCGAAGGCCCCGGGGCGGACCGTTTCCTCGCCCCCGACCTGGCGGCCGCCGAGGCGTTCGTACGGTCCGGAAAGCTGGTCGAGGCGGTCGAGTCGGTGACCGGAAAGCTGGCCTGACGGAAGGGCCTTACCGAGCCGCCGTGCGCGACCTGCGCACGGCGGCGGTGACCAGCGCGCCGCCCGCCGCGACGAACGCGACACCGCCGAAGACGTACGGCGTGGTGTCGATGCTGCCCGAGTCCGCCAGGGACAACTCCTGTGTCGCGGCGGCGGACCGCTGGGACGCCGCGGCCTCCCGGGGCGCGGCGGCGTGCTGCCCGGACGGCGGGTGCTCGGGAGTGGCGTTCGCCGTCGGTACGAACCACACCGCACACAGCAGCGCACCTGCGGCGACGGCGGTCAGCAGCGGGCGGTGTGCGGTCACGGAAACGAATCCCCCTCGGGGCGGCGGAGATTGGGGCCCCACCGCGCTTCGGCGGGTCCCAGCTGACCGAATGTTAGTGATACGAACGGGCCGGGGGAAGTCGGGGCGAAGCCGGAGGCGCTTCGGGTGAGGTTCCCGTGCGCGCCCCGCCGCCGAGATCGGCGCGAAGTCGACGTCGTACGTTCGTCAAGTAGACGTAAAACGAGCATCTGTGGGCAAAAGTCAAGGGCACCATGACCCTGGCAGCCACACCCGCCCCGACCGCACCATGGAAACCGGACTTGTACCAGCGTCCCGGCTACCATGTCGGCCCCGTGAAGGGCTTTACTGGGGTGGTCTTCCCCACATTTTCCCGAGGAGTGGAACGGACGTATCGGTGCAGGCGTTCCTCAAGTAGTAGCCGGGATACGTGTTGCCCCACGATTCGGCTCGGGGATTTCGGGGTCCAGGAGCAATGGAGAAGCGTGTGATGACGGACGGCAAGCGCCGCAAGGGCCTGGTGGCCGCGGCCGCTCTGCTCGGTGGTGTGCTGACCCTCGCCGCCTGTGGTGGCGGGGACGACAACGGCAAGAGCGGCTCCAGCGGTGGCAAGTCCCAGAACAAGGTGGACGCCGCCGCGGCCAAGGAAGCCTCCAAGGCGCAGATCAAGATCGCGCAGAAGGACGGCTCGACCAACGCCGGGATCACCACCGACGCCGCCAAGGTCACCGTCAGTGACGGCGAGCTCACCAGCGTCAAGATGACGACCGACAAGGGCACCCCGGTCGAGGGCACGATATCGCCGGACAAGAAGTCCTGGCAGCCGGCCAAGCCGCTGGAGCGCTCGACCAAGTACAAGGTCGTCGTCGAGGCCAAGGACTCCGAGGGTCGCAAGGCGACGGAGAACTCCTCGTTCTCCACCGTTTCGCCCACCAACAGCTTCATCGGCTCCTTCACGCCGGAGGACGGCTCGACCGTCGGCGTCGGCATGCCCGTGTCGATCAACTTCGACAAGCCGATCAAGGACCGCAAGGCCGTCCAGTCGGCCATCTCGGTCAACTCCAGCAGCGGCCAGAAGGTCGTCGGCCACTGGTTCGGTGACCAGCGCATCGACTTCCGCCCGCAGGAGTACTGGAAGGCCAATTCCGACGTCACCCTGAAGCTGGACCTCGACGGTGTCGAGGGCGCTCCCGGCCTCAAGGGCGTGCAGAAGAAGACGGTCTCCTTCAAGATCGGTCACTCCCAGGTCTCCACGGTCGACGTGAAGACCCACAAGATGACGGTCATGCGCGACGGCAAGGAGCTCAAGACCATCCCGATCTCCGCCGGCAGCCCGGAGAACCCGACGTACAACGGCAAGATGGTGATCTCCGAGAAGTTCAAGGAGACCCGGATGGACGGCTCCACCGTCGGCTTCACCAAGGGCGACGGCAAGGGCGAGTACGACATCAAGGACGTGCCGCACGCCATGCGCCTGTCCCAGTCGGGCACGTTCATCCACGGCAACTACTGGGGCGGCGGCATCTTCGGCACCGCCAACACCAGCCACGGCTGCATCGGCCTGGAGGACAAGCAGGGCGCGGACGACCCGAACACCTCGGGTGCCTGGTTCTTCTCCAACTCCCAGCTCGGTGACGTCGTCGAGGTCAAGAACTCCAACGACAAGACCATCGCTCCGGAGAACGGCCTCAACGGCTGGAACATGGACTGGAACGCCTGGGTCGCGGGCAGCGCCACCGGCGCGTAAGCGGTACCGCCGCCCCAGGTAGCGACACTCTCGTCCCGGATCGCCGGGCGGGCCCGATTCCCGGGCCCGCCCGGCGATTCTCGTTGTCCGGGGTGCCCGGGACCGCCCGGAAAACCGCAGGACAGGGCTGCCGGCACGGCATACCGTCCGCAGGATGAGCGATCTGCCGCGACTGAGCGCGCCCCCCACCGAGGCCGAGATCGACGCCTGGCACACCGTCGTCACCGCCGCGCACACCCACGACATATCCGCCGCCGTCCCCCCGCCCGGCCGCACCGAGGAGGCCGGTCTGCTGCGCGTACCCGCCCCGCGGAGCCGGTACGTACAGCTGGCCGTGCCGCTGCCCGGCGGGCCGCCCGGCGCGTACGCCGGAGTCGCCCGGCTGCGGCTCTTCGACGACGGGGCCGACCGCTCGTACGCCCGGATCGGCCGGCTCACCGTCCACCCGGACCACCGCCGCCGCGGCGTCGGCACCCGGCTGTGGGAGGAGATCAGGGCGGTGCTCGAACGGGAGCGGCGCACGGCGGTGTCCGGCCGCGCCGACATCGGCGGGGCGGGCGAGAGGTTCGCCGAGGCGCATGGCTTCACCCGCGCGCTGCCGCTTGTGCGGTACGTCCAGCGGGTCGCCGACGAGACCGCCGAACCCGTCCTGCCCGCCGGCTACCGCTTCCTGGAGTGGACCGGTGCCGCCCCCGCCGCACTCGCGCCGCCCTTCGCGGCCGCCCGCGCGGCGATGGGCGGGACCGCGCCGGGTGACCGCCACGGCCGCCCCGCCCTCCGATGGGACAGGGAGCGCACCGTCATCGACCGCGGCGGCGTCCCCCTCACGGTCGTCGCGGTGGCCCCGGACGGTACGTACGCGGGCTGGACGGAGCTGGTGCTGCGCTCCCCGGACGACGTACGCGCCGTCCAGTACGACACCGCCGTCCTCCCCGCCCACCGTGGCCGGGGCCTGGGCCGCGCGGTCAAGCTGCGCATGCTGGGGCTGCTGCGGGAGCGGGGACCGGCGGTACGGGAGATCGCCACGACCGTCGCCGACGACAACGGCCCGATGCGCGCCGTCAACAAGATGCTCGGCTATCGCCCGGAACGGTCGGTCGGCGTCTACGAGGCGCGGATGCCGTTCGGGTGAAGCCGTGGGCTTCCCGCTTCCAGGAGAATGGGGCGTACACCTTCCGGCCGTCCGCCGCCCTCGCGCGGACGCGCCCGCCCCTACTTTCCGAGGAAGAGAGCCCCGTGGCCAAGCGCAGCAAGAGGCGGCAGGAGCGTCCCGAGGACGCCGAGCTGCTGGCGACCGTCGAGACGGCGCTG
This sequence comes from Streptomyces sp. NPDC023527, assembly GCF_055560115.1. Lineage (NCBI taxonomy): Bacteria > Bacillati > Actinomycetota > Actinomycetes > Kitasatosporales > Streptomycetaceae > Streptomyces > Streptomyces sp. NPDC023527. The sequence continues at coordinate 24,576 of NZ_JBVHJJ010000009.1, forward strand.
GCCTCCCTGCGCGCCCAGGGCCCGGACGCGCTCGACGACGCCGTCTACGCCGCGGCCTCGTCCCTGGCCGCCGCCCCGGCCGGCCCGGAGGCCGTGAGCCGCGCCGTGCTGCGCGCCGGCGAGCGGGCCCTGCGGCGGTGCTGGGAGGGCGGCTGGCAGCCCGCTGACGTCATCCGGCTCGTACGGCGGGAGCTGACCGCCACCGAGGTGCGGTTCGCCATCGACGCCGTCGCGGCGGAGGCCCGGCGGTACGCGCCGGAGACGCTCGGCGCGCGCTGGGCGGCGCAGCTGCGGGAGCTGGACGCGCGGGTGTGGTGGGAGGGCGACGAGGCGTTCCTGGAGGGCTTCGCGGGGCGGGAGCGGCTGAGCCGCTTCGAGACGGCCGCGTGCGCGCTCGGCGCGCTGCGGCTGATCGGCGGGCTGCCGAGGATCGGCGCGGCGGGGCCGCTGCCCGGGGCCGCCCACGCGCGGCCCGCCGTCGCCGTCGAGCCGCGGATGCTCACGAGGATCCGGGCGCTGCTGGCCAAGGCGGAGTCGACGGAGTTCGCGGAGGAGGCCGAGGCGCTGTCGGCGAAGGCGCAGGAGCTCATGGCGCGGTACTCGATGGACGAGGCGCTCCTCGCGGCCCACTCGGCGGAGCCCGTCGACGCCCCGGCGACCTGCCGGATCGGCGTCGAGGGCCCGTACGAGTCGGCCAAGGCCCTGCTCCTGGGCGCGGTGGCCGAGGCGAACCACTGCCGGGCGGTGTGGACGAGCGAGTACGACTTCTCCACCGTCGTCGGCTTCGAGGGTGACCTGGAGCTGGTGGAGCTGATGTACACGTCGCTGCTGGTCCAGGCCACCACGGCGATGCGGCGCGCCGGCGACGACCACCACGCCCGGGGCCGCTCGCGCCGCACGCGTGACTTCCGCCAGTCCTTCCTGATCGCCTACGCGGCCCGGATCCGCGACCGGCTGACGACCGCCGCGGAGGCGGTGGTGGCCCAGGGAGCGGAGACGGCGGCGGAGGTGCTGCCGGTGCTGGCGGCGCGCGACGTGGCCGTCGGCGAATCCACCGAACGCCTCTTCCCGGCCATGACCTCGCACCGGCTCAAGGGCCGCGACGCGGAGGGCTGGGCGCGCGGCGAGGAAGCGGCGGACACGGCGAAACTGCGTTAGCGCCGGGCGCCTCCGGCTGAGGGGGCGCCCGTGCTCGGGCGCCTGGATCCGGCTTCAGGCACCGCCGTTGGCCGGGGCGACCCCGATCGGGCAGCTCAGGCCCGTCCCCCCGATGCCGCAATAACCGCCCGGGTTCTTGTCCAGGTACTGCTGGTGGTGGGGTTCCGCGTAGTAGAACGGGCCCGCCGGGAGGATTTCTGTGGTGATGGTGGCGTAGCCCGAGGCGCGGAGGACCGACTGGTACGCCTCGCGGGAGGATTCCGCCGTCGACTGCTGGGCGGGGGAGTGGGTGTAGATCGCCGAGCGGTACTGCGTGCCGCGGTCGTTGCCCTGGCGGAAGCCCTGGGTGGGGTCGTGGGACTCCCAGAAGAGCTTCAGGAGGGCTTCGTAGGAGGTGAGGGCCGGGTCGTAGACGACGCGAACCGCCTCCGTGTGGCCGGTGAGGCCGCTGCAGACCTCCTCGTACGCGGGGTGGGGCGTGTGGCCGCCCTGATAGCCGACCAGGGTCGTCCAGACGCCCGGGGCCTGCCAGAACTTGCGCTCGGCGCCCCAGAAGCAGCCCAGGCCGAAGTCCGCCACGGCCAGGCCCTCGGGGTAGGGGCCCGCCAGCGGGTTGCCGAGGACCGTGTGGCGCTCCGGGAGGGGGAATTCCGGTGCCGGGCGGCCCTTCAGCGCTTCCTCGGGGGTGGGGAGACGGGTCTCATGGCGGGAGAAGAGCATTGCGGCTCCAGGGGAGAGGGCGCGTTCGTTTCCCCGTCAACGTGCGGTGAGCGGCCGGGATTCCCCGCCGCCGTCTCAGCCCTGCCTCGACCGCTCCCAGCCCGTCACGGCCAGCGCCCGGTACGTCGCGTACGCCGCCACCGGATCCGGCTCGTACGACCACGGCACCGCGCCGATGTGCCCGTCGACCGCCCGCAGCTGCTCCATCGCCTCCGGGTAGCGCTCGGCGCGCACCAGGAACCACACCAGCAGGTGGCGTACGTGCGGCAGCACCGGGTGATCGGCGGGCGCGTTCGTCACGGCGAACTGCGCGGCCTCGACCGCCTGCGACACGACCACGCCCCGATACACACCCGGCACGAGGTCGATGTCCGGCAGGTGGTCGTGGACGGCGAAGAGCGGCAGCGCCGGCAGCAGGCTGCCCCGCGGCGCGGCGGCCGCCGCGCTCTGGGCGAACGCGTCGGCCCGCTCCTGGGAGCCGTGCCACCGCGCGCTCCAGTAGCGCAGTGCCGTCAGGTGCGCCCCCATGTGGTGCGGGGCGCGGGCCTGGACCGTCTCCCAGAGCGACTGGAACTCCGCCTCGCTCGCGCCCAGGCCCCGGGCGATGCCCAGCTGGACGATGTACGGGACGGGGTCGCCCGGCGCCAGCAGCGCCGCCTCCTCGCAGACCGTACGGGCCTCCTCCAGGATCATCCGGTAGTCCTGCGAGGCGGGGTCGCGCAGCGCCTGCTGGACCAGGAACTCGGCCTGCACGGCCGCGCCGCCCGCGTCCTTGGGGGCCACCACCCGCCAGTGCCGCAGCCACATCCCGCCGGTGCCGGGCGTCTCGGCCAGCTCCTGGGCCGCCGCGCCCGCCAGCGTGTGCACGCGCTGCCAGCGCAGCTCCGCGGCAGCCTTGGCGTCCGTGCGGGCCAGCAGCTCGGCGGCGGGCTTCCAGTCCTGGGTGCGGCGCGCCTCCTCGACGGCAGCCAGCAGCTCCGGGTCCGGGCCGGGCAGCCGCACGTCGAGCCGCTCGGCGGGGACGAAGCCGTACGCGCCGACCGGATCGACCGCCGTCATGTGCCCCCGCAGCGCGTCCTGCCCGGCGCGTCGGCGGCGCATCGCGGGCCCGATGAGGACACCGCAGACGATGACGATGGCGAGCAGGATGAACAGAAACTCCATGAGCTGTCCTGACGGAAATGAGAGAGAAGTGGTGAATTTTCGGTGCGTGACCTCGGTGGACGGCCGCCGCCCACGCCGTGACAACGTGGCAGCCTCGCGGATCGTTCATCCTCCGGTTACAAGTGAACAGGAGTGTTCATGTAGTCGGGGTACTACGCTCGGGGCATGAGCGACCAGCACTCTTTCGAAACCCTCGCCATCCACGCAGGTCAGGAGCCGGACCCGCTGACCGGGGCCGTCGTCCCGCCCATTTATCAGGTCTCCACCTACAAGCAGGACGGCGTCGGCGGCCTGCGGGGCGGCTATGAGTACAGCCGCAGCGCCAACCCCACGCGTACCGCGCTGGAGGAGAACCTGGCGGCGCTGGAGGGCGGCCGCCGCGGCCTCGCCTTCGCGTCGGGCCTGGCGGCCGAGGACTGCCTGCTGCGTACGCTCCTGTCGCCCGGCGACCACGTCGTCATCCCGAACGACGCCTACGGCGGAACGTTCCGCCTCTTCGCCAAGGTCGTCGAGCGCTGGGGCGTCGAATGGTCGGTGGCCAACACCTCCGACGCGGCCGCCGTCCGGGCCGCGATCCGGCCCCGTACGAAGGTCATCTGGGTCGAGACGCCGTCCAACCCGCTGCTCGGCATCACCGACATCGCCGCCGTCGCCGACGTGGCCCGCACGGCCGGGGCGCGGCTGGTGGTCGACAACACCTTCGCCAGCCCCTACCTCCAGCAGCCCCTCTCGCTCGGCGCGGACGTCGTCGTGCACTCCACCACCAAGTACGTCGGCGGCCACTCCGACGTCGTCGGCGGCGCGCTCGTCACGGCCGACACGGGCCTGGCCGACGAGCTGGCCTTCCACCAGAACGCGATGGGCGCCGTCGCCGGTCCCTTCGACGCCTGGCTGACGATGCGCGGCATCAAGACGCTCGCGGTGCGCATGGACCGCCACAGCGCCAACGCCACGCGCATCGCCGAGCTGCTGGTCTCGCACCCCAAGGTGACCCAGGTCTACTACCCGGGCCTGCCCGAGCACCCCCTCCACGAGGTCGCCGCCAAGCAGATGCGCGCCTTCGGCGGCATGATCTCCTTCCGCGTCGCGGGCGGCGAGGAGGCGGCGGTCGAGGTCTGCAACCGCGCCGAGCTGTTCACCCTCGGCGAGTCCCTCGGCGGCGTCGAGTCGCTGATCGAGCACCCGGGCCGGATGACGCACGCCTCGACGGCCGGCTCGGCCCTGGAGGTCCCGGCCGACCTGGTCCGCCTGTCGGTGGGCATCGAGGCCGTGGACGACCTGGTCGCCGACCTCACCCAGGCGCTGGGCTAGGGGTTCCCCGGGCCGTCACCGGCCCCGCAGTGGTGGCGCCGTCTTCTGGGGCGGCGCCATCCACGGCTCGACGACGGCCGCCCACACGCAGAACGCCACGACGGCCGTCAGCAGCAGCGCCCATGCCACGGCCCGTACGGCCCGGCGCCGGCGCAGGACGCGGCGGCCGCGCTCGGCCGCGCGGGCGGCCAGGCGGGGCGGGACCGGCGCACGCGGGACGTCCAGCAGCCGCCGGACCTCCTCCTCCGCGCGGTCGTGCCCGCTCATCGCCGGGCCGGCTCCGGCCGGGCGCGCAGCGTGGTGACCGCGCGCGTGCAGATCGTCCGTACGCGCTCCACGGACAGGCCCAGGCACGCCGCGGTCTGCTCCTCGGCGACGCCTTCGTACAGCCGCAGGACGAGCACCAGGCGCTCGCGCGGGGCGAGCCGGGCGAGGACGCCCCCGTGGGGGCGGCGGTGGCGGCGGGCGGAGCGCGCGAAACGGGCCGCGAGCTCCCGCCGCGTGCGGTCGTAGGGATCCTCGCCGCCCAGCCGGTCCCAGTCGGCGTAGGTGACGGCCAGCGCGGCCGTCAACAGCCTTTCGGCGGCGCCGCGGTCCGCGCCCGGCCCCTCGCCCGTACGCCGGCCGGTCTCGCCGGTGAGCAGCACGGCGGCGTGCAGCAGCCGGCCGCCCGCGCCCCCGACGAATGCCTCGAACTCCCGGGCGCGACGGCGCTCCCTGGCCGCCTGCCGCTCTCGCACCGCGCCTCCGCGCTCCTGTCGTACGCACCAGGAGAGGGCAGGCGGCGCGGCCGGGTCAAGAGGTCGGCGCGACCGGGGGAAGGGCGTTGTGCACCTCGGAGAGGGCGGAGTTGAAGCGGGTGAGCAGGGTGCAGAAGGCGTCCCGCTCGTCCTCGGTCCAGCCCTCCGTCACCAGCGCCATGAGCTCGCGGCGCGAGGCGCGCACCTCCTCCAGGCGGGCCTTGCCGCGCGGTGACAGCTGAAGGACGACGGCCCGGCCGTCCTCGGGGTGCGAGGTGCGCTTCACAAGGCCGGTGTCGACGAGCGGCGCCACCTGGCGGGTGACGGTGGAGGAGTCGATTCCCATGCCCGCGGCGAGCGCCTTGACGCCCATCGGGCCTTCCTGGTCGAGGCGGTTGAGCAGGAGATATGCGGCGCGGTCCATGGAATTGCGGACCTGGCCGACACCGCCGAGCCGGGTCTGCTCGGCGCGGCGTGCGAAGACGGCCACCTCGTGCTGGAGAGCGTCGAGGACGCCTGGTGCGAGGTCGGTCGTCATGTCCGGATGGGTGGGCATGGCCTGGGGCTCACTTCGTGCGGCGGGCAGGGAATCGCTGAGGATTGGGGGACAGAGTACGCGGCCCGGCGCGCGGCCGTACGGGTGCTGCGCAAACCGCACGGTATGCCTTCTTCTGGGCCTGCACCGGTATGCGCGGATGTGTACGTCCTGTGGCGGTCGTCGCGGATGCGAGCTGCGAGTTCGGGGGCGCGAACCGGGGGTTCCCGGACACGAGCTGCGAGACTGGCGGCATGGCTGCACGAGTTGATGACACGGGCGGAAGCGGTACGTCCCCCCTGCCCGAGATGTCTCCGTCGATGTCCGGGATGTCCTTGCCTGTATCTCTCGACGAGGTGCGCAGCGCCCAGAAGATGCTCTCCGGGGTCTCCCGTACGACCGTCCTGGAGGGCAGCCGTCATCTGTCCGGGCTGGTCGGCGCCCCGGTGCACCTGAAGTGCGAGAACCTCCAGCGGACCGGCTCCTTCAAGGTGCGCGGCGCGTATGTGCGGATCGCGGGCCTTTCGGAGCGGGAGCGCGCGGCCGGGGTCGTGGCCGCCAGCGCGGGCAACCACGCGCAGGGCGTGGCGCTCGCGGCCTCGCTCCTGGGCGTGCGCTCCACGGTGTTCATGCCGGAGGGCGCGCCCCTGCCCAAGGTCGCGGCGACGCGTGAGTACGGCGCCGAGGTGCGGCTGTCCGGGCAGATCGTGGACGAGACGATGCGGGCCGCCCGGCAGTACGCCGACGAGACCGGGGCGGTGTTCATCCACCCCTTCGACCACCCCGACATCATCGCCGGTCAGGGCACGGTCGGCCTGGAGATCCTGGAGCAGTGCCCCGAGGTGCGCACCATCGTGGTGGGCATCGGCGGCGGTGGGCTGGCGGCCGGTATCGCGGTCGCGGTCAAGTCGCTGCGGCCCGACGTGCGGATCGTGGGCGTGCAGGCGGCGGGCGCGGCCGCCTATCCGCCGTCGCTGGCGGCCGGGCACCCGGTGGCCATAGAGGCGCCGGCGACGATGGCCGACGGCATCAAGGTGGGCCGCCCCGGCGACGTACCGTTCCGGATCATCGACGCGCTGGTGGACGAGGTGCGTACGGTCTCCGAGGACGAGCTCTCCAGCGCGCTGCTGCTCTGCCTGGAGCGGGCGAAACTGGTGGTGGAGCCGGCGGGCGCGAGCCCGGTTGCGGCCCTGCTCTCCGCGCCCGACTCGTTCGAGGGACCGGTCGTCGCGGTGTTGTCGGGCGGCAATGTCGACCCGCTGCTGATGCAGCGCATCCTGCGGCACGGCATGGCGGCGGCGGGCCGCTATCTGTCGCTGCGGTTGCGGCTGACGGACCGGCCCGGGGCGCTGGCGGCGCTCCTGGAGGTGCTGTCGGAGGTCGACGCCAACGTCCTCGACGTGAGCCACGTACGGACCGATCCGCGGCTCGGGTTGACGGAGGCGGAGGTCGAGCTGCATCTGGAGACCAAGGGGCCGGAGCACTGCGCGGAGGTGGGAGCGGCGCTGCGCGAGGCGGGCTATCTCGTGATGAGCTGAGGGCGTCGGGAGGTTCATTCACAGGGCGCGACGGCTACGACAACCGTAAAATCCTGTGATACGTCAACCCACGCGGGGAGAACCTCCATGCCAGGCGCCATTTTTGCCGAAGGCCTGGTCAAGACTTTCGGCGATGTCAGGGCTCTGGACGGCGTCGATCTCGACGTTCCGGAAGGAACCGTTCTAGGACTGCTCGGCCCCAACGGCGCCGGCAAGACCACAGCCGTACGCGTACTCACCACCCTCATCAGGCCCGACCGCGGCAGGGCCGTCGTGGCGGGCATCGACGTCCTGAAGAAACCCAACGAGGTCCGCCGTGCCATCGGCCTCTCCGGCCAATTCGCCGCCGTGGACGAATATCTGACGGGCCGTGAGAATCTCCAGATGGTTGGTCAGCTCTACCAGATGAGCGCCCGTGACGCCAAGGTGCGGGCGGGCGAGCTGCTGGAGCGCTTCCACCTCGGCGACGCCGCGGACCGCACCGCCAAGACGTACTCCGGCGGCATGCGCCGCCGCCTCGACCTCGCCGCCGCCCTCGTCGTCAGCCCGCCCGTGATGTTCATGGACGAGCCGACCACCGGGCTCGACCCCCGCAACCGGCAGCAGTTGTGGGAGGTCATCCAGGAACTGGTCGCCGGCGGTACGACCCTGCTCCTCACCACCCAGTACCTGGAGGAGGCCGACCACCTCGCGCACGACATCGCGGTGGTCGACCACGGCAAGGTCATCGCGCGCGGCACCTCCGACCAGCTCAAGGCCCGTACGGGCGGGGAGCGGGTGGAGGTCGTCGTCCATGAAGCCGGGCAGATCGCGCCCGCCGTCGAGGTCCTGCGCGGCTTCGGCAAGGGCGAGTCGAAGATCGAGGAACACACCCGCAAGGTCACCGTCCCCGTCTCCGGCGGCGCGAAGCTGCTCGCCGAGGTCATCAGGGAGTTGGACGCGCGGGGCATCGAGATCGACGACATCGGGCTGCGCAGGCCGACGCTGGACGACGTCTTCATATCGCTGACCGGGCACGCGGCCGAGGCGGCGGAGGAGGAAGGGGAGCCGGAGGGTGGGCCTGCGCGGAAGGGGGCGGAGAGGCCGGGCAGGGCCGGTTCGTCCGAGAGCAGGTCCGAGGGGATTTCCGAGCGGTCCGAAGGGATTTCCGAGCGGTCCGAGCCGAGGGAGGCGGGCTCATGACCTCCATCAGCGGCTCCACGCCCACCGCGCCCCTCCGGGCGTACGGCGGCGTCGGCCAGTCCGTGCGCGACTCCCTGGTCGTCGCCAAGCGCAATCTGATCCGCATGGCCCGCATCCCGGAGATGGTCATCTTCGGGCTGATCCAGCCGATCATGTTCGTGGTGCTGTTCAGTTATGTCTTCGGCGGCTCGATTGCCGTCGACGGCAACACCGACCCCTCCACGTACCGCCAGTTCCTGATGGCGGGCATCTTCGCGCAGACCGTCACCTTCGCCACGGCCGGCGCGGGCGCGGGCATCGCCGACGACATGCACAAGGGGCTCATCGACCGGTTCCGGTCGCTGCCCATGGCGCGCGGGGCCGTGCTCACGGGCCGGACCCTCGCCGACCTCGTGCAGACCGCGCTGACACTGGTGGTGCTGGCGGTCGTCGCGGTGATCGTGGGGTGGCGAACGCATGCGGGCATCCCCAAGGCGCTGGCGGGCTTCGCCCTGCTGCTCCTGCTCGGCTACGCCTTCTCGTGGATCGGCGCGCTGATCGGGCTGACCGTGCGGACCCCGGAGGCGGCCACCTCGGGCGGGCTGATCTGGCTCTTCCCGCTGACGTTCATCTCGAACGCCTTCGTCCCGTCCGACAACATGCCGACGGTGCTGCGCAACATCGCCGAGTGGAACCCCTTCAGCGCCACGGTGCAGGCGGCGCGGCAGCTCTTCGGCAATCTGCCGGACGGTTATCCGGTGCCGGCAGCCTGGCCGATGCAGCATCCGGTGTGGGCGTCGCTGATCTGGTCGGTGGTGATCATCGTGGTCTTCCGGACGCTGGCGGTGCGGAAGTACCGGTCGGCGACGGCCTGAGCCACCCCTACGGGCGGCTGAGCCCTCCCGTACGGGCAGCGGAAGAGCCCCGGACCCGTGGGGGTCCGGGGCTCTTCCCAGGGCTGCTCCGGGGGGCTCACGCCTGGTAGGGCTTGGCCTCCAGGATGCGGACCTTGGCCTTCTTGCCGTTCGGCAGCTCGTACTCGGCGTCCTCGCCGATCTTCTTGCCGTTGACGCCGGTGCCCAGCGGGGACTGGGGGGAGTACGTCTCGATGTCCGAGCTCGCGTACTCACGGGAGGCGAGCAGGAAGTCCAGCGTGTCGTCGGTGTCGCCGTCGAAGGCGATGGTGACGACCATGCCGGGCGCGACGATGCCGGTCGCGGCCGGTGCCTCGCCGACCTTCGCGTTCTCCAGCAGCTGCGTGAGCTGGCGCACACGGAGCTCCTGCTTGCCCTGCTCCTCCTTGGCCGCGTGGTACCCGCCGTTCTCTCGCAGGTCACCCTCCTCGCGGGCCGCCGCGATCTTCATCGCGATCTCGGTGCGAGCGGGACCAGACAGGTACTCCAGCTCGGCCTTGAGCTGGTCGTACGCCTCCTGAGTCAGCCAGGTGACGTTGTCGCTGGTCTGGGTCACAGGTGCTCCTCGTCGGTACTGGGGAAAAACTTGGGGATACAGAGGGGATACAAATGAACGCCCTACTCAGAAGGGTGCGCCTTCAAAGGTGGGCGAAACCACGAGCCTAACAATTACGTCCGTAAAGGGGGAAGCAGCGAGCGGGACGAATCGTGCAAGAAACGCGTCAGGGCTGGTCAGCCGCGTGACGCGGCCCGGCATCCCTCAAGCTCCGTGGCGGCGGCGTGGCCCGTGGTACGGAGCGTGACCAGCTCGGTGAAGTGGGTCTCGCGGCGGTCGAACGTGACGTCCTTGCGGGCGACCTCGGAGCCGTCGCCGCCCAGCGAGCGCAGGGTGCAGACGCCGGTCGCGTCCTTCTCCTTGCGGATCTCCAGGACCGCCTGAACGCTGTCGTCCGAGATCGTCTTGGACCGGACGAGCTGGCCGCTGACGTCCGTCTTGGTGATGTAGTGGATCCCGGACCAGGCGATCACCCCGACCAGGCCGGCGCCCAGCACCGCGCCGACGATCTTCAGCTTGCGGTCGGCGCGCTCGTCCGCCGAGCGGCCGTAACGACCCTCGGGCAGCCCTTCGCGTGCCGCAGCCATGATCTTCCTCCTGGTCGGGGACCGGTCGTTGAGAACCGGAATGAATCGAGTCCCGCTTCGGTCACTATAGGAGGCGCCCCGACACACCGATAAGACGGGCCATGACCAGTGACTGAGGATCGAGCCTTGACTGAGCAGCTGCGACTGATGGCCGTGCATGCCCACCCCGACGACGAGTCGAGCAAGGGCGCGGCCACGATGGCGAAGTACGTGTCCGAGGGGGTGGACGTGCTGGTCGCGACCTGCACGGGTGGTGAGCGTGGCTCCATCCTCAACCCCAAGCTCCAGGGTGACCCCTACATCGAGGAGCACATCCACGAGGTCCGCGCCAAGGAGATGGACGAGGCGCGCGACATCCTCGGGGTGAAGCAGGAGTGGCTGGGCTTCGTCGACTCCGGGCTGCCCGAGGGCGACCCGCTGCCGCCGCTGCCCGAGGGCTGCTTCGCGCTCCAGAACGTTGATGAAGCAGCCGAGGCGTTGGTTCGGCTGATCCGTGAGTTCCGTCCGCACGTGGTCACCACGTACGACGAGAACGGCGGCTACCCCCACCCCGACCACATCATGACCCACAAGATCTCCATGGTGGCCTTCGAGGCGGCCGGCGACCCGTCCCGCTTCCCCGAGGCCGGCGAGCCCTGGCAGCCGCTCAAGCTCTACTACAACCAGGGCTTCAACCGGCCGCGCACGCTCGCCCTGCACGAGGCGCTGCTGGCCCGCGGCATGGAGTCCCCGTACGGGGAGTGGCTGGAGCGCTGGCACACCCTGGGCCGCGAGCGCACCCTGACCACCTACGTGCCGTGCGGCGACTTCTTCGAGATCCGCGACAAGGCGCTGATCGCGCACGCCACGCAGATCGACCCGGACGGCGGCTGGTTCCGGGTGCCGCTGGACCTCCAGCGGGAGGTCTGGCCGACCGAGGAGTACGAACTGGCGAAGTCCCTCGTCGGAACTTCCCTCCCCGAGGACGACCTCTTCGCGGGCATCCGCAACAATTGACCCCATGATGAGCGCGACTGCTTCCCTCGCCGCCACCCACCTCGTGCCGTTCGCCGCCGAGGAACTGGACAAGAACAAGGTCACGCCCGGTGTGCTCGGCTTCCTCGTCTTCGCCGTCATCGGCGGGGCCGTCTGGCTGCTGATGAAGAGCATGAACAAGCACATGAAGCGGGTGGACTTCGAGGAGGAGCCCGAGGCGGAGCCGGCGGTCGCCTCCACGACCAAGGCCGGCAGCGCCACCAAGAGCTGACGCCACCCCGGCCCGACCGGGCCGGTCCGGCCCCCCTGCCGGTGGCTGCTGGTGGCTGCTGTGGCCCGGTGGTGGCGCCGTGGTGGGCCCTTGGCAGGCCCCTACGGCTCAGCCGCCGCGGGGGAGCACCGCCATGACCTGACGGGCACGGCGGCTCGGGATCATGCCGAGTCGCCATGCCTGCCATCCCGCCTCCGGTTCTATGCCGCGCTCCAGCATCAAGGCGTACGTCTCGACGCAGTCCTCCAGCGGCGGGTCGGTCGACCAGTCGGCGGAGCGCAGCTCCAGCAGCAGCCGGCCCAGCTCCTCCTCGGCCACCGCCGACCCCACCACCGAGCCGCCCGGTGAGGCGAACGGCAGCAGCGTGCAGCGCAGGAAGCGCGCCCAGGACGCGCCGCGCCGGTCGCCGTAGCCCGTGAAGAGGCGCTCCGCCTCCTCCAGCAGCTCCAGCGCCGGGGCGGACCGGCCGTTGCCCGCGTCGACGACGGCCAGCTCCACACAGGACCACGCCTCGCCGTGCGCCACGTCCAGTCGGCGGAAGTCCGTCCGCGCGTCCTGCAGCAGCTGCCGGGCGAAGCCGCTGTTGCGCAGGGACCCCGTCTGCGCCGCCCGCAGGTCACGGGTGACCCGCGCCGCGTGATGCCGGGCACAGGCCAGCCCGTAGACATCCCGCATGCGGTTGAACATCGTCCTGGCCCGCTCCAGCGCCCGCACCGCCGCCGCCGGATCACCGCGCTCCTCCAGCGACTGGCCCAGGTAGTACAGCGACCACGCCTCGCCGCGCGCGTCCTCGTTCTCCCGGTGCCGGGCCAGGGCGCGGTGCAGCTCCTCCTCCGCCGTGGCGGCGTCCCCGGCCACCAGCCGGGCCCGCGCCAGCTGGGTCAGCGCCCACGCCTCGCCGCGCCCGTCCTGGGTGCGCCCGTACAGCTCCAGGGCCTCGCGCAGCTCCGCCTCCGCCGGGGCGACCATGCCCATCCGCAGCCGCACCTGGCCGAGCTGGAAGTGCGCCCACGCCTGGCCGTGCAGGCTCTCGCTCTCCCGGTGCAGCTCCAGCGCCTCGGCCAGCAGCTCCAGCGCCTCCGCTATCCGCCCCCGGTCCCGCTCGACGGCGCCCAGGGCGTGCAGCGTCCAGGCCCGGTCGCCGCTGAGCTCCCGGGCGCCCTGGAGCACGAGCGCCTCCCGCAGCTTGCCCGAGGCTTCCCGGAGATTGCCCTGGTGCTGCAGGGTGACGCCCAGGTCCCGCAGCGCCCGGGCGGCACCCGCCGGGTGCTGGGCGTCGAAATACAGGTCGACCACCGACGACAGCGTCGTGCGCGAGGTGTCCAGCTCGCCCAGCTGCCGGGCCGCGACACCGGTCCGCCACTGCACCGAGCGCACGAGCAGCCCCCGGTCCGTGGCCTGGGTCAGCTCGCTCAGCTCACCCAGCCGGTAGAGGTCGCCGCGCAGCAGGCAGTAGTCGCACAGGGCACCCAGCAGGTGCAGCACCGCCGACTGGTCCACGCCCTCGGTGTGCCGCAGCGCCGCCGTGATGAAGCTCGACTCGTCGTCCAGCCAGCGCAGCGCCGCGTCCAGCGAGGTGAAGCCATGGCCGCCGGCGAACGCCCCCGCCCGCGTCGACGTCTTGCCGTCCACCATCCGGATCACCGAGTCGGCGAGCTCGGCATAGCTGCGGATCAGCCGCTCCTGCGCCGCGCCCCGCTCGCCGGGCTCCTCCTCCTCGTGCAGCCGGGCGTGCGCGAACGCCCGCACCAGGTCGTGCATGCGATACCGGCCGGGCCGGACCGGCTCGATCAGGCCCGCCCGAGCCAGCGCCGCCAGCTCCCTGGCCGCCGGCTGCTCGCCCTCGGCAAGCAGCGCCGCCGCCGCGGCCGCGCCCAGCGAGGCCCGGCCCGCCAGCGCCAGCCGGCGCAGCAGCCGGCGGGCGTCGTCGCCCTGGTCGAGATAGCGCAGCCACAGCGCCCGCCCGATCGGGTCGTCCTGGCCGGCCGCCGCCAGCTCCGCGGCCAGCGTGTGCGCGGCGCGTGCCCCCAGGGAGGAACCCGCCACCCGCAGCGCCAGCGGCAGCCCGCCGCACAGCTCCCGCACCCGCGCCAGCGCCTTCTCGTCGTACGGCTCCGGCTGCGGCTCCTCGGCGGCCTCGCGCAGCAGCTCCTCCGCGCCCGCCTCGTCAAGCGGGCCGACCGGCAGCTCGTGCACCCAGGCCACCAGATCGGGTGGCAGGGACAGCGGGGTCCGTGCCGTGACCAGCACCAGGCTCTCGGACCGCTCCGGGATCAGCGCGCGGACCTGCTCCACGTCCGAGGCGTCGTCCAGCACCACCGTCACCGGCAGTCCCGTGAGGTGCTGGCGGTACAGCTCGGACAGCCTTCTGAGGTGCTGCTCCTGCGAGGACCGCTCCCGGAACAGCAGCTGGTCGCGCGGTGCCCCGAGGCGGTTGAGCAGATGCAGCAGCGCGTCCCGCGTCGGCAGCGGTGGGTCGCCCTCCGACTCGCCGCGCAGATCCACCACGCACGCGCCACGGAACTGGTCGCGCAGATGGTGTGCCGCCCGCACCGCGAGTGTGGAGCGCCCCGAGCCGGGCGGGCCGTGCAGCACCACCACCGTCGGCTTGCTCTCCGTGCTCGCCCGCGCCTGGTGCACCCACTGGGCGATCCGGGTCAGGTGCTCCCTGCGGCCCGCGAACGGGTCCGCCGCCTCCGGGATGTGGTCGAAGGACTGCTCCAGCACGCTGCGCCGCCGGGCCGCGGCACTGCGGTCCCGCCCCCGCAGCGGGGCGGCCCGGATCGTGCGGTCCGGGCCCGCGCCGCGCGCCGAGGCCGTGCCATTGGCGCGCGTGGCCGCCGACAGCATCCGCTGCTGATCGAGGAACGGCCGTACACCCCGCACCTCCAGGGCCGTCAGCCACGCCAGCCGCAACTGCTCCGCACCGCCGGGCTGCCCCCGCAGACCGGCCCGCCGGTGCGCCGCCGGCCAGTGAGCGGCCGTCAGCTTCGCCACCGCGGCCGCCGAACCCGCCACGGCCACCACGAACCCGGCGCCCAGGGCCGTGCCGGCGGAGGTGCCGAAGCCGAGGTCCGCGCCGAACGCCGCGGCCGCCGCCACGGCCGTGACCAGCGAAGGAGTCGCGAGCGAGGAGCGGTTGAGGCGGGTCGACAGAGGCCGCCGGGCCGCCGCCTCCTCATCCAGGGCCAGCACATACGCGGCGTACTCCTCGGCGGCCGTGGCCGCTATGGCGTCCAGCTCCGCACGCGCCCGGCGCAGCAGCGCCGCGCCATCGGCCGAACCACCCGAACGGCGCAACTCCTCCTCCGCCGCGCGCCCCAGCAGACCCTCGACTTCCGTACGGTGACCGACCCGCAGCTCCGTCCGCGCTCCCGCCATGGTTCCCCCTCCACCAGCGATTGCCGTGTGTCCCAAGTCTTACGGCTCGGCGAGATTTCCGGCAGGCCTGTGGATAACTCATCATCGGGCCCGGTTGGGGAAGGATGGGGGCCATGCCGAACCGCCTGGCGCATGAGACGTCCCCCTACCTCCTCCAGCACGCCGAGAACCCGGTCGACTGGTGGCCGTGGTCGCCCGAGGCATTCGACGAGGCCCGGCGCCGCGATGTGCCCGTGCTGCTGAGCGTCGGGTATTCGAGTTGCCACTGGTGCCATGTGATGGCCCATGAGTCCTTCGAGGACCGGTCGACCGCCGACTACCTCAACGAGCACTTCGTCTCGGTCAAGGTCGACCGCGAGGAGCGGCCCGACATCGACGCCGTGTACATGGAAGCCGTGCAGGCCGCGACCGGCCACGGCGGCTGGCCCATGACCGTCTTCCTCACCCCCGACGCCGAGCCCTTCTACTTCGGCACGTACTTCCCGCCCGCGCCCCGGCACGGCACGGCGTCCTTCCCACAGATCCTGGAGGGCGTACGGGCCGCCTGGGCGGACCGCCGCGAGGAGGTCGGGGAGGTCGCCGGCCGGATCGTGCGGGACCTGTCCGAGCGCACTCTCGTGCTCGGCCTGCCCCCGGCGAAGGAGGGCGAGGAGGCCGCCCCCCGACCGCCCGCCGCCGAGGACGTCCACCAGGCGCTGATGGGGCTGACCCGGGAATTCGACGCCGTGCGCGGCGGTTTCGGCGGGGCGCCGAAGTTCCCGCCGTCCATGACCTTGGAGTTCCTGCTCCGCCACCACGCCCGTACGGGCTCCGAGGCCGCGCTGCAAATGGTGCAGGCCACGTGCGAGGCCATGGCCCGCGGCGGGATCTACGACCAGCTGGGCGGCGGCTTCGCCCGGTACGCCGTGGACGCCACCTGGACCGTGCCGCACTTCGAGAAGATGCTGTACGACAACGCCCTGCTGTGCCGGGTCTACGCGCACCTGTGGCGGGCCACCGGCTCCGACCTCGCCCGCCGGGTCGCGCTGGAGACGGCCGACTTCCTGATCCGCGAGATGCGCACCGAGCAGGGCGGCTTCGCGTCCGCGCTGGACGCGGACAGTGACGACGGCACGGGCCGGCACACCGAGGGCGCCTATTACGTCTGGACGCCCGATCAGCTGCAGGACGTCCTGGGCGCGGAGGACGCGGCGCTCGCGGCGGCCCACTTCGGCGTCACCGAGGACGGCACCTTCGAGGAGGGCGCCTCCGTCCTCCAACTGCCCGACACCGCGCTCCTCCTCGACGCGAGCAAGCTCGCCTCCGTGCGCCGGAAGCTGCTGGCGGCGCGCGAGGAGCGGCCCCGGCCCGGCCGCGACGACAAGGTCGTGGCCGCCTGGAACGGCCTGGCCATCGCCGCGCTCGCCGAGACCGGCGCCTACTTCGACCGCCCGGACCTGATCCAGGCCGCCACCGACGCCGCCGACCTGCTCGTACGCACCCATATGGACTGGCACGCGCGGCTGTTCCGCACCTCCCTGGACGGTGCGGCGGGCTCGCACGCGGGTGTCCTGGAGGACTACGCGGATGTCGCCGAGGGGTTCCTGGCGCTCACCGCGGTCACCGGCGAGGGGGTCTGGACGGACTTCGCGGGGCTGCTCCTGGACTCCGTCCTGGTCCACTTCCGGGGCGCGGACGGCAGCCTCTTCGACACCGCCGACGACGCCGAGACCCTGATCCGCCGCCCGCAGGACCCCACCGACACCGCCACCCCGTCCGGCTGGACCGCGGCGTGCGGCGCCCTCCTGACGTACGCCGCCTACACCGGCAGCTCCCCCCACCGCGAGGCGGCGGAGCGCGCCCTCGCCGTCGTACGGGTGCTCGGCCCCAAGGCGCCGCGCTTCATCAGCTGGGGGCTGGCGGTCACCGAGGCGCTGCTCGACGGGCCCCGCGAGGTCGCCGTCGTCGGCCCGCAGGACCACCCGGCCACCCGTGAACTGCACCGCACCGCACTGCTGTCCACCGCCCCCGGCCTCGCCGTCGCCGTGGGCGAGCCGGGATCCGACGAGGTGCCGCTGCTCGCGGACCGCCCCCTCCTCGACGCCCGGCCGGCCGCGTACGTCTGCCGGAACTTCACCTGCCAGGCTCCGACGGCCGATCCCGAGGCGCTCGCGGACAGCTTGAAGGGTGGCGAGTGACGCCGAGCCGGGCCCGGTGAGGTAGTCATCCGGCGCGGACGGACGACCCCGACGCGCAAATCGAGCGGCTCGCCCGGCGCCTGGGCGAGCCACCCCGTGCGCCGGGCCGATGGACCCCTTGATTCGGGTGGCTCAGAGAGTGAGTCCCCGGGC
The DNA here is from genome assembly GCF_055560115.1 of Streptomyces sp. NPDC023527. Lineage (NCBI taxonomy): Bacteria > Bacillati > Actinomycetota > Actinomycetes > Kitasatosporales > Streptomycetaceae > Streptomyces > Streptomyces sp. NPDC023527. The sequence goes on from NZ_JBVHJJ010000009.1 coordinate 41,917, forward strand.
CAGTACGTCCAGGGCGCGGCCGATGACCTCGACGAGGTCCTCGTTCTGGCCCCGCTCGACCCAGTGCATCAGCGCTTCCTGCATCCCCGCGAGGACGGCGGCGATGACGACCCGCAGCTCGATGTCGTCGGCCGGCCGGCCGGTGCGCTCGGCCACGACGGCGCACAGCGTGCGGGCCGACTCGCCCATGCCCTCGGCCTGCCGACCGCGCAGGGACGGCACCTCGCGGACGAGTTTGGTGCGCTGCTTGAGCTCGACTACATCGTGGTCGATGACGTGGCGCATGGAGGCCAGGACCCCCTGACGGATGGCCTCGACCGGTGACTCGCTCGCCGGCCGGGCCCGGATCGCCGCCGCCAGCACCGGGTCGTACTCGTCCGTGAGGACGATGTCCTCCTTGGTGGGGAAGTAGCGGAAGACGGTACTGGGGGAGACGTCGGCGGCCTCGGCGATCTGGTCGACCGGGGTCGCGTCGTATCCCTGCTTCTCGAAAAGCCGGTAGGCGGCGCGGCGGATCGCCTGACGGGTCTGGATCTTCTTCCGCTCGCGCAGCCCGAGCCGGGGCTCGGGCGGCACGGCGGACGAGGTGTCTGCGGAGGCCATGACAGACATTCTCGGGCATCGGCCTTCTCGGGGACCACGTCGTGGCCCTTGCGACGACTCGCTCGGTGACCATGCGTCGGCCGCCTCGATCGAGCACCGGTTCTTGATGGGACGCTGATTGTCAGTGGAGTATGTAACGCTGTGTGGTGGGCAGGGGTTCGGTCAGTGACGATCGAAGGGGGTGGCTATGGGAGCCATGGTGAACGCCGTCGCGGTGCTGATGGGGGCGCTGAGCATCGGCGGGTTCGTGGTCGTGGGGGAGATCGCGGTGTTGCTGGTGGTGCTGGCCGGTGTGGGTGTCCTGACATGGCGAGTGGCCGTGGCCTCACGGCCACGGCCACTGGGGACGTCGGTGTCGGGCACTCCGGCGCGCCCGGCGCCGGGCCGCTCAACCGTGCGAATAGGCCACCAGAGAGATGCCCACGTAATGCACGATGAACGCCGCCAGGGTCAGTGAGTGGAAGACCTCGTGGAAGCCGAACCACCGCGGCGAGGGGTTGGGGCGCTTCATCCCGTAGATCACGCCGCCCGCGCTGTAGAGCAGGCCGCCGACGATCACCAGGACGAGCACGGCGACGCCGCCCTTGCGCATGAAGTCCGGGAGGAAGAAGACCGCGGCCCAGCCCATGGCGATGTAGCAGGGGGTGTAGAGCCAGCGCGGCGCGCCGACCCAGAAGACGCGGAAGGCGATCCCCGCGATGGCGGCGCCCCAGACGGCCCACAGCAGCACCTGCCCCCGGCCGCCGGGGACGAGCAGCATGGTCAGCGGGGTATAGGTGCCGGCGATGATCAGGAAGATATTGGCGTGATCGAGCCGACGGAGCACGGCGTTGACGCGTGGGCTCCAGTCGCCCCGGTGGTAGAGGGCGCTGATGCCGAACAGCAGGCAGGCCGAGAGCACGTAGACCGCGCACGCGATCCGGCCGCGGGTGCTGTCCGCGAGGGCGGTGAGGAAGATGCCGGCGATCACTACGGCGGGGAACATCCCGGCGTGCAGCCAGCCGCGCAGTCGCGGCTTGACGGGCGTCGACGGGTCGGGATGCGAGGCGGCGTCGAGGGCGGCGGCCGCGGCGCCGGCGGGAGCGGGCTGCGCGGGAAGCGCTGCGTCGGGCGCGGAAGTCATGGCGGCCATGGTACCTACGGCACCGTAAGTTACGGATCAGTATCACGTGGCGATGGTCACGGGAGCGCCCCCTGGACAGAACCGGAATGGAGTCGGATGATCAAATGAGTGCGGGCGGCACCGGATGAGCGGTCACGAAGCGTCTGGGTCGCAGCCCCCAAGGGGCACCTTCCAGCAGCGGACCGAGCGGGCGAAACGGCGAGGTTCGGCAACCCTCAACATCTGACGCCGGGGCAGCGTGGTTTCCGGCGGGACGGAGCGATCGTGGCGCGCAGCAATGCGGCTCCCACCACCCTCACCAACCACCAGGAGCTGATCTCCTGGGTCGACGAGATCGCCGCCCTCACCGAGCCGGACCAGGTCGTCTGGTGCGACGGTTCCGAGGCCGAGTACGAGCGCCTGTGCGAGGAGCTCGTCGCCAAGGGCACCTTCAAGAAGCTGGACCCGGTCAAGCGCCCCAACTCCTACTACGCCGCCTCCGACCCCAGCGACGTGGCGCGCGTCGAGGACCGCACCTTCATCTGCTCCGAGAAGGAGGAGGACGCGGGCCCGACCAACCACTGGAAGGCCCCCGCCGAGATGCGGGAGATCTTCGCGGGCAAGGACGGTCAGGGCGGCATCTTCCGCGGCTCGATGCGCGGCCGCACCCTGTACGTCGTGCCCTTCTGCATGGGCCCGGTCGGCTCGCCGCTGTCCGCCATCGGTGTGGAGATCACCGACTCGGCCTACGTCGCCGTGTCGATGCGCACCATGACCCGCATGGGCCAGGCCGTCCTCGACGAGCTCGGCACCGACGGCTTCTTCGTCAAGGCCGTCCACACCCTCGGCGCCCCGCTCGCCGAGGGCGAGGCCGACGTTCCCTGGCCGTGCAACACCACCAAGTACATCTCGCACTTCCCCGAGGACCGCGAGATCTGGTCCTACGGCTCCGGCTACGGCGGCAACGCCCTGCTGGGCAAGAAGTGCTACGCGCTGCGCATCGCGTCCGTGATGGCCCGCGACAACGGCTGGCTCGCCGAGCACATGCTCATCCTCAAGCTCACGCCGCCGCAGGGCGAGTCGCGGTACGTCGCGGCCGCCTTCCCGTCCGCCTGCGGCAAGACCAACCTCGCGATGCTGGAGCCCACCATCTCCGGCTGGACGGTGGAGACCATCGGCGACGACATCGCCTGGATGCGCTTCGGCGAGGACGGCCGCCTCTACGCCATCAACCCCGAGGCCGGCTTCTTCGGCGTCGCGCCCGGCACCGGCGAGCACACCAACGCCAACGCCATGAAGACCATGTGGGGCAACTCCGTCTTCACCAACGTCGCCCTCACCGACGACGGCGACGTGTGGTGGGAGGGCATGACCGAGGAGCAGCCCGCGCACCTGACCGACTGGAAGGGCAACGACTGGACCCCGGCGTCCGGGACCCCCGCCGCCCACCCCAACGCCCGCTTCACCGTCCCCGCCTCGCAGTGCCCGATCATCGCGCCCGAGTGGGAGGACCCCAAGGGCGTGCCGATCTCGGCGATCCTCTTCGGCGGCCGCCGCGCCTCGGCCGTGCCGCTGGTGACCGAGTCCTTCGACTGGCAGCACGGAGTCTTCCTCGGTGCCAACGTCGCCTCCGAGAAGACCGCCGCCGCCGAGGGCAAGGTCGGCGAGCTGCGCCGCGACCCCTTCGCCATGCTGCCGTTCTGCGGCTACAACATGGGCGACTACATGGGCCACTGGCTGGAGGTCGGCAAGAGCAAGGACCAGGCCAAGCTGCCGAAGATCTACTACGTCAACTGGTTCCGCAAGGACGCCGAGGGCCGGTTCGTGTGGCCGGGCTTCGGCGAGAACAGCCGCGTGCTGAAGTGGATCGTCGACCGCCTCGACGGCAAGGCCGAGGGTGTCGAGACCCCCATCGGCATCCTGCCGACGAAGGAGGCGCTCGACACCGCCGGTCTCGACCTGACCGACAGCGAGCTCGACTTCCTGCTCACCGTCGACAAGGACGTGTGGCGCGAGGAGGCGTCGCTGATCCCCGAGCACCTCAACACCTTCGGAGACCACACGCCGAAGGAGCTGTGGGACGAGTACCGCGCGCTGATCAAGCGCCTGGGCTGACCGTTCCCGCCCGGCCCGCCCCGGCTCCCCGGGGCGGGCACCGGCTCCCCATGTGCCCGGCCCCGCACGGAGTCTGACGCCTCACCAGAAGGCGCGTGGCCCCTGCATGCTGGCAGCCGACGGTACGTTCCACGTCGTCGACACCCCCCGGGCGGGCGGCCCCACGACGTACACCGTCAGCTGGAACGGTGACGACGCGCACGAGGGCTCGTCGGCGACGGCCACGGTGCGGGTCGACCTCCGCTACTGAGCGGGCGGAGCGTGCGCGGCCCCCTCGTCCCCGGGACAGGGGGGCCGCGCCTCGGCGGTTTCAGATCACGCCGCGTCCGGGATGCCGAGGGCGCCCGCGTGGGAGCGCAGGCGCTCGGCCGCCAGTTTCGTGCCCGTCTCGTCCGCGCGGGACGTGGCCACGACCAGCGCCTGACCGGCCAGGGTGTGGGCGCGCTGGTGGAGGGCGGTGACGCGGTCCGGGCCGGCGCCCGTCGTGGTGGGGGTGGCCCTCAGGGGCGAGCGACCGTCGTTCAGGGCGGCGACCCGGTCCGCCAGGCGCTGCGCGGCCTGGTCCAGATCGGGGTCGGGTGCCAGGGCGCGCAGCTCGTCGGTGACGGTCAGCAGCGCGGTGAGATGTCCGGCGAGCCGGATGTCCAGCTCCTCCTCGCGGGAGCGGTGCGGTCCGCGGCCCCCGCGTCCCGGCTCGGCCATGGTGTGGACCGATTTCGTGCGGATCGGCTCGTACATGGATGGCCTCCTGCAATGACTGAGAAGGCCATCCTAACTTAGACGGCGTCTAAAGTTGTTTTGCTTACAAATCAGATCTTGGTCGGAGGCACCGCGGGGGCCGGCTCAGGGCTGGCTGTAGCCGTCCAGGAACGTCCCGATGCGCGTCACGGCGTCCGCCAGATCCTTGGTGCTGGGCAGCGTGACCAGGCGGAAGTGGTCCGGCTCCGGCCAGTTGAAGCCCGTGCCGTGCACCACCATGATCTTCTCGGCGCGCAGCAGGTCCAGCACCATCTGCCGGTCGTCCTTGATCTTGTAGACCTTCGGGTCGAGCTTCGGGAAGGCGTACAGCGCGCCCTTGGGCTTCACGCAGCTCACGCCCGGGATCTGGGTCAGCAGCTCGTACGCGACGTCGCGCTGCTCCCGCAGCCGCCCGCCCGGCAGCACCAGGTCGTTGATCGACTGCCGGCCGCCGAGGGCGGTGGCCACCGCGTGCTGCGCCGGCATGTTCGCGCACAGGCGCATGTTGGCGAGGATCGTCAGACCCTCGATGTAGCTGTCGGCGTGCGCCTTCGGACCGCAGACCGCCATCCAGCCGCTGCGGTAGCCCGCGACCCGGTAGGACTTCGACAGGCCGTTGAAGGTGAGCGTCAGCAGGTCCGGGGCGATGGCGGCGGTCGGGGTGTGCGTCACGCCGTCGTAGAGGATCTTGTCGTAGATCTCGTCGGAGCAGACGATCAGGTTGTGGCGGCGGGCGATCTCCGTCAGGCCGCGCAGCATCTCGTCGTCGTAGACCGCACCCGTGGGGTTGTTGGGGTTGATGATGACGATGGCCTTGGTGCGGTCGGTGACCTTGCGCTCGATGTCGGCCAGGTCCGGCATCCAGTCCGCCTGCTCGTCACAGCGGTAGTGCACGGCCGTGCCGCCCGCGAGGGACACCGACGCCGTCCACAGCGGATAGTCCGGCGCCGGGACGAGGACCTCGTCGCCGTCGTCGAGGAGCGCCTGCATCGACATCTGGATCAGCTCCGAGACGCCGTTGCCGAGGTAGACGTCCTCGACGGACAGCTCGATGCCCTTGGTCTCGTAGTGCTGCACCACCGCGCGCCGGGCGGACGGCAGGCCCTTGGCGTCGCCGTAGCCGTGCGCGTCACCGACGTTGCGCAGCATGTCCTCGAGGATCTCGGGCGGGCACTCGAAACCGAACGTCGCGGGGTTGCCCGTGTTGAGCTTGAGGATGCGGTGACCTGCCGCTTCCAGCCGCATCGCCTCCTCGAGCACCGGGCCACGGATTTCGTAGCAGACATTGGCGAGCTTCGTTGACTGGATCACCTGCATGACGGCCACCATACGGGCGCGCCGGAGTCGTCGCGCGGGGTTTCCCGTCACACCGGAAGAGCTCGCTCCGGGTGGATCAGCCCACCGGGGCGCGCCGCACCGTCCGCCCGGCGAGGGCGTCCGTCCGGTGCCCGTCTTCCATCACAAAGCGTCCGGCAATCAGGACATAAGGAATGCCGGTCGGAAGCGTCCGAGGGGCTTCGAAAGTGGCACCCGAGGCCACCGTCTCGGGATCGAAGAGCACCAGGTCGGCGCGGTATCCCTCGCGTACGAACCCCCGGTCCGGCAGCCTCAGCCGGGCCGCGGGCCGGGACGTGAGATGCGCCACGCACTCCTCCAGATGAAGCACGCCCAGCTCACGGGCGTAGCGGCCCAGGTACCGCGGAAACGTTCCGTACGCGCGCGGGTGCGGTTTGGCGCCCTGGAGGATGCCGTCGCTGCCGCCGGTGTGCGCCCGGTGCCGCATGATCGCCCGTACGTTCTCCTCGTGGCCGACGTGCTGGAGGATCGTCGTCCCCAGCCGGTCGGCGAGCAGCAGCCTGCGCGCCGTGTCCCACGGCTCCTCGCGGCGCTCGCGCGCGGTGGCGGCGACGGTCCTGCCCACGTGTTCCGCCTGCTCCGGGTGCGCGACGCCGGAGATCTCGACGGTGTCCCAGTCGATCGGCACGCCGTGGCAGCCGTCCGCGCCCTCGACCTCCAGCACCCGCCGGATCCGCTCGGCCGCCGCGTCGTCCCGCAGCCGTGCCAGGGTCGCCTCCGGGCCGCCCTCGGTCGCCCAGCTCGGCAGCACGGCGACGAGCGTGGTGCAGCCCGGCGTGTACGGATAGGTGTCCAGGGATATGTCGGCGCCGTCCGCGAGCGCGGCGTCGAGGAGGGCCAGCAGCTCGGGGGCGCGGCCCTTGTTCATGCCGAAGTTCAGCACCGCGTGCGCCAGGTGCAGCGCGCAGCCGGCCTCGCGGGTCAGGGCGACCATCTCCTCGTACGCCGCGAGCGCGCCCGCCCCGTACGAGCGGTGGTGCGGGCAGTAGTAGCCGCCGTACGCCGCCACGACCCGGCACAGCTCGGTCAGCTCGGCGTCACCGGCGTACATGCCGGGCGTATAGGTGAGCCCGGACGACATCCCGACGGCGCCCTGTTCCATCCCTTCGGCGACCAGCCGCCGCATGCGCGCGAGTTCGCCGTCCGTGGCCGCGCGGTCATCCCAGCCGACGGCGAGCATCCGCACGGTGCCCTGCGGGACGAGATAGGCGGCGTTGACGGCGATCCCCTCGCCGCCGAAGCCGTGGTCGAGACGGTCGAGGTACTCCCCGACGCTCCGCCAGGTGAAGTCGACGCCGGAGCCGTCGCCGTTCCACCCGGTGATCTGCGTGCGGACCTCGGCGAGGGTCCGGTCGTCGACGGGCGCGTACGACAGGCCGTCCTGGCCGATGACCTCCAGGGTCACCCCCTGCGCGGCCTTCGCCTCGTGGGAGGGGTCGGTGAGGAGGGCGAGGTCGCTGTGGGCGTGCATGTCGATGAACCCGGGGGCCAGGGCGAGGCCGTCGGCGTCCACGGTGCGTCGGGCGGTCGGGCGGGGGCCGTCGCCTTCGCGTCGGATCTCGGCGATCCGGCCGCCGGTCAGGCCGATGTCCGCCCGGTAGGCGGGGCCTGCTGTGCCGTCGATGACGTGGGCGTCGCGGATGACCAAGTCCATGTGGATGCCTGTCTGTCGAAGACTCGAATCCGTCGAAGACTCGAAGGCTGTCCCCGATCGCCGGACGGGCTCGGTCGTCGACCCCGTCCGGCCCATCGACGGCCGGGTCTAGAAGAACGTGCGGACGTAATCCGTGACCGTGCCGTCCTCCGTCACCAGGGGAATCAGCTGCCACTTGTCGAACACCGTGCACGGGTGCGACAGCCCCAGCCCCACCCAGTCCCCGACCTCCAGCTCCGTACCCGCGCCGCCTTCGAGCTCCACGAACGCGTGCTGGTCGGCCAGCCGGGTGACGGTCATGCCCTCGGCCGGGCGCAGGGAGCCGTCGCGGGCGGAGCGTACGACCTGGGGCTCGGGCAGGCCGAGGTCGTACGGGGCGTCGCGCTTGCCCGCGTTGAGGAAGGCCTGGCCCGGCTCCGGCCGCGACACGACCTGGGCCCACAGCCGGAAGGCGGGGCGCAGGACACCCTCGTCGGGGTGGCGGTTGAAGGGGGTCTTGTGGCGGTACGTGCCGTCGTCATGGGTGACGTACGCGCCGGAGCGCAGCAGCTTGAGCACCGGCGCGGACAGCGCGGGAAGCTCCGCGAAGACCTCGGCGACCGCGTCGAACCACGCGCTGCCGCCCGCGCTGACGACGATCTCCTCGACGTCAGCGAACCGTCCCGCCTTGTCGAACTCGACCGCGAGCCCGGTCAGTCGCCGCAGCCAGGCCCGTACGAGCTCGCCGTCGGCGTCCGGGATCTCCGCCTCGTAGCCGCCGACGCCCACCAGACGCAGAGTGCTCGCGGCGGCCACCGCGTCGGCGACGGCCACGCACTCGGCCTCGGTGCGCACGCCCGTACGGCCGCCATCGGCGCCCAGCTCGACGACGACGTCGAGGGGGCGGGGGGCGCCCGCCTCGCGCAGGGCGGCGTCCATCAGCTCCACGCCGCGCACGGAGTCGACGTAGGTGATGAGCCGGAAGTCCGGATCGGCGGCGAGCTCGGCGGCGAGCAGGCGCAGGGCGGCGGCGTCCACGACCTCGTTGGCGAGGAAGATCCGCCGGATGCCGAAGGCGCGGTAGACGCGGACCTGGGCGGGGGTCGCGGCGGTGATCCCCCAGGCGCCGTGGTCGAGCTGACGCGCGAACAGCCACGGGGCCATGGAGGTCTTGCCGTGCGGGGCGAAGGCGAGGCCGTGCCCGGCGGACCAGCGCTCCATGAGGGCGAGGTTGTGATCGAGCGCCTCGGCGGAGAGGGCGAGCACGGGGGTGGTGAAGCCGCCGGTGAACAGCGAGCGGCGCTCGGCGGCCAGTTCGCCGACGGTCAGGCCCTCCGCGTCGGGCGGCAGGCCCTTGAAGCGGTGGTCGAGACGGTCCTCGGCGAGGCGGGCGACCGCGGCTTCGTCGAAGAGTTCGGCGGCCATGGAGTCTCCAGAAAATAGAGTTGCAGTATGCGCAACGCTCATTGCATATAACGCTCAGCGCTGTCTAACATCCCGGCTGGGGCCGGGTCAACGGTCCTCCGGGCTTCCCGGAAGGCCGTCCGGGAGACCGTCACACAAACCGCATAAAGCGCAGATCAAGGAACCACTGGTCGGGATGGGCCGGCCGATCAGGATGCGTCGAGCAAGGGTTCGTCGAGCGAGGACGCGTTGAACAAGGATGCGTCGAGCAAGGGCACGCCGACCAGGATGCGTCGAGCAAGGATGCGTCGATCAAGGAGCGAGAGCCGACCGTGACCGCCAGCGACCCGAGTCCGAGTCCGTGTTCGTGTCCGCATCCGCGTCCGTCGGACGTCGCGTCGGACATCGACGTCGTGTGCCTCGGCGAGTCCATGGTCACCTTCCGCCCCTCACGGCCCGGGCGCCTCGCCGAGGTGCCGTCCTTCGACCGGGGCATCGGGGGAGCGGAATCGAACGTCGCCTGTGTCCTCGCGGCGGCCGGGCACCGGACCCGGTGGATCGGGCGGGTCGGTACGGACGGCTTCGGCGACCACGTGGTGGAGACGATCGCCGCGTACGGGGTGGACGTCTCGGCGGTGCGGCGCGATCCGCGGCGGCCCACGGGCATCTACTTCCGCACGGCGGGGGAGCGGCGGGTCACGGACGCGGGCGGGGGCGGAATCGCGGAGCGGGAGGCGTGGGGTGGAGAGGACGCGCCCGGCGTGACGCCGTACGCGGGCGCGGCGGACCGGCCCGCGCCCGAGGGCACGGCGCCCGCGCCCTTCCCGGTCCCGAGCGCCCCCGCACCCCTCGCCGAAGTGGCCTATTACCGTGCCTGTTCGGCCGCCTCGGCCATGTCGCCCGCGCTGATCCCGCGCGCGACGGCGTGGGCGGGCCGCGTCCTGCACCTCACCGGCATCACGGCCGCGCTCTCCGCCGACTGCCTCGCGCTGCTCCGTGAGCTGACCGGGCGCGGTGCCGGCCGGCCCTTCATCTCCTTCGACGTCAACTACCGCGTCGGACTCTGGCAGGGGGCCGACGGCGGCGCGGACGTCCTCGCCGAGCTCGCGCGCCGCTGCGACCTCGTCCTCGTCGGTGAGGACGAGGCGGAGGCGGCGTGGGGGCTGCGCGGCGCCGACGCGATCCGGGCGGCGCTGCCCGAACCGGGGATCCTGGTCGTCAAGCGGGGCGCGGCGGGCGCCACGGCGTACGTCCGCGAGTCCGGCGCCGACGCGTGGACCTCTGGGACCGGCCTCGGGCCGCTGCCTCCACGAACCCCGGCCGACCTCGCTCTCGCGGCGTCGACCGACGCCGTCGCGCCCCCGCCCGGAGCCCCGCCTGCCTTTGGGATCACCGCCGTCCCAGGGCCCCCCGCCGACCACGTAGTCTCCGCCCCCGCGCCCCGCGTCGACGTCGTCGCGCCCGTCGGTGCCGGGGACGCCTTCGCCGCCGGGTTCCTGTCCGGGACGCTGCGCGGGCTGCCCGTGGTGGAGCGGCTGCGGCACGGGCATCTCATGGCCGCCGCCGTGCTCACCGCGCCCGGTGACCTCGCCGGGCCGCCCTCGCGGGAGCACGCCGACCGGCTCGTGGCCCTCGACGACGGCGCGTGGGGGAGGCTGCGGCTCGGCCGGGGCTGGACCGGGCGCGCCGACACCGCCGGGCGGTCCCGCACCTCATGAACCACGCCCCACGCACCAGAAGCGAGACCCCTCCCATGAGCCAGACCGTCGACCGGGCCCTGAGCATCCTGCCGCTCCTCGCCGAGGGCCCCGCCAACCTCGAACAGGTGGCGAACCGACTCGGCGTCCACAAGTCGACCGCGCTGCGCCTGCTGCGCACCCTGCACGAACACGGCTTCGTCTACCGCCAGCAGGACCAGCGGTACCGCCTCGGCGCCCGCCTGTTCGCCCTCGCCCAGCAGGCCGTCGAGAGCCTCGACGTACGGGAGATCGCCCACCCCCACCTCGTCGCGCTCAACGAGAGCTGCGGACACACCGTGCACCTCGCCGTGTACGAGGAGAACGAGGTGCTCTACATCGACAAGGTCGAGAGCCGCTACCCCGTACGGATGTACTCCCGCATCGGCAAGCCTGTCGCGATCACCGTCGCGGCCGTCGCCAAGCTGCTCCTCGCCGATCTGCCCGAGGCCGAGCGGCGGGCCGTCGCCGAGCGGCTCGACTACCCGGCCTACACCGCCCGCTCGACGCCGAACGCCGCCGCCTTCCTCAAGGAGCTGGCGACCGTGCGCGAGCGGGGCTGGGCCACCGACCTCGGCGGCCACGAGGAGTCCATCAACTGCGTCGGGGCGCCCATTCGCGGCGCGGACGGGCGCACCGTCGCCGCCTGCTCGATCTCCGCGCCCAATGTCGTCGTCACCGCCGAGGAACTCATCGCCCTCCTGCCGCTGCTGCGCCGCACCGCCGACGCCATCAGCGCGGAGTACTCCGGCACCACCTCACCCACGACACCCACGAAGGCAGCGCCATGACTCGGAAGACCGCCGTCACCCCCGTCGGCCACACCGCACCGCCCGCCAAGTTCTCGCACGGTGTACGCAAGGGCAACATCCTCCAGGTCGCCGGCCAGGTCGGCTTCCTGCCCGCCGAGCCGGGCGGGGCACCCACCGTCGCCGGACCGACCCTGCGCGAGCAGACCCTCCAGACCCTCGCCAACGTCCGGGCCGTCCTGGAAGCGGGCGGCGCGACGTGGGAGGACGTGGTGATGCTCCGCGTCTACCTCACCGACCCCGCGCACTTCGCCGAGCTGAACACCCTCTACAACGACTACTTCGCCGACCTCAAGGAGGTCCCGTCGGCCCGTACGACCGTCTATGTCGGCCTGCCCGATGACCTGCTGATCGAGATGGACGCGCTCGCCGTCCTCGACTGACGCGCGTCGGCACGCGCGGGAGCGCGGCCCCGCCGGATCCGCTGATCGGGCGGGGCCGCCTCCCGTAAGACGTCACGTGCAGTACTGCTGCTCCTTGCCGATCGCCCGGTACATGCAGTCGGAGTTCTCCAGGAGCTGGAGCACCGCGTCGCGGTTGCGCGCCGTCTCCCGGTCGATCACCTCGTCGGGCGGGTAGAAGCCGCCGCCCGCGCCGTTCTCACCCGGGTACATCTCGAAGGTGTAGGCGAAGATCTTCTGGTTGCCCCACAGCCAGTCGTCGATCGTCCCGTCGGTGATGTAGAGGTCGCTGGACTGCTCGGGGGTGTAGTGGTTGCTGGCGGCCATGGACTTGCCGATGGTGGCGTAGACGTCGTGCTCGTCCTGCGTCATGCCCGGGCCGGTGTCGTTGTACGTGTAGCCGAACGGCCACAGCACCAGCTCGCTGTAGGTGTGGAAGTCGATCGCGGACTTGATCTGCTGCTTCCCGCCGACGACGCGGCCGCGGACGAAGTCGGCGACGACCTTCACCTCGGGCGCGGACTCGGGGGCCGTGCCGCGATAGGTCTCGGACCCGGTGCTGCCGGAGGAGCCGTTGCAGCAGCCCCACTTGAAGTTCCAGTTGCGGTTCAGGTCGGTGCCTCGGCTACTGGATCCCGCGTTGGGCTGGCGGTTCTTGCGCCAGCTGCGGTACGAGCCGCTCGCGATGTCGTACTCGCCGCCGTCGGGGTTGACGTCGGGCACGACCCAGATCTCACGGCTGTCGACCATCTTGGTCACGCGCGGGTCGGTGCCGTATTTGGAGCCGAACTCCTTGAGCAGGTAGAGCGCCATCTCCACGGTCAGGTGCTCGCGCGCGTGCTGGTGGGCGGTGAAGAGCACCTCGGGCTCGTTCTCGTCCGCGGCCACGTTCTTGCTGATCTTCACGGCGACGATGTCGCGGCCCTCGTAGGACTTGCCGATGACCTTCTTGCTCATGATGGCCGGGTGCGCGGCGACGCCGGCGTCGATCTCGGCCATGGCCTCCGCGTAGTTGTGGTACTTCGCGTCGGCCGGCGGGAAGTCGAACGGTTTGGCGGCCTTGCCGTCCGAGCGGTCCGGGGGCCCGGGGAGGGCTCGTACCCGGTAGCCGAGCAGGCGGATGCGCTCGGCCTGCGCGGCGTCGGCGGTGATGACGACGGAGCCGTTCCGGACGGCGTCGATGGCCGCGCCGGTCGCGGCCACGGCGGTGCGCTCGGCGGCGGTACGAGGGCCGGTGACCTCGTACGTGTGCGAGCTCCGCTCCTCACCGCGGGAGGCGGCGGGAACGGCGAGAGCGAGGGTGAGGACGGCGGCCAGGGCGGTGCCCCATCTGCCGTGGGATCGCAGTCGCATGCGGTCTCCTGGGGGGTTCCGGTCGTGCGACGAGTGGGGGAGAGAGGTGGGGGTGAGTGGGGGGTGTGCGTGTGGCCAGTGTCGAGAGATGGCATGCGCACGTCAATGCTCGAACGAAGGGCGGAACAAGCCAACTTCCCTTCCTCTCCCGGCCGATTGATTGCGCGCACCCACACCGGCACCAACAATGCACATGTCAAAACTGAAGGGATGCTTCGGTTCCGAGGCGACCCACCCCCCATCCGAGAGGAACCACCCCCCATGAGACGACCTCTCGTCGGCGCGCTCGCGACGCTGCTCCTCACCGGCGCGACCGTGGCCGGTGCCGGCACCGCCACGGCCGCGCCCCAGGCGGCCGCCAAGGCCAGACCCAAGGCCGTCGACTTCGCGGGCACCGTCGCGCTCAGCAACTGCTCCGGATCGCTGATCCGCATGCCCAGCTCCACCGACACCGACCCCGCCCTGGTGATGACCAACGGCCACTGTCTGGAGACCGGCATGCCGGACGCCGGCGAGGTCATCACCGACCGGCCGTCCAGCCGCACGTTCAGCCTGCTCAACTCCACCGCGGGCAAGGTCGCCACCCTGCGCGCGGTCAAGGTCTCGTACGCGACGATGACCGACACCGACGTCACCCTGTACCAACTCGACACCACCTACGCGCAGATCAAACAGCGGTACAACATCAACGCGCTCAGCCTGTCGGCCGACCACCCCGCCACCGGCACGCCGATCAAGGTCGTCTCCGGCTACTGGAAGCGGATCTACTCCTGCAACGTCGACGGGTTCGTCTACCGACTCCGTGAGGGCGACTGGACCTGGAAGGACTCCCTCCGCTACACCTCGTCGTGCGACACGATAGGCGGAACGTCCGGCTCTCCCGTCGTCGACACGACCACGGGCAAGGTCGTCGCCATCAATAACACCGGCAACGAGAGCGGCCAGCGCTGCACGGTCAACAATCCGTGCGAGGTCGACGAGAACGGCAAGGTCACCGTCCGCCAGGGCATCAATTACGCCCAGCAGACGTACGGCATAGCCAAGTGCGTCGGCATCGGCAACAAGCTCGACCTCGGCCTGCCGGGGTGCGCGCTCCCCAAGCCGACGGCCGCGGCCCGACGCTGAACCGCACGTCCTCGATCGCCGGACGGGCCCGTGGACCCCGTCCGGCGATCGAGGGCGGCTCCGCCTACGGCAACCCGTGCACGTGCGGGCCCACGCCGTTGGACCAGGCGTTGCCATTGCTCGCGTCCCAGTTCGTCGACCAGGTCATCGCGCCCCTGATCCCCGGATACGTCTTCGCGGGCTTGAACGATCCGCAGTCCGTGCCCTTGGCGAGGCAGTCGAGGGCGTTGTTGACGACGGACGGCGCCACATAGCCGCTGCCCGCGCCTCGTGTCGACGCGGGCAGGCCCAGCCCGACCTGTGAGGGCGCGAGGCCGCCTTCGAGCTGGATGCAGGCCAGCGCGGTGAGGAAGTCGACCGTGCCCTGCGAGTAGACCTTGCCGTCACAGCCGTTCATCGAACCGCTGTTGTAATACTGCGTGTTGACGACGGTCAGGATGTCCTTGATGTTCAGCGCGGTCTTGAAGTAACCGGCCGACGTCGACTGCATGTCGATGGTCTGCGGCGCCATGGTGATCACGAGCTTGCTGCCCGCCTTCGCCGACAGCGCGCGCAGTGCCTGCGTCATATAGGTGGGGTTCAGCCCGTTCTCCAGGTCGATGTCGACGCCGTTGAAGCCGTACTTCCGCATCAGGGCATGGACGCTGTCGGCGAAGTTGGCGGCAGAGGTGGCGTCGTTGACGGTGACGGTGCCCCGTTCGCCGCCTATGGAGAGGACGACGTTTTTTCCGGCTGACTGTTTGGCGGCGATGTCGGCTTTAAACGCCTCTTCCGTGTATTTCAGCGCCGGGTCGAGGGTGAAGTCGACCGCCCCCGGTGTGGTCGTGGCGTCCGCGAAGGCCACCGCGATGATGTCGTACTGGCTCGGGACGTCGCTGATGCGCTGGACCGTCGCGCCGTTGTCGAAGTTCTGCCAGTAGCCCGTGACGGCGTGCTTGGGCACGGCAGGCCCGTCGCCGCCGCCCGCCGTGGTGGTGGCGGTCACCTCCGCCGACCTCGGCGACTCGCCCGCCGCGTTGGTCGCCGTCACCTGGAACCGGTACGAGGTGGAGGGCGCGAGGCCCGTAGCGGTCGCCGAAGTGCCGCTGACCGACAGCAGCTTCGTACCGTCCTGGTAGAGGTTGTAGCCGGTCGCGCCGGTCACCGGGTTCCACGACAGGCCGACGGAGGAGGAGGTGGCCGCCCCGGCCGTGAGGCCGCCCGGGGCGCCGGGAACCGGCTCGCCCGGGTCGCCGCCGCCCGGACCCGTCAGGGTGACGTCGTCGGCGAAGTAGGCGGGCTGCCCGTACCAGCCGTGCGTGTAGAGGGTCACCGAGGTGGTGTTCGCGCCGGTCGTGAAGGAGGTGCTCAACTGCTGCCAGCCGCTCGCGGACGGCGTCCACGTCGACACGTCCGTGGTCCCGGTGCCGCTCGCGCCCAGGTACACGTACGAGCCCTGTACCCACGCGCTCAGCGTGTACGAGGAGTTGGGCCGCACGGTGACGGTCTGCGCGCACCTGGCGTTGTCGGAACCGGCGGGGGTGGCCCTGAGGGCGGCCGTTCCGCCGTGCACGGGCGAGGTGACCGCCGTACCGCTGTCACCCGTACAGGTCCAATACGAGAGCCCGGACTCGAAGCCGGGGTTCCTGGCGAGATTGGCGTCGGCCGCGCGGGCGGTGGCACCGGTGCCGGCGCCGACGAGGCCGCCGGCCGCGAGGAGGGCGGTGGCGAGGGCGCCGACCAGGCGCCGTCTGTTTCCGGAAATCGGCGTGCGTATCGCACGGTCCACGACTGCCTCCGGTGGGAAGGGAGTTGAGGGGTGGGGAGAGGAGGATCAGGGGATGAGCTGTGGGGGACGGCTGTCGCCGTTTGGCGTAAAGATGGTCTAGGCCAATACATCCGTCAATACGTGCGGCAAAGGTTCCGGGGAAGACTCCCAGGCCACCGCGGGAGCGCCTCGGTAAACCCCGAGGACCGGTTCTCAGCCGCTCCATTCGTGGATAAAGTGCGGAGGCACCAGCACAGGGCAGTATCGATCTGCGTCCGCCGCAGCCCCCCGCGGCCGGAGTGAACGGGGAAGCCGACGTGCCCATCGCGATAGCAGTCACCAGTCCCGACCTGGTGCTCCCACCGCCCGATGGACAGACCCCCGCCGCCGCCGTCTTCCAGCCGCCCGAGGCGCAGCCGCTGGAGACCGCCGTCACCCAGACGGCCATCCTGCTCGACCAGTGCGGCTATGTGGTCACGCTCTACCCCGACGCGCTGCCCGCCCGGTACGTCCAGCGCCTCCACACGATCCGCTCCGTCCTGGAGAGCGACCGACTGGCGCTGTTACCCATCGCGCTGCCACCCCTGGCCGTCGGGGTGCTGGCGCGCCAGCTCCGCCAGCTGTCCGTCTCCGACCTGAGCCCCGGTGTGCTCGCCTCCGCGGCCCGGCTGCTCACCCACTACATCTACGCCGGCGCCCAGCTCTCCAGCGTCGCCCGCCTCGACCGGGTGGACGTCGGCCTCGGCACCCACCTGGCGTCCCTCCTGCCCGGCGCCCGGTTCGCCGTCCTCGTCAACCCCGCGCCCCGGCTCATCAAGGTCAGCGACGGCGAGGCCCCCGAGGGCCCCGGCTTCGGCACACGGCTGACGGTCGCCCGCGCCGGACCCACCAAGGGCGTCGACTGGGTCCTGGGGACCCTCGCCCACCGCTGGCACGTCGAGGGCGTCCAGGAGACGGGGCTGCCCGCCGCCTCCGGGCGCTGGTGGGGCGCCCGGGGCACCGTCGAGTTCGCGGCCGCCATCTCCGACCCCAGCGTGCTCTACCAGCTCGTGTCGTCCGTCAGGAGGGAGCAGTGCCACTGGTGCGGCCTCGAACTCATCGGTGACCGCTGCGCGTTCTGCGCCGGCCCGCTGCCGCGCACCGACGCCGGCCGCGCCCTGGACCCGCCCGGCCGCGCGGCCGGCGCCCTGGCCGGCCGCTGACCCGACGCCCTCGCCGCAGAGACCCCACCGGTCAGCCCGGTCACATCCCCGAACGAGGTTCGCCGCCCCATGAATTCACGTCAGCGCCGCGGGATCATCCTGCTGCTCCTGTCGGTCCTGTGCGCACTCGGCGCTTTCGCCGGCGTCTTCGCGGTCGTCCACGACGCCGAGTCCAAGGTCGGCCCCGAGACCACCGCCTACCGGCTGCGCGCCGACATCCCCGCCTACCAGTCCCTCGAACGCTCCAAGGGCAGCTTCGAGCGGATCTCGATGCCCAAGCGCTGGCTGCCCTCCACGGCCGTCACCGACCTCGCCGCCCTCGACGGCAAGATCGCCGTCACCCCGTTGCGGAAGGGCTCCCTCCTCCAGCGGGACATGGTCGTCGACCGGCCGGAGCTCAAGCCCGGCCAGCAGGAGATCGCCATCATGATCGACGCGGCGACGGGGGTCGCGGGCAAGATCAACCCCGGGTCGAGGGTCAACATCTACGCCACCTTCGACGGCAAGGAGTCCGGCGCCAAGCCCGTCTCCCGGATCATGGTCGGCAACGCCCAGGTCATCGCCGTCGGCAAGATGAAGCCCCTCGACCGCGACGCCGGAGGCGGCACCTCGGCCACCACCCGGCGGGGCGGCGAGGTCGTGCCGATCACCTTCGCCCTGAGCACGGCGGACGCCCAGCGCGTCGCCTACGCCGAGTCCTTCGCCTCCCACGTCCGGCTCGCCCTGATCGCCCCGGGCGACGACGGCCAGATCGGCGGCGGCGACCGCACGTACACGCTCGACGGCGACAAATAGAGGCACAGGAGAGGCAAGGGACACGGTGACGATCAGAATCCTCCCGGCCATCGGCGACCCGGACGCCGCCCGCGCCATCGGCGGGCTGCTCGGCCAGCTCCCCGGCGTCGAGCCACTTCGGACCGCCGGCGACTCCACACGCCTCCTCGACACCCTCGCCGTCCTGGCCGCCGCCTCGGTCGAGGAACTCCCCGAGGTCGTCCTCGTCCATGAGCGCCTGGGGCCCTTGCCCGCGCTCGAACTCATCCGTGAAGTGGCCCTGCGCTTCCCCGCCACCGGCGTCGTGATGGTCACCGCGACCCCGGGGCCCGCGCTCTACGCCGCCGCCATGGACGCCGGCGCCCGCGGCCTCGCCGCACTGCCGCTCTCCTACGACGAGCTGGGCGCCCGCGTGCAGGCCGCCGCCCACTGGGCCACCGGCGTCCGCCGACACCTGGGCGGCGGCGCCGACACCCTCACCGGCGGCGGGCCCGGCGGGAGCCTCGTCGCGGTCATCGGCGCCAAGGGCGGCGTCGGCACGACCGTCACCGCCGTCCAGCTCGCCTTGGCCGCGTGCGCCGCCGGACGCGCCGTCGCCCTGGTCGACATGGACCTCCAGTCCGGTGACGTCGCCTCCTATCTGGACGTCCAGTTCCGCCGCTCCATCGCCGACCTGGCCGGCATCAGCGACATCTCCCCGCGCGTCCTCCAGGACGCCGTCTTCCCGCACCCCACCGGGCTCGGCCTGCTGCTCGCCCCCGCCGAGGGCGAGCGCGGCGAGGAGGTCGGCGACCTCGCCGCCCGGCAGATCGCCGGCGCGCTGCGGAGCCGGTACGAACTGGTCGTCGTCGACTGCGGCACCCAGATCACCGCCGCGGGCGCCGCCGTCGTCGAGACCGCCGACGTGGCCCTGCTCGTCACGACGCCGGACGTGGTGTCCGTACGGGCCGCCAAGCGCATGGTGCGGCTGTGGGAGCGGCTGCAGATCCGCAAGGCGGAGGAGACCACGACCGTCGTCAACCGCCACACCCGCGGCGGCGAGATCCAGCCTCCCCTCGTCGAGCGCACCACGGGCACGAGGACCGCCCGTACCGCCATTCCCGCCGGCTACAAGGACCTCCAGCCCGCCGTCGACTCCGGCCGGATGCAGGACCTCGACCCCAAGTCCCCCGTCCGGCAGGCGTTCCGGACGCTCGCCGGCGAGCTGGGGCTCGCCACCGCGGCGGACGCCGGACCTCCGCGCGGCGCCGCGCACGCCGACCGCTCGCTCACCGGCGGGCTGCGCCGCCGCCGGGCCATAGGGGCCGGCGGCACCGGCCCCGACCAGCTCGCGCCCGTACCGGCCCCCCGCTTCCGGCGGCGCGGGGGAGGGGACCGGGGACAGGTCGCCGTGGAGTTCCTCGGCGTCCTCCCGCTGGTCCTGCTGGCGCTGGCGGTGGTCTGGCAGTGCGTCCTGATCGGCTACACCTACTCCCTCGCCGGGGACGCGGCGGACAAGGGCGCGCGGGCGGGCGCGGTCGGCGGCGACTGTGTGTCCGCGGCGCGGGCGGACGTACCGGGGGCCTGGGGCGGCGACGGCATCGGCTGCGGCGAGGAGGACGGCGTCTACCGCGCCCGGGTGTCACTGTCGGTCCCGGTCCTCTTCCCCGGGGCCGTCAACTGGCCCTGGACGGTGGAGGGCTCGGCCGGTGCGGCGAGGGAGGACTGAGGTGGGGGAGGCAAGCGCCGCCGGGGCGAGGGGGCGGCCGGGAGCTCGTACGGCCCTATGGGGCTCGCGGACGCCGGTCGACGCTGCCGGGCGGCCCGCGACCCGCCGAGGGGTGTCCGACGCGCGGGCCGCGGGCCGGGCGTACGCCGCTGGGCGCGCGGACGCCCGAACGCCCCCGCGGAACGTCCTACGAGCTCGGGCGGGCGCCCCCGGCCCGCGCGTCGGACACCCCGCTCCGCGTCACCCCCGCCGAGGGGGCCGCGACCGCGGCTCCGCCTCCATCGAGCTCATCGGGTTCCTGCCGGTTCTGCTGCTCGTCGGGCTCGCCGCGATCCAGCTCGGCCTCGCCGCGTACGCCACCCAGCAGGCCGGCAGCGCGGCGCGCGCGGCGGCCCGTACGGCGTCGCTGGACGACCCGCGTGTGTCGCCGGGCGCCGCCGGGCGGGCGGCGCTCAGCGGCTGGCTGCGGACGGACGGCGCCCCGGACGCGCCCCCGTGCGACGGCGCCGCGCGCACGACCGCCACCGTCACCGTCGAGATCCCGTCCGTCCTCCCCTTCCTCGGGGACCGGACCGTCACCCGCCGGGCCACCATGCCCTGCCCCACCGACCCGGTCACCGGCCCGTACCCGAAACCGAGGAGTGCGCCATGAGCCTGCGGGCACGGATCGCCGCCCCGGAAGCGCCGCCCGACGGCCGGGAGTCGAGTCATCTCGTCCCGGTCTACCGGGCGAAGCTGCTGGAGGAGATCGACCTCGCCGAGATGTCGGCGCTCGCGGCGGCCGAGCGCCGCACCCGGCTGGAGCGCGTCCTCGGCCACATCATCAGCCGCGAGGGCCCGGTGCTGTCCACCGCCGAGCGCGACCGGCTCATCCGGCGCGTCGTGGACGAGGCGCTGGGCCTCGGCGTCCTCGAACCGCTCCTCGAAGACCCCTCGGTCACCGAGATCATGGTCAACGGGCCCGATCAGATCTTCGTCGAGCGGGCCGGGCGGGTCGAGCTCGTACCCGTGCGCTTCGCCTCCAACGAGCAGCTGATGCAGACCATCGAGCGCATCGTCTCCACCGTCAACCGCCGTGTGGACGAGTCGAATCCGATGGTGGACGCCCGGTTGCCCAGCGGTGAGCGCGTCAACGTCATCATCCCCCCGCTGGCCCTCAACGGCGCCACGCTGACCATCCGCCGCTTCCCGCGCGCGTACACCCTGAACGAGCTCATCGGCATGGGCACGCTGGACGAGCGGATGCTGCTGCTGCTCTCCGCGCTCGTCCGGGCGAAGTTCAACGTGGTGGTCTCCGGGCCGACCGGCTCCGGCAAGACGACGCTCCTGAACGCCCTCTCCGGACTGATCCCGGAGGGGGAGCGCATCATCACCGTCGAGGACGCGGCCGAGCTCCAGCTCCAGCAGGCGCACGTCATCCGCCTCGAATCGCGACCGCCGAACGTCGAGGGCAAGGGCCGGATCACCATTCGCGACCTCGTACGCAACTCCCTGCGCATGCGCCCCGACCGCATCATTGTCGGCGAGGTGCGCGGCGGCGAGACCCTCGACATGCTCCAGGCCATGTCCACCGGCCACGACGGCTCGCTCGCCACCGTCCACGCCAACAGCGCCGAGGACGCCCTGATGCGGCTCCAGACGCTGGCATCGATGTCCGAGGTCAAGATCCCCTACGAGGCGCTGCGCGACCAGATCAACAGCGCCGTCGACTGCCTGATCCAGCTCACCCGGCACCCCGACGGCTCGCGGCGCGTCACCGAGATCGCGCTCCTCGACTCGCACGGCCGGGAGGACTACCGGCTGGCGACCGTCTGCCGCTTCGACGCCCTGCCGATGGACGCGGACCGCGTCGTGCGCGGCCGGTTCTCGTGCTTCCCCGTCCCCGAGCGCGTCGCCGAACGGCTGCGGCTGGCGAACGAGTCCGTGCCACCGGCCTTCGGCGTCGCCGCGTTCCCCGACGAGCTCACCACCCGAGAGGCGAGGCAGAGGTAGCGGAGCCATGGACACTCTCGTCATGCTGACGGCCGGCGCCACCCTGCTGTGCTGCGCGCTGGGCATCGCCGGCCTGCTGGTGTACGCGGCCGGGAAGGAGCAGCGGCGGGCGCTGGTCGACCGGCTCTCGGACGCCCCGGCCCTGCCGCCCGCCGGTCGCGCCCGCCACTTCGCGGGCCTCGACCGGCGGCTGCGGGCCACCCGCGCGGGCGGTCGGCTGGAACTGCGGCTCGCCTCGACCGGGCTGGATGTCACGCCCGCCGAGTTCACGGCCTGCACGGTCGCGGCGGCGGCCGGCCTGTGGCTGGTCGCGGCCGCCGCCCTCGCGCCGTTCTTCGGGCCGCTGGCCGGCGTCGTCGCCGTCTGGTCCGCCTCCGCCTTCCTGAGCTGGCAGCGCCGCAAGCGCATCGAGAAGTTCATCAACCAGCTCCCCGAGCTCTCCCGCATCCTCGCCAACGCCACCCAGGCCGGCCTCGCCCTGCGGACGGCCCTGAGCATGGCGGCCGACGAGATGGAGGCCCCGGCGGGCGAGGAGCTCGGCAAGGTCGCCGACAAGCTGGCCGTCGGACACTCCGTCGACGACGCGCTCGGCGAACTGGCCGACCGGCTGCCCTCGCGCGAGCTGGTGGTGCTGGTGACGACGCTGGTGCTCGCCAACCGGGCCGGCGGCACGGTCGTCAGCTCGCTGCGCAACCTCACCCAGACGCTGGAGGAGCGCAAGGAGACGCGGCGCGAGGTCCGCACGCAGCTGTCGCAGGTGACCGTCACGGCCTACGTCGTACCGCTGATGGGCATCGGCACGCTGCTGCTGATGGACCGGGTCGCACCCGGCTCCATCGACCGGATGACCTCCACCTTCCTGGGCCAGGCGGCCGTCGTCGCCGCGTTCTGCCTGTACGGGCTCGGCTTCGTCGTCATCCGCCGCATGTCGAAGATCGACGTCTGAGGGGCTGACCGGATGGGCATGGGGTTTCTGCTGGGACTGCTGGTCGCGCTGTCCGTGGTCGGCGTCTGCGCCGGGCTGGCCCTGTACCGCGGCGAGGCCAGGCTGCCGCCGGACCTCGCGCTGGCGCTGGAAGTCGGCGCGACGCGCACCACGGCCGTGGGCTCGGCCGTCGACCGGCTGGGCATGCGGTACGCACCGCTGGTGCTGCGGATGATGGGCGACAAGCGGGTGGCGAAGGTCCGCGGCCGCATCGACCGGGCCGGCAACCCCGGCGGGCTGACGGTCGACCGCTACGCGGCGCGGCGCGCGGTCTACGGCTTCCTCGGCTTCGGCGGCGCGCTGGTGATGCTGCTCGACGGGCGGCTGCTCCTCGCGCTGCTGCTGGGCGCCTTCGGCCTGTTCTGGATCGAGGTCGGCATCTGGGCGGCGGTTCGCGAACGCAAGGACGCGATCGACCGGACGCTGCCGGACTTCCTGGACGTCCTGGCGGTCGTGGTGAGCGCGGGACTGAGCTTCCGGCAGGCGCTGGACCGGGTGTCCGAGCGGTACGAGGGGCCGTGGGCGGACGAACTGCGGATCACCCTCCGCCAGATGGACATGGGCGTCAGCCGCCGCCAGGCCTTCGAGGAGCTGCGCAGACGCAATGACTCCGAACAAGTCGCCCAGTTCGTCACCGCGTTGCAGCAAGGCGAGGAGCTCGGCGCGCCGATCGTCGACACGCTGATCGCCATCGCCAACGACATGCGCCGCACCGACGCCCAGCGGGCGCGCCGCCGCGCGGCCCGGGCCGTACCGAAGGCGACCGTCGTGATCACCACCTTCATGGTGCCGGGCACGATGATCCTGCTGGTGGCGGGCTTCTTCCTGGGGTCGGGAACGGACTTCGGCTCTCTCACGGGGAGGTGAGGAGGGTGAAGCGCGCGAGCCGTGCGGGTGGTGAGTGGCGTATGAGGGTATCGATGCGCCAACTCCCTTTAACGAGAGGTGAATCGTGTGGTGCGCTCTGTTCCGCGGCTGCTGATCCGGCGTACGTTTCTTGTGCCGCGAGCGGCGCCACGGGGAGGGACCGGCCGGGCCGGACGGGGCCGGCTGCCGATGGAGGGGAAGACGATGGGCAAGCGCTTCTTGGGAAACGACCGCGGTCAGACCGCGATCGAGTATCTGGGCATCATCGCCGTCGTGGTGGCGATCGTCCTGGTCCTGACCCGGACGGATTTCGGCAGCGCGATCGCGAGCGCCATCTCCGACAAGATCTCCGAGGTGACCAGCGGCTGACGGGCCGCCGCGGCGACGCCGGCCAGGCGTTCCCTCTCTACATCACGGCCGTGGCGGGCCTGCTCTTCCTGGCCCTGGCGTTCTTCGCGGTGGGCCGGGCGGGAGCCGACAAGAACGGCGCGCAGACGGCGGCCGACGCCGCGGCCCTCGCCGCCGCCCAGAGCTACCGGGACCAGCTGCGCACGGGTCTGCTGGCCGCCGTGGGCGGAGCGGCGGGCGCCCCATGGGAGGACTGGCTGACCGGCCGGGCCGGCCGGCCCGACGCGGCCTGCGACGAGGCCGCCTCGTACGCGCAGGGCAACGGCGCCGACCTGGTGGGCGGCTGCACCGCGTCCGAGAACGGACTGCCCGCCTCCTTCACCGTCTCCGTACGGGCGACCGAGCCCGTCGGCCGGTCGGTCGTCCCGGGCACCGAGAACACCTACGCGACGGCGACGGCGAGGGCGGTGGTGGAACCGCGGTGCGCCGCGAAGCCGCCCGGGAGCGGGAAGCCACCGGAGACACCGAAGCCGACTGGGAGTCCGAAGCCGCCTGGGGATCCGGCCCCTTCCGGGAGTTCGAAGCCACCCGAGAGTCCGGCGCCGGTGGTCGAGATCGTGTGCGGAGGCGAAGTGGTGACGATCGACCTGAAGCACCCCGAGGATCTCGCACGGGTGACCCGTGCGCTCTTCAGGGTGCGGCTCGCCGAATGACCGCCGACCGCGCGGTCTGCCCTCCGCCCGTCGACCGCTCCTCCGACCGGACGCCGACCGACCTCGCCGGCAGACCTCCCTGACCGACCTCCCTGACCGACCTCCCTGTCCGATCCGTTGACCTATCCGCCGCCTCCGGCGACGAACGAAGGAACGCGACCCATGAGCATGCGGCACACGACGAAGGCCCGCAGAGGCGTGGCCGTGGCGGCGCTCGCGGCCGTCCTGGCGCTGACCGCGGGGGGATGCGGCGAGGGCGGCGGGGACGGCGGGGACGGCGGCAAGGGGGCCAAGGGCGGCGGGTCCGCGGAGAAATCGTCCGGCCCACAAGGTCGGGCGGACAAGCCCGCGCCCCGGTCGGCCGACGCGATAGGCGAGATGAAGGGGCCGGACGGTGTCGTCATCACGCTCACCTCCGCCGAGCGGGACACGGGCGGCTTCGTGACGGTGAACGGGACGCTGACCAACGGCGGCACGAAGCCCTTCAACGCGATCCACTGGCTCTCGAAGGAGACGGAGATGAAGTCCCGTTCGTCCGTCTCCGGTGCGTCCCTGGTCGACCAGGCGAGCAAGAAGCGCTATCTGGTCCTGCGCGACACCGACGGCGAGTGTCTGTGCAGCACGGGTCTGACGAACATCAAGCCCAAGGAGAGCCGGCCCGTCTTCGCCCAGTTCCCGGCGCCCCCGGCGAACGTCACGGACGTCGACTTCCAGCTGCCCACCATGCCGTCCGTCCGCGTCAAGATCTCAGGGTGACCGGCGCATGCCGACGCATCGCACGCTGACGCACCGCGTGCCGGCCGACCGGGTCCTGCCCGACCGCATGCCGCCCTGGCGCGTGTCGGTCCACCGCCCGGCGACGACGCTCCGCGTCCGCCGTGGTGCGGCCGTCGCCGCCGCCGTGGTCGCGCTCCTGGTCTCCGGCCCGCCCGCGGCCCCCGCGCACGCGGACAGCGGCCCGGGCAGCCCCGCCGACACCACCCCGCCCGTGAAGATCGACGGGCGGGACCCCGACCTCAAGATGCGCTCCGGGGCCCAACTGGCGCCGGGCCGCGTCCTGGACATCAAGTCCGTGGTCGAGACGGACAACGGCGACGAGCGCCGCGAGGACACCAACGTCGACGTCACCTTCGCCCTCCAGGCCGAGGTCCTCTTCGACAAGGACAGCGCCCGCCTCGGCCCCGAGGCCACCACCCGCATCCGCGTCATCGCCGACGAGATCAGGAAGCAGGGCGCCACCACCCTGCGCGTCTTCGGCTTCACCGACAACCTCGGCTCCACCGCCCACGGCCTGACCCTGTCGAAGGAACGCGCCAACGCTGTGCAACAGCAACTCGCGAAGAACGTGGGCTCGTCCTCCCTCACCTACCAGATACGCGGTTACGGCGAGCAGTACCCCATCGCCGACAACGCCACGGAAGAGGGCCGCAAGAAGAACCGGCGCGTCGAGGTCAGCTTCCCCCGGCACCGCTGACTCCGCCTCGCGCTCGGGTTATCCACAGGGCTCGCGCGAAGGGCGGTGGTTGGGGTGTCCTGGGGAGGTGAAGGCAGACCACCAGGGGTTGCGCGAGCTCGCCGCCGCACAGGACGGCGTCGCCGCCGAGCTCACCGCCCTCGGAGGAGGAGATCACCGTCATCGCCGGAGTGCGCGTCACAACGGCCGTACGGACCGTCTGC
Source organism: Streptomyces sp. NPDC023527 (assembly GCF_055560115.1). Lineage (NCBI taxonomy): Bacteria > Bacillati > Actinomycetota > Actinomycetes > Kitasatosporales > Streptomycetaceae > Streptomyces > Streptomyces sp. NPDC023527. Next base: position 68,305 of record NZ_JBVHJJ010000009.1, read on the forward strand.
GACCTGCTGCGCGCGCTCCCCGCGGACGAGGGCGTGATCGCCGCCGACTCGGCGCTCGCCCGGGGCAAGGTGAGCCGCGGGCAGGTCGCCGCCCCCCTGGCCGCGGCGTCCCGCCGGCCCCGTACGCGCGCGGCCCGGCAGGTGCTGGAGCTCACCGACGCGGCGTGCGGCTCCCCGGCCGAGTCCAAGGCGCGGCTGGAGATGCGCGGCGCCGGTCTGCGCCCGGAGGCGCAGGCCGAGGTGACGACGGCGCGCGGCCGCACCGTGCGGCTGGACTTCCTCTTCCGGGCGGAGGGGCTGGGCGTGGAGATCGAGGGCTTCACCTGGCACGGCAGCAGGGCCGCCCATCAGAACGACGCCATGCGCTTCAACGAACTCGCCGCCTGCCGGGAGGTCAGGCAGATCCTGCGCTTCACCCGTGACGACGTCTTCCACCGCCCACGTCTGACGGTCCGCACCATTCAGGGCGCTCTCGACGGCCTGCGCGCGGAGGAGGGAGCCGGCGGTGGCTCCGTACCCCTCGCGCGCCCCCGGACAGCAGGGCAGGATGGGGCACCGCTGAGGCAGGGGACCGGTGGAGGTAGGCGGGGAATGAGGGGCTGGCTCGTCGGGGTGGCGGCGCTGGGAGTTCTGGCGGCGGGGAACGCGAGGAACGGGGAGGCGGTCGGGCAGATCCGGGGGCCCGAGGGAGTGGCCTCGTACCGGATGGCCGCGGGCGCGCAGGAGGTGCACGGGTCCGAAAGCGGCGCCGGGGGACCGTTATTGAGGCCGGGCGCGCACACGTACACGGACAGCGTCAAGCCCGGCGAGCGCAAGTACTACAGCGTCGAACTGGACGCGGAGTCGAGCGCGTACGTCTCCGCGGTGGCCGTGCCGCGGCCCGGCAGCACGATGGGCACGCGGGACGGGATCGATGTGGTGCTGGAGGACATGGACGGCACTCCGTGCGGCGCCGGGCGGCACCGGACGTTCCTCTCGGCCGGTGGCGCGTATCCGATCTCCGACTACGCGGAGCGCGTGGTGAGGGCGGGAGGGGCCTGCAAGGAAGCGGGCAGGTACCGGTTCGCGGTGGAGCGGGGCGACGCGGCGGGCGGGGACGGCTCGGCGGTGCCGGTCGAGCTGAAGTATGTGACGGGGCCGGCGGAGCGGAAGGACGCGGCGACGTCTCCCGGCGCCTGGAGCTCGCGGGCGCCGTCCGCCCCGGCGGAGCCGAGCACGCCCGTGGCGGGCGGATCGGGCTTCAACGACGCGGCCGAACTCCGGCCCGGTGCCTGGAAGGACGAACTCCGGCCAGGGGAGACGCACTTCTACCAGGTGTCCGTCGACGCGGGGCAGCAGCTCTTCGCCGACGCGAGGTTCGCGGGCGCCCCGGGTGACGCGGCCTCGCCGTATGTGGTCAGCGGCGTGCGGATGGGGCTGAGCAATACCGCGCGTGGCTACGTCATGAACAAGACGGCGGGCTATCAGGGGAAGGAGGCCGCGCTGTCGCTGGCCACGCCCCCGGCGGCCCTCGGCGGAGGGACGGGCGGCGACGCCGTCCGGGGCATGCGCTTCGCCGGTACGTACTACCTTCAAGTCAGCCTGAACCCCAAGGTGGGCAAGGGGACTTCGGTCGCCGTTCCCCTGACCCTCGACATCGGCGTCGCGAGTGCCCAGAAGAAGAGCACGGAACGCCAAGCTGCCGGAAGCCGGGTCACGGCCGTCGCCAGGCGTCCGGACGGACGGCTGCGGGTGATCGGATACGCGGGCATAGGCACCGGATCGCTGCTGCTCCTCGGGCTCGGCGGATGGACACTGGCCGCCCGGCGGACCGGCGGCTGACGCGACGCCCCGGAACGGGTCTCAGGTGCGGATCTCGACGCGGACACCCGGCCGCAGCCCCCAGGGCCCCATGGCGCCGGCCGCTGCCTCCAGCACGTGACGCGAGCGGATCCGGGGGGCTCCGAGGCGGCCGGGGCGCATGGTGCGTACGGCGAGGACGGTCAGGCGGCGGTCCAGGTAGGCCACGTCGATGGGGAAGCGCATCCGGAACGTATGGACACTGGAGGCCGGGGTGAGGAGCAGGGCGCCCTCGACGGTGTCACGCCCCAGGAGGCCGCGGGTGCGGGCACGGTAGGAGGCGGCGATCTCCAGTGGAACCGAGGTGTACGGGACTTCGAAATCGCTGCCGTGGATGATGAGTTGGGCGGTGCCGTCCTGCATGCGGGGCATGGCCGTGGTCCTTTCGGGTGGCCGCCTGGGCGGTTCCAGGGGACGCCTGCGGCACTTTATCCACAGGCTCCAGCGGGGATCGGCGTGTGTACGTAACCTCGGTTCATGGACGTGCTGTTGATGGTTCTCGCCGTCGTGTACGGGGCCGTGGCCGGGGTGTCTGTGTCGCGGGCGCGGTATCGGCTGAGCGTGGAGCCCGAGGAGCCGTGGCGGTCTGCCGGGCCGTGCGGGCACGCGGTCGCCGGCTGGCTGGGGCGAGCCCGTTGCGGGGTCTGCGGCGCGCGGTACGGGCCGGGGGCGCTGTGGCCCGCGGCGGTGACGGCGCTCGGGTGCGGGGCGCTGGCCTGGGCGGTGGGCTCACGGCCCGAGCTGGCGGTGTGGCTGGTCACGGCGCCGGTGGGGGTGCTGCTCGCGGGGGTCGACCGGTCGGTGCGGCGGCTCCCGGACGTCCTCACGCTGCCGTTGGCCGCCGGGACGGCGGTGCTGTTGGGCGCGGCGGCGCTGATACCCGGAGCCGGCGGGTCGTGGCCGACCGCGCTGTTGGGCGGGGCGACGCTGGGAGGCGGCTATCTGCTGCTGTTCCTCATCCACCCGAGGGGAATGGGGCTGGGCGATGTGAAGCTGGCCGTCGGGCTGGGGTGCGCGCTGGGCTGGTACGGCTGGCCGGTCCTTTTCCTGGGCGCGTTCGCGGGACTGCTGCTCGGCTCGGTGTACGGCACGGCGCTGCTGGTGACGCGGAGAGCGGGGCGCGGCTCGGCACTCGCCTTCGGACCGTTCATGATCGCGGGGGCGTGGCTGGGGGTGGTGCTGGGGGGAGTCGCGGTGGCCAACGCCTGACGCGCGCCGCCCGTCCGCCGATCCTCCGAAGTTCTGGATTGCTTGATCCAAAACCTGTTAGGGTCATCCCATGGCCCGACCGAGGAAGTTCGACGAGGAGCGGGCGGTCGACGCGGCCATGGAGGCCTTCTGGACCGCCGGGTACGAGGCGACCTCGACCCAGGATCTGTGCGAGGCCACGGGCCTGGGCCGGAGCAGCATCTACAACACCTTCAAGAGCAAGCACGACCTCTTCCGCAGAGCCCTGTCGCGTTACATGGACAACAAGTCCGTCATCCTCGCCGAACTGCTCGAAGGCGACCTGCCGGTGCGGGAGAAGCTCCGCGCCCTGCTGGAGCTGATCGTCGAGGAGGAGTGCGCGCACGCGGAGGACGGCCGTGGCTGTCTGGTCGTGAACACCGCAGTGGAGCTCGCGTCCCGCGACGACGAGGTGGCGCGCGAGCTGGAGCGCGACTACCGCCGCCGGTTCGAGGCGCTGCGGGCCGCCATCGAGTCGGGCCAGCGGGACGGCGACATCGACGCCGCCAAGGACGCGCGGGCGCTGGCGCACTTCGTGATCGCGGCGATAGGCGGCATGCGCGTCTCGGCCCGCGCCGGCATCGGCCGCGGGGCGCTGGAGGACATCGCCCGCTCCACGCTCGACGCGATCTGACGCCCGGGGCTCGACGCGATCCGACCTCCGGGGGCGGCCGGGGCCTCTCGGCCGCTCACCCATGCACGCTTACCCATGAGCCAGTTTTGTACCGACCAATCCATAACTGCCGATTCCATAGCCGGCTGATCCCTGACCGGCCGATCCCCAATCGACCCGATCCCGAACCGACCAACCCCCAACCGACCGATCCACCACTTGGAGCACCTGCCGTGCCACGTGCCATATATGTCCTGGCCATGGGCATCTTCGCCCTGGTGACCAGCGAGTTCGTCGTCGCCGGCCTGATGCCGCAGATGGCCGAGGGCCTGGACGCCACCATTCCCGAGATCGGCTATCTCATCACCGCCTTCGCGGTGGCCATGGCCGTCGGCGGCCCCCTGCTCACCGTCGCGGTCATGAGGATGCGGCAGCGGCGGGCGCTGATGCTGCTGTTCGCCGTCTCCCTGGCGGGGAACGTCCTGGCCGCCACCGCGCCCACCTACGGGGTCATGATGGTGGCGCGCGTCGTCACCGGCGTCGCCTCCCAGGCGTTCTTCGGCGTCTCCCTGTCGATCTGCGCCCAGCTCACCCGCCCGGAGGTACGCGGCCGGGCGACGGCGGTGGCGCTGAACGGCCTGATGCTGGGCACCCTGCTGGGCCTGCCGCTGTCCACGCTGATCGGCGAGCGCCTCGGCTGGCGCGCGGCCTTCTGGGTGATCGTCGGCCTCACGGTGGTCGCCGCGCTGTGCACGCTCGCCGGAGTGCCGCGCCTCGGTCACGCGGAGGGCGGCGGAACCTTCCGGCAGGAGCTCGGCGTCTTCAAGCGCCCCAAGCTGTGGCTGACGCTCTCCACCAGCACCTTCGTCATCGGTGCGACGTTCTCCGCGTTCAGCTACTTCAACCCGGTCCTCACCGAGATCACCGGGTTCGCGTCCGGCACCGTACCGCTGCTGCTCATCGCCTACGGCGCCGCCACGGTGATCGGCAACCACATCGTCGGACGCCTCGCCGACCGGTACCCCGTCGGGATCCTGCTGTGCGGCCTGGCCATGAACGCGCTCTTCCTCGCGGGATTCGCCCTGCTGGCCCACCTGCCCGTACCGGCGGTGATGTGCGTGCTGGGCATCGGCCTGGTCGGCGTCACCATGAACCCGGCCATGGTCACCCGCGTCCAGCGCGCCGGCAACGCCCGGCCGCTGGTCAACACCATCCACTCGTCCTTCATCACCCTCGGCATCATCATCGGCTCGTCCGCCGGGGGTCTGGCCATCGGCCCCTTCGGCCTGCGGGCGCCACTGTGGATCGGTGCGGCCATGGCCCTGATCGGGATCGGCACCCTCGTCCCCGAACTCCTCCGCCGCTCGTCCTCCTCCGCAGCTGGGGCCGGGAGCCCCTCGCGCGTCGTACGGCGGGCATCCGCGAGCACATCGGAAGCCCCGATTCCGACAAACATCGGTGCGGAATAGGCACGTGCAGTACACACTGAGTCACCAATGGTCGCGTTCGCGACACGAAATGGCGTCGAACACGTCAAGCCCACGATGACTTTTCGGTGCGTTTTCAGAAGCCCCGAGAGCGGGATTCCGATCATGGGCCGAATGGCTGATTCCGGGCCGTTGGCCCAGTACTGACGGGCCCTGTGGGGCCCCGAAGAGGCCCCGCCCACCGCCTCGTTCAAGATCGAAAAGGTCACCGTGTGTCAGCGCGGCGCGCCTTGTCACCCCTGTCGATGCACACGGCACGGCCTCCGACCGGTTAAGGTGGAAACCCCCCCTCGGGCCGGTCCGTATCCCCCCCACGGACCGGCCCGTTTTTCTTGCCAGGTCGTCACAATGCGTAATGATTTGTGCGGGAATGTGAAAACCGGCCCGGAAATCAGCCGCGACGCGCCCAGATGTTGACTCCCTCGGTGCTCACCGCGAAGGAATCGATCTCGGCCAGCTCCTCCTCCGTCAGCTTCGGAGAACCCAGCGCCGCCACATTCGCCTCCAGCTGACGCACGCTGGACGCACCGATCAGCGCCGAGGTCATCCGGGCGTCCCGCAGCACCCAGCTCAGGGCGAGCTGCGCGAGGGACTGGCCGCGCCGCCCGGCGATCTCGTGGAGCCCCCGCAGGCGCCGTACGACGTCGTCGGTCAGCAGCCCCGGGTCCAGCGACTTGCCCTGCGAGGCGCGGGAGCCCTCCGGGATGCCGTGCAGGTACTTGTCGGTCAGCAGCCCCTGCGCGAGCGGCGCGAAGGAGATGCAGCCCATGCCCTCCGCCTCAAGGGTGTCGAGCAGCCCGTCGTCCTCCGTCCAGCGGTTGATCATCGAGTAGGACGGCTGGTGGATGAGGGCGGGCACGCCCATCTCGCGCAACAGGCGGGCGGCTTCGCGCGTCTGCTCCGCGTTGTAGGAGGACACGCCCGCGTAGAGCGCCTTGCCCTGCTGGACGGCGGACGCGAGGGCGCCCATCGTCTCCTCCAGCGGCGTCTCCGGGTCGAAGCGGTGGGAGTAGAAGATGTCGACGTAGTCGACACCCATTCGGCCCAGCGAGGCGTCGAGCGAGGAGAGCAGGTACTTCCGCGAGCCCCACTCGCCGTACGGGCCGGGGTGCATGAGGTAGCCGGCCTTGGTGGAAAGGACCAGTTCGTCGCGGTACGGGCGGAAGTCCTGCGCGAAGATCTTGCCGAAGTTCAGCTCGGCGGAGCCGGGCGGCGGTCCGTAGTTGTTGGCCAGGTCGAAGTGGGTGACTCCCAGGTCGAAGGCGCGGCGCAGAATGCCGCGCTGCGACTCCAGGGCACGGTCGTCGCCGAAGTTGTGCCACAGCCCCAGGGAGATGGCCGGCAGTTTCAGGCCGCTGTGCCCCGTACGCCGGTACTCCATGGAGTCATAGCGGGATCCGGCCGCGCGATAGTGAGCGGAATGAGTGGAATCGGTCATGCGTCCCTGACTATCACGGACCTGTGACGGACCGAGTTGGGTCCTCGTGACACGCGGGCAGTAATGTGGCGCCCTCGGGGCGACCGCCGTGGCATGGAGGGGCTGGAAGACGTGAAGTTGCGCGACCTGGTGTACAAGCTCTACGCACGCCGGGTGGAAGGCCGCCTCGACCATGCCCAGGTGCCCAAGCACATCGGCGTCATCCTCGACGGCAACCGCCGCTGGGCCCGCGCGGACGGCCGTACGCTCGAGCAGGGCCACCAGGCCGGCGCCGACAAGATCCACGAGCTGCTCAGCTGGTGCGCCGAGACCGATGTCGAGGTCGTCACCCTCTGGATGCTGTCCACGGACAACCTCGACCGGGAGCCGGAGCAGCTCAACCCGCTGCTGGGCATCATCGAGAACACCGTGCGCGGCCTGGCGGCCGATGGGCGCTGGCGCGTCCACCACGTGGGGACGCTCGATCTGCTGCCGGCCCGCACCCAGTCGGTGCTCAAGGAGGCCGAGCAGGACACGGTCGGTATCGGCGGAATACTGGTCAATGTGGCCGTCGGTTACGGCGGTCGGCAGGAGATCGCGGACGCGGTGCGGTCGCTGGTGCTCGAAGCGGCCGAGAACGGTACGACGTTCGAGGAACTCGCGGAGATCGTGGATGTCGAGCACATCTCCAAGCACCTCTACACACGCGGCCAGCCCGACCCGGATCTCGTCATCCGCACCAGTGGCGAACAGCGGCTGTCGGGCTTCATGCTCTGGCAGAGCGCCCACTCCGAGTACTACTTCTGCGAAGTCTTCTGGCCGGCTTTCCGGAAGGTCGACTTCCTTCGCGCCCTGCGGGATTACGCGGCGCGGCATCGGCGGTACGGGTGCTGAGGCGCTGCGGTATTGGCGGCGGCTGAGGGTGCGGGGGTTATCCCCTGCCTCTGTACGGTCACGCCACGGCATCGGCGGTACGGGCACTGAGAACGCGTCCCCTGAAGGCCGTGCCGTAATGGCCCCGGCAGGGTGCGCGAGCCGTCCCTCGTACCACGCGGCGGAGCCGCTACGGCTGCTGACGGATCGGGCGTTCACCTCGTCGTCGCATATGCCGTTGCATGGTCAAGCGGTCTAGCGGGAATATCCCCTCCAGGTCGACGGTCTGTCCAAAGACCGTCGCTCTGCCAGCGGGCGGCATGGGGCCGCCCGCCCGGGAGGCCCTTTGCACACGGACGACGACCGTGCGGACCGAGCGGGCCCCCGTGGGCCCGCGCGGACGACGCGGAGGGCCGGCGTCCGGCCCTCGAAGGGCATGGACCCGGCCCATTCCCCGGCGACGCCGTTGCGCCCCGACCTCTCCCCGAGGGGGTTCGTCCACCCGTGGTGACCAGCAAGAACCGCCGTGATAACGACCGGCGCACCTATGTTCTCGACACCAGCGTCCTGCTGGCCGACCCAGGAGCCATGTCCCGCTTCGAGGAGCACGAGGTCGTGCTCCCCGTGGTGGTGGTCACGGAGTTGGAGGCCAAGAGGCACCACCCGGAGCTCGGTTACTTCGCGCGGCAGGCACTGCGGCTGCTGGACGGATACCGGGTGCAATTCGGCCGCCTCGACTCACCGATTCCCATCGGTGACTTGGGAGGGTCGCTCAGGGTCGAGCTCAACCACTCGGACACGGGCATACTGCCCGCCGGGTTCCGCCTCGGTGACAATGACTCGCGCATTCTCGCGGTCGCCCGCAATCTCCAGGCCGAGGGATATGACGTCACTGTCGTGTCCAAGGACCTGCCGCTGCGTATCAAGGCGTCCGCGGTGGGTCTGCTCGCGGAGGAGTACCGCGCGGAGCTGGCCATCACCGATTCGGGCTGGACCGGCATGGCGGAGCTCACCGTCACGGCCGAGCAGGTGGACGAGCTCTACGCCGCCGAGGTCGTCGAGGTGCCGGAAGCGGCGGAACTGCCCGTGCACACCGGCCTGGTGCTCCAGTCCGAGCGCGGCAAGGCGCTGGGCCGGGTCACGGCCGACGGTTCGGTGCGGCTGGTGCGCGGCGACCGGGAGGCGTTCGGCATCCACGGTCGCAGCGCCGAGCAGCGCGTGGCCCTCGACCTGCTACTGGACCCGGACATCGGGATCGTGTCCATGGGCGGCCGGGCCGGCACGGGCAAGTCGGCGCTGGCGCTCTGCGCCGGCCTGGAGGCCGTCCTGGAGCGGCGGCAGCACAGGAAGGTGATGGTCTTCCGGCCGCTGTACGCGGTCGGCGGGCAGGAGTTGGGGTATCTGCCGGGCAGCGAGGCGGAGAAGATGAGCCCCTGGGCCCAGGCCGTCTTCGACACGCTGTCGGCGGTGACGAGCGCCGAGGTGATCGAGGAGGTCGTCGGGCGCGGCATGCTGGAGGTGCTGCCGCTCACGCACATTCGCGGGCGGTCCCTGCACGACGCGTTCGTCATCGTGGACGAGGCGCAGTCGCTCGAACGCAATGTCCTGCTGACCGTTCTGTCGCGCATCGGGGCCAATTCACGGGTGGTGCTCACCCATGACGTCGCGCAGCGCGACAACCTCCGGGTCGGCCGCTATGACGGCGTGGTCGCGGTCGTCGAGAAGCTGAAGGGGCACCCTCTCTTCTCGCACGTCACGCTGACCCGTTCGGAGCGTTCACCGATTGCGGCGCTGGTGACCGAAATGCTGGAGGACGGCCGTATCTGAGCGCGTAGCGGTGCGTAGATACGGATACGGGCGCCCCAACTGACGGTGGCCCAACGGCAGCGCGCGGCGAAAGCGAAGGAGCCTAGCCGCGCGCTGTTGTGTTGCGCGGTGCTTTCCGGAAAAACGCAGGTGTAAACGGCGTGTGAGCTTTCCCACGCAACGCGGAATTGCCTCGGGGCGTCCCGGTCGGGCAAAGTCTGGGTCCTGTCAGGCCCCGCATACGGCACAACAGCACCTCCAGGGGTGCGACACCACAAGAACTGAACAGCGTCGCCGTATGCCGCCCGAGCGTCACGCGGACCTCCTTCGCGGGAGGGCTCCCCTCGTTGGACCGGGTCAGCGCCTTCTGTGACCAGTCGGTTCCTCAGCTAGCCGGAACCGGCACGACGGAGGCCAGAGCCAGGGGCACGATTGCGCCCGCGAGGTCACCTAAGCGGGCGATGCTGGAAGGAAACCGTGTGAGCCGGATTTCGGTCCGGGGATTCGCCGTGGCATCCGCCACCGCGGTCACCACCGTCGGCGCCGTCGTAGGTGTCGCCTCGGGCGATCAGGGCACGACCCCTCAGGTCGAGGCCACCGCAGCCGACGCGACGCTCCTCGCGGACATCCCCGCCGGACAGAACGTCCAGGCACAGACCGCTTCCCTGACGCAGCAGGCGGACACCCAGTCCGAGGCCGCCGACACGGCCGCGAAGAAGGACGCCGAGGAGGCCGCGCGCAAGCAGGCCGCCGAGGACGCCACCTCCAAGAAGGAGGCCGCGGACGCCGCGGCCAAGAAGGAGGCGGAGGAGAAGGCGGAGAAGGACGCCGCCGAGCGCGAGAAGAAGGATGAGGTCAGCAGCCGCTCCGCGACGCGCGACGCCTCGTCCTTCGCCGCCAAGGGCTCCTACACCACCGCCGAGGTCCAGGCGATGGCCCGGCAGATGATCCCGGGCGACCAGTTCCAGTGCTTCAGCAACATCGTGAACAACGAGAGCACTTGGGACTACACCGCCACCAACGCTTCCTCCGGCGCGTACGGCCTCGTCCAGGCCCTGCCCGGCACGAAGATGGCGTCGGCCGGCGCCGACTGGCGGACCAACCCCGCCACCCAGATCAAGTGGGGCCTGGGCTATATGAACGAGCGCTACGGCAGCCCCTGCGGCGCCTGGTCGTTCTGGCAGGCCAACCAGTGGTACTAGCCCGCGCGTAGGATTCGTCCGCGGCTTCTTCCATGTCTTCACATGGCCCCCGGCCTCAACCGGCCGGGGGTTTTGTGTGTCTTCCCCCACGACACCTGTCGGCCTCGTTGACAGTGGGCACGGGTAACGTCGTCATCATGGCTGCGGGGGAGTGGGGGTAGAGGAAGAGAAATGTCCAGATTGCCACGATGGGTCGGTGGCGTGGGAGCGGGCCTGACCCGGTTCGCCGACCGTCTCGAAGCCCGGAGGGCGGAGGCGCGGAGCGCGGCGGAGACGCCGGAGCCCGCGAGCGGGCCGCCGTCCGGAGCCGTATCCCCCGCCGAGTCCGTACGACCCCCCGCGTCCGTACGAGCCTCCGCACCCGAGCCGGTGTCCGCGCCGCCCGTGGCCGCGGTCGCCGCCGAGCCCGAGCACGTCCCGCCGCCGCCCGGTTACGCCCCCGCCGTCGCCGCGCGCCCCGATCCGGCCGCCACCGTCCCGTGGGGTGTGCGCGTCGCGGCCGAGGTGAGCTGGCGCCTGCTGCTCCTCGCCGGGACGCTGTGGGTCCTGATGCGGGTGATCAGCGCCGTCCAGCTGGTGGTGCTGGCCTTCACCGCGGCGCTGCTGATCACGGCGCTGCTCCAGCCCACCGTCGCCATGCTCAAGAGGCGCGGCGTGCCCCGGGGGCTGGCCACGGCCATGACCTTCATCTCCGGCTTCGTCGTGATGGGCCTGGTCGGCTGGTTCGTGGTCTGGCAGGTGACGGAGAACCTCGACGACCTGTCCACGCAGGTGCAGCAGGGCATCAAGGACCTGAAGCACTGGCTGCTGAACAGCCCGTTCCATGTCACCGAGGACCAGATCAACAACATCGCCGACAATCTCAGTCAGGCGATCGGCACCAACACCAAGGACATCACCTCGGCCGGCATCGAGGGTGTCCAGGTCATCATCGAGGTGCTGACGGGCATTCTGCTGGCGATGTTCAGCACGCTCTTCCTGCTCTACGACGGCCCCAAGATCTGGGACTGGCTGCTGAAGCTTTTCCCGGCGGCGGCGCGCGAGGGGGTGTCGGGCGCGGGCCCGCGCGCCTGGGCGACGCTGACCGCCTATGTGCGCGGCACGGTGATAGTGGCCCTGATCGACGCGATCTTCATCGGCATAGGGCTGTTCTTCCTCGATGTGCCGCTGGCCGTGCCGCTGGCCGTCTTCATCTTCCTCTTCGCGTTCATCCCGCTCGTCGGCGCCGTCGTCTCCGGCGCGCTGGCGGTGGTCGTGGCGCTGGTGACGCGCGATGTGTTCACGGCGACGATGGTGCTGACCGTGGTGCTCGCCGTGCAGCAGATCGAGGGCCATGTGCTGCAGCCGTTCATCCTCGGCCGCGCCGTGCGGGTGCACCCGCTCGCGGTGGTCCTCTCGGTGGCCGCGGGCTCGCTGGTCGCGGGCATCGGCGGCGCGGTGGTCGCGGTTCCACTGGCCGCCGTGACCAATACGGTCGTCGGCTATCTCCGGGCCCATGCCAGGGAGAACGCCCTGCGGGCGGCCGTCGCGCAGGCCCCGTCGGCGGAGCCCGTCGCGCCGGCGCCCGGGGACGGCCGGCCACCCGGCGCGGACTGACCCGCCCCGCACATGACGAAACGGTCCGCCGGCCAGAAGGCCGGCGGACCGCTGTCGTACGGGGTGTGGCTGTCAGCCGTTCAGCACGGCCTCGGACTCGAGGGTCGCGCCGACCGCCTGGAGAACCGAGGCGATCTTGAAGGCTTCCTGGATGGTCTCCCGCTCCACGCCGGCCTTGCGCAGCACCTGCTCGTGGGAGTCGAGGCACATGCCGCAGCCGTTGATGGCCGAGACGGCCAGCGACCACAGCTCGAAGTCGACCTTCTCCACGCCCGGGTTGCCGATGACGTTCATCCGCAGACCCGCGCGCAGGTTGCCGTACTCCGGGTCCGACAGCAGGTGCCGGGTGCGGTAGTACACGTTGTTCATCGCCATGATGGCGGCGGCGGCCTTGGCCGCGGTGTACGCCTCGGGGGAGAGGTTGGCCTTGGCCTCCGGCTCCAGCTCGCGCAGGACGATCGGCGAACGGGTCGCGATCGCGCAGGCCAGGACGGTGCCCCACAGCTGCTGCTGCGGAAGGTCGGAGTTGCCGATGACCGAGCCGAGGTTCAGCTTCAGGTCCTTGGCGTAGTCCGGTATCGCGGACTTCAGCTCATCGAGTGCCATGAGGAATCAGCTCACTCGCCCGCGAGCAGCGCGACCGGGTCGAGGGTGTTCTCGCCCTTGGTCCAGTTGCAGGGGCACAGCTCGTCGGTCTGCAGGGCGTCGAGGACCCGCAGGACCTCCTTGGGGTTACGGCCCACGGAACCGGCGGTCACCATGACGAACTGGATCTCGTTGTTCGGGTCGACGATGAAGACGGCGCGCTGGGCGTAGCCGTCCTCGCCCTCGACGCCACAGGCGGCCATGAGCTCGTGCTTGGCGTCGGCCAGCATCGGGAAGGGCAGGTCACGCAGGTCGGCGTGGTCCTTGCGCCAGGCGTGGTGCACGAACTCCGAGTCGCCGGAGACACCGAGGATCTGGGCGTCGCGGTCGGCGAACTCGTCGTTCAGCTTGCCGAAGGCGGCGATCTCGGTCGGGCAGACGAAGGTGAAGTCCTTCGGCCAGAAGAAGACGACCTTCCACTTGCCCTCGTAGGTCTTGTGGTCGATCTGCGCGAAGGCCTTGTCCGCGTCGAGGTCAACGCAGGCGGTCAGGTCGAACTCGGGGAACTTGTCACCGACAGTGAGCACGCGCTCTCCTTGAAACGAGGAACGTCCCATATGGGAGCTTCCTTCGGGTTGGACAGACCAACCCTGCCACAGGAGGCATTGATAACGGAAATAGCTAGACTGAGTGAAGTTGATCGGAGGTGGTTATCAGTTATGCCGCCCATAGTCCCGGGGACGGACCCCGGAGAAGCCCTCGCGGGCAGCCCCGCGAAAGTCGCCCCGGCCCGGCCCCGGCAGCCCAGCCTCGCGCAGCTGCGCGCGTTCGTCGCCGTCGCGGAGCACCTGCACTTCCGCGACGCGGCGTCCGCCATCGGCATGAGCCAGCCCGCGCTCTCCGGCGCCGTCTCGGCGCTGGAGGAGGTGCTCGATGTCCAGCTCCTCGAGCGTACGACGAGAAAAGTGCTGCTCAGTCCAGCGGGCGAGCGGCTGGCCGCCCGGGCCCGTACGGTCCTGGAGGCGGTCGGCGCGCTCCTGGAGGAGGCCGACGCGGCCCGCGCGCCGTTCACCGGCGTGCTGCGCCTCGGCGTGATCCCGACCGTGGCGCCCTATCTGCTGCCCACGGTCCTGCGCCTGGTCCACGCCTCCTACCCGGCCCTCGATCTCCAGGTGCACGAGGAGCAGACCGCCTCCCTGCTGGACGGACTGGCCCAGGGGCGGCTGGACCTGCTGCTGCTCGCCGTTCCCCTCGGCGCCCCCGGCACCACGGAGCTGCCGCTCTTCGACGAGGACTTCGTGCTCGTCACCCCGAGTGACCACTGGTTGGCGGGGCGCGGGGACATCCCGCGCGCCGCGCTGCGCGAGCTGGACCTGCTGCTGCTCGACGAGGGGCACTGCCTGCGCGACCAGGCCCTGGACATCTGCCGCGAGGCGGGCCGGACGATCGGCACGCCCGTCACGACCAGCGCCGCCGGCCTCTCGACGCTGGTCCAGTTGGTCGGCGGGGGGATGGGCGTCACGCTGCTGCCGCGCACGGCGCTGCGCGTCGAGGCGAGCCGCAACGACCAGCTCTCCACCGGCTACTTCGCCGACCCCGCGCCCTCGCGCCGCATCGCCCTGGTCATGCGCTCGGGGGCGGCGCGCCAGGGCGAGTTCGAGCAGTTCGCGGAGGCCCTCCGCACCGAACTGCGGAGCCTCCCCGTCCGTATCGTCCACGACTGACCGCGGCACCCGGGTACGGGGCATGCGGTAAGGGGCGGTGGCCACGGGCCACCGCCCCTTACCCGTTCCGCCGGGCCTACTCCGTACGGAGGCCGTCCGGCCGCATCAGTCGCCACAGCGGTGGCAGGCTGACGAGCGTCACCACGGCGATGACGGTCACACCCCCGCCGACCATGGGCAGGAACGCCAGCCAGTCCCTCACCGTCCGGTCGACCAGCTTCAGCATCAGCCAGCCCAGGCCGAGTCCGCCCGCGACCGCCAGGGCGAGGCCGAGCACGACGGGGATCGCGGTCTGCCAGAGCACCGACCAGCCGATCGTGGAGCGGCGGGTGCCGAACGCGACGAGGACGGACAGCTGCCTTCTGCGCTCGCGCAGTTGCTCCAGCATGCTGACGAACATGCTCGCGCCGATGAGGGCGAGCGTGAGGACCGCGCCGATCAGCAGGCCTCGCTCGACGGCGTCGTAGTGGTCGTCCTTCTTCACGCCGCCCATGCGCCGCACGCGCATGCCCGGATCGATGGCCGCCGCGGTGTTGCGCACGGCCTCGATGGCGTCCGGGTCGTCCGGCCGGACCCTGATCAGCAGGCGGGTCCGGGCGTCCGGGATCGCGGAGACGTCGAGGGCGGAGGGGGTGACCAGCACGCCGTGCTGGTGCTCGCCGAGCGGGTCGGGCACGGTCGGCACGACCCGCGCCGAGGCGGGAACGGTCCACTGGTACGTACGCGGTGACTCGCCGACGGGCGGCCCGTACTCCTCCATCACCAGCTCGGTGCCGGGCTTGAAGCGGTTGGCGGTGTCGATCCCGCCGCCCGGTTCCTGGGCGAGGAAGACGTCGCCGTCCCGGCAGGAGCCGACGTCGGCGATGTCGCGCAAGGTGGCGCAGTCGCCGACGATGACGGAGGTGACCGTGTCACTCTCCCCCTCCTTCTGCGCATACCGGTCGACGAATCCGGTCGCGGCCCGCACGCCGTCCGTGGCGCGGAACTTGTCGACATAGCCGTGGACCTCCGAGGGCGAGCCCGGCCGGTGGTCGGCCTGGAGCTGCGAGGGGGCGTCCTTCGACCACGGCGGGTCCGAGTAGTCGCTCTGCATGCCCAGGAACAGCATCTGCACCGCGATCGCCCCGGCCACCGCGACAGTGATCCCGCTGACCGAGCGCGCCGCCGCGCCGCTGTTCAACTGGAGCCGGCGGACGGCCAGCTGCCAGGGCGGCGGCCCGCCGCGCAGCCGGGCGACACACGCCTCGACCAGCCAGGGCAGCAGGGCGGTGACGCCGATGAGCAGCAGGATCGCGCCACCGGCGACCTGGAGCGTATTGATCCCGGCACCGTAGGGGCTCACGGACGCCCCGCCGAAGAGCGGGAGCAGCAGGGCCGCGCCCAGGGCGGGTATCAGCAGGCGCCACCACAGGCGGCGGCGCCGGGTCACCGCGTTACGGACGATCCCGAGCGGCTCGATGGCGACGCCGCGCAGGGCGAACAGCGTGACCACGACGGCGGCCGTGGGGACGGCGACGGCGATGAGCGCCGCGAGCAGCGGGCCCGGTGTCAGGTCCGAGGGGAAGATGTTCGCTTCCCGCACGGTGACGTGGGTGGCGAACCGCCGGGCGAAGAGCATGACGCCCACGCCGACGGCCAGTCCGAGCAGTGAGCCGCACAGGGCCTCGCCGGACGCGATCCGCCGCACCGTCCTGATGTCCGCGCCGACCAGCCGGAGCGCGGCGAGCCGCCGGTCGCGGTGTTCGCCGCCGAAGCGGACGGCGGTGGCGATGAAGACGGCCACCGGCATCAGCAGGACGACGCACACCATGATGACCAGCACCATGATCGCGGGGCTCCACGGGTCGCTCGTCTCGGCGGTCCCGTAGTGGTCGACGCGCTTGGCGCCGGAGTCCGCGCCGATCCGGTCACTGCCGACGTAATAGAAGAGCTCATCGGGGCCGACGAGCCCGGAGTCGCCGATGGTGCCGACCTGTCGGAAGGGGAACCGGCCCCGCAGCGGTTTCCCCTCGTCGGAGTTCAGCAGCTTCTCCAGCGCGGGGGAGAGCACCATCTCGCCGGGCCCGGGTATCCGCCGTACGCCGGGCGGCGGGGGTGCCTCCGGTCCTTCCGCCCGCAGCAGGGCGCCGGTGACGGGCTTGTCGCGGTAGTCGGTGCCGGCCGGTTCGTAGAGGAGCGTTCCGGGGCCCGGCTCCAGGCGCGTCGCCGTGTCGAAGGAGACGCCGCGCGCGGCGTCCCGGTCGTGGCGCGCGGAGAGCATCTCGGGGACGGCCGCGGCGATCAGCAGCAGCGCCACCCCGAGGCCGACGCCCACCGCGGTGAGCGCCGTGCGCAACCAGCCCTCGCGGCCGCCGGTCAGCGCGAAACGCACGCCGGCGGCGAGGTCGCGGGCCCAGGCGGCGGCCCCGGTGGGACCGGTGGGCGGGTCGGCCGGGCCATGGCCGGCGCGCTGTGTGCCGCGCCCGGTCATGAGACGCCCGCCATGTCGCGCGCCCGGCCGTCCCGCACGATCACCTCACGGTCGGAGTACGCGGCGACCCGCGCCTCGTGCGTGACCAGCACGACCGCGGCCCGGGTGGACTTGGCCGCCTCCGTCAGCAGCTCCATCACCCGCTCACCGTTGAGGGAGTCGAGGGCGCCCGTCGGCTCGTCCGCGAAGATCACCTTGGGGGTGGTGACCAGCGCGCGGGCGACGGCGACGCGCTGCCCCTGGCCGCCGGAGACCTGACCGGGGCGCTTGTCGCGCACGTCGGTGACCTCCAGCCGCTCCAGCCAGCCCACGGCCCGCTCCTCGGCCTCCTTGCGCTTGACGCCGCCGAGCCGCAGCGGCAGCGCGACGTTCTCCACGCAGGTCAGCTCGGGCACCAGCTGGCCGAACTGGAACACGAACCCGAACTCGCTCCGGCGCAGCGCGCTGCGCTCGGCGTCCGACAGCGCCGACAGGTCCCGCGCGCCGTAGCGGACGGTGCCCGAGTCGGGCCGCACGATGCCCGCCAGGCAGTGCAGCAGTGTCGACTTGCCCGAGCCCGAGGGGCCCATGACGGCGACGACCTCGCCGGGGTGGATGGAGAAGTCCGCGCCGTCGAGGGCGGGCGTCGGGCCGTACGCCTTGCGCAGCCCGGTGGCGGCGAGCAGGGAGCCGGACGGGGTCATGGGCGCACCTCTTTCGCCAGCTGGCCCAGGCGCGCGGCGGTGAGTTCCAGCCACCGCAGATCGGCTTCCAGGTGGAAGAGCGCGTGGTCGCAGATGAGCTGGTCGGCGAGGTCGCCGGTGGCCTTGCGCCGGGTGAGCCCACGCATCAGGCGCAGGTGCTCGGCGCGCTGGGCGTCCAGCAGGTCGGCGGCGTTCCGGCCGGTCAGCAGCGCGAGGACGACCTTGGTGTAGAGCGTCGACTGGAGGTAGGGCTCGGGCTTCTCGGGCTGTACGAGCCAGTGCTCGACGTCCGTGATCCCGGCGTCGGTGATGGCGTAGCGCTTGCGGTCGGGGCCGCCGCCCTGCTCGATGCCGTCGACCTCGACGAGACCGTTCTTCAGCAGTCGCGACATGGTCGAGTAGACCTGCCCGTAGTGCAGCGGGCGGTCGTGGCCGAAGCGTTCGTCGAAGGCGCGCTTGAGGTCGTAGCCATGGCTGGGGCCGGCCTCCAGCAGCGCGAGCAGGGTGTGTCCGATTGACATGCGAGGGACACTACACCGGGTGTATACACACGGTGTATAGATAGTGTTCGGTTGGCTTGTTCTGATCGGTCCCGGAGGTGCCGACACGCTCCGTAGAGCTGTGGCGGCGGCGCCTCAGCCTTCGCCGTCCCCCGCCCCGCCCTTCGGTGGGCGGCCGCGCTTCGGCATCGCGCCCGTGCCCTTCGGCAGCCGGCCGGCGTCGTTGAGCGCCTTGCGCAGCAGGAACTCGATCTGCGCGTTGGCGCTGCGCAGTTCCTCGCCGGCCCAGCGCGTCAGCGCGTCGTGGACCAGCGGGTCGAGCCGCAGCAGCACCTGCTTGCGCTGCCGCGGCCCACGCTGTGGCGGGTGGTCCTCGGTCACTGGTAGAGGGTGCCCGTGTTCAGGACGGGCTGGGCGGCCCGGTCACCGCACAGCACCACCATCAGATTGCTGACCATGGCTGCTTTTCGCTCCTCGTCCAGCTCCACGAAGCCCTGCTCGCTGATCCGCGACAGGGCCTCCTCGACCATGCCGACCGCGCCCTCGACGATCAGCTTGCGGGCCGCGACGACCGCGCCCGCCTGCTGTCGCTGGAGCATGGCGGAGGCGATCTCGGGCGCGTAGGCGAGGTGGGTGAAGCGCGACTCGATGATGTGCACGCCGGCCGCCTCGACCCGGGCATGCAGCTCGATGGCGAGCTTCTCGGTGATCTCCTCGGCGTTGCCGCGCAGCGACAGCGCGTCGTCGTCGTGCGCGTCATAGGGGTACTCGATGGCGATGTGCCGCACGGCCGCCTCGGTCTGGGTGGCGACGAACTCCTGGAAGTCGTCGACCTCGAACATCGCCTGCGCGGTGTCCTCCACCCGCCAGACCACCACGGCGGCCAGCTCGATGGGGTTGCCGTAGGCGTCGTTGACCTTCATGACCGGGGTCTCGTGATTGCGCACCCGGGTGGAGAGCTTCGCCCGGCTGGTGAACGGGTTGACCCAGCGCAGGCCCTCGGTGCGGATCGTGCCGCGGTAGCGGCCGAAGAGCTGGACGACGCGGGCCTCGCCGGGGGCGACGGTGTTCAGCCCGCTCATCGCGGTGACGGAGGCGAGGGCGATGAGGATGCCGGCGATGACGAAGGCCGCGCACGCGGCGCCATTGCCGTCGTGGCCGAAGGTGACGCCGAGGGCGATGGCGCCCGCGCCGACGAGCAGCCCCACCAGGCCGAGCAGCAGGGCGAGTCCGCCGCCGATGTCGCGCGCCGGGACCTCGCGGACGCGTGGCCTGGGCATTTCGGGGATGTTCGCCGGTGGCGTGGTGTCCGGTGCGGTGACGGTCTCGGGCATGGAGTTCCCCCTGTTTTCCTCGTGGCGCGCGGCGATCCCATGATCATCGGCGCGTGCCGTTTCCTGTCTAGCAAAGTGATAGCACATTATCGCCCTGTACGGTTCTCCGCGCTGCGCCGCGCCCGGTTCCCGCCATCCGGGGTGCTGTATGTCACGTGCCCCAAAGCCTTGATCGATGGGCGTTTGGTGACAGTTGCGGTGTTAGCTTCGTGAGCTGGGTTGGGGGCGGACAGACTGGAGCCACGGGAGAGATGGGCCGAGCGGAAGCACGACGGGCGGAGAAGAGCCCGCGCACTGCAAAGGGCAAGAAGCCCAAGAAGACCGGCATACGCCGCTTCTTCACCTGGAAGAAGCTGCTCGCCTACTTCCTGGCCGTGATCGCCCTCGGCATGGGCGCCTTCGTGGCGCTCTACTTCTACGTCGACGTGCCCAGCGGCAACTCGCAGGCCAAGCTGCAGAGCAACGTCTACAAGCTCAGCAACGGCACGGTGGTGGCCCGCACGGGCACGGTCAACCGTGAGGAAGTGCCGCTGGAGAAGATCCCCAAGCCGGTCCAGGACGCGGTGGTCGCCGCCGAGAACAAGGACTTCTGGACCGACCCCGGTGTCGACATCAAGGGCACCGCCCGAGGCATCTTCAACACCGTGCTGGGCCGGGGCAAGCAGGGTGGCTCCACCATCACCCAGCAGTACGTCAAGAACTACTACCTGAGCCAGGAGCAGACCGTTTCCCGCAAGGTGAACGAGCTGATCATCTCCCTCAAGGTGCAGCAGAAGTTCGACAAGAAGGACATCCTCGCCGGGTATCTGAACACCAGTTACTACGGCCGCAACGCCTACGGCATCCAGGCCGCGTCGCGCGCGTACTTCGACAAGGACGTCGACAAGCTCAACCTCGAAGAGGGCGCCTACCTCGCGGCGCTGCTCCAGGCGCCGAGCCAGTACGACTGGACGGTGGCCACCGACGCGGGCAAGCGCAACGCCCAGGCGCGCTGGAACTACGTCCTCGACAAGATGGTCGAGAAGAAGTGGCTCGACGCGGACAAGCGCAAGGCCATGAAGTTCGAGGTGCCGAAGGACCCCAAGCCCCCGAAGGGCATGAGCGGTCAGAACGGCTACCTCGTCGAGGCGGCGAAGCAGGAGGTCGAGCGCGCCTTCCGCAAGGACGGACGCGGTGAGAGCGCCCTCGCGGCCGGCGGCTGGACCATCACGCTCAGCGTCGACCCCAAGAAGCAGAAGGCGCTGGAGCAGGCCGTCCACAAGCAGGTGACCTCCCGGCTCGACCCCGAGACCCGCAAGGTCGACGGGTACGCCCAGGTCGGCGCCGTGTCGGTGGACCGCAAGACCGGCAAGATCATGGCCCTGTACGGCGGCCAGGACTACCTCAAGCACTTCAAGAGCAACGCCACCCGCGAGGACTACCAGCCGGCCTCCACCTTCAAGCCGCTCATCTTCGCCTCGGCGCTGCAGAACAAGTCCAAGAACGAGGACGGCCAGCGGATCACCGCCGGCACGATCTACAACGGCGACAACAAGCGGCCCATCCGTAACAGCGAGGTCGCCTTCGCCCCGGAGAACGAGGACCACACCAGCTACGGTCCGGTGACCGTGCAGGAGTCGATGAACAAGTCGATCAACTCGGTCTTCGCGCAGATGGCCGTCGACGTCGGCCTCGACAAGGTCAAGAAGACCGCGGTCGAGATGGGCATGAACGGCAGCGCGGGCAACTTCGAAGAGGTTCCCGCCATGTCGCTGGGCTCCATGGCGGCGAGCCCGCTGCACATGGCCGGCGCCTACGCCACGCTCGCCAACCACGGCAAGCAGGTCACCCCGTCCATCGTCGCGTCGGTGACCCGCAACGGCCAGAAGGTCGAGATGCCCGACCCGATCGGCTCGCAGGTCCTCTCCGCCACCAATGCCGACAACGTCACCCAGGTCCTCAAGGGCGTGGTCAACGACGGTACGGCCACGGCCGTGCAGCTGGGCGACTACGCGGTGGCGGGCAAGACCGGTACGTCCGACGACAACAAGTCGGCGTGGTTCTCCGGCTACACCCCCGACCTGATCACCTCGGTCGGCATGTTCGGTGAGGGCCCCGGCGGCGCCCAGGTGCCGCTGACCGGCACCGGTGGTGTCGAGGGCGGCCGCGTCAACGGTGGTGGCTACCCGGCGCAGATCTGGGCCGACTACACGGGCAAGATCGCCTACGGCGACACCGAGTTCGACCTGGACACGGACGAGCTGGCCGTGGTCCCCCCGCCGCCGGCGCCGACCACCTCCGTCAAGCCGTCCGCGCCGGCCTCGCAGAGCCCGTCGCCGTCGCGCTCCCCGCAGTCGCCGTCGCCGTCGGCGAGCCAGTCGCGGGCGACGCCCTCGCGTGAGCCCTCGTCCTCCACGTCCCAGTCGCAGAAGCCGAAGCCGCCGAAGCCGCCGAACCCCTCGCCCTCGAGGAGCGCGATCCCGGGCGGGGACACGGGCGGCCCCGACTTCAACGCCGCCCGCGACTGACCCCTCCCGTACCGGCTCGCACCACGGCCGCCGACCGCGCTTCCCGCGCGATCGGCGGCCGTCGCGCTTGGTCAGCCGCCGTTGACCCGGGTGGCGATGCGGTCGCCGGTCTCCTTGTCGATGTTGCGCCAGTACGCGAGAGCGCGGTCGAGCACGGGCGGGGTCACGCCCTTGCTCAGATGGCCGGCGACGTTGGAGACCAGCCGGTCGCGCGCGGCGTCGTCGAGGACCTGGCGGACCATCGTCCCGGGCTGGCCCCAGTCGTCGTCCTCGCGGTGGAGCTTGTACGCCTCGCGCACCATCTCGCCCGCCGCGGCCCAGCCCGCCGGGTCGCCGAAGCGGGCGGTGTCGGCGGCCGGCCCGCCGTAGGAGTTCGGGGCGTACACCGCGGCCGTACGGGACGGCTCGTAGCGCATCGGGCCGTCCTTGGCGTAGGAGTTGACCGGGGAGTGCGGCCGGTTGGGCGGCAGCTGCGCGTAGTTCGGGCCGATGCGGTAGCGGTGGGTGTCGGGGTACGAGAAGAGCCGGCCGAGCAGCATCTTGTCCGGGGACGGCCCGATGCCCGGCACCAGGTTGGACGGCTCGAACGCGGCCTGCTCGATGTGGACGAAGAAATCCTCGGGGTTCTTGTTCAGCGTCATCCGGCCGACGTCGATCAGCGGGTAGTCGCCGTGCGGCCAGACCTTGGTGAGGTCGAAGGGGTTGAAGCGGTAGTCCGCCGCGTCCTCGAACGGCATGACCTGGACCTTCATCGTCCACGAGGGGGCGTTGCCGCTCTCGATGGACTCGAACAGGTCGCGGCGGTGCTTGTCGGCGTCCGACCCCGCCAGCTCGTCCGCCTCCGCCTGGGTGAGGAAGTCGATGCCCTGGTCGGTCTTGATGTGGTACTTCACCCAGAACCGCTCGCCGCCCGCGTTCACCCACATATAGGTGTGCGAGCTGTAGCCGTTCATATGGCGCCAGGTCTTCGGGATGCCGCGGTCGCCCATCAGCCAGGTGACCATGTGCGCGGACTCCGGCGACAGCGTCCAGAAGTCCCACTGCATGTCGTTGTTGCGCAGGCCGGTCCGCGGGTGGCGCTTCTGGCTGCGGATGAAGTCCTGGAACTTCTGCGGGTCGCGGACGAAGAAGACCGGGGTGTTGTTGCCGACCAGGTCGTAGTTGCCGTGATCGGTGTAGAACTTCAGGGCGAAGCCGCGCGGGTCGCGCCAGGTGTCGGGGCTGCCCTGCTCGCCCGCGACCGTCGAGAAGCGGGCCAGCATCTCGCAGCGCCTGCCCGGCTGGAAGAGATCCGCCTTGGTGAACTGGCTGACGTCATTGGTCACTTCGAAAAAGCCATAGGCGCCGCCACCTTTGGCGTGCACCACCCGCTCGGGGACCCGTTCGCGGTTGAACTGGGCCATCTTCTCGATCAGGTAGTGATCCTGGAGAAGGATGGGGCCGGTGTCACCGATGGTGAGCGAGTGCTCATCGCTCTCCACGGGAATCCCGGCATTGTTCGTGGTGTAAGGGGCCTGCTGCGCCGAGTCGGTCATGGGACGCCTCCCGGAACGGGGGATGGGTGAGGGCGCGTCCGTACCGCCCTCCACCCGAGCCAGTGAACTCCGCCGACAGCGCGTCGGCAACAGGAGCCTGGACACTGTCCAGAATTTCACCTCGTACGGGGAAGGCCCGCCGGAGGGAAAGGTTCCGGGCGCTCCTCACCGGGCGTGCGGGGGCAGCGCCAGCTCGAACCAGACCACCTTTCCCGTCGACAGCCGGGTGGCGCCCCACCGTCTGGCCAGTCTGTTCACCAGATACAGCCCCCGGCCGCCCTCGTCCGAGGGCCGGGCCTGCCGCAGCCGCGGCAGCTGCGGCACATCGTCGCCGACCTCGCAGCGCAGGACGTCCGTCCGCAGCAGTCGCAGCGTGATCGGCCGTTCGGCGTACCGCACCGCATTGGTGATCACCTCGCTGACCAGCAGCTCCACACTGTCGGACAGCTCCTCCAGGCCCCAGCGGGTCAGCGCCCGCCGGGCCAGCCGGCGCGCCTGGCGGGCCGTCTGGGGGCGCGGGTCGAGGAACCAGTACGCCACGTCGCTGGGCGCGATCCCCTCGAAGCGGGCCGCGAGCAGGGCGATGTCGTCGTCCCGGTCGCCGGGGCCGAGCATGCCCAGCACCTCGTCGCACAGCGGCTCCAGCGGCGGCGGGTTCGGGCCGGTCAGCCGGGCCGTCTCGATCAGCCGCTCGCGCAGCTGCTCTATGCCGGTCCACACGTCGCGTATCCGGGACTCGACCAGGCCGTCGGTGTACAGCAGCAGCGTCGCCCCGGCCGGCGCGTCCAGCTCCACCGCCTCGAAGTCCACCCCGCCGACCCCGATCGGCGCGCCCGGCGGCACCCGGAGCACCTCGGCCCGGCCGCCGCGGTGCAGCAGTATCGGCGGCGGGTGCCCGGCGTTGGCGATCACGATGCGGTGCGCGACCGGGTCGTACACCGCGTACAGGCAGGTGGCCATGCGGTCCGAGCCCAGCCGCTGCGCCTGCTCGTCCAGGTGGTGCAGCACCTCGGCCGGCGGCAGGTCCAGGCCCGCCAGGGTCTGTGCCGTGGTGCGCAGCTGGCCCATGATCGCGGCGGACGTCATGGAGTGGCCCATGACGTCGCCGACGACCAGCGCCACGCGGTTGCCCGGCAGCGGGATCGCGTCGTACCAGTCGCCGCCCACCCGGGCGGTCTCCGCGGCCGGGAGATAGCGGCTGGCGAGCCGTACGCCGGTGGGCTGGGGCAGGGAGTCGGGGAGCATCGTGCGCTGCAGCTCGTCGGCGATGTAGACCTCGCGGCCGTAGAGCACCGCCTTGTCGACGCCCAGCGCGGTGTGCGTCGCGAGCTGGGCCGCGACCAGCAGGTCGTCGCCCTCGAAGGCGGGCCGGTCCGCGCGCCGTATGAAGACCGCCGCGCCGATCACCCGCCGCCGCCCCCGGAGCGGCGCGAGGATCGTGCGCTGCCGGTCCGGTACGCACCGGCCCTCGCCCAGCAGTTCCGGCAGCGCCGCCCGCGCGGCGGAGGAGTCGCCGAAGACGGGTCTGACCCCTCGCAGCACCTCCGCGAGGGGCCCTCCTATGCGCACCTCGCAGCGCTCGGCCGCGGCGCCCGCCAGATCGGTGGCCGGGTCCGGGCGGACGGCCGGCACCTCCTGGCCCTCCGCGTCGACCGGGCCTCGTACGTGCTCGGGCAGCTGGTCCGTACGGCGCAGCCGCAGCACCACCGGGCCCACCGGGCGCTCGTCGCCGACCGGCAGCGGGTCGCGCAGATAGACCAGGATCGCGTCGGCGAACGTGGGCACGGTGGCCCGGCACAGGCCCAGAACGATCTCGTCCAGGTCGATGCCGCGGGCGATGCGCCGCGTGGCGGCGCCCACGAACCGCAGCCGCTCACCGCCGGTGGTGCCGGAAGCACCGGGGGCCGGCCCGGAGGGCCCCGGGCCGCCGGACCCCTCGCCCGGGGCCGGCGAACCGGCCCCGGGCGAGGGGACGCGCCGCGAGGCGCGGGGCTCGGCCCCGCCGGTGCGGCCCCTCTCGCCCCCGGCCGGGGCGTGGGGGCCGTCGGCGGGCCGCGCGGGCGCGGGCTCCGGGTCGGGGTGCGCCTCGGCGCGGCACCGCTCGCGCGCGGCCTCGCCGCCCGGCGGTCCGGAGCCGTCCGGCTGCCGCGGCAGGCGGGCGGTGGCGGCGTCGGGGCCGAGCGCGGGCGCGGCGGACCGCCGCACCGCGGCGGTGCGCTGACTTCCGTGGGAGTTGGGCTGCTCCGTCACGCGTGGGGTTCCATCCGTCGGGGCCGTACGCCCGGTCGCAGAGGGCGCACCGTGGGTCAGGCGCGTCGCAGATTGAGGAAGAGCTGGATCTCGGGTGGTACGTCCGTACTCGCCGGGGCGTACGCCAGCGAGTTCTCCCCGGCGATGTCGAAACCCGCTTCGCACACGACCTGGCGCAGTTCCTCCCGCAGATATCCGGATACCCGGATCGTGTTGCCCAGGAACGGAATCGCGAAGTCGTCCACGTCGGCCTCGACCATCGAGAGCGCCAGCAGCCCCCCGGGTCTCAGGAGTCCGTGCAGCATCCGCAGTGCGTGGGGGATCTCCGCGCGCGGCAGCATCAGCAGGGCGAAGAAGGCGGCGACGCCGTCGAAGGCGCCCAGGCGCCCGTCGCGCAGACCGGCCAGGTCCGCCAGGTGGAACTCGGCCCCGGGCACATTGACCCGGGCCAGGTCGAGCATGCCGGGGGAGAGGTCGACGCCGACGACCTGATGGCCGGCGTCGGTGAGCTGCCGGGCCGTCGGCAGGCCCGTACCGCAGCCGACGTCGAGGATCCGGGAGCCGGGCGGCAGCGCCCCCGCCAGCCAGGCACCGGCTTCGAGCTGGCCGTCCTTGTGCGGGAACGCGTCGTCGTAGCGGTCGCCGATCGCGTCGAACGCCTCGGCCTGTCCGCTGCGGTCCAGCCCTAAGCGGGCGTAGCCGTCGTATCCCCGCTGGTCGTCACCGCTCACGGCTCCGCCCTTTCTGTGACCGTCGGCTGTGATCAGGCGTCACATGCCGTGCTCTGTTCGTGCCGTGCTGCTGTGCAGTATCGCGGAGGCCGATCCTACGGTTGCCCCTCGGGGGCGCGCCAAGCGGTTCTGGAGGATCTCTTCCGCGGCCTACCGCGGGAAGGAGCCCTGCGACCGGATACGGGCCGGGGCGCGGTCCCAGTCGTCCGGCAGCGGCGGCACGGTCCAGGCGGGGTCCGGGCGCCAGTCCTCCCAGCCCGCGGCGAACGGCGCGGCCCAGGACTCGATGCGCTCGACCGCCGCGTGGCCGGCGGCCCGTACCCGGCGCGCCTGCTCGGGGGTCATCAGCCCGGCGCGCTGCGCCTGGGCGAACTCGTCCTCGTCCTTCCACTCCCAACTGCGGTCGGGGTAGACGGCGATGTCGAGGTAGTGGTCCTCGGAGTCGACCCCGCCCGCCCAGCGCGCCAGGGGCTCCTCGAGGTTGACGTACCAGTTCTTGAAGTTCCAGCGCGCGTCCCAGAACAGCCACACCGACCACGGTTCGCCGGGCCGGGCGAGCTTGAGCACGCCGGAGCCGTGCCAGCGGTCGACGGTGGTCGTGCGGGGCTTGGTGTAACGGGTGGCCAGCGGCTCCTGATGGATGGGAGTGCCATCGGCGAGCAGCGGCTTGACGCAGTCGGTGCCGGGGGCCATCCAGACGGCGAGGAGCTCGTCGGTGTCCTGGACGACGGTGACGGGACGGCAGATGTGGACCTGATCGCTGGCGTTGCCCCGGTAACGCCAGAGAATATGGTCCCCCGGCGCCCAGGGGGCGGTGCCGGCCGTGTCCGTGGTGTCCACCGTGTCCGCTGTCATGCGCAGATCCTAGGTGCCCGGGCCATGGATGCGCCGTGACGTGCGCCGCAAAGGTCCGGGCCAAGGTGCGGGCCCGGGTGCGGCGCGGCGCACGCCGGAGCGTTACGGGCGGGTCATCCGCAGCACGTCGAGCGCCTCGTCGAGCTGCTCCCGCGTCAGCAGCCCACGGTCGACGTACCCCGCCTCCAGGACGACCTCGCGGATCGTCTTGCGCTCCGCAAGGGACTTCTTGGCCACCTTGGCGGCCTCTTCGTAGCCGATGTAGCGGTTGAGCGGGGTGACGACGGACGGCGAGGACTCCGCGTACTCACGGGCCCGTTCGACGTTGGCGGTGATGCCGTCGATCGTGCGGTCGGCGAGGAGCCGGGAGGCGTTGGCGAGCAGCCGCACGGATTCCAGCAGGTTCTTCGCCATCACCGGGAGCATCACATTGAGCTCGAAGTTGCCGGCGGCGCCCGCCGTGGCCACGGTCGTGTCATTGCCCGTGACCTGGGCGGCGACCATCAGGACGGCCTCGGGGATGACGGGGTTGACCTTGCCCGGCATGATCGAGGAGCCCGGCTGGAGGTCGGGGAGGTTGATCTCGGCCAGGCCGGTGCGCGGGCCGGAGGACATCCAGCGCAGATCATTGGCGATCTTGGTCAGGCCCACGGCGACGGTGCGCAGCTGGCCGCTGGTCTCCACCAGCCCGTCGCGCGCGCCCTGTGCCTCGAAGTGGTCGCGGGCCTCGGTCAGCGGCAGCCCGGTCGCGCGGGCGACCTCGGCGATGACAGCCCCCGAGAAGCCGGGCGGGGTGTTGATGCCGGTGCCCACGGCCGTGCCGCCCAGGGGGAGTTCGGCCAGTCGCGGCAGGGAGGCGCGCAGCCGCTCGACGCCGTAGCGCACCTGTGCCGCGTAACCGCCGAATTCCTGACCGAGCGTCACGGGCGTGGCGTCCATCAGGTGCGTACGACCGGACTTGACGACCTCCGCGAACTCCGCCGCCTTGCGCTCCAGCGACTCGGCGAGGTGGTCGAGCGCCGGGATCAGATCGCCGGTGACGGCGGCCGTGGCGGCGATGTGGATGCTGGAGGGGAACACGTCATTGGAGCTCTGCGAGGCGTTGACGTGGTCATTGGGGTGCACGTCACGGCCGAGGCGCTCGGTGGCCAGGGTGGCGATGACCTCGTTGGTGTTCATGTTGGAGGACGTACCGGAGCCGGTCTGGAAGACGTCGACGGGGAAGTGCTCGTCCCAGCGGCCCTCGGCGACCTCACCGGCCGCCGAGGCGATGGCCTCCGCGACCTCCTTGTCGACCACGCCCAGCTCGGCGTTGACCTTCGCGGCGGCGCCCTTGATCCGGGCCAGGGCCTCGATGTGCGCCCGCTCCAGACGCTGCCCGCTGACGGGGAAGTTCTCCACCGCCCGCTGCGTCTGGGCGCGCCACTTGGCGTGGGCGGGGACGCGCACCTCTCCCATGGAATCGTGCTCGATCCGGTACTGCTCGCTGTCGGTCATTGTCACTTACCTCCTGACAAACAAAGCGTTTGTCTTGTTCACCGTGTTCCCAAAAGGCACTACCGACTAGTAAATACCGCGAGTAACAACTGAAATCGGGGAGGCTCCATGACACGCAGACCCACCCTGCGCTGTACTCTCGCCGCCGTCGCCGCGCTCGCCGCGGCCTTCGGCGGCATGGCCGCGACCGGCCCCACCGCCGCGGCCCAGGCCCGCAAGGCCGCCTCGACCCCCCTGTCACCCGAACTGGAGAAGATCCGCGCGGCCGAGGCCGTCAAGCTCTACGGCGACGCCGCCGAGCGCCCCCTCGACCGGCGCAAGTCCTCTCTGATCTCACTCGGCGACAGCGAGATCTCCGGCGAGGGCGTCGGCACCTACGAGCCCGGCACCAACGGCCCCTCCAACTGGTGCCACCGCTCGCCCGACGCCGCCATCCACCGCACCTCGATTCCCGCCGACGTCACCTACAACGTCTCCTGCTCCGGCGCGTCCACCGCCAACATCCGCATCGGCGGCGGCAAGCAGTACGCGGACGAGCTGGTCCAGAGCGACAACCTCGCCGTCAAGGCCCGCAACACCCGGATCAAGATGGTGCTGCTCGTCGCCGGTGCCAACGACGACCTCCAGTTCGGTCCCGTGATGACCGACTGCGTCGTCCGCTACCTGACGCTCCAGGGCCCCTGCGAGCCCAAGTACGCCCCCGGCTGGCAGGCCCGCGTCGACGGCCTCGTACCCAAGGTCGAGCAGACCGTACGGGACCTGCGCACCGTGATGACGGGCGCGGGTTACGCCGACGGCGACTACAAGCTCGTCGTCATGGGTTACCCCAGCCCCATCGGCCCCGACTTCGAGGACAACCCGAACTTCCCCGGCAAGATCCCCGGCGGCTGCGTCGGCCACACCTCCGACTCCGCCTGGGGGCGCGACACGGCCGTCCCCGCCTTCGAACGCGGGATGCGCAAGGCCGCCCGGAACGCGGGCGCGCTCTTCCTCGACAACTCCCGCCTCTTCCACGGCCACGAGGTCTGCATGGACGACGCCTGGGCGCGCGGCCTGTACGTCGACCTCTCCAAACCGGGCCTGCCCGACGAGAACTCCGTCCGCCAGTCCTTCCACCCGAACGTCCGCGGCCACGGCGCCTTCGCGTCCTGCCTCAGCCAGCTCTACGCCTCGGGCTACGGCGAGGCGGGGTGCGCGGACCCGGCGAGCACGGGGACGCCCGTGCTGACGAAGGGGGCCTGGGACGACGCGTTCCGTCCACTGAGGAGTGAGGCAACGGGTACGTGCGTTGACGCCTACGGGGCCGCCAGCCGGAACGGCACCCAGGTGGGCGGCTGGGACTGTTCCGGGAGCCGGAACCAGCAGTGGGGGTACGACACGGGCGCCAAGGTGCTGCGCACGGCGCTCTCCCACGACCGGTGTGTGGATGTGCCGGGCGGGAAGTACGCGGCGGGTACGGCTGTGGTGCTGTGGAACTGCCATGGCGGCGGGAACCAGCAGTTCATCCGCAGCGGCGGCACGCTGCGGCCCGCGGCGGCCTCGGAATGGTGTCTGACGCTCGCGTCGGCGAAGGACCCGCTGCGTCTGCAGAAGTGTGACGGGTCGGCGGCGCAGCGCTTCGCGTAGCACCGGTCCTCGAAAAACGCCGGGCGGGCTGGAAATCCAGCCCGTCCGGCGTTCGGCGTTCAAAGGGGGTTACTGCCCGGAGCGGACCGGAATGGACGTGAACGTCGGAGCCGGCGTCGGGTCGACGAAGAAGTCGTTGCCCTTGTCGTCGACGACGATGAACGCCGGGAAGTCCTCGACCTCGATCTTCCAGACCGCCTCCATGCCGAGCTCCTCGTACTCCAGGACCTCGACCTTCTTGATGCAGTCCTGCGCCAGACGGGCCGCCGGCCCGCCGATCGAGCCGAGGTAGAAGCCGCCGTGCGCGCCGCACGCGTCGGTGACCTGCTTGCTCCGGTTGCCCTTGGCGAGCATCACCTTGGAGCCGCCCGCGGCCTGGAACTGCTCGACGTAGGAGTCCATGCGGCCCGCGGTCGTCGGGCCGAAGGAACCGGACGCGTAACCCTCGGGGGTCTTCGCCGGGCCCGCGTAGTAGACCGGGTGGTCCTGGAGGTAGTGAGGCATCTCCTCGCCCGCGTCCAGCCGCTCCTTGATCTTCGCATGTGCGATGTCGCGGGCGACGACGAGCGGTCCGGTCAGCGACAGCCGGGTCTTGACGGGGTACTTGGTCAGCTCGGCGAGGATGTCGTCCATCGGCCGGTTGAGGTCGATCCGCACCACGCCCTCGTCGGACAGGTGCTCGTCGGTGGTCTCCGGCAGGAAGCGCGCCGGGTCGGTCTCCAGCTGCTCCAGGAAGACACCCTCGGCGGTGATCTTCGCGACCGCCTGGCGGTCCGCGGAGCAGGACACGGCGATGGCGACAGGCAGCGAGGCGCCGTGGCGCGGCAGGCGGACCACGCGCACGTCGTGGCAGAAGTACTTGCCGCCGAACTGGGCGCCGATGCCGATCTTCTGCGTGAGCTCGAAGACCTTCTCCTCCAGCTCCTTGTCCCGGAAGCCGTGGCCCGACGGGGAGCCGGTCTCCGGCAGCTCGTCGAGGTAGTGCGCGGAGGCGTACTTGGCGGTCTTCAGGGCGTACTCCGCGCTCGTACCGCCGACGACGATCGCCAGGTGGTACGGCGGGCACGCGGCGGTGCCCAGGGAGCGGATCTTCTCCTCCAGGAACTTCATCATGGAGCCCTCGTTGAGGACCGCCTTCGTCTCCTGGTAGAGGAAGGACTTGTTGGCCGAGCCGCCGCCCTTGGCCATGAAGAGGAACTTGTACGCGCCGCCGTCGGTCGCGTACAGCTCGATCTGCGCGGGCAGGTTCGAGCCGGTGTTCTTCTCCTCCCACATGTTCAGCGGGGCCATCTGCGAGTAGCGCAGGTTGAGCTTGGTGTACGCGTCGAAGATGCCGTGCGAGAGGGCCTGCTCGTCGCCGCCCTCGGTGAGGACGTTCTGGCCGCGCTTGCCCATGACGATCGCGGTGCCGGTGTCCTGGCACATCGGCAGCACGCCGGCCGCGGCGATGTTGGCGTTCTTGAGCAGGTCGAGCGCGACGAAGCGGTCGTTCGGGGACGCCTCGGGGTCGTCGAGGATCCGGCGCAGCTGCGCCAGGTGCGCCGGGCGCAGGTAGTGCGAGATGTCGTGCATCGCCTCGGCGGCCAGCTTCCGCAGCGCCTCTGGCTCCACCTTGAGGAACGTACGGCCGTCGGCCTCGAAGGTGGACACGCCCTCGGAGGTGACCAGGCGGTACGGAGTGTGGTCCTCGCCCAGGGGCAGGAGGTCGGTATAGGCGAACTCAGACGGGGCAGACATTGCGGCGATTCCTCACTCGACAGTGGCTTCGGCTGACATCTGCGGCAGCGCTGTACCAGCGTAGGGCGCCCCGGCGCGCCCGATCCTGTGAGGTAAGGCTCAGTACATCTCGACTTCCCTCTAGTCGCGATCTATCGCGTTTCGCTACGCTGCTGACGTGGAACAGCCATCGTTCGAGAAACGGCCCCAGCGGCCGGAGCCCCCGACCCCGCCGGGCCCCGCCACCGAACCCGCGCTGCGCGCCTCCGACGCCGACCGCGACCGGATCGCGGACATCCTCCGCGACGCCCTGGGCGAGGGCCGGCTGACCCCGGAGGAGCACTCCGAGCGGATCGGCGCGGCGTACACGGCGCGCACCATGGGGGAACTGGAGCCCCTGGTCCGCGACCTTCCGGCCGCGCCCCGGCACGCGACGGCCGCGCCCGCGCGCCCGTACGACGCCTCGACGCGCCCCGAGGGCACGAGCCCCGCCGAGGAGAACCTGGTCGCGGTCTTCGGCGGCGCCACGCGCAAGGGCCGCTGGCGGGTGCCGTGGCGGACGAACGCGTTCGCGCTGTTCGGCGGGGTCGAGATCGATCTCACGGAGGCGGTCTTCGAACGGCGGGAGATCGTCGTCAACGCCGTCGCGATCTTCGGTGGCATCGACCTCAAGGTCCCGGAGAACGTCTCCCTGCGCTCCACCGGCGGCGGGATCTTCGGCGGTTTCGACGTCAGGACGTACGAGGCGCCCGACCCCGACGCCCCGGTCGTGTCCGTCACCGGCTTCGCCCTTTTCGGCGGGGTGGAGGCCAAACCCGTGCGGGGAAAGCGGCTCAAGAACCTGCGGGCGGGCGGCTGACGGCGGCTTTCCGCGTTCCGCTCATGGCAACGGTGTGAATAAGCACGCGCACAGCGGGTAAAGCTTGGTGCATCGTCTCTCGTACGGCTGCCGGTGCGAATGGCCGTGCGCAGTGGAGACGGGCAAAGGTGACTCAATCGGCCCAGCAAAGCCGTCGTCAGGAGTAGACCGTGCTGCTACCGCATCAGCCCCTGCAGGAAGCCGCCGTACCGTCCCAGCGGATCTCCGCTCGGGATCAGGCCGGCCCCTGGCATTCGGAGGCGGTGTGCCGCCGGGATGAAGCCGGGCTCTTCTTCGCACCATCCAAGGAACCCACCGCCGCCCGGCTTTCCCGCGAGGAGGCCGCGAAGCGGGTGTGCGCCCGTTGCCCGGTGATGGTCGAGTGCCGGGAGCACGCCCTGCTCCAGCCCGAGCCGTACGGAGTGTGGGGCGGGCTGACCGCGGCCGAGCGCCGCGTGGTGCTGGCCCGGCGCCGGCGGCGCGAGGCCGAGCTCCAGCGCGCCACGCGCGTCGCCGCCGCGGGCTGACCGGGCGTACGCACCACGGGCCGGGCCCCGCCGGAAGATGCGGCGGGGCCCGGCCCGTGGTGAGCGCGCCGGCCGGTGGGCCGGCGACTCGTCAGCTGGGGCGCTCGAAGTCGACCGTGCTGTACGCGCGCAGCTTGGACAGCCGGTGCGTGGAGTCGATCTGCCGGATCGTGCCCGACTTGGACCGCATGACGAGGGACTGCGTGGTCGCGGTCTCCGCGCGGTAGCGCACACCGCGCAGCAGCTCGCCGTCGGTGATGCCGGTGGCGACGAAGAAGACGTTGTCACCGCTGACGAGGTCGTCGGTGTGCAGGACCTTGTCGAGGTCGTGGCCCGCGGCGAGGGCGCGCTCCCGCTCCTCGTCGTCCTTGGGCCACAGCTTGGTCTGGATCGTGCCGCCGAGGCACTTGATCGCACAGGCCGCGATGATGCCCTCGGGCGTGCCGCCGATGCCGAGCAGCAGGTCGATGCCCGTGCCCTCGCGGACGGCCATGATCGCGCCGGCCACGTCGCCGTCGGAGATGAACTTGATGCGGGCGCCGGCCTCGCGGATCTCCCGGACGATGCCGTCGTGGCGGGGGCGGTCCAGGACGACGACCGTGACGTCCTCGGGCGAGGAGTGCTTGGCCTTGGCGACCCGGCGGATGTTCACGCCGACGGGGGCGTTGATGTCGACGTAGTCGGCGGCCTCGGGGCCGGTGACCAGCTTGTCCATGTAGAAGACGGCGGACGGGTCGAACATGGAGCCGCGGTCGGCGACGGCCATGACGGAGACCGCGTTGGCCATGCCCTTGGCCGTCAGGGTCGTGCCGTCCACCGGGTCCACGGCGACGTCGCACTCGGGGCCGGTCCCGTCGCCCACGCGCTCGCCGTTGTAGAGCATGGGCGCGTTGTCCTTCTCGCCCTCGCCGATGACGACGACGCCGTTCATGGAGACGGTGCCGATGAGGGCGCGCATGGCCTTGACCGCGGCGCCGTCCGCGCCGTTCTTGTCGCCGCGCCCGACCCAGCGGCCCGACGCCATCGCACCGGCCTCGGTGACCCGGACGAGCTCCAGGGCGAGGTTGCGGTCGGGGGCCTCGGGGCTGACTTCCAGCTGGGACGGCAGGTGATGATCGGTCATCGGAGCGCACCTTTCTGTACGGCGACGGCCGTAGGGCTCCTCGTCCCCCGTAGGGGGCAAGGAAGTGAGGGTGTGATGACTTTATCGGTTTACTGCGAGAGTGAGCAGGGCGCCCCACGCATGAGCAGCGTCAAGGTCCCGGGGAGGCGCGCGGCCCCGCCCGGCCCGACCGGCGTCAAGATCGGCGCGGGCATGGGGGACGATGGTGGGGTGGCAGGTAGGAACGGCAAGGCGCAGACCGTACGGAACATGATCCTCTCGCTGGCGGTGGTGGTCCCCATCGCGCTGGTGAGCTATGTGTTCATTCCGCATGACGAAGGCAATGACCCCGTGAAGACGGTCGGCTACCGCGTGGAGCTCGACACGGCCCGGCGGGCCGCGCCGTACGCCGTCGCGGCCCCCGAGGGGCTGGCCGAGGGCTGGCGCGCGACCTCGGTCTCGTACCGGGCGGGCGGCAAGGAGGGATCGGCCTGGCATCTGGGGTTCCTCGACCCGGGCAAGGAGTACGTCGCGGTCGAGCAGAGCGACGGCCCGGCGGCCGAGTTCATCGACGGCGTGAGCCGGGGTGCGGCGAAGACCGGCAGGACCCAGCAGGTCGGCGAGGGCACCTGGCGGCGCTACGAGGGCGAGAAGTACAACGCCCTGGTGCGCGAGGAGCGCGGGGTGACGACGGTGGTCACCGGTACCGCCTCGTACGAGCGGCTCACGGAAATGGCCGCCGCGCTCAAGGCCGAGAAGAAGCGGCCCGAAGGGGCCGGCAAGGGCTGAGCGCGACGGCCGGGGTCCGGCGCCCCGGCCGGGGCGGCCGGCTCAGACGGTCGTGACGACCTGGTCGTACGCCAGGCGCGGGGCGCGCGGGCGCGAGGCGTCCGGGCCGGGCTTGCCGATGTTCACGATCATCAGCGGCGTGTGGTCGGCGTCGAGGAACTCCTTCTGGACGCCGGCGTGGTCGAAGCCGGTCATCGGGCCGGCGGCCAGCCCCGCGGCGCGGACGCCGACGAGGAAGTAGCCGGCCTGGAGCGCGCCGTTGAGCGCGGCCGACCGCTCGCGGACCGGGCGCTCGGCGAAGAAGACGTCCTTGGCCTGGGGGAAGTGCGGCATCAGCGCCGGCAGCTCCTCGTGGAACTCGTTGTCCGTGGCGAGGATGGCCACCAGCGGCGCGGACACCGTCTTGGCCCGGTTGCCCTCGGCCATGAGCGGCGCCAGGCGCTCGCGGGCCTCCTCGGAGCGGACGAGGACGACGCGCAGCGGCGACTGGTTGAAAGCGGTGGGCGCGTACTTGACCAGGTCGTAGACGGCCTGGATCTGCTCGTCGGTCACCGGTTCCGCGGAGAAGGTGTTGGCCGTGTGGGCCTCACGGAAGAGCAGGTCCTGCGCGGTGGGGTCGAGGGCGAGGGTCATGGGAAAACACCTTCACATGCGTGTGGGGGGTCGTGCTGATGACCTCCACTGTACGCAATGTGTGTGAACTTTCAACCAAACCTGGGGTGCGGTGACCCGACTCACTCCCGTTTGTCCGGTTGGTCGTGTCGAAAAGCCCGGCTCGCACCCTGCGGCCGGTGCCGGTTCAGCCCTGGTCGGCCGTGGAGCGCGCCTCGGTGGCCGCCCCCTCCTCGGACTCCGCCAGCGCCGCGTCCAGCCGCGCCCGGGCGCCCTCCAGCCAGTGCCGGCAGACCTTGGAGAGCTCCTCGCCGCGCTCCCACAGCGCCAGCGACTCCTCCAGCGTCGTGCCGCCCGCCTCCAGGCGGCGCACCACGTCGATCAGCTCGTCCCGCGCCTGCTCGTACCCCAGCACGCTCTCGCCGGAGCCCATGTCCGCCGCACCCGTCTTCGCCATGCCACCCAGACTATGCGGGCGGTGTGACAACGGGCCGCACCGTGAACTCGCCCTCCGCGACCCGCGCCCGCAGCTCCTCCTGTGCCGTCACCTCGGCCGCCGCGCGCACCACCGAGCCGTCGGCGTGCTGGAGCACGGCATAGCCCCGGCGCAGCGTCGCCGCCGGGGACAGCGCGACCACGCGCGCGTGGGTGTGCGACAGCTCCGACTCCGCCCGGTCCAGCAGATGGCCGAGGGTGCGCCGCCCCCGGTCGGTGAGCGCGTCGACCTGGGCCTCCCGCTCGTCCACCATCCGCTGCGGCCGCTCCACGCACGGCCGCGCCCGGACGGCCGCCAGGCCGCGCTCCTCGCGCTCCAGGTGCGCGGTGACACAGCGCAGTGCCCGGTCGCGCAACTGCCGTACGCGGACCAGCTCCTCGCCCACGTCGGGCACGACGCGCTTCGCCGCGTCCGTGGGGGTGGAGGCCCGCAGGTCGGCGACCAGGTCCAGCAGCGGGGAGTCCGGCTCGTGGCCGATCGCCGACACCACCGGCGTACGGCACGCGGACACCGCCCGGACGAGCCGCTCGTCGGAGAACGGCAGCAGGTCCTCCACGCTGCCGCCGCCGCGCGCCACGATGATCACGTCGACTTCAGGCGTCTTGTCCAGCTCCGTGACCGCCTCGATGACGCGCGGCACCGCGTGCACGCCCTGCACGGGGACGTTGCGGATCTCGAAGCGGACGGCGGGCCAGCGGTGCCGGGCGTTCTCCAGCACGTCACGCTCGGCGGCCGAGGCGCGGCCGCAGACCAGACCGATCAGCTGCGGCAGGAAGGGCAGCGGCCGCTTGCGGTCGGCGGCGAACAGTCCCTCCGCCCCCAGCGACCTCTTCAGCTGCTCCAGCCGCGCCAGCAGCTCACCGACGCCCACCGGCTTGATCTCGGTGGCCCGCAGCGACAGCGAGCCACGCGGCGCGTACCACTCGGGCTTGGCGTGCACGACGACGCGCGCGCCCTCCGAGACGATGTCGGCGACCTGGTCGAAGACCGCGCGATAGCAGGTCACCGACAGGGAGATGTCGTGCGAGGGGTCGCGCAGCGTCAGGAACACGACCCCCGCGCCGGGACGCCGCGAGAGCTGCGTGATCTGTCCCTCGACCCACACCGCGCCCAGCCGGTCGATCCACCCGCCGATCAGGCGGGACACCTGGCCTACGGGGATCGGCGCGTCCGGGGACGTGTTGAGAGCCATGGGGACGAGAGTAGTGGCGGGCACCGACAACGGCCCGGGCCGCACACGGAAGCCGCTTCGGGCCGGGCCCGCACACGGCAGCCGCCTCAGCCCGCCGTCGAGCGCCGGAACACCTGCGCGCCCAGGACCCCCAGCCCGGCAACCGCCCAGACCGCGCCGACGGTCTGCGCCGCGCCCGACGCCTTGACGATCACCGCGATCACCACCGCCAGGCCCAGCAGCGGCACCAGCACATGCCGTACGGGACGCACGGGCCCGCCCCGCTTGCGTACCGCGAACCAGCCGATCACCGACAGATGCAGCAGCGCGAAGGCGACCAGCGCGCCGACGTCCACCACCGACACCAGCCGGTCCAGGCCGTCGTCGCGCCGCGCCGCCCACACCGACGCCAGCAGGGTGACCACCGCCGCGCCGAGCAGCGCCGGCCGGGGCACCCCCGAACTCCGGTCCACCTTCGACAGGATGCCCGGCAGCCGCCGGTCACGGGCCATCGCGAAGAGCAGCCGGCCGGCCGCCGCCTGACCGGCGAGAGCCGCGAACGCGGCGCCGATGGCCTTGCTGGCGGCCACCAGATCGTGCAGCCAGGCACCCGTCGCCGCGTCGACCGTGTCGTAGAAGGCCGACCCCTGGTCCTCCGGCCGCGCCGCCAGCTCCGCCGGTGACATGGGGGCGAGCAGCGCCGCCAGATAGGTCTGGGCGATGAAGAGGACGCCCGCCACCGCGAGGCAGGTCAGCACCGCGCGCGCCACCCGCTCCGAGCCACCCGCCGACTCCTCCGCGAACGCCGCGATGGCGTCGAAGCCCAGATACGACAGCACCGCCACCGACACCGCCGTGAAGACGGCACCCATGGCGAGCCCGCCCTCCCCGGTCAGCGGCGACAGCCACCCGCGCTGGGTGCCCTTCTCGGCCAGCGCGAAGATCGCCGAGGCCAGGAAGACCAGCAGCACGAGGATCTCCATGGCCAGCACCAGGAAGCCCACCAGCGCCGCCGTCCGCACCCCCCACATGTTCAGGGCGGTCGTCACGACCACCGCGAGGGCCGTCCACACCCACCGCGAGACCTCCGGCACCAGCGCGTTCAGGGCGATGCCGGAGAAGAGGTACGCCACCGCCGGGATCAGCAGGTAGTCGAGCATCGCCATCCACCCGGCCATGAAACCCGGCCCCTCGCCGAGCCCCACGCGCGCGTACGTGTAGACCGACCCCGCCCGAGGGGCGACCCGCACCATCTGCGCGTACGAGAAGGCCGTGAACGCCATCGCGACCGTCGCCACGACGTAGACGAGCGCGACCGCGCCGTGTGCCTTGGCGTCGAGGGTGCCGAAGATGCCGACCGGCGCCATGGGGGCGATGAAGAGGAGGCCGTAGACGACCAGGTCCCGGAAGGAGAGCGTGCGGCGGAGGGTGTCCTCGCCGTTGTTCCCGCGAGCGTCCCGGAGACCGCTCCCGTGCTCGCTCTTGTGACCGCCGGCGGGTGGTGTGGCCATGGAATGCCCCTCGCTGGTGCGTACCTGCCGCCCATCGTGCCCCAGCTCCACCCGCCATGCCGGTCAGGCGGAACCAGCGGTGGACGGGCCCGTACGATGGATCGCATGACTGCTACCACCGCCCGCAAGGTTCTGCTCGCCGCCCCCCGTGGCTACTGCGCGGGTGTGGACCGTGCCGTGATCGCCGTCGAGAAAGCCCTGGAGCAGTACGGAGCGCCCGTCTATGTGCGCCACGAGATCGTGCACAACAAGTACGTGGTGAAGTCCCTGGAGAAGAAGGGCGCCATCTTCGTCGACGAGACGGAGGAGGTGCCCGAGGGCAACATCGTCATCTTCTCGGCCCACGGCGTGGCCCCCGTCGTCCACGAGGAGGCCGCGCGCGGCAAGCTCGCGACCATCGACGCCACCTGCCCGCTGGTCACCAAGGTCCACAAGGAAGCCGTCCGCTTCGCCAACGACGACTACGACATCCTCCTCATCGGCCACGAGGGTCACGAGGAGGTCATCGGTACGAGCGGTGAGGCGCCCGACCACATCACCCTGGTCGACGGCCCCGACGACGTGGCGAACGTGAGCGTCCGCGACGAGTCCAAGGTCGTCTGGCTCTCCCAGACCACCCTCTCGGTGGACGAGACGATGGAGACGGTCGACGCCCTCAAGGGCCGCTTCCCGCAGCTGATCAGCCCGCCGAGCGACGACATCTGCTACGCCACGCAGAACCGCCAGACCGCCGTCAAGCAGATGGGCGCCGACGCCGACCTGGTGATCGTCGTCGGTTCCAAGAACTCATCCAACTCCGTCCGCCTCGTCGAGGTCGCCCTCGGCGCGGGTGCGCGCGACGCCCACCTGGTCGACTTCGCCGAGGAGATCGACGAGGCGTGGCTGGAGGGCGTGAGCACGGTCGGTGTGACCTCGGGCGCGTCGGTGCCGGAGATCCTCGTCGACGGCGTCCTGCAGTGGCTCGCCGAGCGCGGCTACGACGACGTCGAGACGATCACGGCCGCCCAGGAGTCCATCACCTTCTCGCTGCCGAAGGAGCTCCGCCGCGACCTGCGGGCGGAGGCGGCCGAGCTGTCCGGCCGGGGGCCGGATTCCGCCACCGACGAGGGGTGATCGTCCGCCCTGCCCCGTAGCGTGGTGACCATGAACCTTTTCGGCGTGGACATCGGCGGATCGGGCATCAAGGGCGCACCGGTCGACCTGGCACGGGGTGAGCTGACCGAGGACCGCTTCAAGGTCCTCACCCCGCACCCGGCCACCCCCGACGCGGTCGCGGACAGTGTCCGGGAGGTCGCGGAGCACTTCGGCTGGGACGGGCGGCCGGTCGGGGTGACGTTCCCCGGCGTGGTGGTCGGCGGTACGACCCGTTCCGCCGCCAATGTCGACAAGGGCTGGCTGGGCCGGGACGCCGCCGCGCTGCTCACGGAGCGGATCGGCGCCCCCGTGACCGTACTGAACGACGCGGACGCCGCCGGGCTCGCCGAGATGCGCTACGGCGCGGGCCGCGGCCGGTCCGGCACGGTCATCGTGCTCACCTTCGGTACGGGCATCGGCAGCGCCCTCTTCACCAATGGCACGCTCGTACCCAACACCGAGCTGGGCCATCTGGAGCTGCACGGCCACGACGCGGAGACCCGCGCCTCGACCCGGGTCAAGGACGAGGAGGGCCTGAACTGGCAGCACTGGGCGCGCCGGGTGGAGCGCTACCTCCTCCACGTGGAGAAGCTGTTCTCGCCCGACCTCCTGGTGATCGGCGGCGGCGTCAGCCGCAAGGCCGACAAGTTCCTGCCGCTGATCGAAGGGGTCAGCTCCGAGATCGTTCCCGCTCGGCTGCTGAACAACGCGGGGATCGTAGGGGCCGCGATGGCCGCCGCCGAGGCCGGCTCCGCTCCCGCCGCCGCGTCCTGATCAGCGCGATCCTGCGGGAGAACGCGATCAGCGCGGCCAGCAGCGTGCCGGTGTAGAGCCAGCCGGCGCTCAGGGACAGCAGAGTGATCATGCCCATGGCCTGACCGGCGAAGCCGCCCGCGCCCTCGGTGAGGGGCACGGCGCCCACCGCGAAGGCGATGGGCACGGTCACCGGCGCGGTCGCGAGGTCGGCGGGCCGTACCCACAGCGCGCACGCGGCGCTCGCGAACAGGAAGAACGCGCCGTAGAGCGAGACCGCGCCGCCCGCCATGCGGTCGGTCAGCCAGCCTGCCCCGAGCATCGCCAGGGCGGTGAGCAGGCCGGTGCCGAGCCCGGTCAGCCGTGGCCCCGGCACCCGCAGCTGGGGCGAGGACCGCCCCTCGCCGGCGCGCTGGAGCGACGCGCTCTCGCCCTGCCCCACGGGGGAGGCGGGCCGGGGCACGGGGGACGTGCGGCGGACCTTGCGCTGAGGGATACGCGTGCTGGGTTGCTCCACCCGACCAAAGTAGGTCGGGAAGCGGGAGGAATCCGACGTTGGACACGCTGTTTGGCCCACCTTGGCCGTGTGTTCGACCGATAGTCCTTCCGGGCCGCCCGTGCGGCCCGGACCCGTAGACTGGATGACCGGCCCGCCGTGGGCCGCGGACCCTTTACACCATTCCCAGGGATGGCGCGGCAGGACCTGCCGTCTCCATCGCCATGGGAATCTCGCTACGGGAAGTCGCCACGTGTCGCTCACGATCGGAATCGTCGGTCTGCCCAATGTCGGCAAGTCGACCCTGTTCAACGCCCTGACCAAGAACGACGTGCTGGCGGCCAACTACCCGTTCGCCACCATCGAGCCCAACGTGGGCGTCGTCGGCGTCCCCGACCCCCGGCTGCAGAAGCTGGCCGAGATCTTCGGGTCGCAGAAGATCCTTCCGGCCACCGTCGACTTCGTCGACATCGCGGGCATCGTGCGCGGCGCCTCGGAGGGTGAGGGCCTGGGCAACAAGTTCCTGGCGAACATCCGTGAGTCCGACGCGATCTGCCAGGTCATCCGTGCCTTCAAGGACGAGAACGTCGTCCACGTCGACGGCAAGGTCTCGCCCAAGGACGACATCGAGACCATCAACACCGAGCTGATCCTCGCCGACCTCCAGTCGGTGGAGAAGGCCGTCCCGCGCCTGACCAAGGAGTCCCGCCTCCAGAAGGAGAAGGTGGCCGTCCTCGCCGCCGTCGAGAACGCCAAGGGCATCCTGGAGTCCGGCCAGACCCTCTTCTCGGCCGGCATCACCAAGGGCACCGAGCAGGGCGACCTCCTGCACGAGCTCCACCTGCTCACCACCAAGCCCTTCCTCTACGTCTTCAACGTCGACGAGGACGAACTGGTCGACGAGGACTTCAAGAACGAGCAGCGCGCGCTGGTGGCCCCCGCCGAGGCGATCTTCCTCAACGCCAAGATCGAGTCCGAGCTGATCGAGCTGGACGATGACGAGGCGCTGGAGCTCCTCCAGTCCATGGGCCAGGAGGAGCCCGGCCTGGCCACGCTCGGCCGCGTCGGCTTCGACACCCTGGGCCTGCAGACCTACCTGACGGCCGGCCCGAAGGAAACCCGCGCCTGGACCATCAAGAAGGGCGCCACGGCCCCCGAGGCGGCCGGTGTCATCCACACCGACTTCCAGAAGGGCTTCATCAAGGCCGAGGTCATCTCCTTCGAGGACCTGGTCACCACCGGCTCCGTGGCCGAGGCCCGCGCCGCGGGCAAGGCCCGCATGGAGGGCAAGGACTACGTGATGGCGGACGGGGACGTGGTGGAGTTCCGCTTCAACGTCTAATACGTTCGGCGAAAGGCCGTCTGACCTGCGGCGGAGCGGGTTGGGCGGCCTTTGCGGTCCGCACAGAGTCCGCAGCGTGCTGGATGAGTCCGGCACACGGGGGAGCGGCTACGCCGCTTCGTCGACCTGTGTCTCGGCGGACTGGTCCGCGTACGCCTTGTCGACGGCGGCCCGGGTCCGCTCCTCGGAGTCGGGCCACAGGTGGGTGTAGATGTTCAGCGTCATGGCCGCGTTGGTGTGGCCGAGGCGCTCGGAGACGGTCTTCACCGACTCGCCGTGCTTGATCAGCAGGCTGGCGTAGTGGTGCCGGAGGGAGTGGGGTCCGGTGCCCTTCGCTATGCCGGCCTTCGCGCAGGCGGGCCGCCAGGACCCGTCCATGAAGTGCGTGTAGACCACGGGCCCGCCCTGCGGCGCCGTGAAGACCCAGCTCTCGGGCCCATCGGCGGGGAAGTCCCCCAGGTGGGCCTTCATCGCATCCACCGCCACGCGGGGGAGCGGAACCGTGCGGTGTGAGCGCGCGGTCTTCGACGGGCCGACGTACACGCCGTGCTTGGCCGTCTGCTGGATTTGCTGCTCTACCGAGACGGTCGCCTGCAGCAAGTCGACGTGCCGGAGCTGGAGGCCGAAGAGCGCACCCGGCCGGAGCCCTGTGGCGGCGCCCAGCAGGACCAGGCCCTTGTAGCGCCGGGGTATCTCCTCGGCCAGCGTCCGCACCTGCTCGACCGCGAGCGGCACCACCTTCTTCCGGGGCACTGAGGGCAGCTTCGCGTCGGTGCAGGGGTTGTGCGGAATCATGCGGTCGCGGACCGCTGCCCGGAAGACCGCGTTGACGGTGTTGAAGACGGTGCGGGAGGTGCTCGCGGCGAGCTTGTGGGTGGTCGTCAGGCTGGTGATCCAGCTCTGCACGTCACCGGGCTTGATGGCGCCAAGTGCCCGCTTCTCCCAGACGGGGTAGGCGTAGCAACGCAGGTGCTGGGCCACGGCCTTGGCCGTCGACGGCCGGTGTGGCTGGCTGGCCCGCCACTCCTCCGCGTACTCCTTGAAGGGCTTCTTCGCCGACCTCGGGTCGACGTACTGCCCGGTGACCACGCTGGTCGTGACCTCGTCGAGCCAGCGCTGGGCGTCGATCTTGCGGTCGAAGTGGCGTGCGTGCTCCTTGCCGTCGAGGTCGCGGTAGCGGGCGCGCCATTTGCCGTTGGGTCGCTTCTGGATGTTCGCCAAGTGGGTCTTCTTTCCTCGGTGATCAGTGGTAGTAGCCGCCGCTTTCGATGTACTCGGCGAGGGCGCGGGCCTCGCGCTCTTCGCCCATGAGGCGGAGGACCTGCAGGTGGATGCCCTTCGAGCCCTCGGGGTGCGCCTCGATGTATTCGGAGATGGCGACGACCGCGTGGTGGAGTCGGTCCTGCGCGTCTCGGGACTCGTAGAACGCCTCGACTGCCTCCTGGACGATGCGCCGACCGTCGAGGTCGAGACCGTCCAGGGGCGGTGACATGAGCTCTT
The DNA here is from genome assembly GCF_055560115.1 of Streptomyces sp. NPDC023527. Classification (NCBI taxonomy): domain Bacteria; kingdom Bacillati; phylum Actinomycetota; class Actinomycetes; order Kitasatosporales; family Streptomycetaceae; genus Streptomyces; species Streptomyces sp. NPDC023527. The sequence goes on from NZ_JBVHJJ010000009.1 coordinate 112,670, forward strand.
CGAGGGGCAGCTCGAAGACGCGGGCGAAGCCGAGCGCCTCATCGAGGGTGATCTTGCGGCGCGGGTTGCCGTTCTCGATGCGCCAGACGGCGGTCTGGTTCATCGGCACGCCGGCCTTGGTCATGCGGGCGGCCAGTTCGGTCGTGCTCCACCCCCTGACCTCGCGCTCCAGCCCGATGCGTGCCGCCGCGTTGCCCTCGCTGTAGAGCAGCGGCGCGCTGCCGTCGCCTGGTCCGTCCTTCATGTCACCCTCCGTCTCATGCCCAGTGGCTATCCCAATTGAAACACGGACTCTCCGGTTTGAGTAACCGCGCTCCGCGTGGCACTGTCTAGGTGAAATGGAAAGTCGCCTAGTCGAATGGGAAAATCTTGGGTCCCTACCTCACCACCGCCGAAGTGGCGGAGCGCTACCGCACCGCCGAGAGCACAGTCCGGTACTGGCGTCACACGGGCTACGGCCCTCGGGGCGTGAAGGTCGGCCGCCGAGTCCTCTACAGCGAATCCGAGCTCGCTCGCTTCGACCAGGAACTGCTCAGCCAGGACGGGCTGCGCGGTAACTGGGCTCTCGGAGCTTGATGGCCGCCGACCCTGACACGGTGACAGCCCACGGCGTGAACGCCCCGCCCGAGAGTGAATCGAATCGAACCAGTGGAGCCGGTTCGGACAACCCGATGCCCCACCAGAAGGAGTTCGTATTGCTGCACCCCGCGACCCCGAACACCCCTGCCGCTCATCAGGTCGGATGGCCTCCGGTGGCGGTACCTGGCCAACCTGGCATCGTCCGGGACGAGGCCCCCGCGGAGGCTGAAGAGGTACCACCTGCCGAGCCTGCGGAGATTCCGGATGTGCCGGCTACTGAGGGCGCCGAGCTGCTGTCAGAACTACGGGAACAGATCGCCCGCTTCGTGATCCTTCCCTCCGAGCGTGCCCTGGACGCGGTCACACTGTGGGTCGCCGCGACTCACCTCCAGCCCGCCTGGCAGCACGCCCCGCGCCTGGCCGTGGTCGGCCCCGCGAAGCGGTGCGGCAAGTCACGGCTACTGGATGTGCTGACCGAGACGGTCCACGAGCCGATGCTCACCATCAACACCACTCCGGCGGCGATCTTCCGGTCCATCACTGAGGAGCCGCCCACGCTCCTCGTGGACGAGGCGGACACTATCTTCGGCACCCCGAAGATGGCCGAGAAGAACGAGGAGATGCGCGGCCTGCTCAACGCGGGTCACCAGCGCAATCGGTACGTCACCCGGGTGGTCGGCAACGACCACACGCCCCACAGGTTCGCCACCTTCGCCATGGCGGCCCTGGCTGGGATCGGTGACCTGCCCGACACGATCATGGACCGCTCAGTGGTCATCCGCATGAGGCGCCGGGCCGAGGGCGAGAGCGTGCATCCCTTCCGCTCCCGCCGCGACACCCCGTCCCTCCACAATCTCCGCGACCGCATCGCCGCATGGGCAAGGCCGCTGCTTGACGAGGCTGCAGACCTTGAACCGCCGATGCCAGTCGAGGACCGTGCTGCCGACACCTGGGAACCGCTGGTCATCACCGCCGACCTCGCGGGCGGCCCGTGGCCCCGCCTGGCGCGCGCCGCCTGCGCGCAGATGGTCGCCGACGAGCTCCAGGCCGAGGAGGACAACCCCGGTGGCGCACGCATCCTCGCCGACATCCGCCGCGTCTTCTTCGCCCAGCGCGAGCCGGAGAGCCTGACCACCGACGAGATCCTCAGCGCCCTGCGTGGCGACGCCGAAGGCCCCTGGGCGGATTGGGGGCGCAGCGGCCTGACGGCCCGCGAACTCGGTTCCCTGCTCCGCGAGTACGGCATCCGGCCGGGCAACGTCCGCCTCGCGGACAAGACCCAGCGCAAGGGCTACACCCGCAACAAGTTCCTCGACGCCTGGCGCCGGTACTGCCCCGGTGTCCACCCCGTCGATGCCGGCCCCGCCTCGATCGAGGGCTGAGACCCCGCCCACCCCGGTTGCCGTCCGTGCCGTCCCTGCCGTCGCACCGCAGGTCAGACGCATGCAGCCAAGACGGCAACCGGGGCCAAGACGGAAGTCGATCAACGCTGGCCGCGCCGCACCACTGATACGCCGCCCGCATCCGTCTTGCCGCGTCCCAGGCGTCCTTGCCGTATCGCCGCAGGTCACAGGACGCCCGCCGGGACGGAACCAAGACGGAGCGCCGCGTCGCTGCCGTACCCCGCCTGACCTGCGCTTGCAACGGCCAAGACGGAAAAGACGGGCCACCGCAACAACCCCGCCACCCCTTGGAGTACTCGCACCACATGGCCACCCTCGCGCCACCTGCCCAGATAACCATGCCCAGCCGCGCCACAGCCTGGGACCACGCAGCGATCCTCGCCCTTGGTGCCGCCGGATGCGCGCTCTCGTACGACGCCTTGCAGCAGATGGCCGTGGCCATCCACGTCCGCGGATTTCTGACGTACCTTTTCCCGCTGCTCATCGACGGGTTCATCGCCTACGGCGTGCGTGCTCTGATCATCCTGCGGGGCGCCCCGTTCCGCGCCCGCCTGTACGTATGGACCCTCTTCGGCACCGCCACCGCCGCCAGCACCTGGGCCAACGCCCTCCACGCGGTACGCCTCAACCAACAGGCCGCCTCCGGCACTCTGCGGCTGAGTGACCTCACGGTCGGCATCCTTTCCACCCTTGCCCCGCTCGCTCTCGCTGGGGCGGTCCACCTCCGCATCCTCATCACGCGCGAGACCGGTTCAGTGGCAGAGGTCGCGGCCGGGTCCTCCGCAGTGGTGGACGAGGAACCGAAGCCCCAGGCGCAGGGTGGTCGGCCGCCGGACGCACCCCTTGACCGGATCGTCGAAATCGGACGTGCAGCTGCGGTTCAGCAAGGACGCCTCAGCCGGGCAGTGGTCCGGCAGGCCGTAAAGGACGAGGACCTCAAGCTCGGCGGTGAACGGCTGACCGACGCGATGAACATCCTGCGACCCGAGTTCGAGACCGAGGCGAACCTCAGCTGACCGCCAAGTCGACTGTCCCGATCGGGTGGTCGGAACCCCTTCCGACCACCCGGTCACTCGCCCTTGTGCCCCCCAGTAATGCCCTCACCTGGGGACAGAACAGCGGGTGGCTTGGATCCCGGGCGCACGGTTGCCCGTGGTCGAGTCGCCGCCCGCTGCCGCTACGCCGTGTGAAGGAGACTCGCCCTGATCGACAACACGAACGACGCTGCTTCCAACGAGGGGAGCGACGACCTCGCATTCTCGACCGATGCAGATGGAGGACAGGACACAGCCGCAATGCCGACCGCGAGCGGAGCAAGTTATCCCTTTGGACACTCCACCATCGGCGGAGCATCCAAAGGGGCCCTCCGGCACCAGGGGGCGCCAGAGGGGGAAGCTGAGGCCGAGGGCGGCCCGCAGCTCGAAGAAGGCCGGCAGCCGGTCCAGCCGCTCTCCCGGATCCGAAGGCGTCATCGGAAGCCTTCACAGCGCAAGATTGTCTGCACGGTCCGTGTAAGCGAGGAGGAGCTCGCCGAGATCAGGGCGGGTGCCCGGGTCTCCGGCATGACGACTGCAGGCTTCCTCGCGCACTGCGCGCTCGTCGCGTCGAGTGACCTGACCCGCACAGCCGCTGAGGTTGCCGGTGAACGAGAGATCGTTGTTGAGCTATTCGCCGCGCGACGCCAGCTTGGGTACATCGGCAACAACCTGAACCAGGTTGCCAAGGCACTGAACTCCGGGGCTGATGGTGCTGGTGCCCACTCAGTCCTGGAAGCAGTCCATCGCACGGCGAAGAGGTTGGACGATGCCGTGACGCGGCTGATTGAGCATCGGAACGCCCGGGCGGATCGATCCGCTTCGTAGACCGGACGCGAGGCCCTTGCTATGCGGCTTCCGTTGTTCCACGTGCTGCGTCCGGGATGCCTGCCCAGTCCCGTACCTTGGCGAGGTGGCTCGTCTGGAGACCGGTGTACGGGTCCGGCTGGACCAGGAGGGTGGCGTAGCCGCGGGCGGTGCGTTCGGCGGCCCAGGCGTGGTCGAGGACGGTGAAGTCGTCGTCGATCCAGACGACGGGTGCTCTGCCGAGCCAGGGGTCGACGTGGTCGCGCTTCCACAGGTAGCCGTCGGGATGGCTGGTGGTGATCTTGGGGCGGGGGAGGTCGAGGTAGGCGAAGTCCGGCAGCCCCAGAAGCGGCCCGATGATCGTGGTGGCGTCCTTGCGCCAGCTCGTGCACCAAACCGGGGTGACGAGGCCGCTGGCCAGTAGGTCGGTGAGATCCGGGCCATGGTTGGGGTCGAGCCAGATGGGGACAGGGTCGTCGGGGTGCCGACCGGTGGGCAGGACGGTGTGACGGACGTGGGTGGGCGGGGTGCTGCCGTCTGTTGCCGGGAACGGGATGAGGACGCCGTCGATGTCCAAGAGCAGGTAGGGCAGGGTCATCGGTGCCTCCGGGGTCAGCGTTTGCGGGCGGTGATCAGGAGGGTGGTGGGCCACGGATCGAGGCGTGGGTGCCTCAGCTCCAGCGCCGAGGTGATGCGCAGGCCGGTACGCGTGAGGTGTGCGCCCCAGCGACGGGCATCGAACTCCCATCGGGCGATGGGCAGTCGGCTGTGGTCGGGCATGGTGACGTAGTCCTCGCGCGGACGGTCGTCCGTGGATGGTTGTCTTCCGGCCCGTGCCGGGTGCGGGACGGAGAAGGCCAGGACACCGCACGGTTTGAGGCGCCGGGAGATCGCGGCGAGCAGCAGCTCGGGGGCGACGAGGCCGATGGCGCCGAAGACGGAGTAGATCGCGTCGAAGGTCTGGCCGGTGGCTTGGAGGTGGTGCAGGGCATGGCCGGCGGCGAAGGTGGCGCCGTCGAGGTGGCCGTAGTGGGAGCGGGCGCGGCGTATCTGGAGTCCGACGAGGTCGACGCCGGTGACGCGGGCCTGGTGGTGCTTGGCGAGGTGGGCCACGTTGTGGCCAGGGCCGCAGCCCAGCTCCAGGAGGCGCTTGCCGCGCAGGTCCCGTCCCAGAATCTCAGCTCCGGGACCGAGGCCCGCGTGGGTGCTCCACTCCATCCGGGCCGGTGCGGTGAGCGCATGGGCCGGGGAGGCGGCTATGCGCTGGGCTGCGTGGGCGTACCAGGGGGAGACCTGGGCGAGCACCTAGACCTCCAGGAGTTGGACCACGTCGTTCAGGTGGCGGCGGACGACGGGGATGTACGCGGGGTCCTTGACCGGGTCGTTGATCCAGCGGATCGCCTGCTCCATGAACCACTCCACGGCCCACATGCGGTGCCAGCCCAGGGCCCACGCCTCAGCTGCCAGGCCGCCCCGGGCGGCGAGGGCGTCCTCGTGGCCGCCTGCGGTGACGTACTGCTCGAGGAACACCCGCAGTCGGACGGGGCTCGGCGCCTCGGTGGTGCCGTGGTACGAGGCAAGGTCGATCAGGCCGGGGCCGGTGAAGGCGCGGGCGAAGTCGAGGAGGTGCCAGCCGTCTTCACCGATGTGGACGCTGGTGGGGTGGAACTCGGAGTGGACCCAGCCGAACGGGTCGAGCGTCGTCCCCTGGACGCGAGCGTCGGCCGCAGCGGAGATCCTCCCCAGAGCGGTCTCGATGTCGTCGCAGTCCGACCACCGGTCGGCCTTCCGCAGCCGCTGGAGGTGATCGAGGGCTCGGCCGGGCAGGGCAGCCAGGCCCGCGCCGTCGAGGAGGGGCAGGCCGCCGGCCGGGCGGGCGGCGTGGAGCATCACGGCGGCGGCGACGCCGTCGAGGTCGTCGGCATCACGTACGGGGGTGCCGAGGTCGTCCATGAGCATCCCGAGCCACTTGTCCTGCATGGCGGTGGCGTGGAGCTCGGGGACCGGGAGCCCGCGCTGACGGGCCACCCGCAGGGCCTGGGCCTCGCGGTCGAAGGGCTCCTTGGCGTACTTGAAGACGGTGGTTTCACCATCTGGGAAGGTGACGCGTTCGACGCCGGACATGCCCCAGACACGGATCTCGGCACGTTCGGGGATGGGCTTGCCGACGAGGGCGCACAGGTCGTCCAGCAGGGCGGCGGTCAGGCTCTGGTCCATGGGGGTCTCCAAGGGGCTGGTGGGCTCCGGGGCGGACGAGAGGGTCAGCCCGCCCCGGAGCCGTACAGGGGGTGGGGTTACTCGGCCGCGGTCACGCGGTGGGCGTAGACCTGCTCGATCCAGCCCGCCTTGAACTCGGCCAGGTCGTCACGGAAGTTCCCCATCGAGGCACCGTAGGGCGCGACGACCCCGCCGGACTGGTCCGGCACGGACTGGCAGCCGTGCACGAGCCGGCCGCCGAGCGCGGCGTGGGCCTTGATGGACTCGATCCGGCGGTGCTCGTTGAACCAGCCTCCGTGGTACACCTCGTCCAGCATTCCGCCCTTCTCGTCGTCCAGGTCGAAGACGACGGAGGTGGCGGCGGGGAAGAACCAGCACGGGCCGACGTTGGAGATGTGCCCGTCCAGCTCAACCTTGTTGAGCGCCATCAGGGTGGCCGCCTCGCGCAGCATGCGCAGGTGGTAGGCGGTGATCTGCGGCAGGCCGAGGCCGGCCAGGTGCTCCTCGCGGAAGAGGTACGAGTACACCTCGTACGCGGTAGCCAGCACGCGGGCGGCATCCGACGTGGACTCGCCGTGGTTCTTGATGAAGTCGAGCGCGAGCTGCTCCACCGCGCTTCCGGTGGTCTCGTCCACGTCGAGGAGCTGGGCCTTGACCAGCTCCCAGTCGGCGACGAGCCAGGTGTTGGACTCGAAGCGGAAGAAGTACTCGGCCGGGTCGATGGTGATGCGTCGGCCGTCCACCTGGATGCCGGGCAGGCGGCTCCAGCGCGGGTCGAAGGCGTCGGGCAGCTCGACCGTGATGGTCGCGGTGTCGATGGTGGTCACCGTTTCTCCGTCTCTGATCGTCCGGGCCGGGGCATAGGAATGCCCGAGCCCGTTAGGGCGTACGGAACTTGGGGGCCGCCCGGCCCGAGAGTGGGGCGGCTGTCGATAAGTGAACCGCCCGCTACGCAGAGTGGGTACGGTGTGACCGAGGCCAAGCGGTATACGCGGTTTACAGCTCCGGAGCGGAGGAGATCGTGCCAGCGCCGACCAACCCAAACTCCCGCCTGCGCGAGGCGATTTACGCCGCCGGATGCACGTATGACGGCCTCGCCAAGGACATCCGTCGCATCGCCGCCGAGAACGGCGAACTGCTTCAAACGAACAAGTCCGCGATCTCCCATTGGGTCAATGGCACCCGCACACCCTCGGGCCAGGTCGGCCAGTACCTTGCCGAAGCCCTGTCCCGCCGCCTCAACCGCGTCGTCACCCCGACAGAGATTGGCCTCCAGGCCGGTGACGCCGAAGCCACCTCGCACGGTGATCCGGTCGTGACGGTCACCGACCTCGGCCGCGCGGACGTCGAACGCCGCCGCTTCCTCGCCATCGCCGCCTTCACCACGGCCGGCGTCGCCATGCCGCTGCTCCACGACCACGAAGCCACCTCCCGGATGCTCCGCGCCCGCACCGGCCGCTCCCTCGTCGGAGCCGAGGACATCGACGTCGTACGCCAGATCACCGCGGCCTTCAGCGCCGCCGACGAACGCCTCGGCGGCGGCCATGGCCTGACGACCGTCACTGCGTACCTCGCCGACACCGCCGCCCCTATGCTCCGCGGACGCTTCCCCTCGGAGCCGTTACGCCAGGCCGCCTTCGGAGCCGTCGCCGAACTCGCCTACCTCGCCGGGTGGAAGCACCACGACCTGGGCCACGAAGGCGCGGCCCAGCGCTACTAGCAGGTCGGCTACCAGCTCGCCTGCGAAGCCGACCCCCACGGCCACGCGGCCTGGATGATGCGAGCCCTCGCCCACCAGTCCCTCAGCCTCAAGCAGCCCCACCATTGCGTCGACCTCGTCGAAGGCGCCCTCACCCGCGGCCTCGGCCACGTCGACGGCCAGACCGAAGCCCTCCTCCACATCACCCACGCCCGCGCCTACGCAGCCATCGGCGAGACCCCCTCGGCCGCACGTGCCCTCCTCGCCGCCGAAGACGCCCTCCTACGCGAGGACGGGCCCCAGCCCAGCTTCTCCCGCGTCAGCGGCCCAGCAGCCGGCACCGTGGCCAGCCACACCGCCCGCACGCTTACTGACCTCGCCGACCACATCGGCACCGAGCAACAACACCGCGACGCCCTCACCCGCTGGGACCCGGAGAAGTACAAGCGCGTCCACGCCCTCACCCACGCCGACCTCGGCGACAGTCTTGCCGCTCAGGCCCGCGCCGACGAAGCGGTAGCCGCCTGGACACAAGCACTGGTGCTCATGGAGGGCATGACCTCCGACCGGACCCGCAAGGCCATCACATCAATCCGCAGCACCCTCGCGGTCTACCAGCGCCGCCGCGTCCCCGGCGCCGCCGATCTCGCCCGCCGCGCCCGCGAGGCCCTCGCCTAACATGCCCAACAACCCGCCCGACGAAGGGAACCCTGTGGCTCAGCAGACCGACGACCGCTCCCAAGCCCTCAAGCCGGCGCTCGACTCGATGACCCTGCTGGTCGCGGCCGTCATCGTCCACGACAAGGCCACCAACCGAGTCGTCCTCCTCCAGCGCAGCGAAAACGCCAAGTTCGCCCAGGGCATGTGGGACCTCCCCGTCGGCAAGAGCGAGCCCGGTGAGCCCATCACCGAGACTGCGGTCCGCGAGCTCTACGAGGAGACCGGCCTCACGGTGAAGCCTGAGTCCCTCAAGGTTGCCCACATCATCCACGGCGCTTGGGGCGTCGAAGCCCCCAACGGCTTCCTTACGGTCGTCTTCGCCGCCCACGAATGGACCGGCGAACCCGAAAACCGCGAACCCCGCAAGCACTCCCAGGTCCGCTGGATCGACGCCGACGCCATCCCCGAATCCTTCGTCGACACCACCGCTAGCGCCCTCCACCACTACCTGAACAACGGCTCGGAGATCTCCTTGGACGGCTGGTCGGCTGAATAGACCGCTTTTCGGTAGCTCATTAGAAGCAGCTATTTCGAGGCGAATCGCTTGCCGATTTCCAGCATTCTGGAGACCTCCGTCACCTCTACGGTGTCGTCGCCCTCCCTGATATACATCTTGTCATCGAGGAGGGATACCTCCGGCTGCTCAGGAATGCGGATAACGATCACCCCGAGTCCGTAGTAGTCGGAGTAGGACAAACTGGCGAGCACGCTGTCCTTAAGGCCTTGTGAGAGCCCTGACGAGCGAATGGCGTCTTTCCAGCGGGCGAAATACCTCTCTGGTGTCTCGCCGAGCTGTTTTGCTTCCCTTTGCACTCCTACAACAAGGCGATGGCCTACCTTGCGAGCTTCCACGCCGTCGAGCGAGCGAATTCTGCTCGCGTCGGCATCCTTGTCTGCAACGCCGACCAGGATAGTGCCAGCCCGATCTTTGCCATTGTTGGCGATCGCGCAGATTGTGCGAATCATCTTATTTAGAATCATCTGGTCGATTTCGCGGATGCCGTGGAGGCGAAGCATCCCCTGCTTCAATTCATAGTGCGGCGCCTCGATTTCCGAACGCCTGATCGCGGCGTCGATGTCCGTTGCGGTGTGATCGCCGTAGATGTCCCGAGGTTCGCTATCGACGAAGTAGGGGCTAATTAGGCCCTTGATTGTGTCAACGTTTCTGCGACGTTCGCCGGGCGACGTGGAGGCACGGCTCGTTTCGATTCGCCTGTCTAGGTCCGTGATGGCGGACTTCACGCCTCTGTAATCTGCGATCTTCTTACTCTCGCCGATGAGCAATTCGTGGAATGCTACGAAGAGTACGGCGAATACCGCAGGGAAGGGGTTTGTGTTCTTCTTGGAGAAGATGGTCGCTCGCAGCTTTTGATTGCTGCCTTCGGAGCAGACCGCGCTAATCTCATCGATGCACAGCTTGAATTCTGCCGAGTACCTGTCAGCCCCGTAGCCATCCAGCGCCCTGATGACTCGCAGGTTCTCATCTGAACCCGTCTGGTAGATCTCGTCGAGTGCGACCTTCGACCGTTCCACGAGACTGCCTCCAATAATGGAGGCCGCGATGTCCGCAACACACTGCTCATCCATCGAGTCTCGGAGGTCAGTGGACCTCAAGATGCCTTGTTCGACCCAGAAGACGTCTTCGGCTGCAACCTCGTATCCATGCTTTGTCTTGGGGAGGTCAATGCTGATGGACGGCATTTTATCTAGACTCAGGATGTCACTAGATGCGTCTCCTCGGACATCGCAGGAGAGTTCGCGCACAAGGGTTGAGAATTCATCTCGAACGCCTGACTGTCTGCGCTCTTGGTCGCTGAGCTGGTGCCCGTAAGTATTGATGCGAGCAAAGACGTCGTCAATCTCGTCATCGGTAGCGCCGCGCATAACGGAGACAGCAATCGAATAATCGAGAAGTGTACCGACCTCGCGAGCTGAAAGGGTAGCTCCCTTTGTTACGGAGAACGCCTCATTCTCCGAGGCCCTTGTCTTTGCCGTAACGAACTGGGCTACATCGAAATATCTATCATCGAGCGTCGCGAATGCCGTTTCGATGAAAGAGATGATGGTGTGAAGTCTCTGCAGGCCGTCAATGACCTCATATTCGCCGCCTTCTCGCTCGGCAAGCAAGATGGCGGGGATCGGGTACCTCTTGAGCGCAGACTCAATCAGCCGCTGCTTCTCTTCGAGGGTCCATACGAGCTTGCGCTGATATCGGCGATTAACCCAAAGCTTATCTTCGCTGTACCAGGCGTAGATGGACTGAATGGACTTGGGCTGTGAGTCGAGTTCGGCCATGTGCTCAGTTTGGCATAACACCTGTGCTCGGCGCAGGCTTATCTGCCCTCTGGATCGCCCACGCCGCCTGGTTGCGCAGGGCCTTGACAGAGGTTTGCGGTGCAGTCTGAGGGCCGTCATGCTTGGGGGAGCTTCGGAAATCGCATGCCGGCTCCCACGGGGGCGGAGGGCAAGCATTATTCGGCGCTGTGCCGGGTAGCCGCCGCCGAGCGCCGCGCACGATGCCTGTCCGTGACTGCAGCGGGAGCAGTGTCAGTCCGCAGACGTCCTCAGATCCTCGGTCCGCCACCGAGGGGTCCTCCAACGTAGGAGGCTGTGCCGCTATCCGGGGTTCTCCCCGAAGAGAGGCTCGTACGGCAGGTGGTCGGCGTCCGGAACGTGCGGTACGTAATTCGGGGCCGTACGTGCCGCGACGGCCAAGAGCCGAGCGGCAGTTTCCTCCTCAGAGGGAGGGGCGAGCCCGAGGGCGTCCAGGAGACGGTCGCGCTCAGTGTCGAAGTCGGGGTGGTCGGCACGGAGTTCCAATCCCAGCTCGCCGATCGCGAACCCCTTCGCCAGGTCCCGCCAGAAGGGCAGGACCACGATGAGCCTGATGGCCTCGACGAGGTCGGCGCCGATCAGAGTGGCCTGGCCCTCGGAGTCGGCGTACAGGACAGGCCGTTCATCGGCCCCGGCTTCCCCGCACAGGAAGTACGTGCCGCCGGCGCCGCAGCCGGCTATCGGGTGCAGCGGTGCTCCCGTGGGAAGGACAAGGTCCTCAATGGGATCCCGGCGATCGATGTCGAAGTCGCCGGGCCAGGCGAGCGAGGCGGCCAAGGAAGGGTCTTGCTCGATCCGGCGGAGTAGATCATCTGATGCGGTCATGGGCGGAAGGTAACAGCGGCCTCGGACATTGGGTCCGGCTAAGTGAGTGGCGAAGCCGGAGGGGGAGCTGTCAGCGGGGCGTGGCACAGTACGGCCATGAGCTACGACCTGGCGGTGTGGGAAGGCGACAGACCCGCAGACGATGTGATCGCGGGTGAGATCCTCACCCAGCTGTACGACCGCTACATCGACACAGACGAAGAGGTTCAACCGTCACCGCGCGTCGCCGAGTACGTCGCCGGGCTCCTGGCGCGATGGGTGGACCTCACGGAGGACGAGGAAGACACCTCTCCCTGGTCGACCGGGCCCTTGATCGGCGAGGCGGCTGGCCCGTTCATCTACTTTCCGCTGCGTTACAGCATGGCCGAGGAGGCTTCGGCCTACGCTGCCCATCTCGCGGCATCGATGGGGCTCGTTTGCTACGACCCGCAGGCTCGGCTGCTGAGGCCTTAACCGCCATCGGATCGAGGGCGGGTTCAGTCCAGCACGACCTCCCTGTGCGCAGGTAGCGTGACCGGCATGTCCGAGGAGTTGCCCGGCTTTCCCTACCACCCCGACCCCTTGGCGACCGGGGCGGTCGTCGCGTCCAGCACGACGTGTGTCTGCTGCGGGCGAGCGCGGGGCTACGTCTACACGGGCCCGGTGTACGCGGTCGAGGAGCTTTCCCACCTGCTGTGCCCGTGGTGCATCGCGGACGGCAGCGCGGCTGCGAAGTATGACGCGCACTTCATCGGTGACCCGGTCGGGGATGATGTCCCGCTTGACGTCGTGATGTCCGTCGATGCGTGTACGCCGGGCTTCTCCTCCTGGCAGGACCCGCGGTGGTTCTTCCACTGCGGTGACGGTGCGGGGTTCCTGGGGGCGGTGGGGGCGGCCGAGCTGGCCACGTTCCCGGATGCCCTGGAGGAGCTGCGCAGCGAGGTCGGCGCGTGGGGGTGGTCTGCCGAGGCAGTGGAGAGCTATCTGGGTGCTCTGGACAAGGACAGCCAGCCCAGCGGCTACCTCTTCGTATGCCGCACTTGCGGCCGACACATGGCGTACGCGGACTTCACGTAGCCGCAGTCAGGCGGCTGCGGCTACGGCCGGGTCCAGCCGTTGGCGAAGTCGCAGTGGAGGTCCGTCCAGCGGCGCAGCTCGGCGAGGGTGTGGCTGGGGTAGCCGAGGCGTCCCACGCCTTTGACCCAGTGGTCCCAGAGGCCGTCGGGCTCCGTGAAGCGGTCGGCGTGGCGGGTGCCGAGGAGGGCGTCGAGGCGGAGGAGGGCGCCGAGGGCGGCGGGCTGGTCGTAGTGCAGGTCGGTGCAGGGGAGGTAGCGGTCGAGGTAGGCGGTGAGGATCTCGGCGTCCGCGTGCGTGCCGAAGCGGGCCAGGGCGAAGCAGTAGGCGCCGCCGGAGTAGCAGACCTCGCTGCCCAGGAGCAGGTCGCCGATGCGTGCCCGGAACCGTTCGCGGCGGTCGACGCCGATCAGCCAGCCGGCGGTGAGGCGCGAGCGCCATTCGTACGCGAGGAGGCCTTCCAGTTCCTCGTCGGTGATCGCGGCGGCGTCATCGAGCAGGTGTCGGGTGAAGCGGGTGGTGTGCCACCACCGGGGGCTCAGGAAGCGCCCGCCGTTTAGTACGAGGTAGCGCGGCAGGCCCGCGTACATCCTCGTCACGTAGCTCTCGACCACATGGCCGTAGCCGATTTCCTCGGGGTGCTGGGACGGCATCGGTCACCTTTCCGGGTACAGGTCGGTACGGTCGATCCAGGTGGGGGCGACGAAGATGTCGTCGCCGACGGGGGCTTCGGAGGCCTCCAGCAGCGAGCACGTGCGGGCCTCTTCGACCAGGTGCTCCCAGGGCGCGGCCCAGTCGAGTTCCCAGTCCACCGCGGTGCCGGAGATGCCGTACGTGCAGCCGGCGTCCACCTGCCAGAACTGGGAGTAGAGGATCAGCTGGGAGTGGTCGGCCAGGTCGTTGATGATCGCCGTGTAGTGGGCAGAGGGCCAGCCGGGGCTGTTTGCTCCGGTATCGGTGCGCAGGCGGGCGGTCACCGATGGTTTGAACTGCTGCCCCTATTCCGAGATCCATGGAGATGAGGGTGAACCGTCCGGGTCCAGCCCGTACTGCCATCTTCCGTGGCCTAACAGTGAGCGGATGTGGCCAGCGTCGGCGGCGTGTCGGTAGAGGGCGTCAAGGCCCTTCTTGTCCCCGGCCTCGTCCCGCATTCGATCAAGGTCGCGCAGGATGTAGAAATCACCGACATCGGCAGCCCTCAAAGCAAGGGCTTCGGCGCCTTCTTGGTCCCCGGCCTGCTCCAGCATCCGCGCCAAGTGGGCCGGGGTGGGGCCGCCGTTAGCCTCAGCGGCCTGTCGGAAAATGGATTCGGCTCCCTCCAGGTCCCCGGCGTCGAGCCGATCCCGCCACAGATCCAACAGAGGGGAAATGTCGCCGGAGTCGGCCGCTTCCCGGGCGATGGCTTCGGCACTCTCCCGGTCTCCTGATTCCTCTCGCATCTGCGCCAGGATGGTGAAGCACAAGGTATCGCCAGCGTCAGTGGCCTCCCGTGCGATGGCTTCGGCACCTTCCCGGTCCCCTGCTTCCTCTCGCATCATCATCAGATTGGACAGGGAATTGGGATCCCCCGCGTCGGCGGCCCGCCGGTAAAGGGTTTCGGCACCCTCCAAATCTCCGACCACTTCTCGCAGCCGCGCCAGACCGCGTATCGCATCTGGGTCACCTGCGGCGGCGGCCTGCTGGTAAAAGGGCTCGGCACCCTCCCGATCCCCGGCCATCTCCAGCTTCTGGCCCAAGAACTTCAGGCCCCTGGGATCCCCAGCGTCCGCAGCTTGCCAGAACAGGGATTCGGCACCCTCCGGGTCCCCCGCGTCCTCCCGCGCCCAGGCCACTCTGATCATGGCGTCGGGGTGTCCGGCTTCGGCAGCTCGGAGGCGGAAGTGGTGGGCCCATTGCGAACGGCCCATGTTCTCGGAGGCTTCAGCGAGGTTGTTGAGGTCGCCAGGGTGAGTGAGATGGGCGTGAGCTGCGTGCCAGAAGGATGCTGGTGGGCACAGTAGATGGCGGGCCGTCCTCCCGTGCTGTTCTAGATAGTCAGCGAGGCGGAGCATAGGACCCGTTGGTGGGGTCGCAGCACTTGCCGGCGTCGGTCCGATCGGAGGACGACGCGCGGGTCGGGGGCTTGTCCGGCCGAGCGGGACCTGCTTGCCGTGGACGGGGCGGGCGAGGTCCGCGTAGGCGGCTTCTGCCCAGTCGTTGGTGAGTTGGTCCCAGTCGTCGTCAGTGAGATAGTCGGCGGCGGCGTCGGTGAGGAATGCTTGGGGAAGGTGGAGCCCTACCCCGAGACGGCGGGCATCCATCGCGGTTTCCAGCAGAGCCCGAACGGCCGGGGCGCCATGCTTGTAGCGACGCAGGAGTTCGGGGGCGCCAGCGAGGTCTTGGGCGACGCGGCCGTGAGTGCCAGCACGGGAAAGGGCATCCGCCAGCAGCTGGTCACCGTTCTGGGCGAGGATCGTGGCCGTTCGGAGCGCGTCCTGGTTGAAGGTATCGGGGACAAGTACGGTGCGGCCAGCGAGCAACTCGCGGGCTCGGCTGTGCGGGTCCGGGCTGCCAGGTCTGGGCATGGCGCCGTATCGATCCTCGTACTCGGGCCAGAGGGTTCCGAGGATGAGGACCGGTCCGCGGCTGGAGTCGGTGAGGAGGGTGTGCAGGGCGGCTGCGATGGGCTCGCCTACTTGAGGGTGACCGAGGTAGTGCTGGGCTTCGTTAAGCCACACCACCGTGAGCGGCACGACGCGTTCGAGGTCGGCGAGCGCCGCTTCTGCGCGGGTTGGGTCGTAGGGGTGCCAAAGCTGCCACCCCTCGTCAGCAAGCGGCTGGGCAGCCTCCCAGCATGCCCGTGTCTTGCCTGTGGACGACGAGCCGACCAGGACCAGCATCCGACTGTGGCCCTCCATGACTTCGCTCACCGCCTCAGCCAACACCTGGTCGTGCGCACGGCGGACGTAGCCGGACAACGCCCGCACTGAGCTGGCTGCTGCGGCGGATCCGGATGGATGAACCTCCAGGTCGTGCGGATCCCACTGTCCGATCGGCCTGCCGGGTCCCTCGCCGTGCCCGGGCACCGAACCGATCGGGTGGGCGGCAGCCCTACGTCGCAGATCCAACAATTCCGCTTCTGACACCCTGAGCACTCGGGCCAGCGCCACGACTGTTTCAGCCGACGGGACAGCCCCATCCACCCGGAACGCTTCCTGGATGGTCGTGCGACCTAGCCCTGACTGGGTAGCGAGCTGGGTCTTGGTCAGCCTTTTGCGAGCCAGTCCATCGCTGAGCTTGTCACGCAGCTTGGCCAGCGGGTTTTCCCCTCCATCGGGCTCCTCACTCGGCATCAGGCCCCCAGTCACATGTGTTTGCCGATGTTCATCATCGTCCGGTCGAACCACGGTGATCATCGCTTCGGTGAAATTCGGTCACATCAACGTCCCACCGTGTGCAGGGAGATCATCGTGACCCGTGTCGCCGTCGTCCTACTGACCGTCGCCGTGACGGTTGTGTTCGCACTCTTGGCCGCCGTTGCCACGGGCACACTGGCCCGCCTCGATGGCACCACTTACCCGGCCGCTTTGATGCGAGCGGCGGCTGCTTTCGTCGCTGTGATCACCCTCGCCACTGCTGTCGTCAGCGTGCTCACCCAGTACCTCACCTGAACAGGAGTAAACGATCACCCACGGGTGTACCACCATCTGTCAGGCCATCGAACCAGCATCCGCCTGTGAACCCTGAACCTCTCGCCTCTCTCGCTGTCCCGCTCCCTCCCGGCAGGGAAAGATTTCTTGGGATCCCGTCCTCGACTCCGTGTACGCCGGTGACGCGAAGGAGCTCGTTCGGTACAAGCAAGCCGTGGAGAACGCCGCAATCAGCGAGGCACGGGGGACTGGAGATCGTCACGGACGGCAAGGACAACGCTGCCTACCGGCAGTTCATGATGGCGATGTCGGGTACGCCGGGCTCGAGGCGATACGTGCCGTGAGACAGAGGAAGACCGTGCCCACTGAACGGAACATCCGCACCAATTTCGCCTTCTACCCGCCCCAGGGCGACGGCGGAGCTTGGCGCGCCACGGCACAGGCCCTGAAGGGGGCTCTGAGGGAGACGTTCCCCGAGCCCACCGTGGACTATCGGATCTCGGGCATCCACAGCGTCCCCGTCCTCGATTTTGAGATCGAGCTGGCCCCTGGCGTATGGATCGACGGGACGGCGTCGATGCCCGAGCCCGACTATGCCTTCATCACTCTGACCGACGTGACCGCCGGTGAAGCGGCTCTCTTTGCGCGGTGGCTCCGCGATTCCTTCGTGCCCGCACCGCACCTCGTCTGGTTCGCGAGCAGCCTCGCTGTGGCGAATGGCGAGCACGATCCGTGGCCGCTGCCGGCCCAGGGTGGCGACGAGACATCGCCGCGGAGCGGCGCAGGCACCTCGACTCTGTCGAGGCCCCGTAGGCCAGTCCGCGGACAGTCCGCAGGACACCCGTAAGTGACCGTCGGGACCCAACGCTCGCCAACGGAGAAATGCCTGGTCAGGGCGCTGTGCGGGGCTCCGCCGCAGGTCAGGATCGGGGCTCAGGCATTCCGCTTCAACGTGTAATCGTCTCGTTACTGCATGCTAGATAAGTCGTCAAGTTTGCAGGTCAGAAGGGTCGGGCTCCGGTGGGCCTGGCCCTTCTGCATTCCCGTGCTGACTTGGTGCTGACCTGTGGAGCGCCTCGCGGGAGGCGTCCGTGCCGATCTTGTGAGCAACCTGATGCGGATTGTTACTTTCATTGGGCGCTTGATATTCTGCGCCCAATGAAAGCATCGCCGAGCCTGCTCCCTATCCTCCGATCCCGCATGCAAGGCGAGCTCCTCGCGCTGGTGCTCCTGCACCCGGAACGCGAGTACAGCATCACCGAGCTCGCCACTGACGTCGGAGTGACGCCCACAGCCGTCCTGCGCGAGGTTGACCGGTTGACCGGCGGTGGCATCCTGACCGATCGGCGAGTGGGACGCAGTCGCCTCGTCAAGGCTCGTACGGATACTCCGCTGTACCGTCCGTTGAGCGATCTCATGTCTGTCTCCTTTGGTCCCATGCCCTTGCTCACCGACGCATTGACGGGACTTGAAGGTGTGCAGCGTGCCTATATCTATGGCTCTTGGGCCGCTCGGTACAACGGTGAGCCTGGGCTGCCGCCCGCTGATGTCGATGTCCTCGTTGTGGGTGATCCCGATGCCGACGCGCTCTTTGACCTTGCCGAGGAGGCGTCCCGGCGGCTGCGCCGTGAAGTCAACGTCCATCGGGTCTCCGTCGAGGCGTGGGAAGCCCGCACGGATGATCCGTTCCTCGCCAGCGTTCGCGAACGTCCGCTGGTCCAGCTGAACCTTGACCTGGAGACGCGATGACGCGCTGGAATCAAGGGCGGGCGACGGTTGACGCGCTCATCGCCAGTGGTGGGCTTGAATGTGTACCCGCTTCCCAGCAGGCCGCCGAGGCGGAACTGGTCCGGGCGCGCACGCATGCGGGATCCGCGCGGCAGTTGGCGGCGACGGACCCGGAGGGCGCATACACACTGGCCTATGACGCTGCGCGCAGAGCGTTGGCCGCGGTATTGCAGAACCAGGGGCTGCGCGCGACCAGCCGTGGTGGTCATACCGTCATCTACGAGGCAGTGCGAGCGCAGCTCGACCCGCCGCTCGGGTCCATACTGCGCCCCTTCAACCGCATGCGAGCCCGGCGCAACGAAGTCGAGTACCGGTCGTCGGAGACCCCCACGGTTACGCCGGAGGAGGTTGCGGCCGACTTGATGAAGGTGGAGGCCCTCATCGAGCTCGCGGAGAAGGCGATCCCGAACATGCCGCGTTACTGAGCTTCGATCGCCTGCCCGGTCTTCGCGGGATGTGAATGCCGACCTTGTCTTCCCGTTCTGGCTCGCAGCTGACGGGCAGGGGCTTCGGGGTGGATCGAGCTTGTCCAAGTCAAGGCTGATCTCGAAGGACGCCGGATGTCGGAGTGAGCCTCGGAAGACGCCGAGGGCGCGTAGGAGCAGTTCGGAGCGTTGTGGTCAGTGTTCGGGCGCGCCGACTCCCTCGCCCTCATCGAACTGGCTTGATTATGCGTGCGGTTGCCACTTGTGCCCTGCCGACCAGCTGCTATCGGATGGGAGTGTCATATACGGCATCGTGAGATCGAGGGGGCACAGTGGCGCAGCGGAAGCCGTGCATTGACTGTGGAAGGATCGAGGGGGTAGCGGCGGTGCCTGCGCTGCACCAGGCCAACAGTGGCGCCTACAGCGGGCGCGTGGGCGCGGTTAGAACGACCGTGCAGGGCGCAACCACGCTGGGTAAACACCTAGCTCCGCCTCGGCAGGTGCGCCTCGGCGACGTTCCCCCGCCGGTGCTTATTTTCGCCATGGGGATAGTCGCTCTGTTTCTCTTCTGGAACCTTGTCGATCATCCTGTCGGCGACCCGGTGAACCTCGCCCTCTTTGCGGCTGCTGCCCTGCTCGCCGCAGTCCGGATATCCAAGGTCATCAAGGACAAGGAGCCCGCGCGCCGCCGGTTCGAGATATGGCGAGAGTTCTTGATCTGTCAGCCTTGCAATGTCGTCTTCCTGACCGGCGATTCGTGCGCCGAGCTGAAGCTCGCGGTTGCCGGTTGGCGGGCTCAGGTGCCGGAGCTGAGGACGGCCGTTCGACGCCTCGCGGCAAAGGGGCGCTAGCAGGAGAAGAATGAACTGGGTGGCGTGGGGAGAAGGGGGATCGCTCCTGGCCTGGGAAGACATGATGGGGCATGACGGCCCGAGTCGAGGTTCCCGTGCTGATTCTGTGCTGACTTGGACGCTCCAGAACCGCGTTTCCGCAGGTGGGAGCTCTGTACTACGGATTCCGCTTCAATGTGTAGCCGCCTCGTTACCGCATGTTAGTTCGCTTCGTCAAACGTGCAGGTCAGAAGGGGTCGGACTCTGGCGAGTCCGACCCCTTCCGCATTCCCGTGCTGACTTGGTGCTGACTTTTCAGCTGCTTCGTGGTGGTGTGAGCTTGTCGAGGTCGAGGCTGATCTCGAAGGGCACCGGGCGTTGGAGGGTGCCCCGGAAGATGCCGGCGGGCGCGTAAGTGCCGGTCGGTCCGTCGAGCTCGTAGACGTGGACGACAGGTGCGCCGTCCTCGTCCTCAATGCACCAGTAGTGCGGGATGCCGGCCTCTGCGTACTTGCGAAGTTTTACTGTGCGATCGCGATGGGCGGACTCGGGGGATACGGCCTCGACGACGAGCTTCACGTCCTCCGGGGCATACCAGGTACGGTCCGGGTCATAGGGCAGGTCCGTCAGCAAGAGGTCCGGCTCGGGGCGGTTGCGGGCATCGAGGCGGATCGTCATCTCCCGCTCGACCTCGAAGCCGGCCGGTGCCTGCGCCATGAGTGTCGTGGTCAGGGCGGTGACGAGGCGGCCATGCCAGGACCGCTGTGGCGACACCATGAAGACGAGGGCTCCGTCGATGAGCTCGGTGTGGCGTGGTGCCTCGGGCAGGCGGTCCAGGTCCTCCGCGAACCAGCCTTCCGCGCGCGGCGGGCGCATCCAGTCAGGCATTGCGGTCATGAGCCAACCCTAGCGACTGCGGCTGTCGGGAGGGGGTGTCGTGCTGCTGATCCGTACTCGGCGCATGGATGTCGTGGGGATGCCGGCTGCGGGAGTTCCGCGCCTGGATCTGACGTCGGCAAAGAGCTCATCGACGTCGGCGTCGAGCGGGCGACGTCGCTCACGCGCTGAGCGAGCGCGTGGTCAGGCGTGGGGGACCGCCGTGGCGAGGACCACCTCGAATTCCTCGACGCTGCTGGTGGTCACGCGGGCCTTCGCCGTGGCCTCTCCGCGGACCGCCGCGACGGCGCCACGGGATGCCACGAGTGCGTCGCGGTCGGTGTAGAGCGCGCCGACAGCGGCTCTGCCCCGGTCGCGGTCGATGAGGAGGGAGACGCCGGCCAGTCCGGGGACCTTCTGGATCTTGGGCAGTGAGGTGTCGCGGAACGTGTCCACCAGCAGGTCGATGCCGGGCGGCTCGACGTCCATGCGGACCAGCCGGAACCCCGCGCCGGGCCCGAGGGTCTCCGCGCGCCGGGCGACCGCCGCTTCCCAGTTGTCGACCGTCATGGTCAGCGCGAAGGGCGCCATCAGCTCGGCCCGCCGCTTTCCCAGGGCCTCGTAGCTGTCCTGCCGGGAGGTCTCGTCCTCCCACCACGACCCCACCAGGAGCTTGCCGAGCTCGCGGTCGGCGAACAGCCCCATCCCGCGAAAGCCCGGCTGCGCCGACAACAGCTCGTGCCCCTCGGTCCGGAGCGCCTCGGCGACCCCGTCGAGGTTGGCCGGATCGCCCGTTGCATAGATGCTGCGAACGTACATAGCGCCCTTTCCTGCCCTCCGGTGGCTCCGTGCGGGCTCGTGTTCCCCACCCCCATGCGATGGCCGGGGCGGATGGGGGGCAACGTGGCGCGGGCATTCAGGTGAAGAGGCGGGCCGTCGTGGCTTCCCGCGGAGCCACGGGGCGACCTCGTGCAGGACAGCCGGCAGGCGGGCGTCGGCCGACCGGCCGGGGCCGGACGAACGCCTCGACCACCCGGCGCGACGCCCGGGTGCGTTGCGCTGATGGCGCTCTCCGTCCCGTCGCCCACTCGACGAAAGTCACCTTCGATGACACCTCGACACCGGTCGCGGTGATCGGGGATGCTGGGCGCGATGATCAGAATCGACGACACACCTCCCGCGTGGGACGAGCGCACCCAGCTCACCACGTTTCTCGATTACGCGCGTGACACCGCCCGCGCCAAGTGCGATGGCGTCTCCGCGGAGAACGCCCGCAAGGCGCTCCTGCCGGGCTCGCCGCTGATGACCATGAGCGGACTGATCAACCACCTCCGCTGGGTCGAGTACTACTGGTTCCAGGTGGTCTTCCTCGGCGAGGAGGACCGGGGCCCCTGGACCGAGGAGGACCCCGACCGCGAGATGCGTATCGCCGTCGACTTCCCGCTCATGCGGTTGCTCGACGAATACGCCGAACAGAGCGCCCGCTACCGCGAACTGGTCGCCGGGAACAGCCTGGACAAGCAGGCCCGGCGAGCCGTCCGCGACGGCCTCCACGTCGACCTGCGCTGGATCCTCCTCCACCTCACCGAGGAGACGGCCCGCCACAACGGCCACCTGGACATCCTGCGCGAGTTGCTCGACGGCACGACCGGCGGCTAGATCGCCGGCTCCCCGCAGGTCAGCGGGTCCGGCCGGACGAGCCGTCCGGCGCAGCCGTCGGGCAGCGGGAGGGCGGGACCCGCAGCGCCGGAGCGTTGGCCCCGCCCTGGGCGTCGAAGACCTTGAAGTCGGGGTCGGCCGCGATCCGTTCCAGCAGGTCCCGGTAGTCGGCGGCGATGTCCCGCACGCGCTCGGGAGTGAAGGCGTCGGTCCGGTAGGTCACGATGACATGGGTGCCGGCGGTGCCGTGAGTGACCCGGAGCGTGAAGTCCCGCTCCGCCCGCCGCCAGGGCGGGTCGTTGATCATTTCGGTGCGCAGGGCCGTCACGCCCTGAGGCGGGAGGTCCGGGTCGCTCTCCTCGGTGAACAGCGAGCGCAGCAGGGGGTGCGGGTCGGCTGTGGGCTCGTGTCCGAGCTCCGCCATGAGTTCGCCGACCGGCAGTTCATGGTGCTCGAAGTCGGCCGCGGTCCGGTCGCGGACCCGGCCCAGTACCTCCGTGAAGGCAGGGTCACCGGACAGGTCCGCGCGCAGCACCAAGTAGTTCATGAACGCGCCGGCCAGGCAGTCGATCTCCGGCCGGTCCCGGTAGGTGTACGGAGAAGCGACAGCGCCGTCACGAACCCCGGTGTACCAGGAGAGCAGAGTGTGGCAGGCGGCCAGCGTCACCATGAACAGGGTCGCGTTGTGGGTGCTGCCCACGTTCCGCAGTGCCTGTACCGTCTCGGCGGCCACCGGGAGTTGGTAGGTGCGCCCCCGTGAGTCGCGCTTTGGCCGGGGCGGAGCATCCGTCGGCGGCAGTGCCCCTGTCGCCCCCTCCAGCGCCGGGAGCCAGTAGTCCAGCAGCCGCCGGCGGGATCCGCTCAGTCGCTGGTTCTGCCAGACGGTCACGTCCGCGACCTGGACGGCCAGTGGAGGCAGGGGAGAGGGGAGGCCGGCGGCGAAGGCGACGTACAGCGCTGTCAGCTCCGCGATGATGATCTCCATCGTGCGGCCGTCACTGATGATGTGATGCACCACGAGCACGATGTGGTGTTCCTGTGGGCCCAGCCGCAGCAAGCGCAGACGTACCAGCGGGCCTTTCCGCAGATCGAACGGCTCGTCGAGGATCGTGGCCATCAGGGCCTCGGCCCCGTCCGGCGTCACGTCGGTGACCGGCACGGAGACGAGGGCGGCGGGTTGTACGACCTGCACGGGATCGCCGTGCTCATCGGTGCTGAAGATCGTGCGCAGCGCCTCGTGCCGCTCGGTCACGGCGGTGAAGGCCCGCTCCAGGACCGCGATGTCCAGCGGGCCGTACAGGCGGACGCCACCGAGGGTCACCCACGTGCCGCCGACCGGGGAGTCGTGGTGGAGGCGCCACATCAGTCGCTGGGTGTGTGAGAGGGGGAAAGCGGCCCCCTTCTCGGGCCGGGGAAGCCGGGGGATGCCGGTGGCCTTCCTCCGCTGGGACCGACGGGCCAGCAGAGCGGCCTCCAGCCTGGCCCGAGCGGCCAGATCCGGTTGCGTGGAGGTCATGCCGACTCCTCTTCCGTGGCTGTCCCGTCCGGGGTCGCTTCGTCATCGGCGAGCAGGGCCTCGAAGACGTACTGCCCCACAGCGGCCACGGTGGGCTCGATCGTGAACAGCACCCGCAGGGGCACCCGCACGCCGAGTTCCTCGCTCACCTCGGAGAGCATGCGTACGGCGATCAGCGAGTGGCCGCCCAGATCGAAGAAGTTGTCGTGGATACCGACCCGGTCGACGCCCAGCATGGCCGACCAGATCCGCGCGAGTTCTTCCTCGACGGGGGTGCGTGGAGCGGTGTACCGAGTGGACACGCAGGCTTCGGAGACATCGGGCAGGGCGGCGCGGTCCACCTTTCCGTTCGCTGTCAGCGGTAGCTCCGGCAGCGGGACGTAATGGCTGGGGACCATCCATTCGGGCAGCTTGCCGGCGAGGAACGCACGCAGCTCACCGGGGTCCGCCTCGCTGCCCTCGACGGGCACCGGATAGGCCACCAGCCGCATGGCGTTCAATGCGTCGGCCCGGGCCACCACGGCGCAGCCGGAGAGCCCGGGGTGCTGGGTGAGAACGGCTTCGACCTCCCCCGGCTCCACCCGGTAGCCCCGGATCTTGACCTGCTGATCGGCCCGCCCGACGAATTGCAGGGTGCCGTCCATACGGCGGCACACCAGGTCTCCGGTGCGGTAAAGGCGGGCGCCGGGGGCCGTCGCGTACGGATCGGGCACGAAGCGTTCGGCGGTCAGCCCAGGGCGCGCGTGATAGCCGCGGGCCACGGACGGGCCGCCCAGGTACAGCTCGGCGGCCACTCCCGCGGGGACGGGCTCCAGCCATTCGTCGAGCACGTACGCGCGGCAGTGCGGCAGCGGACGGCCGAGTGGCACGACGGCCTCCGCGACTCCGTCGTAGTCGACCGGCGCCACGATGGACGTACAGGCGGCCTCGGTGACTCCGTAGACCTGCAGAAGCCGGCCCGGCCACTTCTGCCATGGCAGGAGACGGCCCAGCGCCGGAGCCGCCTCGCTCCCGAAGAGCAGGGTGCGCAAGGTGGACGGAATCGTGGCGCGTTCGGCTTCCGTGATGGCGCTCAGCCGGGACGGGGTGGTTGACAGCACCGTCGCGCCCGTCTCCCGTACGAGGTCCCACAGCTCCTCGATGGCGATCGGCGGCCTGCCGTCGGGCAGAGCGACTGATCCGCCCGTCAACAGGTGGGGGAACACCTCCTCCGCGACCACGTCGAAGCCCAGCGGCGCCAGTTGCAGGGCCCGGTCCTCGCTCGTGAGCCCGAGTGTGCCCGCCAGTGCGCGGGCGAAGCCGACGACACCGGCGTGGGTGTTCATCGCACCCTTGGGACGCCCGGTCGAGCCGGATGTGTAGATGAGGTAGGCGAGGTGGTCCGCGGTGGTCCGGTCCGGCGGCGGGCCCATGTGCGAGGCCGGGCCGGTGGAGTCGAGGAGGACGGGTTCGCGGTCGCGTACGGCGGGCCGGGCGGCGTACTCGGCCGTGGTCACGACGTAGGACACACCGGAGTCGGACAGCATGTGGTCCAGGCGCTCGGCCGGATAGTCGGGGTCGAGCGGTAGGTAGTAGCCGCCGGCCTTGAGTATGCCGAGGTAGGCGGTGATCAGCTCGGGGGAGCGGGGGAGGAGGACGGCGACGGGTGTCTCGAGGTCGACGCCGCGCTCCCGCAGCCGCCAGGCGAGCCGGTTCGCCGCGCTGTCCAGCTCCGCGTAGCTGAGACTTCGGCTACCGCAGACCACGGCGGTCGCCTCCGGTGTGGCCGCCGCCTGGCGGGCGAACGCCCGGTGCAGGCAGTCGGCTCGCGTGGTGGCGACCGGCGCGGCCGGGTCGGCGGTGGAGGCCAGCAGCCGCTCGCGCTCGTCGTCCTCCAGCAGTCGCAGCCGGGAGAGCGGTGTACGCGCGTTCGTGGCGATCGCGTCGAGCAGGGTCACGAAGTGGCGGGCCATCCGCTCGACGGTGGCCGAGTCGAACAGCTCGGTGCTGTACTCGAGGGTGCCGAGGGAGGTCTCCGGGCCCGGGATGATCTCCAGGGACAGGTCGAACTTGGCCGTGCGCGTGGCCACGGGCATCGCCTCGAAAGTCAGCCCGCCGGCCGACCAGCCTTCCTGCGGCAGGTTCTGCAGCGACAGCATCACCTGGGCCAGCGGTCCTCCCAGGCCTGCGTAGCGTGGCGGCTTGAGCTCCTCCACCAGCTTTTCGTAGGGCAGTTCCTGGTGTGCGTACGCACCGAGGCACACCTCCCGGCAGCGGGCGAGGAGCTCGACGAAGGTCGGGTCCCCGGAGCTGTCCACCCGCAGGGCCAGCGTATTGACGAAGAACCCGATCAGGCCGGCCAGTTCGGAGCGGTTGCGCCCGGCGACCGGTGAGGCGACCGAGATGTCATGACTGCCGGAGTAGCGGGAGAGCAGCACGGTGAAGGCCGCGAGGAAGGTCATGAACGGCGTCACCTCGTGCTCGCGGGCGAGCCGGTCCAGCCGGGTGACGAGCGCCGTCGGGATGGTGAACGTGTGCAGCGCTCCGGCCGAGGAAGGTTCGGCGGGTCGTGGTCGGTCGGTGGGCAGTTGGAGCGGCTCGAGACCGGTCAGTCGCTCGCGCCAGTAGTCGACCAGGCGTGACAGCGTCTCGCCCCGCAGCGTCTCGCGCTGCCAGATCGCGTAGTCGACGTACTGGAGGGGGAGCGGCTCCAACCGCGCCTGCGGGCCGCCCGCGTGGGCCTCGTAGTACAGCGAGAGCTCCCGCAGGAAGATGCCGGACGACCAGCCGTCGGTCACGATGTGGTGCATGGTCAGGACGGCGATGTGCTCCTCGGGGGAGCGCCTCAGCAGCCGCATGCGTACCAGCGGCCCGGTCGCCAGGGAGAAGGGCCGCTCGACCTCGGCCAGGATGAGCTCGTCGACGTCCCGGCCCGCGATCTCGTCGACCGGCACCTCCACGTGCAGCTCCGGCAGAACGACCTGGAGGGGTTCCACTCCGTCGAAGTGGAAGACCGTGCGCAGTGATTCATGCCGCTCTATGACACTGTCGAGCGCCTGGCGCAGCGCGGAGTGGTCCAGTCGTCCTCCGATGCGCACGGCCGCGAGCACGTTGTACGTGGGCTGCCCGGGATCCGCCTGATCCAGCAGCCACATGCTCTGCTGAGTGAAGGAGGTGTCGGCCATGAAGGAGTCGTCGTCGGTCATCTCATCGTCCGTTTCCGCGGGTCCGGGCTTCGGTACGGTGCCCATCACGTGTTCCCTGCTGCGTTCGGCTCCGTCCGGCGTCCGGACGGGAGCGAGGCATGACGGCTGTGACCCGTGCGCCGGTTCACCGGCGCACGGGCCGACAGCTCCCGGGGCCCCGTCCCCGAGGTACCTCAGGTGTTCTCAGGGCCACCGGGTCTGGGGATCTCGGTCTCAGGTGCTCAGACCAGTGCTCGCCCGTGCGAGCCGTAGCGGCGGTCCTCGGAGTCCCGCAGGTTCGCCGTGACGTTGATGCGCCGCAGCCAGCGGTCCGTGCCGTCATAGCGGGCCTTGAACGGCTTGCGCCCGTGCACCGCGCGCTTGTTGTCGATGATCAGTAGCTCGCCGGGGGAGACCACGACGTCACGGAGCCGGCTGTCGATGGTGTCGATGACGATCTCCAGCGCCTTCTCGGCGGCCGGGTCGTTCAGGGACCGCTTCATGAAGGCCGGGTCGAGCCGTACGAAGGGCGCCTCCTGCTTTCCGCTGAAGATCGAGATGGGCCGCGGGCTGCTGTTCATCTCCGCGATCTGCCGGAACGCCTTGTCGGCCCACGCGTTGGCCTCGATACCGGTGGTCGTCTCGTTGAAGGCCGCGGTGTGCGACTCGTCCGGCAGGATGATGAACCGCTCTTCGAACAGGATCCGGCGTGTCGCCTCGTCCAGCTCGAGGTCGTGCACCGGCGCGAAGGTGGTGGGTACGTTGTCGGAGTTGCGCAGGCAGAACAGCATGATCCAGTCGGCGCGCATCGGGTGGAACGCGTCCTCGTTGTGCCATTCCAGGTTCACCGTCGAGCTCGAACCCAACTGCGATTCCTCGTGGCCGCGCACCGGGAAGACATCCAGCACCAGCCGACCGCGCTGCTGGGTCAGATAGGAGATCGGGTCACCCATCAGGGAACCCATCAGGAGCAGTACGGCCGCCGCCCGGTCGGTCTCGCGGCTCTTCGGCTCGTCGGTGTAGCTCGTCGGCGTCGGGCCGAGCGTGTCCTCGTCGACCGGGAGGCCGGACACCACCAGGCCGCCGTACGGTCGGCCCGTGAGCCGGAACTCCGTCAGGTGATGGCGCACCCGTGCGGGCATGTCATGGGCCCGCACCGACAGCCGGCCGAGCCGGTCGTCGAGGGGGCGCTCCGGGTCCTCGTCGAGAAGGTCGTCGGTGAGCTGACGAACCGCTGCGCTCTCGTCCCGGGTCAGCTCCAGGCACGGCACACCGTCGGCCGCTCGTATCCCGGGGCCTTCGGCTTCTTCGACATCCGCCAATCCCACGTTCAACCTCCTCTGAGAACAGCCTGAGCCAGGCTGTTTGGTCACGAGGCTGACAGCCGTCCGCGGGTATCAGGCAGTCGGGAACTCCCCTGACAGCTCTTCGTCCACCTCGTGGCCGCCGGCTCGCAGGGCGGTGAAGGCATCGGCACGGCGGGCCCGTGGCACCAGCACCAGATCACTGTGGAAGGTGGAGGTGACGAACACGGGTACGGCGGCGGAGGCGAGCGGTCCGACCACGGCCGCCAGCATGCCCGGTACATCCAGGCCGTGGGCCGTGTCGCCGTACAGGCCGGTCCACCGTTCCCGCGGCTCGGGGCAGTCGCTTCCCGCCTCGGTCTCCTGCCGGGCCTCGCGCACCACGGTGAGCCCCTCCGGCGCGCGGACCAGGGCCCACCAGGAGGAGTCCGCGGGCAGGTGCCCGGCGGGCAGGTGCTCGACGGTGAACTCGATGGGCAGGACGCGAAGGCGCTGCGAAGGGGAGGTGATCACGGGGTCACGCTAACGCCGGACTCCGCCGGACGAGGAGCGTCAAGGGCAAGTCCTGACACGACGGTCGGCTCCTCGTAGCGAGATCGTGCATGCGGTCCGGGTGCTCACCGACCGGTCCGCGATCCGGTCGGTGGCATGAGGGATTCCCCCGACTCCTGCCCGGTGCGCTTCGTTGCCACCATCGGGGTGCGCTTTTCGGCCTCAGGAAGGAGGCACCCGAGGTGGCCGAGCCGACCATTGCCGCGGCATCGCCGCGCCGCTTCGGGACCGGATTCCTGCAACTGTGGTCCGCGACCTCGATGTCCGGGCTCGGGGACGGTGTCCGGATCTTCGCGCTCTCCGTGTACGCCGCCACCGTCAGCAGCGACCCGGTCGCCGTATCGCTGGTCTCGGTGGCCGGCCAGCTGCCCTGGGTACTCGTCGGCCCGCTCTCCGGCACGTTGATCGACCATCTCGACCGCTGGCGGATGCTGTGGATCTGCGATGTGGCCAGGGCCGTGGTGCTGGCCTGCTTCGTCGCGGTGATTCTCGCGGACCGGGTCGGGACAGCCGCACTGGCGATCACCGCGTTCCTGCTGAGCTCCATCGAGACGATGGCGGACAACCTGTCCCAGGCCGTCGTGCCCGATGTGGCCGGCTCCGGATCGCTGGACTCGGCCAACAGCAGACTGCTGACCGGGCGGCTGGTCACCATGGAGTTCCTGGGTGCTCCCGTGGGCCCGGCGCTGTTCGCCGCGGCCCACGTGCTGCCCTTCGGCCTGGCCACGGTCTGCTTCGCGCTCTCCGCCCTGCTGATCTTCGGCATACGCCGCACCGGCACCCGGACGCCCGGGCGGGGCCGCCCCCTCGACCCGCGGATGCTCGCGGTCCGGACGGGTGAAGGCATCGCCTGGCTGTGGCGGCACCGCCTGCTGCGCACGGTCTGCCTGATGGCAGGGGTGCTCAACTTCGCTGTGCTCGCCGTGATGGGCATCGCCGTGCTCTATGCCCTGCACGTTCTGCACGTCAGCGAGACGGAGTACGGCCTGCTCCTCCTGGTGATCGCGGGCGGCGGGCTGCTGGGCCTGACCCTCGCGCCCCGGCTCATCGCGGTGATGGGGCGCGGCGCGGTGCTCCAGCTCTCTTTCGCTCTGTGTCCGTTCGCCTTCGCGCTCGGCGGGGCGGCCGGGCAGGCACCGGCCGCGGCGTTCGCCTTCGCCTTCGTGGGAATCAGCGTCGCGCTGGTCAACGTGGTCACCACCACGCTGCGCCAGGCGCTCATCCCGCCGGACCGGTTCGGCAGCATCAACGGCGCGTACCGGCTGGTCATCAATGGCCTGGCGCCACTGGGCGGCCTCACCGGCGGCATGGTCGCCGACCACTTCGGTCTGCGCGCCCCCTTCTTCCTCGCGGCCGCCCTGCTCGCCGTGGTCGCGCTCATCTCGCTGCCCCTGCTGTCGAAGCGCAGCACCGGGCAGCTCCCGGAGCAGTACGACGCGTCACCGCACACGGGCGCCGGGACCTCGACCACCAGCACAGGAACGGCTGACCAGTGACCCTTCGCGAGAGCGTGACCCCCGATACCCCCACTCGGCCACCGGCCGCGCCACCCGTGGTGCGGCGGCGCCTTCCCGGGTTGCTCCTGCTCGCCGTCGTCGCCTTGATCGCCGTGGCGGCGACCGTGACCGGCCCGCTGACACCCCCTGACCCGCTGCCCGGCGATGCGCCCGCGAAGGAGTTCTCGGCCACCCGCGCGCACGGCCACGTCGAGGAGATCGCCTCCGAGCCGCACCCCATCGGATCGTCCTCGCACGACCGGGTCCGCGACCGGCTGCTGCGTGAGCTCACCCGGCTGGGACTGGAGCCCAGGACCGGCGCGTCGGTCGGTGTCGACCGCACCCCCGGCCACGCCTCGGCCGCTCGGGTGCAGAACGTCCAGGCCACCATGCGCGGTACGGACCCGACCGGCCGAGTTCTGGTGGTGGCCCACTACGACTCCGCGGAGAACGGCCCCGGTGCCACCGACGACGCACACGGCGTCGCGGTCCTGCTGGAGACCATCCGGGCCCTGCGCGCGGGACCCGCGCCGCGCAACGACATCACCTTCCTGTTCACCGATGGTGAGGAGGCCGGTCTGATGGGGGCCCGCGCTTTCGCCGCCTCCGGAGGCCTGGGCGACGGGGACGGGACCGTCGTGCTCAACCTGGACGCCAGAGGGACGTCCGGACGTGCGGTGATGTTCGAGACGGGTGCGCACAACGGGGCGCTCGTACCGGCGCTCGGTGACCATGTCCCGGTCACCACCTCGCTCGCGTACGAGGTGTACCGGCTGCTGCCCAACAACACCGACTTCACGGTCTTCCGCGAGGCGGGCCTGACCGGGATGAACTTCGCCAACATCGGCACGTCGGCGAACTATCACACCGCTCAGGACGACCTCGCCCACTCCAACCGCGCCTCTCTGCAGGACATGGGCTCCACGATCCTGTCCGCCACCCGGAAGCTCGGCGCCGCCGACATCCCGGCGTTCGCGGAGAGCTCGGACGCCACCTACTTCTCACTCGGTGGCCTGCTGCTGCGCTACCCGGGCGGCCTGGTCCTGCCACTGGCCGGTCTTTCGGTGGCGGCGATCGCGGCCGCCGTGTGGTTCGCTGTGCGCCGCCGGGCTGTCAGGGGCCGCTCGCTGGCGGTCGTGGCCGCGACCGTTCCGGTGCCACTGCTCGCGGCGGTCGCCGTCGGCTGGGCGGGCTGGCAGCTCATGACGTTCTTCCGTCCGCACTACACGGGCTTCGTCTTCGGGGACCCGTACCGGCCGGGGCTCGCCGCGCTCGGCCTGGGGGTGCTCACCGCGGTGGCGGTCTGGATCTGGGCCGCGGTGCTGCGGCGCGGGCGCGGGGCCCTGGAGCTGAGCGCGGCGGTCACCTGCTGGCTGGCCGTGCTGGCCGTGCTCACCGCCGCCCTGGTGCCCGGCGCCTCCTACCTCTTCGTATGGCCCGCGCTGGCCGGCTCGGCGGGCCTGGCGCTCGCGGCCCGGCTGCCGCGGGACTCGGCTTGGCGGGACGCCTTGTCGGCGCTGGCGGCGGTGCCCGGGGCCGCGTTGCTGGTCCCCATCGCGGCGCTGTTCTTCGACGCGCTGGGACTGGCCATGGCCATGGTGCCGCTCATCGTGGTGGCCCTCTTCGCGGCCCCGCTCGTGGTGCCGTTCGCCGGCCGCCTCCGCGGTCGATCCCTCGTCGTATGGACGTCCGTGGCGGCACTGGTCGGGGCCGCCGGCTGCGTGGTCGGGGTGGCGCGGGACGGCGTGGACAGTCGACACCCCGCTCATGTCAGCCTCTTGTACGTGGTCGACGGCGACCGGCACAAGGCTCGCTGGGTGAGCTCCGGGTTCGGCGACCACCCCTGGCTCGAACAGTACGTCGGCGCCGGTACGACGCCGGTGGCCACGCAATTCCCCTACTTGAAGACACCGGACGACTGGCGTACGGGCCCCGCGCCGCTGGTCGACGCTCCGACGCCGGAACTGCGGGTGCTGTCCACGCGGCGCGGCGCCGGATCGAGGGAGGTCGTGGTGCGGATCAACGCCGTCGGCGCGACGGCCGGCGAGCTGATGCTGTACGCCGACACGACGGGCAGCTCCTCCGTGCGGGGCCTGGCGGTCGGTGGGGACAAGCTCGCCGGAGGCCACAACCGGCCGGGGGCCAAGGGCCGTTGGGGCTGGGGCTTCACCTATGCCGCGCCACCGGCCGAGGGTGTCGAACTGAAACTGACGGTCGAAGGCGATGGGCCGCTGAACCTGCGCCTGCTGGCGAAGTCCCCCGGGTTCCCCGGTGGAGCGCTGAAGGAGGAGCCCCCCGCGACCGTCACCTGGGCCTCCTGGGACGCCGGATTCACTCTGGTCTCGAAGCAGTTCACCATCTGACGGCCGTACGCCACGTGCCGCTGCCGCTCCGGCGGCCGGCGTCGGGGCGGCGGTCGGCACACCGCGGCAGCATGTCCGCGCATACACCGGCGCCTTTCGAAGGCGCACCGATCGGGAGGTTCGTCATGGCAGTGACGCGGGAGTACCACGTCGTCGTCAACACCGAGGAGCAGTACTCGATCTGGCGGGCGGGGCGCGAGATCCCGGCCGGCTGGCGCGGGGAGGGCTTCAGCGGTTCCAAGGAGGACTGCCTGGCCCACATCGATGCCATATGGACGGACATGCGCCCGGCCGGCGCCCGCTGACCGATCGCCGGGGGTCTGTCTCCCGCCCCGGCAGGGCGGGAGACAGACCCCCGGCGTTTCCGCGGTCCTCGTCAGACGCTCGCGTCGATGGCGATCCACAGCGCCGAGGCGTGGGCGAGCAGCCTGCCGTCGGCCACGTCGTAGAGCGCGGTGAGATTGGTGGTCGTGCGCTCCTCCGTGTGCTCCAGCCTGCCGACCAGCACGTACTCCCGGCCTGCCGACGGAAGTTCGGCGATGTGGGCGGACATCCGGCCCAGCAGCCGGGGACGCCGAACCGGATCGGTCGTCCAGCCGCCGGGGCAGTCCAGGGCGCTCCATACGATCTCGGGGAGTACCACGCCCTGGTCATCGGCGAGCCCGGGATCGGGAGTCCACAGGCAGGCGACCGTGTCCGGCTTGCCCTCGACCGCACCCGGCCGCAGGGCCAGACCGCCCTCGGCCCGCTCCGGGCCGCAGACGAAGCACGTGGGGAAGGGGTGTCCGACGCCGGTGAAGGAGTCCTGCGCCGCTTTCGCCTCCGCTGCCGAGACCGGCTCCAGTACAGGAGGGGGCCCGCTGCCCGCCGTGACCGAGGCGACCACGTCCTCACCGTGCCAGGCGTGCCCGCGTTTCCCGGCCGGCCGGTAGGTGAGCGGGGTGTCCAGGGGGACCGGAAGGTGCAGGGACACGGCGACGGGGGCGGCCAGCCGGCCTCCGGCCGTGGCCAGCTCGGCCAGCCTGCCGCACGCGTAGCCGCCGTTGGCGCTGGTGGGGGGCCCGTTGAAGGCGCCGGCGATGGAGAAGGTGGATATCGCGGTCAAGGAGGCTCCTCGGCGGGGCGAAGGATCGTGTCAGCGACCCAGAACGTACCGATGACCGGTCGGTTCGTCGGCCGCCCGGATGTCAGGAGTGTTCCCGACTGTCAGTGGAGCCCGCGGGATTGCCAGTCTCTTCCAAGAACTCAGGGTGTGACTTCGCAGCGCCCTCCGACGACAGGGGTGGTCATGAGCCGGATTCCCCCCGTGGCGGGGAGCGGGACCGATCCGCACGCCGACGCCCCGCGGCGGACCCCGGACCTCGTCGCCTTCCACTGCCCGGCCGACGGTGAGGTGTCCGGCCCCCGGGACCTGCCCGCCGACACCGTCCACGTGTGGTGCCTGGACCTCGACGAGCTGGTGCTGCCGGACGGCGGCGACTGCCTGGACGCGCGGGAGCGGCAGCGCACCGCCCGGCTGCAGCACGCGGCCGACCGGCGGCGCCGCCGGGCCGCGCACTGCGCGCTGCGGCACATCCTCGCCGGCTGTACGGGGCGGGAACCGGCCGCGCTGCGGGCCGAGCGGCACTGTCCGCGCTGCGGGCCGTCGCCGCACGGCAAGCCGGTATGGAGTGCCGGAGCGGGCCGGGCCGAGTTCGACGTCAACTTGAGCCACAGCGAACACATCGCCATGGTGGCCGTGGCAAGGGCGCCGCTGTCGGTGGGCATCGATGTGGAACGCGTCCGCGCCGGGATCCGATGGGCCACCGTGCTGTCCGACCCCGGCCCCGACGCCGGGCGCGGGCTGTCCGACCAGGACGGCACCCGGATCTGGACCCGCCTCGAAGCGGTGGGCAAGGCGGCCGGTACCGGAATGGTGGACCCGCCGCGCCTGGGTGAGGCACGGCCCGACGGCTGGACCGCGGCGTCGGTCCCCGGACTGGGCGGCCGCTGGTCCGTACGGGACCTCGCAGCGCCGCAGGGCTTCGTCGCCGCCCTGGCGGTCGACGCACTGCCCGCGTCCCGCACGGTGACGGTGTGCTGAGGACGGGTGCGCCACCGGCCCACGACCACCTGTCAGGAACTCCCCTGAATGCAACTCCCGGCCGCTGTCGCGAAGCTGGAATCCGGTAGCCGGCACGACCGGACCCGCTGTGATGTGAAGGGGACTCCGATGACATGGCTGCGTGACTGGTCGCACAGTGAGCACGTCGCACTGCGGGTGCTCTGCCTCCCGGGCGCCGGCACCGCGGCCCACACGTTCCGGCGCTGGTCCCGGCTGTTGCCGGCCGACATCGGGGTGGTCGCCGTGGAACTGCCCGGCCGGGGGAGCCGTATGGGTGAGCCCGCGGTGCACTCGATGGAGGAGATCCTGCGGCCGCTGAGCGAGGAGGTGGCCGCGCTGGCCGACCGGCCGCTGGTCGTCTTCGGTCACAGCATGGGGGCCACGGTCGGTGCCGAGCTGTGCCGCACCCTCCGCCGCGAGCGGGACTTCACCCCGGACCTCCTGATCGCCGCGGCCTGTGAGGCTCCGCGTCCGGCCCCCCGCAAGGACTACGCCCGGTGGCTCACCGAGGAGGGGATCCTCGACTTCCTGCGGGACATGGGCGGCACCCCGCCCGAACTGCTCGCCGATGACGACTACATGCGGATGCTGCTCCCCGCACTGCGCGCGGACCTGACGGTCCTGGCGACCCGGCCGCCCGCCGAGGACAGGCCGCTGGGCTGCCCGGTGCGGGTCTACCTGGGGGCCTCGGACCCGGGCGTACACCCCGACCGGGCCGCGCGCTGGCGCGCGGAGAGCAACGGCGATTTCGCCACCCACACCTTCGCCTCCGGGCACTTCTTCATCCAGGACAAGGTGACCGAGGTGCTGGCTCGGCTGCGCGCCGATGTGGCCGCCACCCTCGGTGCCGTCGCGACTCCCGCGCTGGGTCACCGCCCCGAGTACCGCGCACGACCGCTGTGAGGAACGCGGGCACGTCCCCTCCCGCGAGCGCGCCCAAGGCCGTCACGGCCATCGAACCAGCCATCTCCACCGTCCCGTCACCGAACAGTGAGGCGCCCATGCGACCGGCAACGCTGACAGCCGAACAGAGGGAACTGCTCAATCGTCTGGTGGACCTCCAGGCCCCGGCTGCCGCGAACAGCCGCATCACCCCGTACGGCGGCGACCGCGATGCCATGCCGCTGTCCCCCGCCCAGCAGCGCATCTGGTTCTTCGACCAGCTGCAGCCCGAGGCGACCCTCTACAACGTCTCGGGAGCCGCCCGGCTGCGCGGCCGGCTCGACGTGGATCTGCTGCACCGCTGTCTCGGTGAGATCGTCGACCGGCACGAGGTGCTGCGCACCACCTACGGGCAGGTCGACGGCGTGCCCGTACAGACCGTCCGCCCCTTCGCCGGCATCGAGTTCCCCCTGGTCGACCTGACGGACCTGCCCGCCGAAGCACGGGAGTCGGAGGCGCGGCGTCGCTGTCAGGCCGAGACCGACCGGCCCTTCGACCTCGAACGCGACCTGATGCTGCGGCCGGTCCTGCTGCGGCTGGCCCCGGATGAGCACCTGCTGCTGATCTGCCAGCACCACATCGCCACCGACGGCTGGTCGCTCAACGTCCTGATCGGCGAGCTGGGGGAGCGGTACAGCGCACATCTGCGCGGTGTCGCCCCGCAGCTTCCCGAACTCCCGCTCCAGTACGGCGACTTCGCCGCCTGGCAGCGTGACCGGATGGACGAGCCGGCAGTGCGGCGCCAGCTCGACTACTGGCGCGGGCGACTCGCCGAGACCCGCCTCGTGGACATCGCCACCGGCCTGCCCCGGCCGGCCGAACTGTCCTGGAAGGGCGGCACGCTCCAGTACCGGATCGCCCCGGAGATCGTCCGCCGGATCACCGACCTGGCCGAGGCCGAGCGCGCCACTCCGTACATGGCGCTGATCGCGGCCCAGTCGGTGGTGCTCTCGCGCTGGAGCGGCCAGGACGACATCGTCATCGGCTGTGCCGTGGCCGGGCGCAGGCACGCCGAGCTGGAACACCTCGTGGGCTGCTTCGTCAACGAGCTGGCCATGCGCATGGACACCTCCGGGGCACCGACCTACCGCGACCTGGTCCGGCAGGCCCGGGACGTGTGCCTGGGCGCCTACGACCACCAGGACGTACCCTTCGAGCGGATCGTCGAGGTCGTCGTCCCCGAGCGTGACACGCTCGCCAGGGTCCCCATCGTCCGCCATCAGCTCGGCTTCCACAATGAGCCGCGGTCGACCATCGAGCTGCCCGACCTCACGTTCTCGGTCGAACCGTTGAGCACCAATACCGCGCGCTTCGACCTCGAGGTGGACCTCTCGCCCGACAGTGACGGCGGCATCAGCGGCACCGTGTACTTCTCCACCGACGTCTTCACCGAAGACATCGTGCTACGCATGCTGGACTCCCTGCGCACGGTCCTCGACGGGGCGGGCCGGGAGCCGGACGCGCCCGTCACCGGCCTGCCGGTGCTCGGTGAACGCGAGCTGGCACTGTTGAGGGACGACAGCGCCGTGTGCCCGGCGCGGACGGATCCCCCCGTCACGGTTCCGGCGCTCATCGAAGAACAGGCCCGGCTGCGCCCGGCCGCGCCCGCTGTCCGCCACCGGAACGGCGGTCTGACCTTCCGAGAACTGGACGAACGCGCCAATCGGCTCTCCTGGTGGCTGAGGGACCTGGGCGTGACCCCGGGCCAGCCCGTCGCGGTCTGTATGCCGCCCTCGGCCCACCTGGTCGTCTCACTGCTCGCCGTGCTCAAGGCCGGCGGCCTGGCCGTGCCCCTCAACCCCCGCTATCCGATCGCCGACATCAACGAAGTCCTGCTGGACTGCTCCGCCGGACTGGTCCTTCTCGACAGCGAGGTGCCGGACGGGCTGGACTTCATGGTCAGCCCGGTCGATGTCACGGGGGATCTGGCGCGGTGGCCCGCCGACGGCCCGGCAGCCGCCCCGACACCGGAGCAGGGCGCCTTCGTCAACTACCTCCACACGCCGGACGCCACCCCGCGCGGCCTGGTCAACACCCATGCCGGCGTCGCCCACCGGCTCCGCTGGGCCGCCGCCACCTATCTGGACGCGGCGGGTGCGGACGGCGGAGAGCACACCGTGCTGTCCACCGGGGCCGGGTTCGACCTCTCGCCATGGGAGTTCCTGTGGGCCCCGGCGGCCGGAGCGCGCGTGGCGATCGCCGACGGTGACGAACCCGCCGCGCCGGCCGGGACCCTGTCCTTCGAAGCGGTCACCGTCCTGCGGTGCACCCCCTCGGAACTCGCGGCGCTGCTCGACGCCGACGAGGTTCCCGCCACCGTGCGCCAGGTCGTCCTGCACGGCGAGCGTCCTTGGCCCGCCCTCACCGCCCGGTTGCGCGAGGCCGCCCCCGGTTGCCGTGTCCACCTCCAGTACGGCCCCGCCCACGCGGCGCTGGACATCATCGCCCAGCCGGTCGGTACCGAGTGCCGCTCCGAGGCCCTCACCTCGGCGGCCGGCCCGCCCGAGCCCGGCGCCACGCTGCGCATCCTGGACGAGGCGGGCCAGCCGGTACCGATCGGCGTGCCGGGCGAACTCTGGCTCGGGGACGTCCCCTTGCCCGAGGGGTACCTCGGCAGGCCGCACGAGAACCGCTCGCTGCTGGCCGACGACCCGCTGCGCGAAGACGCCGCCCGCCTGCTGCGCACCCACCAGCGCGTCCGCCGCCTTCCCGACGGCACCCTGGACCCGCTCGGCGAGGACATCCGCGTACGGACCCACCGCGTCGAGCCGAGCGAGGTCGAGGCGGCGCTGCACGGCGTGTCCGGTATCGAGCGGGCCATGCTCGGCGCACGCCCGGGCGACGGGGACCCCAGCCTGATCGCCCATGTGTCCCTGGGCCCGGAAGGCGACCCCGACAGCGGCACCACGGACCGCGCGAGGTTCGCGGAGATCTACTCCACGCGCGCCGCCGAGGACGATCCGACGCTCAACGCGGGCGGCTGGAACAGCCCGCAGACCGGCGAGTACCTCACCGCCGCCGAAATGCGCGAATGGGCGGACACCACCTTCCGGCAGGTCCTCGCGCTCGAGCCGGCCCACGTTCTCGAGATCGGCTGCAAGACCGGTGGACTGCTGTTCCGGCTGGCGCCACGCTGTGCCTCGTACACGGGTACGGACCTCTCGGCCCACGCGCTGCGCCACATCCGCGACCATCGCGACTGGCTGGCGAGCAAGGTCGACGACGTCGAGCTCCTGGAGCGGGCCGCCGACGACTACGACGGACTGGCCGAGGGCGGCTTCGACACCGTCGTGCTCAACTCGGTGATCCAGTACTTCCCCAACGCGCGGTATCTGGAGCGGGTCCTGGACGGAGCCTTGCGGATGCTGCGCCCCGGCGGCCACATCTACCTCGGCTCCGTACGCAGCCTCCCGCTGCTGGGCGCCCTGCATCTGCCCGGACAGCTGGACCTCCTCCAGGCCACGGATCCCGCCGGTCGGCTGAGCCGGGCGGTGGCCGCCCGAGTCGGCCAGGAAGAGGAACTGGCGCTGGAGCCCCGGTACTTCACGGAACTGGCCGAGCGGCTGCCCGGCATCGGTGAGGTGTATCTGCTCCCCAGGCTCGGACGCCACCGCAACGAACTGGGGGCGTACCGCTACGACGTGGTACTGCGGGCCGGCGAGCCGGCGCGCCCCGGCATCGCGGACCTCACCCTCGACTGGCGGACGGAGGGTCTGACCACTGACGGCGTGAGCGAGCTCCTGCGCGAGCGGGCCCCCCGGCGGATGCGGCTCGCCGCCGTGCCGGACAGCCGTGTTCACACGCGGCTGCGCGCCTGCTCGGACCTGATGGCGGGACGCACCACCACCGTCTCCGAGACCGCGGCGGCGCTCACGCCGCGCCGCGCGGAGCCCGGCGGGCCGGTGGATCCTCACCTGTTCGCGGCACTGGCCGAGAAGGCCGGCTACACCGCCCTGGTGCAGTGCGCCGCCAACGCGGCCGACGGCACCGTCGATGTGCTGCTCACCCGCGCGCAGGCCACCGGCACCGGGCAGGCGAGCACCGCCGACCTCCTGCCGGAGGGTTTCGGCAGCCCCGTGGCGGGTGGCACCGCGACGGCCCCGCACGGCGCTTTGCACAATGACCCGCTGACTCTCACCCGAGAACGCGCCGCGGTGACCAGGATGCGCCAGCACCTGCTGCAGCGGCTGCCCGCCCACGCGGTACCCGAGCACCTCATGGTGGTCCCCGGCTTCCCCACCGGCCGCTCGGGCGTCGCCGACCCCGCGGCCCTCCCGGGCCCCGACCTCGCGGCCGCCGCGGCCGAGGCGCACCGGGAGCCGGCCACCGAGACCGAGAGCCAGCTCACTGTCATCTGGTCGGCGGCCCTCGGTGTGGACCGGGTCGGCGTCCACGACGACTTCTTCGCACTCGGCGGGCACTCGCTGCTCGGCTCCGAGGTCATGGACACCGTGCGCCAGGAGTACAAGGTCGACGTACCGCTCGGCCTGCTCTTCGAGTCGCCGACCATCGCGGCCGTCGCCGCGTACGTGGACGAGCAACTGGCCAAGCCCAGCGAGGCCGTGGCCCCCATTCAGCGCGCCGACCGGTCCGCTCTGCGCCGTCGCCGTGGCGCGGCCCCGGCCGCGTCCGCCCCCTCCAAGGAGAACTCGTGACATCAATGACCGAATCGCAGGAGCGCGGGGCGAGTGGCCCGCTGGGCGAAGCGTTCGCCCAGGAGCCCGCGGCCGCCGTGGCCTGTGTGGTCGCGGTGCTGCACCGGTGCACGCTTCAGGAGACCGTACGCGTCGCCTACCAGGACGCCGACACCGAAGGCGTGCTGTCGTTCGACCTGTCCCAGGACCCGACGCCGGCCGCTCTGACCGCCGAGGCGGTCGCGGCCCTGGCGGCGCTGGACGAGGACGATGCGGAGGCGGACCCGTCGGCGGTGGCCGATGTCCGGTTCGTATGGGACACCGAGCCCGAGGGGACGGCTCCCGCGCTGACCGTCGAGGCGGGTCCCGCCCGGTGGCGGGCGACCGCCGGCCTCGGGCGGTACACCGAGGAGGACGCCGAGCGGTTCACCGGGCTGCTGCACACCGCGCACCGGGCCGCGTCCGCCGACGCCGGCGTGCCGCTGTCGGTTCTTCCGCTGGTCACCGCCGACGACCTGGCCCTGGCGGTCGCCCAGGCCGGTACGGGCCGCGCTCCGGTGCCCGCCCGGCCGCTGCACGTGATGATCCAGGAGCAGGCGGAACGTACTCCGGAAGCGGTCGCCGTCAGCTGCGCCGGAGCGGAGCTGACCTATCGCGGGCTCACCTCGCGCGCCGACCGGCTCGCCCTACGCCTGCGAAAGGAGGGCGCGGGTCCCGACCGGGTCGTCGGCGTCCTCGCCGAGCGGTCGCCCGAACTCGTCGTCGCGCTGCTGGCCATCCTCAAGTGCGGGGCCGCCTACGCCGCGTTCGAGCCGGACCTCCCGGCCCAGCGGCTGCGCCAACTGCTGGCCGACGCCGGTGCCGGCCAAGTGCTGGCACAGGACAAGTACGCCGCCTCGGTGCCGGCGGGCATCACCGTGCTGCCGCTGACCGCGGCCGCGGCAGCGCAGGAGGACCCGGTGGCGACGATCGGCGTCGAGGTGGCGCCCACCGCGGTGGCGTACGTCAGCTTCACCTCCGGATCGACCGGGGCCCCCAAGGGCGTCCGCGTTCCGCACGCCGCCGTCTCCCGGCTTGTCGTCGAGCCCGACTGGGCCGAGTTCGGCCCGCGCGACGTCTTCCTCCAGCTCGCTCCGGTGGCCTTCGACGCCTCGACCCTCGAGCTGTGGGCGCCGCTGGTCAACGGGGGGCGCCTGGTCGTCCACCCGCCGGGTCCGCTCTCCACCGAGCGGCTCGCCGCCACACTCGTGGACGAGAAGGTGACCGTCGCCTGGATGACCGCGGGTCTCTTCCACCAAATGGTCAACCAGCACCTGGACGCGTTCGCGGGTCTGCGGCATGTGGTGGCCGGCGGCGATGTGCTCTCCGCGACGCACGTGAGGCGTCTGCTGACCGCGCACCCGGGGCTGGTGTTCACCAACGGCTACGGGCCCACGGAGAACACCACCTTCACCACCTGCTGGACCTCCGCCGAGCCCCCGGCCGGGAACTCCGTCCCGCTGGGGCGGCCCATCAGCGGCACCCGGGCCCTGGTGCTGGACCCGGAGCTGCGGCCGGTGCCGGTCGGGGTGCCCGGCGAGCTGTACGCGGGTGGCGAGGGGCTGGCCCATGGGTACGCGGGCCGGCCGGCCGCCACCGCGGAGCGCTTCGTGCCCGACCCGTTCGCACCCGACCCCGGTGCGCGCCTGTACCGCACCGGTGACCTCGTGTCCCGCGGGCCCGACGGCACTCTGGAGTTCCTGGGCCGGGCCGACCGGCAGATCAAGGTGCAGGGCTACCGCGTGGAGCCGGGCGAGATCGAGGCCGTGCTCGACCGGCACGAGGACGTGCGCCAGTCCGTCGTCGTGGCCCAGAGCGACGGCGCCGTCGGCAAGCGGCTGCTCGCCTACATCACCGCCGAGCGGCCCGAGGACGACAGCCCGGCGCTGGGACAGCGGCTGCGGGAGTGGCTGCGCGGCGAGCTGCCCGGCTACATGGTCCCGTGGGCGATCCTCACGCTGCCCGAGCTGCCTTTGAACCGCAACGGCAAGGTGGACCGGGCCGCCCTGCCCACCGCCCGCCGGGCCGCCCGGACGCTCGTCACCGAGTACGTGGCCCCGCGTACGGCCACGGAGAGTGCCGTGACCGAGGAGTGGGCCGACCTGCTGGGCGTCGAACCGGTGGGCATGGACGACGACTTCTTCGAACTGGGCGGCCACTCGCTCATCGCGGCCGACCTGCTGGGGCGCCTCCAGGACCGCTTCGACGTGGAGCTGTCCGCACGCACGCTCTACCTGCGTCCCACCGTCGCCGAGCTGGCCGCAGAGCTCGACAGCCAGACGACCGCCTGAATTGCCGTTGAGACAGGGAGACCATCCGAAATGAAGCTCAGCCAGCCAGTGGACCCGGAGCAGATCGACCTCGATTCCGTCGATCTGACCGACTCCGTCCTGTACGGGCAGGGCGACCCGCACTCCGTCTGGACCGCCATGCGCCGGCGCGACCCCGTGCGCTGGCAGCAGGTCGACGACACGCTGGGGTTCTGGTCGGTGACCAAGTTCGACGATGCCGACCTCGTATTGCGCGACCACACGCTGTTCACCTCCCAGCGCGGCACCATGCTCTTCCTGCTGGGCAAGGACGACCCGGCGCGCGGTCGGCAGATGGCCGCCACCGACCCGCCCCGGCACACCCGGATGCGGGTCCCCATGCAGCGAGCCCTGACGAACAAGCAGGTGGAGAAGTACCGGGACGCGGTCACCAACGAGGTCCACCGGCTCCTGGAGCCCGCCCTGAGCGGGGAGCGGTTCGATTTCGCCGAGGCGATGATGACGCTGCCGATGGCCACCGCCGGCACCATGATGGGCCTGCCACGTGAGGACTGGACCCGGCTGACCCAGCTGACGACGATGTCGGTCGCCCCGGACGACCCCGAGTTCGCGGGCCCCAACGGTGCCGAAGAGACGCTCCAGTCGGCCCACCGGGAGCTGTTCGCCTACTTCCACGACATTCTGCGGGAGCGGCGCAACAACCTGGGCGACGACCTCATCAGCTTGCTGCTGGGCATGGAGATCGACGGCCGGAGCCTGGAGACCGGTGCGGTCCTCTCGAACTGCTACAGCCTGATCCTCGGCGCCAACGTCACCACTCCGTTCGTCCCGACCGGTGCGATGGCCGAGATCGCCGGCACCTCGGTGCTGCACGAATGGCGCACGGACCCCAAGTTGCTGAACACCGGGGTGGACGAGGCGCTGCGCTGGGCCTCGCCGACCAACCACTTCATGCGTTATGCCCTGCAGGACATCGAGCTGCGCGGCAAGAAGATCCGGGCGGGCGATGCCGTCGTGGTCTGGTTGGGCTCGGCCAACCGTGACGAGGAGGTCTTCGAGAACCCCTTCACCTTCGACATCCGTCGGAAGCCCAACCGTCACTTGGCCTTCGGCAGCGGTCCGCACTACTGCGTAGGCCATACCGTGGCCCGGATGAGCATGAAGATCCTGTTCACCGAGCTCTTCGAGAGCTTCGACGACTTCGAGCTCGCGGGCGAGGTGGAGCACCTGCACTCCAACTTCGTCGCCGGCATCAAACACATGCCGCTGGTCGCGAAGGTCCGCGCGGGAGCGGCCCGTACGCGCTCGGAGCTGGTCAAGTGAGCGCCTCGAAGTGGTTCCTGCGCGAGCCGTCACCGGAAAGCGCCTCGCGCCTTTTCTGCCTGCCCTACTCCGGGTGCGGGGCGAGCATGTACCGCAAGTGGCCGCGGTTCCTGGGTGACATGGAGATCGTCCCGGTCCAGCTCCCCGGCCGGGAGAACCGCTTCCGCGAGGAGCCGTACAAGACGTACGAGGCCCTGGCCGATGATCTCGTCGAGGTGCTGCACCCGTACCTGGACCGCCCGTTCGGGCTCTTCGGCCACTGCGGCTCCGCGCTGCCCGGCTACGAGACCGCGGTCCGACTGTCGGAGCGCGGGTACCCCACCCCGGACCGGCTGTTCGTCTCCTCGCAGGTCGCTCCGCACCGTGGTCCGCACGGCCGTTTCCTGGAGATGTCCGACGCCGAACTGGCCGACGAGGTCCACACACTGATCGTGCAGCTGGGCGGCAAACCGCGTCCTGACCTGGTCGATCTGAGTCTGGAGGTGCTGCGGGCGGATGTGGAGACCAACAAGCGCTACCACCCGGACGCACCCGTCCGCCTGCCCTGCCCGATCACCGCACTGGGATGGGACCAGGACGTGGAGGTCGACCACCGGCTGATGGACTCCTGGGCGGACTGCGGCGAGACCACCTTCCGGGTCCTGGAAGGACCGCACTACCGGTTCATGGATGCCCCGGACGACCTGATGGACGCCTTCCTCGCGGATCTGAGCGCCTGACCGGAGACGGTGACGCGCGGCGCCCGCCCCGACGGGGGGTGTCGCGCACAGGGGGTGTCGCGTCGCACTCGAGACGAGCACCCGCGTGCCGCTGAGTATGAGCGTGGGTGGTGACGAAGAAGCCCTGCCGG
The DNA here is from genome assembly GCF_055560115.1 of Streptomyces sp. NPDC023527. Classification (NCBI taxonomy): domain Bacteria; kingdom Bacillati; phylum Actinomycetota; class Actinomycetes; order Kitasatosporales; family Streptomycetaceae; genus Streptomyces; species Streptomyces sp. NPDC023527. The sequence goes on from NZ_JBVHJJ010000009.1 coordinate 157,105, forward strand.
TGGATCCCGGCAGGGCTTCTGCTTTCCGGTGCGTCGGTCACGCGGTGCGGTTCAGGGAGCCGCGTAGTGCGTGCCCCTCACGGCCTGCCCTCACCGCCCGGCTCCTTGGCGAGCAGCGCGGTGACCTCCTCGTCCGAGAGCCCGGACAGCCACCCGAGCACGTCGTCCACCTCGCCGTCGCCCGCCTCGGTGAGCTGCCTGCTCTGCACCAGGGCCGCCATCCGCTCGATGGTCAGTGAGCCGCTGAGCAGCTCACCGGCGGACAGCGTGACTCCGAACGCGTAACGCGCACGCATCGCGACCCGGGTGGCCATGAGCGAGTGACCACCGAGCTCGAAGAAGTCGGCGGTGACGGACGGCTCCGGTACCCCCAGCACCTCGCTCCAGATCCCGGCCATCTTGCGCTCCACGGGGTTGCGCGGCGAGATCGTCTCCTCGGGCGCGGCCGCCCGCGGGGTCGGATCCGGCAGCGCCGCGCGGTCGAGCTTGCCGTGCGGACTCACCGGGAATTCCGACATGACGGTCACCGCGTCCGGGACCAGGCCCGCCGGCAGCGCCTGTTCGAGATGGTCGCGCAGCATGTCGAGGGAGGGGGACTCCGCCCCCGCGGGCACGACCCAGGCCAGCAGCCGCGGCCGGCCCGAGCTGTCGGGCCGTGCCTCCACGGCCGAGGCGCGCACGAGCGGATGCCGGTTCAGCACCACCTCGATCTCACCGGGCTCCACCCGCTGGCCGCGGATCTTGAGCTGACGGTCGAGCCGTCCCAGGTACTCGAATGTCCCGTCGGGGTGCATCCGCGCGCGGTCACCGGTCCGGTACAGGCGTGCGCCGGAGTGGTAGGGGTCGGGCACGAACCGCTCGGCGGTCAGGCCGGGGCGGCCGAGATAGCCGCGCGCCGGCGCGATCCCACCGATGTAGAGCTCGCCCGGGGCCAGTGGCGGGGCGATCCCGCCGGACGAGTCGAGCACGTAGAGCCGGGTGCCCGCGATCGCGCGGCCGATGGGGACGCGGATCAGGCGTGCCTCCGCGGAACCGACGTGCTGGGCCGTGACGTCGATCGCCGCCTCCGTCGGCCCGTACAGATTGTGCAGCTCCACACCGGGCAGCACCTCGGCGAAGCGCTCGGCCAGCGCCGGGGGCAGCTCCTCGCCGATGCATATGACCTGGCGCAGCGTCCGTGCGGCGTGCGCGGCGTCCGGCTCCTCCAGGAAGGTCTGGAGCATCGACGGTACGAAGTGGCAGGTGGTGACGGCGTGCTGGGCGATCAGCTGGGCGAGGTAATAGGGGTCACGGTGTCCTTCCGGCCGGGCGAGGACCACCGTGGCCCCGGCTATCAGCGGCGCCAGCAGCTCCAGGCCGGCTACGTCGAAGCTCACCGGGGTCTTGAGCAGCACCACCTCCCCGGCTGCCAGTCCGTAGGTGCGCTGGAACCACACGAGCTGGTTCGCCAGGGCGGCGTGGGCCGTCATCACGGCCTTGGGCTCGCCCGTCGAGCCCGAGGTGAACAGGACGTTGGCGAGGTGGCCGGGCAGCACTTCCGCGTGCGTGAACGGGCCGGGGCCACTCTCCTCGGGATCGACCAGCACGGTGCCTTCGGGAGGGGTCAGCCCTGGTGCGGATCCGATGAGTATCCGGGCGCGCGCGTCGCCGATCTGTCGCGTGAGGCGGGCCGGCGGGTGAGCGGTGTCGAGGGGCAGATAGGCGCCTCCGGCGAGGAGTACGGCGTACACCGCGATGACCAGCTCGGGCGAGCGCGGCAGGCATATGGCCACTGGCTGGTCCGGAGTCACGCCGAGTGCGCGCAGCCGGGCCGCCAGCCCCTGGGCCCGCGCGTCGAAGACGCCATAGGTGAGGGAACCGCCGTCCCATGCCACAGCCGTTGCCTCGGGGGCCGACCGTGCGACGCGCTCGACGAGTCGGTGGACAAGCGCGTCGCCGACCGCCGCCGGGCCTCCGTCCGCGACGGTTCGCGCGATGCGTTCCGCCTCGGCGGGGGCCAGCGTCGGCAGGTCGGCGACAGCGGTGGCCGGCTCGGTGAGCGCTGCGTCGAGCAGGGCGGGCAGCCCGGCCAGCAGGGCGGCGACGGTCTGCTCCTCGTACAGGTCGGCCGCGTAGACGGCGTGGCCTGTCAGCGAGCCGTCGGGTTGCGGACCAAGGTGCACGGACAGTTCGAACTGTGCGCCGGGTGCCGGCAGTTCGAAGGGCTCGGCGCGTACGTCCCTGGCCTCCCAGGGGTCGGTCGGAAGGTTCTGGAGCGCGAGAAGAGCGCGTACCAGCGGAGCGCGACCGTCGGCGGGCCGTTCGGTGGTCGCACGGACGATCTCCTCGAACGGTGGCCGCTCGTGGTCGTAGGCCGCGAGACACTGGGCCCGCACATCGTCGACGACGGCGCCGAAGCCGGCCGACCGGGTCCGTACGCGCAGCGGCAGGGTGTCGGCGAGCATGCCGATGGCGGTGTCGGTGCCGGGCTGGTCCCGACCCGCCGCCACGGTGCCGACCACCAGGTCGTCCTGGCCGCTCCACCGGCCGAGGAGCACGCCGAAGGCCGCCAGCAGAACCATGAAGGGGGTGGCTCCCCGGTCCGTGGCGACCGTCTGCAGCCTTCCGACCAGATCCGCGGGGATCCGTACGGGCAGGGAAGCGCCGTGCCAGGTCGGCGCGGCGGGAACAGGGCGATCGGTGGGGAGCTCCAGCGCTTGTGCCCCGTCGAGCCGTTCGCGCCATGAGGCGAGGGCCTCCTCGGTCCACGGTGCGCGGGGCGGAATCGCCGACGGTACGGGCTCCACCGTGCCGCCCTCGCGGTAGGCGTCGCCGAGCCGCCGCAGCAGCAGGCCCATCGACCAGCCGTCGAGCACGGCGTGGTGCGCGGCGACGCCGAGCACCCATTCCCGGGGGCCGCGCCGCAGCAGGAGCAGGCGTACGAGCGGGCCGGAGTCGAGATCGAACGGTTCGGCGGCCAGCGCGCGCAGCTCTTCTTCCACGCGGTTCTCGCCGGGCGCCGACAGGTCGCGGAACGGCAGCCGGAACACGTCGGCGGTGGGCAGGACGGACAGGCCCAGCGTGTCGTCCGGTCCTCGCAGGAACACCGAGCGCAGGAGCGGGACCTCGTCGAAGAGCCCGATGAGGCACCGCTCCAGCAGCGCCCGGTCGAGCGGGCCGCGCAGATGAAGCCCGCCGGCGACGTGATAGGCATCGCCCGCGCCCATCTGGTCGAGCAGCCACATCCGCTCCTGCTCAGGGCTGACGACGGGCGGCCCCGGGAGTGCGGCGCCGGTCGGCCGCGCGGGTTCGCGCGCCGGGAAGGCGGCGAGGTCCAGCGGTGTGAGGCCGTCCAGGAACCGGGTGAGCGGGACGTCCACGCCGCGCGCGTCGGAGAGCGCCGCCTTGAGCCGGACGGCGCGCAGCGAGTCGAGCCCCTGGCCGACCAGCGGTGCGTCCGCGACGAGTGCGGTGGGGTCGGTGTCCAGCGCGGCCGCGACGAGCTCGGCCAGCTCGGCCGGGATCGCCGTCGCCGGGTCGGCCCGCTCGGCCCTGGCCACCGGCTCGAGTGCTCCGGCGAGCCAGCGCGCGCGGCACTCCGCGCGCCGGACCTTGCCGCTGCTGGTGCGCGGGATCTTGCCGACCCGGACGAGGACGACGTCCGCGAGCGCGAGCCCGTGTTCGGCCGCCACGGCCTCGCGCACGGCCGCGATGACGAAGGGCCCGTCCTCTTCCCGGAACTTCCGGACCACCTCGTGCACGAGCACCACCCGCTCCGACGCCCCGTCGTCGACCGCGAACGCCGCGCTCCGGCCCGGGCTCAGGAGCGGGTGGGCCCGCTCGGCCGTCATCTCGAGGTCCGGCGGGTAGAGGTTACGGCCACGGACGATGATCAGGTCCTTGATCCGGCCGGTCACGTACAGTTCCGCTTCGTGTCGGAAGCCCAGGTCCCCGGTGCGCAGGAAGGCGCGTCCCGGGTGGCCCTGTGCCACGGCCTTGAAGGCGGTGGCGGTCTGCTCGGGCCGGTTCCAGTAGCCGTGGGCGACGGTCGGGCCGCTGACCCAGACCTCGCCGACGGCGCCCGGGGGCAGCGGCTCGCCGGTGGCGGGATCGACGATCAGCACGAGGTCCTCGTGGTGCGCCCAGCCGCAGGCGGTCAGCTCGGCGGCGGACTCGCCGGGTGCGGTCATGACCGCCCGGCCCGCGTCCAGGTCGGGCCGCCGCACGCGCAGGACAGCGGGCTCGGCCGCCGGGTCGACCCTGCCGGTGACGAACAGGGTGGTCTCGGCGAGGCCGTAGCAGGGGTAGAACGCCGAGCGGCGGAAGCCCGCCGTGCGGAAGGCCTCGGCGAACGCGTCCATCGTGGCACGGCGCACCGGCTCCGCGCCGACGAGCGCGTGCCGCAGAGCCGACAGGTCGAGCTCGTCGCGCTCCCCGGGCTTGGAGCGGCGCAGCACCTCGGCGTAGGCGAAGTCGGGGGCGGCGGTGATGGTCGCCCGCGTGCGGCTGAGCGCTCGCAGCCAGCGCATCGGCTGGTGGAGAAAGGTCAGCGGCGGGAGAAGCGTGCAGGGGAAGCCCGTGTGCACCGGCTGCAGGATGCCGCCGATGAGTCCCATGTCGTGGTAGGGCGGCAGCCAGCTGACGCCGCGGCTGTTCTCGTCCAGGCCCAGTGCCCGCCCGATCGTCGCCGAGTTGTGCACGAGGTTGGCGTGGCTGAGCATGACGCCCTTCGGCGTCCCGGTGGAGCCCGATGTGTACTGGAGGAACGCCAGGTCGTCCGGGGACAGTTCCGGCTCCTGCCAGTCCTCCGGTGCCGTGGTCGCGTCGTCGGTGGTCGCCCACTCCAGAGAGGAGCCCAGGTCGAGCCGGTTGCCGCGGTCGTCGATCGCGGCGAGCGTGGCGGTGTCGACCAGGGCCAGCACGGCACCGGAGTCGGCGGCGATGGCCCGCACCCGCTCGAGGCCGTGCGCGCCGAGCGGCGGATAGACCGGGACGGCGACCGTCCCGGAGTACAGGCAGCCGAAGAACGCCGTCACGTAGTCGGGGCCGGGCTGGTGGAGGAGCAGGACCCGGTCGCCCCGGTCGGCGCGCTTCTGGATCAGCGCGGCGACCGCCCTGGCGCCCCGGTCGAGATCGGCGTAGTCCAGCGCGCGGATCTCTGTCTCCGAGACCTCGAACTCCAGTGCCAGGCGATGAGGAGTGGTCTCGGCCCGCCGGCGGAGGGTCTCGATGAAGGTGGGGTCCATGTGAACTCCTCGAACGAAGGTCGGTCAGCGGTGGCGGAGCAAGAGGGGCGTTGAAGCGGTCGGCGCGAAGCGCACGGCCTCGACGGTGGCCTTCCCCGGCGGGCGGATGACGGTCGCGTCGACCGTGTCGCGCGGGGCGGGGTCCGGAGGGCCGGCGTCGGCCTCAGGCGGCAGGTAGTGAGGGATCCCGGCTCCGCCGTCCGGGGCGCACATCCCCGACACCGGCCTCCGGTGCCTCGCACCGCGACGAGCATGACGGTCGTACCGCCGGTGGCAGCCGGGTCCCGAGCGTCGCGCACCGGGCACCGCGCGCACAGCACGCCCGGTGCCCGGCGTCGACGGCCGCGACCCGAACGCCGTCTACGTCGAGCGGAGCACGGCGGCGTAGGACGGGCTCATTCGGCAAGCCTCCTGGACACCTGCTCCGCATCCATGGCGCTCACCTGGAGGATCAGCTCCGCCATGCGGTCGGCGTCCACCCCCGCTTCGGCCGCGGCCGAGCGGAGCCGGCCGGCCAGCGCGGACACCGTGCCCGAGGCCAGGAAGCCACGGATCGAGAAATCCACCCGGAAGAGGTCACGAATCCGGGAGACCGCCTGCGTCACGAGCAACGAGTGACCGCCGAGGTCGAAGAAGTCGTCGGCCACCCCCACACGGTCCAACTCCAGCACCTCGGCCCAGATCCCGGCGAGCACCCACTCCAGTGACGTGGTGGGCTCGACGTAGGCACCGGACAGCTCGGGCCGGTTCGCGGCGGGGTCGGGCAGCGCGGCCCGATCGAGCTTGCCGCTCGGCTGCAGAGGGAATTCCTCCATGAGAACGAACGCCGAGGGCACCATGTGGTCGGGCAGCCGGTCGAGCAGGTACCGCCGCAGCTCACCGACGCTCGGCGGCAATTGGCCCTGGGTGGTGAGGTAGGCCACCAGGCGCTGGTCGGTGCCCGCGCCGCGCGAGAGGACGATGCTGCGCTTGACGTCCTGATGGGAGGTCAGCGCGGCCTCGATCTCACCCGGCTCGATCCGCAAGCCGCGCAGCTTGACCTGCTGGTCGAGCCGGCCCAGGAACTCCAGCTCGCCCGAGGAACGCCAGCGCGCGGCGTCGCCGGTGCGGTAGAGCCGCCCGGAAGGGTCGCCGCCGAACGGGTCGGGCGTGAACCGCTGCGCCGACAGGCCCGGCCGCCGCCAGTAACCACGCCGCACGCCCGCGCCGCCGATGAAGAGCTCACCGCGCACGCCGACGGGGACCGGTTCACCGTGCGCGTCGAGGACGTACAGGCGCTGGTTGGGCAGCGGGCGGCCCCACGGGATGCTGCCGGGGATCGGTTCGGGCCGCCGCACGAGGTGGTAGGTCGAGCAGTACGAGACCTCGGTCATGCCGGCGAGGTTGTAGAGCCGCAGATCCGGCAGCAGCTCGCCGAGTCGCTCGGCGAGCCCCGGCGGCACCCGGTCGCCACCGAGGACGGCCATGCGCAGCGCGGCGCCGTCGAGGCCGGGGCCGCCGTGAGCGTGGTTGACCAGCAGTTCGAGCAGTGCGGGCGCCGAACTCCAGGTGGTGACCCGGGTGTCGACGAGAAGCCGGCGCAGCTGTACCGGATCGGTGACCTCGAGATCACCGGGCGGGACGACCACGCACGCGCCCGCGAGCAGGCTGCCGAGGATCTCATAGACGGACATGTCGTAGTTGAGACTGGATACCGCCAGCATCCGGTCCGCCGGCCCGAGGCCGAGGGTCCGGTTCAGCCCGCTGAGCGTGTTCACCACGCCGCCGTGCTCGTTGGCCGAGCCCTTCGGCAGGCCGGTGGAGCCCGAGGTGTAGATGACGTAGGCCATGGTGCGCGGGTGCGCCAGCTCGGGCAGTGGCTCCGTCGGCCGCTCGACGTCGATGTCGTCCACGAGCACGAGCGTGGGGGCGAGGTCGGCACCGTCCCCGTCTCCCACGTTCAGCCGACCGGTGGCGGCCACACCGCGGTCGGTGACGACGAGCGAGACGCCCGAGTCGCGGACCATCAGCTCGATCCGGCCCTGCGGATACCCGGGGTCGAGCGGCATGTACGCGGCGCCCGCTTTGAGTATGCCGAGCAGCGCCACCACCATGTCGGCCGAGCGGGGAAGGCAGACACCGACGAGTTGCTCCGGTCCCGCACCCAGTGAGCGCAGCCGGTGCGCGAGCCGGTCGGCGCGCTCGTTCAGCTCACGGTAGGTGAGCACGGTGCCGCCGCACTCGACGGCCGGTGCGTCCGGCCGGGCCTTCGCCTGCTCCTCGATGAGGGAGTGCAGGCGGCCGGCGGCGTCGGAGGCGCTCGCGTCACCGTCCCCGGACAGTTCGCCGACGAGATGTTCCCGCTCGTCCGCCGACAGCAGTGGCAGCCGGTCGACGAGCTGGCCCGGGTCGGCCAGCGCGGCCTCGAGCACCCGGACGAACGCGTCGGCGATCCTCCCCGCGGTGGCCGCTTCGAAGAGGTCGGTGCTGAACTCGACCCGGCTGCGCAGCCGGCCGTCGGGCTCCGGGACCAGATCGAGGACGAGGTCGAACTTGCTGGCGTCCTGGTTCGTCGCCAGGTCCAGCTCCTCGACGTCCAGCCCGGCCAATGCGGGCTCCTGCCCCGGCACATCGCGCAGTGCGAGCATCACCTGCACCAGCGGCACCGGGCCGAGCGAGCGGTCCGGCCGCAGCGCCTGGACGAGCTTGCCGAAGGGGACGTCCTGATGGGCGTAGGCCTCGGTGCAGGTCTGCTTGACCTCGGCGAGCAGCGCCGCGAACGGCGCTGTGGCCGGCACGTCCACCCGCAGCGGCAGGGTGTTGACGAAGAAGCCGGCCAGCGGCTCCAGTTCGGGGTGGGACCGCCCGGCCAGCGGTGAACCGATCACGACGTCCCGCTCGCCGCTCCACCGTGCGAGCACGACCGCGAACGCCGCCACCAGGACCATGTACGGGGTCGTCCTGTGCTCCTCGGCGAAGGCGGCTACCCCTTTCCACAGCTCCGACGGGAAGACGAACGGCTCCGACGCGCCGCGCCAGGTGCGCGCCGCCGTGGGCGCGATGTCCGCGGGCAGCTCCAGCACGGGGGCTCCGTCGAGCCGCTCCCGCCAGTAGTCGAGCTGGGCGTCCAGCGGGCCGGTGGCGAGCCAGTCCCGCTGCCAGACGGCATAGTCGGCGTACTGCGTCTCGAGTTCCGGCAGCGGCGAGGGCGCCCCGCGCCGGAAGGCGTCGTAGAGCGCGCCGAGCTCATGCAGCAGTACGCCGAGCGACCAACCGTCGGCGGCGATGTGGTGGAGCCCGAGCAGGAGCACATGGTGCTCGTCGGACAGACGCAACAGGCGAGCGCGCACCATGAGGTCGGACGTCAGGTCGAAGGGCGTGGTGGTCTCGGCCCGGAGCGCGGAGGCGATCTCGTCCTCGTTCTCCGCGTCCAGCACGGGGAGCGGAACCGGCCGGGGCGGGCCGACTCGCTGCTCGGGCCGACCGCCCTCGTCGGGGAAGGTGGTGCGGAGCACCTCGTGCCGGCGCACGATCTCGTCCAGGGCTCCACTGAGGGCCCGTCGGTCCAGTGCGCCGCGAAGGCGCAGCGCTCCGGACATCACATAGGCGGTGGATTCCGGGTCCGCCTGCGCGAGGAACCAGAGCCGCTCCTGTGCGTAAGAGAGCGGGAAGCGCGGCTCGGCGCCCTCGCGCGGCAGCCGCCGCGGTTTGAGCGCTGCGGCCTTCCGCCGGGCGAGCTCCAGGGTGAGCAGCGCCCTGCGCTCCTCCGAGAGCCCCTCCAGCGGGAGTGGGTTCGTCCGTCCGGCTGACTCCCTCATCGTGCTGCTGTCCGCGACACCTTCGTGCGCTTCGGATGTATCCGCCTTGACCATGTCTGTTCCTCCTGTTCGGCCTCGCCCACGTGCGCCTGAATCGCTCACCCGGATGGCATGAGCCGGCCGCCGACCGCGGCGTTCGCGTCTTCGGCCAGTGCGGCCAGGACCGGCTCGACGGATTCCTGAACGAAGAAATGACCACCCGGGAAGCTACGGGGCGGCTGTTCGCGCGTCGTGTGCGCGGCCCAGCAGCGTTCCGCCGCGGGCCCGTCGACCGTCGGGTCCTGCTCGCCGAGGTAGACGTGCAGCGGACAGTCGAGCGGCGGTTGCGTACGCTGCGTCCTGTGTGCGACGAGATGGAGATCGGCGCGCAGCGCCGGCAGCATCTCGGTGAGGAACTCCCGGCTGGCGAGCAATTCCTCCGACGTGCCGCCGAGGCCGCGGAGCCAGGTCACCAGTTCCTCGTCCGAGGCGTCGGACGAGGTCTCCGATACCCTCCGTCGCTCGGGCGGCTCACTCGCGGCGGCGACCAGGGCCACCGGACTCCAGCCGCGTCGGGCACGCAGTTCGTAGGCCAGGTCGAGCGCGAGAACCGCCCCCATGCTGTGCCCGAAGAGCATCACCGGTCGCTCCAGCAGCGGTGTCGCGGCGTCAGCGAGTTCCGCGACGGCGTCCTCGAAGCTCGTGGCCGGTGGCTCGGCCAGCCGACCGCCATGACCGGGCAGTTCGAGCGCGGCCACGCCGAGGCCCTCGGGCAGCAGCGCGGGCCAGTTCTTGAACAGTCGCGCACTGCCGCCTCCGGGCGGCAGACAGAGCAGCCACATCCGGACCTCGTCCGCCTTCGACCACACCCGTAGCGCGTTCATGCAACACCACACTGTTCCCGTCGAGTCAAACGATCTCTGCGAAGTTGGCTCGAGGCTCGCAGCCCGCACGGGTGCCGACCAGTCGGGGAGTTCCCTTACTCGTCGGGGGGCGCCAACTCCTCGGACACGGCGCCGTTTCGTGCCAGACTGCGGGACGCGCCGGCATTGATCGTGAAGGGGTGACGGTGAAGGTGACCATGTGGTACGACTCGAATGACCGGCCCTGTCGCCGGAGGTGAACGTGCCGGCGGCGCGGCACCCCGGGACGTCAGGTCGTACTCGCCGAGGCAGCCCGTTCCCATGGCACCGATATCCCTCCGGCAGCGGCTCCTCGCATTTCCGGAGCCGACGATTTACATCGCCCCTTTCGCCTGGTCCGTCCGGTGTGATGAAATCAATCCGGCGCGACCCTCGGGGGCGGCGCGGCGCGGGTGATGCGGAAATCCGAGGTCGAGTCGATCCGCCTTGTCTCTCCGCATTTTCCGGCTCTGTTTCAGCGTGTGTTCAGCGAAAGGTGCGAAATGGAACAGCAGGATCTGGACTTCTCGCTCACAGACGAGGAGATAGAGCAGTTTCATCGAAATGGGTTCATAGGTCCATTCGATCTGTACGAGCCCGAGGAGATGGAGAAGAATCTCCACGCTCTGCGTCCAAAGCTGCTGAATACGAAGAAGGCCGTCTACAGCCAGGACAAGGCCGTCTCCGGCATCACGAATCTGGCCAACTATGACCGGCACCTTGATGTCGACTTCCTGGCGGAGCACATCGCCAGGCCCGAGATAGTCCATCGGGTCTCCAGTCTGCTGGGTCCGGACGTCCTGTGCTGGCGGAGCGAGTTCTTCCCCAAGTACCCCGGTGACGAAGGTACGGACTGGCACCAGGCCGACAACTTCTCGAACGTGGCCGGCTCCAAGCACCCGCAGATCGTCTGGCCGGAGGACGCTGAATTCGGTGGCACCATCACCGTGTGGTCCGCCTTCACCGAAGCGTCGCTCGAAAACGGCTGCCTGCAGTTCATCCCGGGTTCGCACAAGACGATGAACTACGATGAGTCGAAGACGATGACGTACGACGCCGACTCCATCAACAAGAAGGAGAAGGACGGTGTGCGGCGAGGGTTCTTCGGCTATGACTATCGCCAGCTGCAGAAGGACCCCGACTGGAGCCCGGACGAGTCGAAGGCCGAATCCCAGGTGATGCGGCAGGGCCAGTTCATCATCTTCTGGTCGACGCTGATGCACGCGTCTCACCCGCACAGCGGCCTTACCGACCAGATGCGGCTCGGATTCGCCGGCCGCTATCTGCCCACGTCGGTGAAGGTCTACCCGCACTCCGATGCTCTCGAGGAATTCGGTGGTGCCGCGAGCCTCGACAAATTCGGCAACGTGCTCGTCTCCGGCAAGGATGAATTCCAGCACAACCGATTCGTCGAGACCACGGTCAACGGGTACCGCTTCCCGGTCCGCTAGGCCGTGTCCGGCCGGCGGATGCGCGCCCAAGGCGTGTCCGCCGCCGGACCCCCGGCACGTCCAGGGCCACAGCGCCCAAGCCCGAGAGGAGACGACGCAGCGATGAGCGCTTCCGACAAGCACGACGAGATCGAGAACTGGGTGGTGGGGATCTGCAAGGACCTCGGCCTGCCGGTCACGGACGCCGACAGCGACTTCTTCGAGGTCGGCGGCACCTCGCTGACCGCGATGAGGTTGATCGGCAAGGCGGAGGAGACCTACGGCGAGGACGCCCTTCCGCCCGACGACCTGTACGCCGAAAGCAGCCTGCGTGACATCGCGGCGTCGATCCGGCGCAACGGTTCACTCACGGGCGCGGTCGGCGGGAGCTGAGCCCCATGGTGCGGCCTGGCAGCGACAGATGGGTGCTGAAACTCAAGGGGGCGTCCAGGACGCCGGGCATCCGGTTGATCTGCTTCCCCTACGCGGGTGGAAGCCCCGATCTCTTCAGGGCCTGGGCGGACGATCTGAGCGCTCACGTGGAACTGCTCGCTGTCAGGCTGCCCGGCAAAGGACCGAGACTGGCCGAGGGCCTCTACACCGAGTGGGAGCCGCTGGTCGCGGACACCTGTGCGGCGCTGGCCCCCTACCTGAGCGAGCCCCACGCTTTCTACGGGCACAGCTTCGGGGCCCGACTGGCCTACGAAGTGGCCCATTCGGCCGCACCGGTCCACGGTGAGCTCACCCGCCGGCTCTTCGTCTCCGGATCCCGCAGCCCCAACCGCCCCCAACGCGACCCGTACATGCACGAGATGTCGCCGAGCGGCTTCCTGGACGCCGTGCGTGACATGGGCGGCACACCGGCCGAAGTCCTGGCCGACGAAGTCCTGATGCGGCTCTTCCTGCCGACGATGCGCGCCGAGATCCGGCTGGCGGAGTTGTGGGACGACCGGCACGGCAAGGGCGTGGACGTCGACGTCACGGCCCTGTACGGCCGGGACGACCCGATCGACGGGCGCGAGTCCATGCGGGACTGGAAGCACTTCACCGAGCGGGACTGCGAGCTGCTCGACGTGCCGGGTGGGCACTTCTTCCCGGACACCCACCGCCGGCCCTTGCTGGATGTCATCAACGCCCGATTGGGGGACGCGAGTGGAGAGTCTGGCCTGCACGGCTGAGGCGCTGTCGATCCACCAGGAGATCAACCGGACCGCCGTTCCCTTTCCCGACGACGCCGGTGTCAAGGAGCTCTTCGAGGACTGCGCCGCCCGGAACGTCGACACGGTGGCCATCGTCCACCGCGACCGGACGTTGACGTACGGCGAACTCAACGAACTCGCCAACGGCCTGGCGGACGTGCTGCGGACGGGGGGCGTGCGACCGGGAGACGCCGTCGGGGTGTGCGTCGAGCGGTCCCCGGAACTGATCGTCGGCCTGCTCGCGGTGCTCAAGTGCGGCGCCGCCTATCTGCCCTTCGACGCCTCATGGCCCGATGAACGGCTCCGGATCCTGTTCGGTGAGGCCCGCTGCCGTAGGGTGCTCACCGATCAGGACGTGGCGCTGGCCGGGCGATTTCCCGAGTGTGAGGTCGTCCCGGCCACGTACGCCGAGCCGCCGCGCGGCCGGACGAACCCGGATGTGCCCGTCGGACCTCAGGACATCGCGTACATCAACTTCACCTCGGGCTCCACCGGCAGACCCAAGGGCGTCCTGATCCAGCACCGCGCGATCGCGCGGCTGGTGTTCGGTGCCGTGTACGCGCGCCTGGACGCGCGCACCACTCTGTTGCAGTTGGCGCCCGTTTCCTTCGACGCGGCGACGTTCGAGATCTGGGGTGCGCTGCTCCACGGGGGAACCTGTGTGCTGTACCCCGGAAAGCACGTGCGCCTGTCCGAGCTGAAGCGGGTTCTGGACGATCACCGTGTCACCGTGTTGTTCCTGACCACGGCCCTGTTCAACACGGTCGTCGACGAGGCGCCCGAGACCCTCGGCGGCCTCGAGACCATTCTCACGGGCGGCGAGGCCCACTCCCTCAGGCACATCGAGAAGGCACTCCGGCACTACGGCCGGGACCGGTTGGTCAGCGTGTACGGCCCCACCGAGTGCACGACCTTCGCCACCTTCCACCCTGTCAGGGAACTGCGTCCGGAGGACCCGGCGCTCCCCATCGGCCGACCGATACAGAACACCCGCCTGTACGTGGTGGACGGCGACAAGCTGTGCGCACCGGGTGAGACCGGCGAGGTGCTGCTGGCGGGTGCCGGCCTTTCACCGGGATACCTGGGCATGCCGGACATCACCCGGGAGCGGTTCGTCGACCGCGAGGTGGCCGGGCTGTCCGAGCGCCTCTATCGCACCGGTGACCGCGCCTATCTGCGCGCCGACGGCGATCTGGTCTTCCAGGGGCGTCAGGACGACCAGGTGAAGGTCAGCGGGTTCCGTATCGAACTCGGGGAAGTGGCCCATCACCTCGGATCCCATCCCACGGTGAAGCAGAGCTATGTGACGGTCACCGAGCGCGCGACGGGTGAAAGGGCGCTCGTCGCCTTCGTCGTGCCGCACGGCGACGACATCACGCCCGAAGGGCTGCGGGCGCACCTCAGGACACGGCTGCCGGCATACATGGTTCCCTCCGGCATCCACCTCTGTTCATCGCTGCCGCTGACGGCGGTCGGTAAGGTCGACCGCCGAGTACTGCTCTCATCTCACCCACAGGCAACGGGAGTTACGTCGGTATGACCATCAGCAAGCGGGCGCAGCAGTTCCAGGACTCCCTCCACGAGCGCGGTCTGGATCTGACCGTTGTCGAACTGCCCGACTCGACCCGCACCGCGGACGACGCGGCCGCTGCCCTGGGCTGCCGGAAGTCACAGATCGTGAAGTCCCTCGTGTTTCGCGTGGAGGCGACGGGCGAGCCGGTGATGGTGCTCGCCAGCGGCCCGAACCGGGTGAACGAGAAGGCCATCGCGGCACACGTCGGCGGAAAGATCGGCAAGGCGGACGCGGAGTTCGTCAAGCAGGCCACCGGGTACACCATCGGCGGCGTGCCACCGCTGTGCCACCGCGAGAAGCTGACCGTGCTGGTCGACGAGGATCTGCTGACCTTCGAGGAGACCTGGGCCGCCGCCGGCACACCCCACGCGGTCTTCAAGATCACAGGGAAGATCACGGAGATCCTGGACGACCACACGGTGGTCTCCGTCAAGTGAGCCCGGACGGAGAGTCGGTCATACGGGACCCGTACGCTTTCGCCGGACACGGCGAGTTCAGGGAGCGCGTACGGCACCTTCTCGCGCAGTGGGTGCTGCCCCACGCGGAGGAGTGGGAGCGGAGCACGCGCATCCCGGCGGAGGGGTGGCGGGCGCTGGGCGAGCACGGCCTGCTGGCGTTCGGCCACAGCGGGGAGGACTTCCTGCGCAGTGCGGTCTTCCTGGAGGAGCTGGGCCGAACCGGGTACGCCGGTGTCCGGGCGGCCGTCGGGGTGCACGCCTATATGGCCGCGTCCTATCTGGAGCTGTTCGGCACCGCTGAGCAGAAGACGAGATACCTGCCGCGGATCCGCGGCGGGCACCTCGTCGTCGCGTTGGCGATCAGCGAGGACGAGGCGGGCTCGGACCTGAGTGGACTGGCTACGGAGGCCTTGTCGGCCGACGAGTCGGGCCGGTACGTCAACGGCTGCAAACGGCCTGTGGCGAACGGCTCCCAGGCCGACTTGTTCGTCACGCTGGTCAGGACCCGTGAGGCCACTTCGGCAAGAGGCCTGACGGGGGCCAGCCTGGTCCTCGTCGACGGCCACAGCCCCGGTGTGACCCGCCGGCCCGAGCCGATGCTCGGCATGCGCAGCGCGGATGTGTGCCGCATCGATTTCGATCACGTCAGGGTCGGCCACGACCAGTTGATCGGCCGCCAGGACCGCGCGCTGATGCACCTGATGAAGGCCTTGGACTTCGAGCGGCTGGTCGCGGGAATCCTTGCCGTGGGCGGCGTCCACTCCTGTCTCGCGCTGCTCGGTGCGTTCGTCCGCGAGCACCGGGTGGGAGGTGCGCCGCTCGCCGCGAAGCAGGCGGTCAAGCACCGACTGGCGGATCTGGTCGCGGAGTTCGAGCTGGTGCGCCACTTCGCCTACCTGGCGGCGTGGCGTCACAGCCAAGGCGACCTGGACAGTCAGACCGCCTCGATCCTCAAACTGAAGGCGACGGAACTGGCGGTCGAGACGGCCCAGGTCTGTGTCCAGTACCACGGCGCGCGGGGCTATGCCGAGGGCTCGGCGGCGGCCCGCCACTATCGCGACGCCATGGCGGGAACGATCGCCGCGGGCGCCAGCGAGCTGATGCGCGACATGATCTTCGAGGGCATGTCGTACGAACTCTGAGATGCCATCCGGACCCACGGCTTGGCGATCTGCACAGGAAAGTCGAAAGTGAGTAGGGGAGCAATGGCGCGGTCGCTTCGTTCGGATGGCGAGAAGAAGCAGCGTCCCTGGGGGGCGTTGCTGGTGGGGGGCGCCTTGCCGCTCGCGGTGATCGGCGTGATCGCCGCTGTGATCTCGGGGGACGGGTCCGGAGGCGCCTCGGGTGGGACGAGCGGTCATGGTCTGGACACCCCTGGACACTTCCTGCTCGCCACGGCGGTGATTCTGTCCGTGGCCCGCCTGGGGGGCCTCCTGGCCGAGTGGCTGCGCCAGCCCCGGGTCATAGGTGAGATATGCGCGGGTCTGGCCCTGGGCCCCTCGCTGTTCGGCCGGTTCGCCCCGGACGCGGCCGGATGGCTGTTCCCGCAGTCGGCACAGCAGCTGCTGAACGGCCTGGCCCAACTCGGGCTCGTGCTCTTCATGTTCGGCGTGGGCCGGGAACTGTCGGGGATGCGGCTTCGCGGAGCGGCGACGCAGGCCCTGCTGATCAGCCAGGCGTCGATGATGGTGCCCTTCGCCCTGGGCACGGCGGCGGCGGTGCTGCTCCTCGACTACGCCAAGGAAGGTGTGCATCCCCTCGCGTTCGTGCTCTTCGTGGGCTGTGCGCTGAGCATCACGGCCTTTCCCGTGCTGGCTCGCATCCTCACCGACCTGGGGATCATTCGCACCCCGGCGGGACGGCTCAGTCTCTTCGCGTCGGCGCTGGGCGACGGCGGAAGCTGGCTGCTCCTCGCGGCGATCCTGGCCGGCGCCCACGGTTCGAGCCCGGTCGGCCTGCTGCTCAACGGGCTCGCCGCGATCGCGATAACCCTGCTCTACCTCGGCCCGCTGCGCAGGCTCCTCGTCAAGTGGCCGACGATGGAGAAGGACCAGGACGGCAGCACCACGATGGTGCTCCTGGTCGTACTGATCGCCGGAACGGCCGCGCTGACGGCGAGCATCGGACTGCACCAACTGATCGGCGCGCTTCTCGTCGGCGTGGCCTGGCCCAAGGGCAACCGCACGGCCGTGGTGGCCGCCGAACGTCTGGTGAGTACGGCCGCGTCCGTGCTGCTGCCGTTCTTCTTCTTCGGTTTCGGGCTCACCCTCGATCTCGGCGCGCTGCGGTGGGGTGCCTCGTCGCTGCTCACCTTGGCGGGACTCCTCGCTCTGGCGATCCTCGGCAAGGTGCTCGGGCCAGGTCTGGTGGCGCGCATGACGGGGATGCCCTGGCGGCCCGCCTTCACGCTCGGGGTGCTGCTCAACGCCCGTGGTCTGACCGAACTCGTGGTCATCCAGATCGGTTACCAGGCGGGGATCATCGACCAGCGGCTCCTGGCGATCCTCACGCTCGTGGCGCTGATCACCACCGCCATGACGAGTCCGTTGCTCAGCCTGTTCGGCCTGAAGCCGGATCCGGCCCCCTCGGACGCGAAGGACGTCGCCGAGGCGTCGGAGCGCTCCGCGGAGCTGGAGCCGGCGGGTACCGGCTCCGCCGAGCGGGGCTGACCGCCGGGTCGCGAGGCCCCCGACGCGGACGGCCTCCGTGCGGTAGCGGGTCACGTGCCGCTGCCGCCTGACCTCCCGCGGTGGTACGGACGAGGGCAGCCGGGCCGGGTACGACGAGCCGGCGGATCCACCGGCGACGACACCGTGAGCCGTACGGCCATCCGCCCGGATCCTCCCGCCGTCAGGACGGGAGGATCCGGGCGACCGCCGTGACATCGCGGCGCGCGCGAGCGCGGCCGGTCGTCGACGACGTACACGTGGACGTCGGCTCGTACTCCGACACCGCGCGAGCGAGCCGCTACGCGGTCCGATCCGAGACCCCGCTCAGCGCCGGACGGCCGGAGAACTGCGTGTCCGTGCCCCTGGTCGCCCGGCCGATCGAGGTAGCCACCTGAGCCCGCGAGACGACCTTGAGTTTCTTGAAGATCCGGCCGAGATGGGTCTCCACCGTTTTGTGGCTGAGCTGGAGCGCGCGGGCGATCTGCTGGTTGGTGTAGCCGTCGCTGACCAACACCGAGATCTCCCGCTCCCGGCCACTCAGCTGGGCCAGTCGGGCGTCGACCGACTGACGGGTCCCGTTCGTGCCCAGGCTGACGGTGCGTTCCAGATAGCCGTGTGCCCCGCAGCCGTCCAGCACGAGCCGTGCTTCGTTGAGCTGGCTGTGTGCCACGGCAGGGTCGACGACGGTCCAGGCCGCCGCGGCGGCCAGGTGCGCGCGGGCCACGTCGAGCAGCCGTCCCGCCCTGGTCAGCGTGACGACCGCGCTGGAGGCGAAGGCGGCCGCCATGAGCGGATCGGCGCTCCGGTGGCAGTGCGCGCGGGCCAGCAGCGCCAGTCCGGTCGCACCCGGTAGTTGCAGTCGTCCGGCGGCCTCTTCGGCCGCCGTCGCCCACCGCCCCGCCTCGGCGTCCGACCCGCTCCGCTGCGACTCCAGCCGGGCGAGGACCTCACCGACGGCCGGGACCAGCGCGGTGATCGGGAACGTGGCGGCGCGCCGCACGGTCCCCGATGACAGGAGCCCCTTGCACAGTTCCTGGTCACCGGTGTCGAACGTCATCTCCAGCAGCGACAGGCGCACTCGGTCCGCCCATGGCTCCCGCCACGCCTCCGCGTGCTCCGCGGCCCTGCGCGCCGTGTCCCGAGCGGTCGCCTGGTCGCCGCTGACCCACAGCGCCCGGGCCAGCCCGGCACCGGCCTCGGCCATGAGGCAGTCACCCCCGATCCGGTCCGCGGCGCGTATCGCCTGGCGTCCCGACTCGATCGCGAGGTCGATGCGCCCGAGACGCAGGCAGACCTCGGCGAGCCCGGTGGCGAACTGCGGGATCAGATACTCGAGCTCATAAGCCGCCGCAATGCCGAGGCCCCGCTCGAAGTGGCGTACGGCCTCGGCATCCCGCTCCAGCCGCGCCTCGGCCCTGGCCAGCCAATACAGAGCGTCCAGCCGTCCGATGAGCGTGACGTCCTCCAGGCCGTCGAGCAGGTCGGCCAACTCACGGAGCCGGACGGCGGCCTGCCGGGTGCGGCCCGAGTCCGCCTCCTGGGCACCGAGCAGTGCCCAGGAGTACGCCCGGGCCAACGGGTCGCGCTGTTCGGCGGCCCACCGCACCGCGGGTGGTTCACCGTCGGGTAGGCCGCCCCGTTCCAGCACGACCGCGAGTCGTGCCAGCTCCACCAGCGCCAGAGCCTCGGGTTCGGCGGCCACCTCTTCCCGCGCCGTCTCCAGCAGTGACTCGGCGAGGGCGTGCCTGCCCAGCAAACGCTGGGCCCATGCCCGCCAATCGGCCGCCTCCGCACGGACGATGAGCGGGACATCGGCGCCGGGCCGCGAGGTCCGATCGAGGATGTCGAGAGCCTCCCTCGGCCGTCCCGCGACGACCAGGGCCTTACCCGTGCGGACACGCTGCTCGTAGAGCCTGGTCTCGTCGCCGAGGGAATGGCCGGACTCCCTCGGCAGCAGTCTCGACCGGACCTGTTCGGCCACGGACGTCCGGGACGGCATCGGTTCGAGCGCCGGATAGGCGGACGGGACGGGCAGTCGCATGAGCTGGGTGGCCGCGGAGTGAGCGGCCAGCCGCCATTCGTCACCGGTGGTGTGGTAAACCGTCTCCCGCAGTATGGGATGGCGGAAGCGATAGGCGTCCACGTCCGCCCTTCCGCAAAGCCGGATGATGTCCTCGCGCAGAAGCTCTGTTATGGCTCCCACCAGACGTTCGGTGGGTAGCGCGGCCACGGACCGCATCTCCTGGAGAGTGAACCTGTCGCCCAGGATGGCGGCGGACTGCGCGGCGAGCCAGCCGTCGTCGGACACGGCGCGGAACTCGTCCAGGAAGCGGGCGAACGGCGCGAGTCCCGAACCGTCCGGCGCGGTCCCCTCGTAGGCACCGGGGGAGTCCGACAGGGCCAGTACCAGTCCTGGATTGCCGCCCGCACGGTCGAGGAGGGTCTTGCGTAGCGGTCGGGCCATTCTCTTCGGCAACAGCGCGGCGAGCTCCTGCTCGGGCAAAGGGCCGAGTGCGATCCTGTGCGATCCGGGGATGGACGCCAGGAGTCCGCGTAGGCGGAGCGGCGACTGCCGGTTCCGATGGGCGACCAGGATTAACAGTCGGGCATTGGGCGGCCTGCGTACGAGGCTCTCCAGCAGGTCCAGTGAGGCCGGGTCCGCCCAGTGGATGTCGTCCAGCGCCAGCACCAGGCCGTTCGACCCGGCCAGCTCGCGCAGTGCCTGGCGCAGCGCCGATCCCATCGCGCCCGCCGGTACAGCCGGCGGGGAAGGCGCGGGACCGGGGTGGGCCTTCCGCTCGAGGGCGGGGAACACCAGGCCGAGGACGCGTTGGTGGGCGACCGGTACGGCCTCGAGCACGGCTTCGGCCCGTTCGGACAGAATCTCCTCGAAGGCGTCGGAGAAGAGCTGGTAGGGCGAAGCACTCGCAGTGGGGCCCGCCGCGGCGTGGGCGACGGCCCAGCCTTGCCGTCTCGCTGTCTCGACGACCTGCCGCAACAACCGGGTCTTGCCGATCCAGGGCTCGCCGTGGATCTCCACGGTCGCAGGGACGGAACGCTTCGGATCGAGTAGGCGTACCACGTCCTCCGCTGTCAGCACGGCCCGCTCGGCCGATGCGTATCGCGGAAGTGAGTCACTATCAGCCATGAACGGCGGTCTCACCCTGAGCCGACGTCTCCGTCGTACCCGGAGTGTGTCCGTCGGCCGCCATCGCGCGGCGCAGGCTCAAGGGCCGCATGTCGGTCCAGTGCGTTTCTATGTATTCCAGACACTGCTCCCTGGACGCCGGCTCCCGCACGGCTCGCCAGCCGGCCGGAAGTGCCCTTCCCTCGGGCCAGATGGAATACTGCTCTTCCTCATTGACGACAACGAGATGGCGCTCGGATCCGTCGGTGGACATACTTCTCCCTACATAGAGCTTGTGTGCAACTGCAGGTAAGGGGTTGTCGATCGCCTGTGCGGCGACTCAATCTAACCGAGGTCCTTCCAACTTGAAAGAAGATTTTTGCCGGTCAGAGCCCTGATCGCTTCGTGTGCTCGCCGGTCCCCGCGACGTGGTCGAACGCCGGGACGAGCAGCGCCCGCGACGACATGATGGCGTGCCAGGCGCCATGCGGAACCTGGTGAGTTGGCGCGTCATGGCTGGTGTTTCAGCCACTGCTGACGTCTTCCCTCGGCCCCCGCAGGGGGAGTTGACGCGGTCGCACCCGAGGAGTCGGTGGACGCGGTGCTGGAGGAGACCCGTAAGCGGAAGGGCCGGCTGCGGGTGCCGCCGCCCCTGGTCGGCGTGAACTGCGTATGGGCGCCAGGCCTGTTCGAGCGCCCTGGGTGGAGCGTCCAGATCCGGGTCGAGCTCGTGGCGGGGCCCCCACCGGGGTCGGAGTGCGCGATTCCGTTTAGAAATCGCAGAGTTCGGGAAGCGGCTCGCGAAGCGCCCGGGCGTCGGAGACGGCGAAGGGCCCTGTCGGAGCGCACCAGTGCGTCCCGACAGGGCGCTTGCTCACGCGGTCGTACCCGCCCGGGTCAGTCGAAGAAGGCGAGGAGTTCCTCGGCGACCGCTTCCGGCTGTTCCTCCACCAGGTAGTTGCGGGTGTTCTTGATCTCCGCCATGCGGACGTCCGTGCCCTGGGTGGGGAGGACCTGCTTCATGTAGTCGAAGAAGGTGCCGTACGCCAGGCCCAGCATCGGGGCGGTCACCTTGTCGTAGGACAAGAAGTCCTCGATGTCCTGCTGGTACGCCTGGAACCAGCCCTGGGCGGCGCGGATCGCGGCGGGGGAGGAGTACGCCCGCGTGTAGACGTCCCGGACCTCAGAGGTGATCGAGTCGGGGTTCACCAGGCTGAGGTTGAACATGTAGTCGATGAGATAGCGGTAGCGGCCGTCGGCGAGGAGCTGCTCGGGGAGGTCGCGCACCTGGTGGAAGGCGAGCCACCAGCGGTGGGGGCCCTGGTGGTCGGGGCGGGGCACCATCGAGAAGTCGTAGTAACTCTCGTCGATGTGCGTGGTGTTGAGGATGGCCACCTTCTTCGTGGCCTCCGGGTGGGTATTGGCGAAGCTGAAGGCGACCATGGCGCCGATGCCGTGCCCGGCGATATTGATCTTCTCGTATCCGAGATGGCGGGCCAGCTCGCGGATGTCCAGCGCCATGTTCTTCTTCTCGAAGCCGGACGTCGGCTTCTCCGAGCCGCCCATGCCCCGGATGTCGACGGCGATCACGCGATAGCGCGCCGCCAGCGCCGGCATGACCTTGCGGTACTCCCACCACGTCTCGGGCCAGCCCGGCAGCAGCACCAGCGGCTCTCCCTGTCCGCCGATCACATAGTGCAGCCGGACGCCGTTGACGTCGGCATAGCGGCTGCTGAAATCGCCGTCCAAGGACGCCGCGAGCTCCGCGTCGAGATCATTCGCATTCGGCGACACTTCGCACCCCTTTTGTCGCGACCTTTCCGAAGCCGAGTGGGTTTGAACATCCAACCCGGTCGGCTGCGCACGACGGTAGCAAGATCCAGTGGGTGCGTCGTTGTGATGGTCGCCACGTCACCGCTTTCCTTACGCAGCGTGGCGACGCCCTGTGTCGCGCGGGGAGTTCGCGGCGCATAATTGCGGACGTGCCTGCCGGGAGTGCTTCCCGCATGTGCGGCCGCCGTCTGCAACTACACGTCCCTGAGCTGCAATTCACTACATCTAGTGAAACCCTGGCCCGAAGTTGCGGATCGCCACGGAGGGTTGCCAAGCTGTTGCGGACTGTCAACCTGTTGGGAGTGGACGTGGCCTTCGGTGACCAGCCCGCATACCTTCGAGTCGCCGGTGACCTTCGGCAGAAGATCGTCGCAGGCGAGTTGCCGCCCCACACCCGCCTCCCCTCCCAAGCGCGCATCCGCGAGCAGTACGGCGTCTCCGACACCGTCGCTCTGGAGGCCCGCAAGGTCCTGATGGCCGAAGGGCTCGTCGAGGGGCGGTCGGGGTCCGGCACGTATGTGCGGGAGCAGCCCGTGCCGCGCGCCCTGGCCCGTACGGGCTATCGCACGGCCGGGGAGTCCACGCCGTTCCGCCAGGAGCAGGCCGACGACCGGGTCAAGGGCACCTGGGAGTCCCGCAGCGAGCAGGTGGCCGCGGACGGCCCGGTGGCGCGGCGGCTGCGGATCGCCACCGGCGACCGGGCCATGCGGACCGACTATCTCTTCCGGGCCGGCGGCGAGCCGGTGATGCTGTCCACCTCCTGGGAGCCGCTGTCCGTCACGGGGCGGACGCCGGTGATGCTCCCCGAGGAGGGGCCGCTGGCCGGGCGCGGGGTGGTCGAGCGGATGGCCGCCATCGACCTGATCGTGGACAACGTCGCCGAGGAGGTCAGCGCCCGCCCCGGCCTCGCCGAGGAGGTCCTGGCGCTGGGCGGCGTCCCCGGTCATTACGTGGTGGTCGTCGCGCGCACGTATTACGCGGGCGGCTGTCCGGTCGAGACGGCGGACATCGTCGTGCTCGCCGAGCGCTATCGGATCGCCTACCACCTGCCGGTGAAATAGCCATGGCCGGTTGATGAACCGCCCATGAAGCGTGGGTGAACGGATGTCCGGACCGGTCGGTGACAACGATTTCCGACCGGTCCGGGACCGCCCGTAGATCCTTACCAGCGGGTAGGAAGTGTGCGGTGTGTACCGCTTTGCCCTAGTAGGGCGGGGCGGTTTTTTGTGTTGCAAAACTCACATACGCCCAGGTCAGGGGCTTTTCGCGGAATGCCGCAGTCCAAATCGCTCGTACGATGGCGCGGTTTGTGTCCTGCCCGTGAGGGAGAAAAAAGAGAAGGAGATCCGGGGCGTTGAGTACCGAGCAGGGTTCCCACTCCAACTACCGCCGGACCCTCGGCCCGGTGGCGCTGACCGCTGTCGGCCTTGGGTCGATCATCGGCTCCGGCTGGCTCTTCGGCGCCCAGCGGGCCGCGGCCATCGCCGGTCCCGCCGCGATCCTCGCCTGGGTCATCGGCGCGGTCGTCGCGCTGACCATCGCGCTCACCTACAGCGAGCTCGGTGCGATGTTCCCGAAGGCCGGCGGCATGGTCCGCTACGGCCAGTACTCGCACGGCTCGCTCGCCGGCTATCTCGCCGCGTGGGCCAACTGGATCGCGATCGTCTCCGTCATCCCCGGCGAGGCGACCGCTTCCGTGCAGTACATGAGCTCCTGGAAATGGAGCTGGGCCAAGGAGCTGTACGACGGCAAGGAGCTGACCGGCAGCGGTGTCGCGCTGGCCAGCGTGCTGCTGATCTTCTACTTCTTCCTCAACTGGTTCGCGATCACGCTGTTCGCCAAGACCAACAACGCGATCACGGTCTTCAAGGTCGTCGTCCCGGTCCTGACCGCGGGCGCCCTGATGTGGGCCCACTTCGACACCAGCAACATCAAGGCGTCGGGCGGCTTCACGCCGAACGGCTGGAGCTCGGTCTTCACCGCGGTCGCCGTCTCCGGCATCGTCTGGGCGTACAACGGCTTCCAGTCCCCGCTGAACATGGCCGGTGAGGCCCGCAACCCGGGCAAGTCGCTGCCGAAGGCCGTCATCGGCTCGATCGTCATCGCGCTGGTCATCTACATCGCGCTCCAGGTCGCCTTCCTGATGGCCGTCCCCGCCGGCGACCTCGCCAAGTCCGGCGGCTGGGCCAACCTCGGCTACAACTCGCCGCTGGCCGACCTGGCCATCGCCTGGGGCCTGAACTGGCTCGCGATGCTGCTCTACGCGGACGCCTTCATCTCGCCGTCCGGTACGGGCATGATCTACGCCGCCACCACCTCGCGCATGATCCACGGCGTGCAGGAGAACGGCCACCTGCCCGGCGTCTTCGGCAAGGTCGACCCGAAGACCGGCGTCCCGCGCCCGGCGCTCGTCCTCAACCTCGTCGTCGCCTTCCTCTTCCTCGCGGTCTTCCGCGGCTGGGGCTCGCTCGCCGAGATCGTCTCCGTCGCGACCGTCATCTCGTACATCACCGGCCCCGTCGCCGTGATGTCGCTGCGCCGCATCTCCCCGAACCTCAAGCGTCCGGTGAAGCTGCGCGCCATGCCGGTCATCGCGCCGGTCGCCATGATCTTCGGCTCGCTGGTCCTGTACTGGGGCCGTTGGCCGCTCACCGGCAAGGTCATCCTGATCATGGCCGTGGGTCTGCCGGTCTGGGCCTGGTACGAGCTGCGCAAGCCGTGGGCCGTGATCAAGCCGCACCTCAAGGCGGGTGCCTGGGTGGTCGCCTACCTGCTGGTGATGGCGTTCGTGTCGTGGGCCGGTGGCAAGGAGTTCGGTGGTCAGGGCTACCTGGCCCCGGGCTGGGACGCCCTGGTCGTCGTGGCGATCGCTCTCGCGTTCTACTTCTGGGGTGTGCGGAGCTCCTGGCGCAACCCCACGCTGGTGGAGACCGAGAAGGAGATGGAGGCCGCCGCCGCGGCCGAGGAGCAGGAGGAGCTCGCCCTCTCCAAGACGCCGAAGGCGTAACGCCTCCTTCGCACGGGCAGTCCTCACAGGGGGCGGCCGCAGGTCCGTACGGGCCCGCGGCCGCCCCCTGTGGCATTGGGCTCGCGCGGCCCATGGTGACGCGCGGTGGCCAAATGCGTACCTCTTCGTGAAAAACCGTATCCGCTGCGTAAAGGTCGGGCGTACGCTCGGGCATATGCGGACTGCGGTTTCTCGGGGAGACGCCGAAGGGTGTGCGCCGTCGGGCGCGACGGCGGAAGGGCAGGGGCGATGACTGACAGCGGACCGATCCTGCCCTGGCTGGTGATCCGT
Organism: Streptomyces sp. NPDC023527; assembly: GCF_055560115.1. NCBI lineage: Bacteria > Bacillati > Actinomycetota > Actinomycetes > Kitasatosporales > Streptomycetaceae > Streptomyces > Streptomyces sp. NPDC023527. The sequence goes on from NZ_JBVHJJ010000009.1 coordinate 182,595, forward strand.
CAGGACGAAAACGGCAACCGCTATCGCGTCGGCCGCTACGCCACCAAGTCGGAGGCCGAGGAGGTCGCCGAGCGGTTGGACGCGAGCGGCCGCCGCCGGCTCTACATAGTCGAGCGGGTGGGGCGCGCGGTCTCCTGACACCGCCCGGCCGGCCCACCCGTGCCGCCGCCTAAGCTGCCCGCATGACGACGGTGCGTGTGGTGGTGGGCGGAGCGGTGCTCGACCGGGGGCGGCTGCTCGCGGCACGGCGCAGCGCGCCGCCCGAGCTGGCCGGCCGCTGGGAGCTGCCCGGCGGCAAGCTCGAACCCGGGGAGAGCGCGGAGCAGGCGCTCGTACGGGAGCTGCGCGAGGAGCTCGGCGTCGAGGTCGAACCGCTGGAGCGCATCGCGGGGGAGTGGCCGCTGCGGCCGCCGTACGTCCTCCACGTCTGGACGGCGAGACTGCTCACGGGTGAGCCCCGCCCGCTCCAGGACCATGACGAACTGCGCTGGCTCACCCCCGACCGCGTGGCCGAGGTCGACTGGCTGGACCAGGACCGGCCGGCGGTCACCGCCGCGGCGGCGATGCTCGCGCGCGGGGCGGCGCCGGGACCGCCCGCGGCGGGCTGAGCATTCGCGTACCCGCTCCGATACGCCCCCACCCGCACCCCTGGCGTAAACCTCCGCACCCTCCGACTACGCCATCCGTGTCACAGCCGACGACCCCGGGGTGTCGAAGAAGATAGTCAGCCCGCCATATCGGGTATGTGCTGATTATTCTCCCCGTTCCGGGCAATTCCGAGGCGGGGCCCGCAGCGGTCTGGGAAGTGGTCGGCGTGAGCGACAGCGCAGGGACCTTGGCGTCGACGCCCGGCTTCGCCGAATGGAGCTTCCCCGCCGAGCCCGGCGCCGTACGGACGGCGCGCACGCTGGTGCGCGACACCCTGGAGGAATGGGGGATGGGCTCGGTCACCGATGTGACGGTGCTGCTGGTCAGCGAACTGGTCACCAATTCCCTGCGGTACGCCAGCGGCCCCATCGGCGTGCGGATGTACTCCCGCGCCGGCCCCAGCCTCCTCGTGGAGGTCTCCGATCCGCTGCCCGATCCGCCCCGCGAGCGCGTCGCCGAGCCCGACGACGAGGGCGGCCGCGGCCTGCAATTGGTGGCATTGGCCTCGCGGCGCTGGGGAACCCGCAGGGGCAACACCGGGAAAACCGTGTGGTTCGAGCTCAGCCTGCCCGGTTAGGAACCCGGTGAGGATACATAGCGGGTTGAGACCGTGCTGTGATCGTGAAGTCCGTGTTCCGAAGGCCCCCTGTGCTGGATACTCGGCCTTCTGATGCCGGTGCGAGCACATGAGCCGGAGGGGACGGGCACGTGAGCGAAAAGCCAGCGGGTACGGCGGGTGGCACGCCGGAGGTAACGGAAGCCACGGGGATGTGGCAGAACAGCCCGCCCGGATCCCTCTACGACTACATTCGCGTCGCCTCTTTCTCGCTGGGCGCCGACGGGCGGATCGAGCAGTGGAGCGAACGCGCGGCCGAGTTGTTCGGAATAGCGGCACGACAGGCCGTCGGCAGGGACCCCCTGGAGCTCTTCTCCCCGGCCGGGACGCGCCCCCGGCCGCCCTCCCCCTTCCTGCGCGAAGGCGGCCTGGACGGCCGGGAGTGGACCGGGATCGTCCCGTACCAGCGCGGTGCGCGGCACCAGCCGGGCCTGGCCGAGATCTATGTGATGCCCACCGAGAACGACCGTGGGGAGCGCGCCGCGCTCTGCGTCGCCGTCGACGTCCGGGCGCTGCGCGGGATAGAGACCGACATCGCGGCCTCCGAAGCCGTTTTCGGCCAATCTCCGCTGGGCTTCTTCTTCTTCGGCACGGACCTGACGCTGCTGCGCGTCAACGAGAGCTTCGCCCAGACCTTCGGCCGGCCCGCGGCCTGGCACCGCGGCCGTACGCCGCACGACTTCCTGCCGCGCGGCGAGGCCGAGCGGCTGTCCTCGGCGCTGCGTCAAGTCCTGGACACCGGAAAGCCGGTGTCGGACATTCAGCTCGTGGGGCCGGTCCCCGGCCAGAGCGAGCGCCGCCGCTGGTCGGTGTCGCTTTACCGGCTGCACAGCGGCAGCGGGCGGCCCATCGGCGTGGCCGCGCTCGCCACCGACGTCACCGGGCGCCGCCGCGCCGAGCGGGAGGCCGCGGGCGTACGCCGCAATCTGGCGCTGCTCAACGAGGCGGGCGCGCGCATCGGCAACAGCCTGGATCTGGAGACCACCGCGCGCGAACTGCTCGACGTCGCCGTGCCGCAGTTCTGCGACCTCGCCTCCGTCGACCTCTATCAGGGCCTGCTCGCCGGTGACGAGGCGCCGCCCGGCCTCGCCGACGGCAGCGCCGAACTGCGCCGCGTCGCCTACGCCAGCGCGGTGTCGGGCGCGCCCGTCGACGGCGACGACAAGCCGATCCAGGTCGGCGAGGTGCACCGCTATCCCTTCCACTCGCCGTGCGCCGGTGCCCTGCGCACGGCGCAGGTGCAGGTCCTGCCGCGCCGCGAGCGCGAGGAGGGCCCGGAACTGGGCGCGGTCGTGCAGTCCACGCTCGCCGTGCCGATGGTCGCCCGGGACACGGTGGTGGGGCTGGCCCAGTTCTCCCGTACGAAGGGCAGCGAGCCCTTCGGCGAGCGGGACACCGCCCTGGCCGTGGAGCTGGCGGCGCGCGCGGCGGTCTGCATCGACAACGCCCGGCTCTACCGCCGCGAGCACGAGCGCGCGCTGATCCTCCAGCGCAGCCTGCTGCCGCCCGGCGACCCCGAGGCCGCCGGCCTCGACATCGCCTGCCGCTATCTGCCCGCCAACGCCGCCACCGAGGTCGGCGGCGACTGGTTCGACGTCATCGAGCTGCCCGGCCACCGCACGGCCCTGGTCGTCGGCGATGTGATGGGCCGCGGTCTGCGGGCCGCCGTCGCCATGGGCGAACTGCGCACGGCCGTACGGACGCTGGCCATGCTCGACCTGGAACCGGCGGAGGTGCTCTCCGCCCTCGACGAGATCGCCCACGGCCTCGGCCGGCCCGGCGGCAAGCAGTCCGCCTCGCGCGGCGTGCGCGGCGGGGTACGGGCCGCCGACCTCTCCGAGGTCTATCTCGCGACGTGCGTCTACGCCGTCTACGACCCGGTCACCCGGCGCTGCACGGTCGCCAACGCCGGCCACCTGCCGCCCGTCCTGGTCGAGGAGGGCGAGCCCGCGATGCTGCTGGACGTGCCCCCGGGCATGCCGCTGGGCGTCGGCGGCGAGCCCTTCGAGGAGACGGAGATCGACCTCCCGGACGGTGCCCTGCTCGCGCTCTACACCGACGGCCTGGTGGAGTCCCGCGACCATCCGCTGGACGAGGGCCTCCAGGCGTTCCGCGAGGCCCTCACCGACCCCTCACGGCCGCTGGAGGACGTCTGCGACCACGTCCTGAGCGCGCTGGACACCCACCACGGCGAGGACGACATCGCGCTGCTCATGGCCCGGCTGCGGGGCCTGCCCGAGGACCACGTGGGCGACTGGAAGCTGCCGGCCGAGCCCCGCTCGGTGGCCCGGGCCCGGGAGATGGCCCGCGGCCTGCTGCTGCCCTGGGGCCTGGAGAGCCTGGTGGACACCACGGAGCTGCTGGTGAGCGAGCTGGTCACCAACGCCCTGCGGTACGGCGAGGGGGAGATCCGGCTCCGGCTGCTGCTGGACCGGACCCTGGTGTGCGAGGTGTGGGACGGCGGCCTGGTCCAGCCGCGCCGCCGCCGGGCCCGCGACACCGACGAGGGCGGCCGCGGCCTGCAGCTCGTCGGCCTCCTCAGCTCCGCCTGGGGCAGCCGCCGCACCCCGCACGGCAAGACGGTCTGGTTCGAACTGGCCCTTCCGGACGGGGACTCCCCGGCACCGGACGCGGTGGAGGCGCTGTTGAGCCTGTACTGACCCCCCGGCCGGAGCCTCACCCCGCCAGCCGCCCCCGGGTGGCCCCGCCCCCGAACCGCGCGGGCAGCAGCCCCGCCACGATGATGCCGCCCAGGAGGGCCCCGCCCAGGGCGCGGGCGGGGCGGGGCGTCTCCGGGTCGTACGGGGCGGCGTAGTCGGCGACGTCGTGCTCGGCCAGGGCGCGGGCCTGGCGGGCCAGGGAGTCCGCGTGGCCGGTCGCGGACAGGATCGCCGGGCCCTCGCCCGGCGGCAGGGCGCGGGCCCGCGCGAGGTGCCGTTCCGCCTCGGCCAGCCGGGTGCGGGCCCGGCAGCCGACCGCGCCCCGGTGGGTGGTGATGAAGTCCCGCGCCGCCGCCACCTCGCCCCGCGCGGCGAGCACCGCCCGCTCCACCCGGCGCCGGGCCCGCCGCTCGTCCGCGCGGCCGCCCGCCTCCGCGTCCAGCGAGGCCGCCGCCTCCTCGACTCTTCGCAGCACCGCCCTGGGGTCGTACCGCCCGCGCGCCATGTCCCGGCGCGCCTCGGTCAGCGCCCGCTCGGCGGCGGCCACCCGCTGCGCGCCCCGCGGTGAGTCCGGTCCGCTCCGCACCGCCGCCAGGCCCGCCTCGGCGTCCGTCAGGGCGGCCCGCAGCCGCGCCGAGGTGCCCGTGAGCTCATGGGCCCGGCGCAGGGCCGCGGTGGTGAGGGTGCGGGCCTGGGAGAGGGCGGCCTCGGCGGCGCGCAGGGAGATCACCGCGCCGTCGGCGTCACCGGCCGCGAGGGCGTTGCCCGCCTCCTCCAGGGCGGCGGTCGCGAAGGCGAGCCGGTCGCGGGCCTCCGCCGGATGCCGGGCGACCGGGGTGAGGGCGGTGCCGGCGCAGCAGTCGGCGAGCGCGGCGAGCGCGGCCCCGGCGGTGTCGATGCGCGGCGCGAGGGCCTGGGCGGCGGCCCGGGCCTGCGCGAGGAGGCCGGCGGCGTTGGCCTCCAGGCCGCGCAGCCGGTCGAAGGCCTCGGACTCCGCGTCCAGCCGCCGGTTGGCGCTGGTGCAGTGCGAGCAGATCTCGTCCAGGGCGCGGCGCCGGATGTCCTCGTCCTCGTACGGCGCGTCGTCCAGTCGCTGCCGCAGCCGGAAGGCGTCGGCGAGCTCGCTCTTGGCGTACGCCACGGCCTCGGCGAAGGGGCGCGTCGCCCGCCGGCCCAATTGGGCGGTGGCGAAGAGGAGTTCCTCGGCGCTGGTGCGGACCGCGTCGTCGGTCTCGACGAGGTTGCGGGCGGCCTCGGCGTCCAGCTCGGGCAGCGGGGTGAGCGGCTGGGCCATACGGGCGAGGCCGGGCGGTGTCGTCGCGGCGAGGACGGACCGGCGCCGCAGGGCCGCGCGGCGGCGGGCGGCCCGGCGGGAGAGGAGGTACAGGGCGGTCAGGCACGCCAGGGCCGTCACGGCCACCGGCAGCCACACCCGGCGGTTGCCGGGGACGAGCCCGACGGAGCCGGGGTCGCTGTCGCCGGGCGAGATGGCGGGCGGCCGGACCGGCTCGCCCTGGAGCACGGCGCGGTAGCCGTCGGCGGCGCCGATGGCCGCGCCGGCCCAGTCGTGCTGGGCGATGGCGGGCGCGATGGCGGCGGTGGCGACCTCCTTGAGCTGCTCACGCCGGAAACCGGAGTCCGCGGCGGCCGAGACGGCGTACTGCTGGCCGTGCGTGGCGACGGCCAGCAGTACGTCGCGCGGCCCGAGGCCGTTGCGGTCGGCGGTCGCGTCCGCCCAGGCGTGCGCGGAGCGCCCGGAGAAGTCACGGACGTAGGTGACGTACAGCTGTACGTGGTGGGTGGTCCGCAGCCGGTCGAGGGCGGCGGAGACCTGGGCGCGGCGCTGGCCGAGCGCGCCCACGGTGTCGGTGATGCGGCCGCCGGTGTCCAGGTCGAGGGGGGTGTCGGCGCGGGCGGCCGGGCCCGGCAGCAGCAGGGCGCACAGCACGAGGAGGGCGAGGAGCGCCCTGCCCAGGGCCCCACCCGGCACCCCCGGCCCGAACCGCCTCGAAAGCCGCGTCACATTTGGGAGCGTATGGCGGTAGTGCCCGACTCGCTACCGGGAGCTCGGGGTCGTATACCGTGCGTGTCCGCGCCCCGTTCACGCCCCCCTGCGGCGGATCTTGCTGCCGAGCCAGACCAGGGGGTCGTACTTCCGGTCCACCGCGCGCTCCTTCAGCGGGATCAGCGCATTGTCGGTGATCTTGATGTGCTCGGGGCAGACCTCGGTGCAGCACTTGGTGATGTTGCAGTAACCGAGCCCGTGGTCCTCCTGAGCGGAGCGCTTGCGGTCGATGCCGGCCTCGGCCGCCGCGTCCAGCGGATGCATGTCCAGCTCGGCGACGCGCATCAGGAAGCGGGGCCCGGCGAAGACGGGCTTGTTCTCCTCGTGGTCACGCACCACATGGCAGGTGTCCTGGCACAGGAAGCACTCGATGCACTTGCGGAACTCCTGGGAGCGGCCGACGTCCTCCTGCCGCATCCGGTACTCGCCGGGTGCCACCCCCTGCGGCGGCACGAAGGCGGGCACCTCGCGGGCCTTGGCGTAGTTGAAGGACACGTCCGTCACCAGGTCCCGTACGACCGGGAAGGCGCGCATCGGGGTGACGACGACCGTCTCGGCGGGGTCGAGGATCGACATCCGGGTCATGCACAGCAACCGCGGCCTGCCGTTGATCTCCGCGCTGCACGAGCCGCACTTGCCCGCCTTGCAGTTCCACCGGACGGCGAGGTCGGTGGCCTCGGTGGCCTGGAGGCGGTGGATGACGTCCAGGACGACTTCGCCGTCGTTGACGGCCACGGTGTAGTCGACCAGGCCCCCGCCGTCCGTGTCGCCCCGCCAGACCCTGAAGTGGGCGTCGTAGCTCAAGGTGTCGTCAGCTCCTCGTCGGTCAGGTACTTCACCAGCTCCTCCTTCTCGAAGAGCGCCAGCAGATCGGCGCGGATCGGGGGCATGGCGCGCCGCTCCAGGCGGATGCGGCCCAGCAGCGGATCGGCGGCGGCCGGACCGGCGCAGTCCTCCGCCAGCCGGCACACGAGATTGGCCTGGCGCCACCGCCGGTCCATGCCGGGGTGGTCGTCACGGGTGTGCCCGCCGCGGCTCTCCGTGCGCTCCAGGGCGGCCCGTGCCACGCACTCGCTGACCAGCAGCATGTTGCGCAGGTCGATGGCAAGGTGCCAGCCGGGGTTGAACTGCCGGTGCCCCTCGACACCGGCCCGCCGGGACCGCCCGCGCAACTGCGCCAGCCGGCGCAGCGCCTCCTCCATCTCCGGGCCCTTGCGGATGATGCCCACCAGGTCATTCATGACCTGCTGGAGTTCCTGATGGAGGGTGTACGGGTTCTCGGCCGGGCCCTGGGAGACGGTCCGGTCGCCGCCCTCCACGCTGAACGGGCGCAGCGCCTCCGCCTCCGCCGCCTCGATGTCGGTGTCGGTGACGACGGGGCGGGGCGCGGCGCCGAGCCCGGTCGCGTACCGGGCGGCGTACAGCCCGGCCCGGCGGCCGAAGACCAGCAGGTCGGACAGGGAATTGCCGCCCAGCCGGTTGGAGCCGTGCATGCCGCCCGCGACCTCGCCCGCGGCGAACAGGCCGGGCACGCCGGTCGCGGCGGCCGTGTCCGGGTCGACATCCACTCCGCCCATCACGTAGTGACAGGTGGGGCCGACCTCCATGGGCTCGGCCGTGATGTCCACGTCCGCCAGCTCCTTGAACTGGTGGTGCATGGAGGGGAGCTTGCGGCGGATGTCCTCGGCCGGCAGCCGGCTCGCGATGTCCAGGAAGACGCCGCCGTGCGGGCTGCCGCGACCCGCCTTGACCTCGGAGTTGATGGCGCGGGCCACCTCGTCGCGGGGGAGCAGCTCGGGCGGGCGGCGGTTGTTGTCGGGGTCCTTGTACCAGCGGTCGCCCTCGGCCTCGGACTCGGCGTACTTCTCCTTGAAGACGTCCGGGACGTAGTCGAACATGAACCGCTTGCCGTCGCTGTTGCGCAGCACTCCGCCGTCGCCGCGCACGGACTCGGTGACCAGGATGCCCTTGACGGACGGCGGCCAGACCATGCCGGTCGGGTGGAACTGCACGAACTCCATGTTGATCAGCGACGCCCCGGCCATGAGCGCGAGGGCGTGTCCGTCGCCGGTGTACTCCCAGGAGTTGGAGGTGACCTTGAAGGACTTGCCGATGCCACCGGTCGCCAGCACCACGGCCGGGGCCTCCATGACGAAGAACCGCCCGGCCTCGCGCTCGTAGCCGAAGACGCCCGAGACGCGCCGGCCCTCCTTCAGCAGGCGGGTGACCGTGCACTCCTGGAAGACCTTCAGCCGGGCCTCGTAGTCGCCGAACTCCCGGTGGTCCTCCTGCTGAAGGGAGACGATCTTCTGCTGGAGGGTGCGGATCAGCTCCAGGCCCGTACGGTCGCCGACGTGCGCCAGCCGGGGGTACTCGTGGCCGCCGAAGTTGCGCTGCGAGATCTTCCCGTCCTTGGTGCGGTCGAAGACCGCGCCCCAGGTCTCCAGCTCCCAGACCCGGTCCGGCGCCTCGCGGGCGTGCAGCTCCGCCATCCGCCAGTGGTTGAGGAACTTGCCGCCGCGCAGGGTGTCGCGGAAGTGGACCTGCCAGTTGTCGCCCTCGTTGACGTTGCCCATGCTGGCGGCGATGCCGCCCTCGGCCATGACCGTGTGCGCCTTGCCGAAGAGCGACTTGCAGATCACCGCGCAGCGCATGCCCTGCTCGCGTGCCTCGATGGCGGCCCGCAGGCCGGCGCCACCGGCGCCGACCACGACCACGTCCCACTGCTGCCGGGCCGTATGCGACATCAGAGAAGCCCTCCCCTAGAAAAAGCGCGGATCGTCGAAGGCGCCACTGGCGACCAGGTACACATAGAAGTCGGCGGCGGCCACGCTGATCAGCGAGACCCAGGCGAGCAGCATGTGGCGTGCGTTCAGCGCGCTGACCCAGCCCCACATGCGGTACCGCATCGGGTGTTTGGAGAAGTTGCGGATCCGGCCGCCGACGATGTGGCGGCAGGAGTGGCAGGAGAGGGTGTACGCCCAGATCAACGTGATGTTGACGAGGAAGACCACCGTGCCGAGGCCCATGTGGCCCCACTCGCCGCGCTCGTCGCGGAAGCCCAGGACGGTGTCGTAGGTCAGGATGCCCGCGACGATCACCGCGAAGTAGAAGAAATAGCGGTGGATGTTCTGCAGGACCAGCGGGAAGCGGGTCTCGCCGGTGTACTTCGCGTGCGGCTCGGCGACCGCGCAGGCCGGGGGCGAGGCCCAGAAGCCGCGGTAGTACGCCTTGCGGTAGTAGTAGCAGGTCAGCCGGAAGCCCAGCGGGAAGATCAGGATCAGCAGGGCCGGTGAGAGGCCCCACCACGATCCGAAGACCGGCCAGTCCGCGCCGCCGTCCATGGGGACGCAGTTCTCGGCGACGCACGGGGAGTAGAACGGCGAGACGTAGGGGGCCGCGTAATAGTCGTCATTGGCGAAGGCCCGCCAGGTGGAATAGACGACGAACGCGAAGAGCCCGGCGGCGGTGACCGCCGGGGCCAGCCACCAGCGGTCGGCGCGCAGGTGCCGGGCGGGGATCGCGGCGCGCGAGGGGTGGTGGACGCCACCGCGCGCGGGGGTTCCCGTGCCGGCGGTGGCGGGGCCTGCTTGGGGGTCGGTACCTGTGGCCAAGAGGGACTCCGGGAGGAGCGGGGGATGGTCGGTGCCTGGCTGCCGCGGGGTGCGGGACGGGGGTCAGGGCGCGTGGCGGTCGCGGGCCCCGAGGCCCTCCTCCTCGGCGTCCGTCCACAGCGACGCGTCGTAGGGGGCGTCGGGGATGGGCACGGTCTCGGGGCGGGGGCGCTCCACGGGGTGGTAGTCCCGCAGGAGGGTGATGCTCTCGCGCAGGTGTGCGGCGTCGGTGCGCACGCGGCGCAGCTCCAGATCGGTGCTGCCCAGGTGGGTCTCCAGCCGGGCGAGCGCCCGGCCCAGATCGTCCAGACAGCGCTGAACAGCCGTCACTTCGTCGTTCAGGGACATGCTTGCCCTCACTTCCGCGGTCGGCGGTTGCGGGTGGCGACGATGTTGCGACTGAGAGTGTCGCGCGTCACACCCCTCCGGGGGAAGATAGCGATCGCACCTTCGCCGGAACGCGTTCGCCGCGCGATCGGGACCTGCTGAAACGTTCGTCCACGCGGGTGGCGTGCGCCGGGGCGGCGCCGTGTCGGCGCGTCATCGCGCCGACTGTCGCATTCAGTGGTGAGCAGTAGATGCGATCAACGGCGCATTACGCCGAACGTGATTCGCTCCGGCAGCCAGCCCAGTCGGCGGAGGTATCCCATGGCCCCCCTCTCGACCCGCAGAAGGCCCCGTACGCGCCGGTCCGCCGCTCTGCTCGCCGCCGGCATCCTGCTGCCCCTGCCCGTCCTGGCCGGCTGCGGCCTCGACGACGAGAAGTCGGAGGGCACCCTCACCCGGCCCGACATCGCCCGCACCCCCCGCGCCAAGGTCGCCGACCGCGGCACCCTGCGCTGGGCGGTGGACGCGCTGCCCTCCACCCTCAACGCCTTCCAGGCCGACGCGGACGCCGCCACCCAGCGCGTCACCGGGGCCACCCTGCCCACCCTCTTCACCCCGGACGAGCGCGGCCGCCCGCAGCGCGACGCCGACTACCTGGCCGCGGCCGACGTCGTCCAGCGCGAACCCCGGCAGGTCGTCGTCTACAAGCTCAACCCCCGGGCCGCGTGGAGCGACGGCAAGGCGCTGTCCGCCGCCGACTTCGAGGCCCAGTGGAAGGCGCTGCGCGGCCAGGACAGCGCCTACTGGACGGCCCGCAACGACGGCTACAACCGCATCGACCGGGTCGAGCGGGGCGCGGACGCCCACGAGGTCAAGGTCACCTTCGCCAGGCCGTACGCCGACTGGGCCTCGCTCTTCACCCCTCTCTACCCGCGGTCCGTCATGAACAGCGCGTCCTCCTTCAACGACAACGCCCGCAACGAGCTCAAGGTCTCCGCCGGCCCGTTCCGGGTCGGCCGGCGCGACAACGGCGCGGGCACCCTCACGCTCGTACGCGACCCGAAGTGGTGGGGCGAGCGGGCCAAGCTGGACAAGCTCGTCCTGCGGGCCGTGCCCCGCGAGGAGCGCGCCGAGGCCCTCGCCGCCGGCAAGCTCGACCTGGGGGAGGTGAGCCCGGCCACCGCCGTCCGCATCATCGCCGCCAACAAGCGCTCCAAGAAGAGCGAGGGGGACAAGCGGGCCAAGTCCCCGACGGAGGCCAAGCTGCGCGGACTGGCCGTCCGCAGGTCGCTGGAGTCCTCCTACACCCAGCTCGCCCTCAACGGCTCCGCCGGGCCCCTCGCTGACGAGCGGGTGCGCCGCGCCGTGGCCCGGGCCATCGACCGCAAGGCCGTCGCCGAGTCGGTGCTCAAGCCGCTCGGCCTGCCCACCGCACCGCTGGGCAGCCACCTCTTCATGGCCGGCCAGCACGGCTACGAGGACAACAGCGACGCCATCGGCGGCCCCGACCCGAAGGCGGCGCAGGCGCTGCTCGCGGACGCGGGCTGGCAGGAGAAGCGCGGCGGGCCCGGGACAGCGGGCAAGAAGGAGGCCGCGGCCGACCACAAGGCGGACGGGGGCGGCAGGGAAGCGGAGGACGAGCCGGCCGAGGAGGCGGGCGAGCGGGCCGGCTCCGGGGCCGACGAGAAGGGCGCCCGCGACAGCGGGGACAAGGTGGCCGCCGCCCCGGTCCGGATGAAGGACGGCAAGAGGCTGACGCTCCGCTTCGTCCTGCCGGAGGGCGCCGGCGCCGAGCCGCTGCGGTCGGTCGGCGAGCGCATCGCCCGGCAGCTGGACGCCGTGGGCATCCACACCGAGATCAGCAAGGTCGGCGACGCCGGCTACTTCAAGGACCACATCGCCGCGGGCACCTACGACCTCGCCCTCTACTCCTGGCCCGCGACCGCCTACCCGGCCACCGACGCCCGCCCCGTCTTCGCCAAGCCCCAGCCCGCCGCGGACGGCTCGCTGCTGGTGGAGCAGAACTACACCCGGGTGGGCACGGACCAGATCGACCAGCTCTTCGACCAGGCGTCGACCGAGCTGGACACCGAGGTCTCCCGCGATCTGGTCGGGCGGGCGGACGCCCGGATCTGGGCGGCGGCCGGCTCCATCCCGCTCTTCCAGCGCCCCGAGCTCACCGCGGTCCGCGGCAAGGTGGTCAACGCGGGCGCCTTCGGGCTCGCCGCACCCCGCTATCAGGACCTCGGCTTCCGGAAGTAACCCCAGGTCACGGGGGGTGTGAACGGCCGGGGGAGGCCGAAGTCGGCGCGGCCCCGTACCATGGAGGCGAGAGGCCGTGGCGTGTCCTGCCCGGCAGGCGGGCGTACGGGACCGTACGAGCCGCCATCCACGATTCCGGGAGAAGCGCCGCCAGTATGCCCACGCGCCACGATATTCGTAACGTCGCCATCGTCGCCCACGTCGACCACGGCAAGACGACCATCGTCGATGCCATGCTCAAGCAGGCCGGCGCCTTCGCCGCGCACGCCGCCGAGTCCCTCGACGACCGCATGATGGACAGTAACGACCTGGAGCGTGAGAAGGGCATCACGATCCTGGCCAAGAACACCGCGGTCAAGTACCACCCGAAGGACGGTGGCGACCCGATCACGATCAACATCATCGACACCCCCGGCCACGCCGACTTCGGTGGTGAGGTCGAGCGCGGTCTGTCGATGGTGGACGCGGTCGTGCTGCTCGTCGACGCCTCCGAGGGCCCGCTGCCGCAGACCCGTTTCGTACTGCGCAAGGCGCTCGCCAAGCGGCTGCCGGTCATCCTGTGCATCAACAAGACGGACCGCCCGGACTCCCGCATCGACGAGGTCGTCAACGAGACGTACGACCTCTTCCTCGACCTGGACGCCGACGAGGACCAGATCGAGTTCCCGATCGTCTACGCCTGCGGCCGTGACGGCGTCGCCTCGCTGACCAAGCCGGAGGACGGCACCGTCCCCGCCGACAGCGAGAACCTGGAGCCGTTCTTCTCCGCCATCCTGGAGCACGTCCCGGCTCCGACGTTCGAGGACGACGCGCCGCTCCAGGCCCACGTCACCAACCTCGACGCCGACAACTTCCTCGGCCGTATCGCGCTGCTCCGCGTCGAGCAGGGCGAGCTGCGCAAGGGCCAGACCGTCGCGTGGATCAAGCGTGACGGCACGGTCTCCAGCGTCCGCATCACCGAGCTGATGATGACCGAGGCCCTCACCCGCAAGCCGGCCGAGGTGGCCGGCCCGGGTGACATCTGCGCCGTCGCCGGTATCCCCGACATCATGATCGGCGAGACCCTGGCCGACCCGGAGAACCCGATCGCGCTGCCGCTGATCACGGTCGACGAGCCGGCGATCTCCATGACCATCGGCACGAACACCTCGCCGCTGGTCGGCCGTGGTGGCACGGGCAAGGGCGCGGACGCGAAGTCCGCGGTCAAGGACCGCAAGGTCACCGCCCGCCAGGTCAAGGACCGCCTCGACCGCGAGCTGATCGGTAACGTCTCGCTGCGCGTCCTGGACACCGAGCGCCCCGACGCCTGGGAGGTGCAGGGCCGCGGTGAGCTGGCGCTGGCCATCCTGGTCGAGCAGATGCGCCGCGAGGGCTTCGAGATGACCATCGGCAAGCCGCAGGTCGTCACCAAGCAGGTCGACGGCAAGACCTACGAGCCCGTCGAGCGCATCACCATCGACGTGCCCGAGGAGCACATGGGCGCCGTCACCCAGCTCATGGGCACCCGCAAGGGCCGGATGGACAACATGTCCAACCACGGCTCCGGCTGGGTCCGCATGGAGTTCGTCGTCCCGTCCCGCGGCCTGATCGGCTTCCGTACGGAGTTCCTGACGAACACCCGCGGCACCGGCATCGCCCACTCCATCCACGAGGGCCACGAGCCGTGGTTCGGCGAGCTGAAGACCCGTAACAACGGCTCCCTGGTCGCCGACCGCGCCGGTGCCGTCACCGCCTTCGCGATGACGAACCTCCAGGAGCGCGGCGTGCTCTTCACCGACCCGGGCACCGAGGTGTACGAGGGCATGATCGTCGGCGAGAACTCCCGCGCCGACGACATGGACGTCAACATCACCAAGGAGAAGAAGCTCACCAACATGCGCTCCTCCTCCGCCGACTCCTTCGAGGCGATCGTCCCGCCGCGCAAGCTGTCGCTGGAGCAGTCCCTGGAGTTCTGCCGCGACGACGAGTGCGTCGAGGTGACCCCGGAGTCGGTCCGCATCCGCAAGGTCGTCCTGGACCAGAAGGAGCGCGGCCGCACCGCCTCCCGCGCCAAGCGCTGACCCCGGTGACGGGCGTCCGGCGACGGATGCCGCACAGCCGACAAGGCCCGGAATCGCCACTTCCGCAGTGGTGGTTCCGGGCCTTCGGCATGCTCGGGGGGAGGGGCCGGGGAAGGTCCGGGGAAGGTCCGGGGGAGGGGGCCGAATTCAGTTGACAACCCATCAGATCTACCCCGAGTGCGTCCGGATACCGGACTCACTTAACCCGTTGTCGTGTTAACAGTCCGTTTCGCGGGTGTCTGTCTGTGCTCACTTTGTCCGGTTTTCGGACAGGCGTCGCCGATCGCTGTGACCAAAGCGAGACCCTTTAAGTGTGGTTTACAGGGCGGTCGTACTTAATAGTTGGGTTCACTGAGCTCGGGTCAACGGGTCACGCGCTGTGGGGAGCGCCGACTCACGAGCACACTCGAGGTGCCGGTTCCGTCTCCGCTGTCAGGGGTGTCAGCGTGGGGCCGGCGCCTCTCTTGTAGTGATAGTGGACTCCTGAGGAGGGCATTCCCATGCGCGGTGCCAAGAGCGCTACCTGGGTCGCGGGTGCGATAGCAGTTGCGTTGACAGCTACGGCCTGTGGTGGCGGTGGAAGTGACAGCGATGACAACGCGGCTGTCAACCCCGACGGCACCTACACGTACTACAACGTAGAGCCGCAGAACCCGATCATCCCGAGCAACACCAATGAGGTCGGCGGCGGTTACATCGTCAAGAACCTCTTCCGCGGCCTCGTCGACTTCGACGAGAAGTCCAAGCTGCGACTGGTGGCTGCCGAGAGCATCGACACCACGGACAACCAGACCTTCAAGGTCAAGCTGAAGCCGGGCTGGAAGTTCCACAACGGCGAGGACCAGACCGCCTCCTCCTTCGTGGACGCGTGGAACTGGGCGGCCAACGCCAAGAACAAGCAGCTGAACGCCTCGTGGTTCGAGCCGATCAAGGGCTACGACGAGGTCCACCCGGCCGAGGGCGACCCGAAGGCCGAGAAGCTGGAGGGCCTGAAGGTCACCAGCGACCTCGAGTTCACCATCGAGCTGAAGAAGCCGGTCTCCACCTTCAAGGAGCAGCTCTTCTACGACGTGTTCTCCCCGCTGCCCAAGGCGTTCTACAAGGACACCAAGGCGTTCGGCGAGCACCCGATCGGCAACGGCCCGTACAAGATGGACGGGGACTGGGCGCACAAGGTCGAGTTCAAGACCAAGAAGTTCGCCGACTACAAGGGTGACGACAAGCCGAAGAACGGCGGCGTCATCTTCAAGTTCTACAACAAGGACGACGCGGCCTACAACGACCTGGTCTCCGACAAGCTCGACATCATGTACCAGGTCCCCAACTCCATGGCGGGCCAGTACCAGAACGACCTCGGCAAGCGCGCCATCAGCCAGATGTTCGGTGGCAACACCAACATCTCGTTCCCGCTGTACGAGGCCGAGTGGGCCAAGCCGGAGAAGGCCAAGGTCCGTCAGGGCCTCTCCATGGCGATCGACCGCGAGACCATCGCCAAGACCGCGCTCAAGGGCAGCAAGGACGCGGCCGACGGGTACACCCCGAAGGTCGTCGAGGGCTACCAGGGCGGCACCTGCGGTGAGTTCTGCAAGTTCGACCCGGCCAAGGCCAAGGAGCTGATCAAGGCCGGCGGCGGCGTCCCCGGCAACAAGATCACCCTCACCTACAACGCCGACGGCGCCAACAAGGAGTGGGCGGACGCGGTCTGCAACGACATCCGCCAGAACGGCGGCGTCGAGTGCGTCACCGACCCGAAGCCGACCTTCCAGCAGGTGCGTGCCGACATCACGGAGCGCCGCATGAAGAGCGCCTTCCGTATGGCCTGGGTGCAGGACTTCCCGAACATCCAGAACTTCATCTCCGCGCAGTACCGGACCAAGGCCGGTGCGAACGACATGGAGTTCAGCGACAAGGCCGTTGACGAGCTGATGGACAAGGCCGACGCCTCGAAGACCATCGAGGAGTCGAACAAGCTCTACGCCGAGGCCGAGAAGAAGATCATCCAGGAGCAGATGCCCTCCATCCCGCTCTTCTTCGACCACACCCTCGCCGGCTACTCCAAGAAGGTGCAGAACGTGAAGTTCGACTCCTTCCGCCAGGCGATCTGGACCGACGTCGAGGTCAAGAAGTAACCGGGACAGGCTTGCAGTGACGTAGGCCCGGCGGCCGCTCTCCCCCACAAGGACCCGGGGGCGGCCTCCGGGCCCGTCGGCGACAGGAGGAACCATGGGGCGCTTTGTCGCGAGGCGACTGCTCCAGATGATCCCGGTGTTCATCGGGACCACTTTGCTCATTTTCCTGATGGTGTATTCGCTGCCGGGCGACCCCATCAAATCGCTCTTCGGCCCCAAGGCGGCCGACCCGGCGACGGTCGCGAGACTGCGCCACGAGTACGGCCTCGACAAGTCCTTGCTCGAGCAGTACTGGAACTACATCTCCGGCCTTTTCCGGGGCGACTTCGGGCAGAGCTTCACCGGCCGCCCCGTCGCCGACCTGATGGCCGACGCCTTCCCGGTGACCATCCGGCTGGCCCTGCTCGCCTTCGGTATCGAGGTCGTCGTGGGTATCGCCCTCGGCGTCGTCACGGGCCTGAAGCGCGGGAAGTTCCTTGACCAGTTCGTGCTGGTGCTCACCCTGATCGTGGTCTCGATCCCGGTCTTCGTCATCGGCTTCATCACCCAGTTCGTACTGGGAATGAAGTGGAAGATCATCACACCGACCGTCCAGGACTCCGAGAACCTCGGGCAGTTGATGGTCCCGGCCATCGTGCTCGCCGCGCTCTCGCTGGCGTACGTCACCCGGCTGACGCGCACCACCGTGGGGGAGAACCTGAGGGCCGACTACATGCGCACCGCGGTGGCCAAGGGCCTGCCGCGGAAGCGCGTCGTCGGCGTGCACCTGATGCGCAACTCCCTCATCCCTGTCGTCACCTTCCTCGGCACCGACCTCGGTCTGCTCATGGGCGGCGCCATCGTCACCGAGGGCATCTTCAACATCCAGGGTGTGGGCAACACGCTCTTCCGGTCCATCCAGACCAGTGAAGGCCCCACCGTGGTCGGCATCGTGACCGTGCTGGTGCTCGTCTACCTCGTGAGCAGCCTGGTCGTCGACCTGCTGTACGCCGTCCTGGACCCGAGGATCCGTTATGCCTGAGAAGACGCTGCCTCACGAGACCACCACGCCCGAGGCCGTGACGACGGCCCTCAAGGCCGGGGCCAACAAGCCCCGCAGCCTCGGCCAGGACGCCTGGCGCGAGCTGCGCGGCAGCTGGCTGTTCTGGACGTCCGGTGTGCTGCTGGTGCTCTTCCTCATCATGGCGGCGTGGCCGTCCCTGTTCACCGAAGTGGACCCCCGGCAGGCCGACCTGCGTAATCACTTCCTCGGTGAACCCCGCTGGTCCCACGTCTTCCAGGAAGACTGGTTCGGCTACAACATCCAGGGCCAGAGCGTGTACGCCCGGACTGTCCACGGCGCTCGTGCTTCGATCGTCGTCGGTGTCTGCGTGACTCTCTCGGTCACAGTTCTCGGTGGCCTCGTCGGCATGCTCGCGGGTTACTTCGGCGGTTGGATCGACACCCTGCTGTCGCGCATCACCGACATCTTCTTCGGCATTCCGCTGCTGCTCGGTGGTCTGACCCTGCTCCAGGCGTTCACCCACCGCACGGTGTGGACGGTGACGCTGGGTCTGGCGACCTTCGGCTGGATGCAGATCGCGCGCGTCATGCGCGGTGCGGTCATCACGCAGAAGCAGGCGGACTTCGTGATGGCAGCCCGTGCCCTGGGCGCGGGCACAAGTCGGATCCTCTTCCGGCACATCCTCCCGAACGTCATCGGCCCGGTGATCGTCGTCGCCACCATCGCGCTCGGCGGCTACATCTCCACCGAGGCGACCCTGTCGTACCTCGGCATCGGCCTCCAGGACCCCGTGGTCTCCTGGGGCGTGGACATCGCCGCCGGACAGAACCAGCTGCGTGACGCCCCCCATGTCCTGCTGATCCCGGCAGGCTTCCTGAGCCTCACGGTGCTGGCGTTCATCCTGCTCGGCGACGCGGTGCGCGACGCCCTCGACCCCAAGCTGCGCTGAGGGAGGCGTACGTGACCACCATGGAAAAGACCGCGAACGTCCCCGAACCCCGGGCGACGGACGACGGCGGCACCCCGCTGCTCGAAGTCCGTGACCTGCACGTGGAGTTCCACACCCGGGACGGCGTCGCCAAGGCCGTCAACGGCGTCAACTACTCCGTCGACGCCGGCGAGACCCTCGCCGTGCTCGGCGAGTCCGGCTCCGGCAAGTCCGTGACCGCGCAGGCGATCATGGGCATCCTGGACATGCCGCCGGGCAAGATCCCGCGGGGCGAGATCCTCTTCCGCGGCCAGGACATGCTGAAGATGTCCGGCGAGGAGCGCCGGAAGCTCCGTGGCAGCAAGATCGCCATGATCTTCCAGGACGCGCTCTCCTCGCTGAACCCCGTGCTCAGCGTCGGCTATCAGCTCGGCGAGATGTACCGGGTGCACCAGGGCCTGTCCAAGAAGGAGGCCAAGGCCAAGGCCATCGACCTGATGGACCGGGTCCGCATCCCGGCGGCCGCGGCGCGGGTGAACGACTACCCGCACCAGTTCTCGGGCGGTATGCGTCAGCGCATCATGATCGCGATGGCGCTGGCCCTGGAGCCGGACCTGATCATCGCGGACGAGCCGACGACCGCGCTGGACGTGACGGTCCAGGCCCAGGTGATGGACCTGCTGGCCGAGCTCCAGCGCGAGTACAACATGGGCCTCATCCTCATCACCCACGACCTCGGTGTCGTGGCGGACGTCGCCGACAAGATCGCCGTGATGTACGCGGGCCGGATCGTGGAGACCGCCCCGGTGGGTGAGCTCTACAAGCGCCCGGCGCACCCGTACACCCGCGGTCTGCTGGACTCGATCCCGCGCCTGGACCAGAAGGGCCAGGAGCTCTACGCGATCAAGGGCCTGCCGCCGAACCTGCTGCACATCCCGACCGGTTGTGCCTTCAACCCGCGGTGCCCCAAGGCACAGGACATCTGCCGCACCGAGACGCCGGCGCTGGCGCCGGTCGCCGAGCGGGACGGCACGGAGCTGGCCGGCCGCGGCAGCGCCTGCCACTTCTGGAAGGAGACGATCCATGGCTGAGGCCGCCAAGAACAACGAGGCCGTCTCCGATGTCGTCCCGTCCACGGCGGCGACGACCACCGAGGTCGAGGCCGTCCTGGACACCCCCGGTGAGCGCGGCGAGCCGATCCTCCAGGTCCGCAACCTCGTCAAGCACTTCCCGCTGACGCAGGGGATCCTCTTCAAGAAGCAGGTCGGCGCGGTCAAGGCCGTCGACGGTGTCTCCTTCGACCTCTACAAGGGCGAGACACTCGGCATCGTCGGGGAGTCCGGCTGTGGCAAGTCCACGGTCGCCAAGCTGCTGATGACCCTGGAGACGGCCACCGCCGGCGAGGTCTTCTACAAGGGCCAGGACATCACCAAGCTGTCGGGGCGCGCGCTGAAGGCCGTGCGCCGCAACATCCAGATGGTGTTCCAGGACCCGTACACCTCGCTCAACCCCCGGATGACCGTCGGCGACATCATCGGCGAACCGTACGACATCCACCCCGAGGTGGCGCCCAAGGGCGACCGGCGCAAGCGCGTCCGGGAGCTGCTGGACGTCGTGGGTCTCAACCCGGAGTACATCAACCGCTATCCGCACCAGTTCTCCGGCGGTCAGCGGCAGCGCATCGGCATCGCCCGGGGGCTGGCGCTCAACCCCGAGATCATCATCTGCGACGAGCCGGTCTCGGCGCTGGACGTCTCGGTGCAGGCGCAGGTCATCAACCTGATGGAGAAGCTCCAGGACGAGTTCGAGCTCTCGTACCTCTTCATCGCGCACGACCTGTCGATCGTGCGGCACATCTCCGACCGGGTGGGCGTGATGTACCTGGGCAAGATGGCGGAGATCGGTACGGACGCGGAGATCTACGACCACCCGACGCACCCCTACACCCAGGCGCTGCTGTCGGCCGTCCCGGTCCCCGACCCCGACTCCCGGGTGGGCCGCGACCGCATCATCCTCACCGGTGATGTGCCCTCCCCTGCCAACCCGCCGTCCGGCTGCCGCTTCCGCACGCGCTGCTGGAAGGCGCAGGACAAGTGCGCGGAGGAGGTACCGCTGCTGGCCGTGCCCAAGGTCTTCTCGGGCAAGGACACGCTCGCGGCGCACGATTCGGCGTGCCACTTCGCCGAGGAGAAGCAGGTGGTGGGTGCGGCCTGACAGCCGCTGACCCAAGCGCGTGGTGGGGGCTGTCCCGGATCGGGGCAGCCCCCACGACGTAGCAGGCATCTCCAGCCTGGGGGACGAGTGATTGATTGCGCAAGGCATTGAGAGCGAGGGGCTGTAGACGGCTGCCCTCGTTCCCTGCGGTAGGTCTACGGACTCCGCGATCAAGCCGGTGGCGAGTCACTTGGAATCTGTTCTCGCTTCGCAGCCTTCGCCTCAAACGCTCATCGTGTAATTAGGCTGTGGCTAGTCGTCCGCGACTGGCCACAGCTCTCCTGGCCGGGCTTGGCGGAGTGTTTTAGCCGGCAGGGAGTTCGTCCGACCAGGCTCCGATATTCACCCTTTCTCCCTTGCTGTAATGCGCCAACCTGAAGGCGATTTTGCTGTCTTCGTAGTAGTCCTTTTGGCATATGGACCAAGATGGGGCCCCGTTACTGTTGGCACAGGCTCCTTGGCGATACCATTCTCCGTCGCGCTTGTTGTACCATTCGCCGACCGCCGACATTCCATCTTGAACCGCGTCGAGAACCCACCATCGGTCTCCGTCCTTTTGGAAGCAGACCATGTCGGGGTAACCGGGCATGCCCTTGCACTTCATGCCCTTGTAGTTGCTGTTGGGGGGATAGACGTCGGTGACAACGGCGTCGTTCCACTCGAAAGGTATGGTTGCCGCCGATGCGGGAGAAGTCATTAACGCGGTTACTGCCAGAGATGCAGCTGCGATCGTCGTGGAAAATGCTGCTCTCATTTTCTTCTCCATGTGCATTCCCTTTTCTTTTGGGTTTGGGCTGCTCTTTCTTTGGGCGAGATGGACTGTATCTAAGGTGGTTTATTGCCTCTAGAGTTGCGATCCGTGACTTACGTCACGTGCAATAATGTTTCGCCGAATCGGCTGGTCGGGGCGCGATTTGAGCAATCTCTGAGCTTGCTATGCCAGAAGAATGATAGGGCGACTTATTTTTAGCCCTTGACGATTAATGGGGTCGGGGTTTTGTATGTCTGATCTGCGTCGATCAGTGGTACCCCCATCAGGTGGGGCAGCCCTGGGTGGCCGAGATGCTTCGGTTTCCTGCTGCCGGATCGTGTGTGCTGCTTCTGTTGAAGCCTGAGCGAGTCGCGCTTGACGCGGGCTCCCGGCTGGAGGCCGTAGGGCGGACGCATCGGGACCTCGCGTATGCGGAAGTGAAGGCTGGCAGGCCGGCTCATGGTCTTTGGTCGACGGTGCGGTCCGCAGCGAGGCGGCCTTCGCGCTCAGGCATCCGGGCGGTTTCTCGGGGATGTCCGCGCGGACAGCGTCCATAAAGGTGCACTGCGTCACTGTATGGGGTGTTATTTGGGCCTCGGTGATTTTTGCGACCTCCAGGAGGCACTCCATGCGCGGAGCCGTGCGGGCCAGGTGGGCCGCCTGCGTGCTGTCCGCCGCCCTGGTCGCGACCGCGACGGGCTGCGGCGGCGGGAGCGGCGGCGGTTCCGGAGTCGTGCGGGCCTCCTGGGGTGATCCGCAGAACCAGCTGGAGCCCGCCAACACCAATGAGGTCCAGGGCGGCAAGGTCCTCGCGATGATCTTCCGGGGGCTCAAGAGATACGACCCGCAGAGCGGCGCGGCCGAGAACATGCTCGCCGAGAAGATCGAGAGTTCCGACCAGCGGAAATTCACCATCACCCTGAAGAGCGGCTGGACCTTCAGCAATGGCGAGGCGATCACCTCGAAATCCTTCGTGGACGCCTGGAACTACGCCGCGCTCGCCGACAACAAACAGAAGAACGCCTCCTTCTTCGAGTACATCGACGGATACGACAAGGTCCACCCCGACGACGGCGCCCCGACCGCCAAGACCCTCCCCGGCCTCGTAGTCAAGGACGACAGGACCTTCACGGTCAAGCTCAGGACCAAGTTCTCCACCTGGCCCGACACCCTGGGATATGCCGCCTACGCCCCGCTTCCCCGGGCCTTCTTCGACGACCACGCGGCCTGGCTGAAGAAGCCCGTCGGCAACGGCCCGTACGCCATCGACTCCTACCGCAGGGGCTCGTCGATGATGCTCAGCAAATGGGACGGCTATCCCGGCGACGACAAGGCCGCCAACAGCGGGGTGGAACTGCGGGTCTACACCGACAACAACACCGCCTACACCGACCTCCAGGCCGGAAACCTCGACCTGGTCGACGACATTCCGAGCGCCCAGCTCAAGAACGTCAAGAAGGACCTCGGCGACCGCTACATCAACCAGCCGGCCGGCATCATCCAGACCCTGGCCTTCCCGATGTACGACGAGATCTGGTCCGGGCGTGCGGCGGCGATGGTCCGCCGGGGCCTGTCCATGGCGATCAACCGCGAACAGATCACCGACCAGATCTACCGGAAGACCCGCACCCCGGCGACGGACTGGACCTCCCCGGCCCTCGGTGACAAGGGCGGCTACACGTCCGGCCTGTGCGGCGACGCCTGCCGGTACGACGCCACCGCCGCGAAGAAGCTGATCGAGGACGGCGGGGGCCTGCCGGGCGGCCGGATCACGCTCACCTCCAACGTCGACACCGGCTCGCACCGCCTGTGGATGGACGCCGTCTGCAACAGCATCAACAACGCCCTCGGCAGGGACAAGGCGTGCACCGTCAACCCCGTCGGCACCTTCGCGGACTTCCGCAACCAGATCACCGACCGGCGGATGACCGGCCCCTTCCGCTCCGGGTGGCAGATGGACTATCCGCTGATCCAGAACTTCCTCCAGCCGCTGTACTACACCGACGCCTCCTCCAACTACGGGAAATTCAGCGACGCGCGATTCGACAAGCTCATCGACGAGGCCAACGCCGAGAACTCGCAGGACAAGGCCAACGGAAAGTTCCAGGACGCGGAGCGGATCCTCGCCGAGCAGATGCCGGCCATTCCGCTCTGGTACCAGAACGGCAGCGCCGGCTATTCCGACCGGCTCTCCGACGTCACCCTCAACCCCTTCAGCGTGCCGGTCTACGAGCAGATCAAGGTCGCCTGACCCGAACCCGTACCCGTATCCGCACCGACGAGAAGCGCCTCGCCCTGCCCCTCCTGACGCGTGAACCCCGGAGCCTTCATGGGACGGTATGTGATCCGGCGGCTGCTCCAGATGATCCCGGTGTTCATCGGCAGCACGTTCCTCATCTTCTTCATGGTCTACGCCCTGGGCGACCCGGTCGCCGCGCTCTTCGGCGACAAGGCGCCCGACCCCGCCACGGCCGCGCGGATCCGCGCGGACCTCTATCTCGACGAGCCCCTGTGGAAGCAGTACCTGCACTACATGGGCCAGATCGTCACCGGCGACTTCGGCACCGCCTTCAACGGGCAGCGGGTCACGGAGCTCATGGCCGACGCCTTCCCGGTGACCCTGCGGCTGACCCTCGTCGCCATCCTCTTCGAGATCGTCCTGGGCATCGTGCTCGGTGTCCTCAGCGGGCTGCGGCGCGGTCGCGCGGTGGACACCAGCGTGCTGCTGCTCACCCTGGTCGTCGTCTCCATCCCGACCTTCGTCAGCGGCTATGTGCTGCAGTTCCTCATCGGGGTGAAGTGGGCGGCCGTCTCCCCCTCCGTCTCGCCCGCCGCGCCGTTCGACGAACTGATCCTGCCCGGCGTGGTGCTGGCCCTGACCTCACTGGCGTACGTGACCCGGCTGACCCGGACCTCCATCGCGGAGAACGCCCGCGCCGACTACATCCGGACCGCCGTCGCCAAGGGGCTGCCGCGCCGCCGGATCATCACCCGGCACCTGCTGCGCAACTCCCTCATCCCCGTCATCACCTTCATCGGCACCGACATCGGGGCCCTGATGGGCGGCGCCATCGTCACCGAGCGGATCTTCAACATCCACGGCGTCGGCTACCAGCTCTACCAGGGCATCCTGCGGCAGAACTCGCCCACGGTCGTCGGCTTCGTGACCATCCTCGTCATCGTCTTCCTGCTGGCGAACCTGCTCGTCGACCTCCTCTACGCCGTGCTCGACCCGAGGATCCGCTATGCCTGAGCCCGATCCGTACGCCGCCCAGGAAGCCATCACACCCGGCGACGGCGGGGCGATGACCCTGGCCACCGAGGACGCCCGGACACTGGAGGACGGGCCCGTCCCCGGCGGCCCCGCCAGCGGCAAGGCCCGCAGCCTGTGGTCCGATGCCTGGCACGACCTGCGGCGCAACCCCGTCTTCGTCGTCTCCGCGCTGATCATCCTCTTTCTGGTCCTGATCGCCATCTGGCCGGACCTGATCGCCGGCGGGAACCCCCTCCAGTGCGACCTGGCCAAGGCCCAGGAGGGCTCCCAGCCCGGCCACCCCTTCGGCTACGACACCCAGGGCTGCGACGTCTACACCCGTACGGTCCACGGCGCGCGCGCCTCCATCACCGTGGGCATCTGCGCGACGGCCGGCTCCACCCTGCTCGGCAGCGTGCTGGGCGGGCTGGCCGGGTTCTTCGGCGGCTGGTGGGACGCGCTGCTGTCACGGATCGCCGACATCTTCTTCGGCATCCCGATCATCCTCGGCGGGCTGGTGTTCCTCTCCGTGGTCACCGGCGGATCGGTGTGGCCCGTGGTCGGGTTCATCGTGCTGCTGGGCTGGCCGCAGATCTCCCGCATCGCCCGCGGCTCCGTGGTCACCGCCAAGCAGAACGACTACGTCCAGGCCGCCCGGGCGCTCGGCGCCGGCAACGGGCGGATGCTGCTGCGGCACATCGCGCCCAACGCCGTGGCGCCCGTGATCGTCGTGGCGACCATCGCCCTCGGTACGTACATCGCGCTGGAGGCGACGCTGTCGTTCCTGGGCGTGGGCCTCAAACCGCCCACCGTCTCCTGGGGCATCGACATCTCCAACGCCTCCATCCAGATCCGCAACGCCCCGCACATGCTGCTGTGGCCCGCGGGGGCGCTGAGCATCACGGTGCTGGCGTTCATCATGCTCGGCGACGCGGTGCGCGACGCCCTCGACCCCAAGCTGCGCTGAGGAGCCGCCGGATGGAGCACCAGGACGACCAGCCGACGCCCCTGCTGGACGTGCGCGACCTGCGGGTGGAGTTCCGCACCCGGGACGGCGTGGCCAAGGCGGTCAACGGCGTCGACTACAGCGTGGCCGCCGGGGAGACGCTGGCCGTGCTCGGGGAGTCGGGATCGGGCAAGTCGGTCACCGCCCAGGCGATCATGGGGATCCTCGACTCGCCCCCCGGCTTCGTCACCGGCGGCGAGGTCCTCTTCCGCGGCGAGGACCTGCTGACCATGCCCGCCGAGACGCGCCGCCGCCTGCGGGGCGCGAAGCTGGCCATGATCTTCCAGGACGCGCTGTCCTCGCTCAACCCCGTGATGAGCGTGGGCGCACAGCTCGCCGAGATGTACGAGGTGCACGAGCGGATGACCCGCAAGGACTCCCGGGCGAGGGCGGTCCAGCTGATGGACCGGGTGCGCATCCCGGCGGCGAAGGAGCGGGTCGGCGACTATCCGCACGAGTTCTCGGGCGGTATGCGTCAGCGCATCATGATCGCGATGGCGCTGGCCCTGGAGCCGGACCTGATCATCGCGGACGAGCCGACGACCGCGCTGGACGTGACGGTCCAGGCCCAGGTGATGGACCTGCTGGCCGAGCTCCAGCGCGAGTACAACATGGGCCTCATCCTCATCACCCACGACCTCGGTGTCGTGGCGGACGTCGCCGACAAGATCGCCGTGATGTACGCGGGCCGCATCGTGGAGACCGCCCCGGTGCACCAGCTGTACGCCGCGCCGGCGCATCCGTACACCCGCGGGCTCCTCGACTCCATCCCGCGCCTGGACCAGAAGGGCCGGCAGCTCTACGCGATCAAGGGCCTGCCGCCCAATCTGACGGCCATTCCGCCCGGCTGCCCCTTCAACCCGCGCTGCCCGCGGGCCCAGGACATCTGCCGCACCGACCGGCCACCGCTCTTCACCGTGGCCCCCGGCCGCGCCAGCGCCTGCCACTTCTGGAAGGACACCCTCGATGAGCGCTGACGGCGAGGCGATTCTCGAGGTGCGGGACCTCGTCAAGCACTACCCGCTGACCCAGGGCATCCTCTTCAAGCGGCAGGTGGGCGCCGTCCGTGCCGTCGACGGCGTCTCCTTCGACCTGCGGCGCGGCGAGACACTCGGCATCGTCGGGGAGTCCGGCTGCGGCAAGTCGACGGTCGCCAAGCTGCTCGTCAGCCTGGAGCGGCCGACCGCCGGACAGATCCGCTACAAGGGCGAGGACCTCGCCAAGCTCTCCGGGCGCGCGCTGAAGGCCGTACGCCGCAACATCCAGATGGTCTTCCAGGACCCGTACACCTCGCTCAACCCTCGGATGACCGTCGGCGACATCATCGGCGAGCCGTACGACATCCACCCGGAGGTGGCGCCCAAGGGCAGCCGGCGGCAGAAGGTGCGCGAGCTGCTCGACGTCGTCGGCCTCAACCCGGAGTACATCAACCGCTATCCGCACCAGTTCTCCGGCGGCCAGCGGCAGCGCATCGGCATCGCCCGGGGGCTCGCGCTGCGCCCCGAGGTGATCGTCGCCGACGAGCCGGTGTCGGCGCTGGACGTCTCCGTACAGGCGCAGGTGGTCAATCTCCTGGAGCGGCTCCAGGGCGAGTTCGGGCTGTCGTACGTCTTCATCGCGCACGACCTGTCCGTGGTGCGGCACATCTCCGACCGGGTGGCGGTGATGTATCTGGGGCGGCTCGCCGAGGTGGGCACGGACACCCAGATCTACGAGCACCCCACGCACCCCTACACCCAGGCCCTGCTGTCGGCCGTCCCCGTCCCCGACCCGCGGGCGCGCCGGCGGGGAGAACGCATCCTGCTGACGGGCGACGTCCCCTCGCCCGCGCACCCGCCGTCCGGGTGCCGCTTCCGCACCCGCTGCTGGAAGGCCAAGGAGAAGTGCGCGCTGGTGGTGCCGCCGCTGGAGGTGCCGGACTGGTTCCAGGAGGGCGCCGACCCCGCCGCGCACGACTCGGCCTGCCACTACGCGGAGGAGCGCCCGGTGGTCGCGCCGGAGGGCGACGCCGAAGGACCCTAGGGCTGACCCTCCTCCGGGCCGGTCCGCAGCGCCGGGTCCAGGATCACCTCCACCTCGCGCTCCACGGTCGGCGGTTCGGGGAAATGGCACGCCGTCAGATGCCCCACCGCACTGCCCTGGTGCCGGTCCAGCGGTGGCGTCTGTGTGGCGCACTTCTCCTCCGCCTTCCAGCAGCGGGTGCGGAAACGGCACCCGGACGGCGGCCGGATGGGCGAGGGGACGTCACCGGCGAGGCGGATGCGCTCGCGGGGCGCGGTGGCGGGTTCGTCCGTGAGGTCCGCCGCCTCGGGGACGGCGGAGAGCAGGGCGTGGGTGTAGGGGTGGCGGGGGCGGCGGTAGATGTCGTCGCGGTCACCCACCTCGACGATCTTGCCGAGGTACATCACGGCCACCCGCTGGGAGAAGTGCCGTACGACCGCGAGGTCGTGCGCGATGAAGAGGAACGCGATGCCCAGCTCGCGCCGCAGTCTTTGCAGCAGGTTGACCACTTGCGCCTGGATGGAGACGTCCAGGGCGGACACCGGCTCGTCGGCGATGACGACCCTGGGTTCGAGGGCGAGCGCGCGGGCCACGCCGATCCGCTGCCGCTGACCGCCGGAGAATTCGTGCGGGAAGCGGTTGTAGTGCTCGGGGTTGAGTCCGACGGTCTCCAGGAGCTCGCGCACGCGCCGCTCGCGGCCGCCCGCCGGATCGACGCCGTTGATCTCCATCGGCCCGGAGACGATCTTCCCCACGGTCTGCCGGGGGTTCAGCGACGAGTACGGGTCCTGGAAGATCATCTGGATCTCGGAGCGGATCGGCGCGAGCTCGCGGCGCCGCGCGTGTGTGATGTCCCGCCCCTGATAGGTGATCCGGCCCGCCGTGGGCTCCAGGAGGCGGGTCAGCAGCCGCCCGGTCGTGGACTTGCCGCAGCCGGACTCCCCGACCAGGCCGAAGCTCTCGCCCGCCCGTACGGTCAGGTCGATGCCGTCGACGGCCTGGACCGCCCCGACCCTCCGCTTGACGGGGAAGCCGCCCATGATCGGGAAGTGTTTGGTCAGCCCCTCGGCGACGAGCAGCGGCTCGCCCGGCGCCTCGCGCGGCTCGGGCAGGGAAATCCTGTCGGTCATGGTGAGGCTCCTCAGCCCAGTCGGGGCCTGATCCGTTCGGTGAAGACCGCCCGCTGCCGCCCGGCCGTGAGGTGGCAGGCGGCGCCGTGGCCCGTGTCGAGCTCCGGGCGCTCGGTGCGGCACCGGTCGCCGCCGACCTCGTCGGCGTACGCGCAGCGCGGGTGGAAGGGACAGCCGGGCGGCGGAGCCAGCAGGCTCGGCGGCGTCCCGGGGATGGGGGTGAGGGGCTCCTCGACGTCGGACGCCAGGCGGGGCATGGAGCCCAGCAGCCCCCAGGTGTACGGGTGCCGGGGCGAGCGCAGCACCTCGCGGACCGTACCGCGCTCGACGGCCCGGCCCGCGTACATCACCAGCAGCTCGTCCACCGTATGGGCGACGACCCCCAGGTCGTGGGTGATCAGGATGATCGACGAACCGGTCTGCTGCTGGAGGTCCTTGAGCAGATCGAGGATCTGCGCCTGCACGGTGACGTCCAGGGCGGTCGTCGGCTCGTCGGCGATCAGCAGCTCGGGATCGCAGACCAGGGCCATGGCGATCATCGCGCGCTGCCGCATGCCGCCGGAGAACTGGTGCGGGTAGTCGTCCACGCGCAGCGACGCGTTGGGGATGCCGACCTTCTCCAGCATCTCGACCGCCCGCAGCCGGGCCTCGCGCTTCGACGCCCCCGTGTGCTTGCGGAACGGCTCGGCGATCTGCCGGCCCACGGTGTAGTACGGGGAGAGGGCCGTCAACGAGTCCTGGAAGACCATCGCCATCTTGGCGCCGCGCAGCCTCTCCAGCGTGGACTCCGGCGCGCCGGTGAGCTCCTGCCCGTCCAGCGTGATGTGGCCCCTGATCTCGGTGGAGCGCGGCTCGTGCAGCCCGAGGACGGCGAGGTTGGTGACGGACTTGCCCGAGCCGGACTCCCCGACGATGCCGAGCGTCCGGCCGCGCTCCAGGTCGAAGGAGAGGCCGTCGACGGCCTTGACCGTGCCGTCCTCGGTGGCGAAGCGGACGTACAGATCGCGTACGGAAAGGAACGCGGTCACGGTCGGGTTCTCCTGACGGTCAGGCGAGGCGTACGCGCGGGTCGATGAAGGCGTAGGCGGCGTCCACCACGATGTTGGCGATGACGATCGCCGTGCAGCCGACGAGCATCACCGCCATCAGGGTGGGCAGGTCGGTCTCGCTCACGGAGGAGACCGCGAGCCGCCCCAGCCCGTGCAGGCTGAAGGTGAACTCGGTGATG
The DNA here is from genome assembly GCF_055560115.1 of Streptomyces sp. NPDC023527. Classification (NCBI taxonomy): domain Bacteria; kingdom Bacillati; phylum Actinomycetota; class Actinomycetes; order Kitasatosporales; family Streptomycetaceae; genus Streptomyces; species Streptomyces sp. NPDC023527. The sequence goes on from NZ_JBVHJJ010000009.1 coordinate 212,490, forward strand.
ATCGCGCCGGCGAAGAGCGAGCCGAGGTCGATGCCGAAGATGGTGACGATGGGCGCGAGAGCGCCCCGCCAGGCGTACCGGAAGAAGACCGTGCGCCGGGAGAGGCCCTTGGCGCGGGCGGTGCGCACATGGTCCTCGCCGAGCTGCTCGATCATCTGCGAGCGGGTCATCCGGCTGTAGTTGGCGATGAAGATGATGGACAGCACCAGCCAGGGGATGAGCATGCCCGTGAACCACTTCGCGGGGTTCTCGGTGATCGGGTGGTAGGCGGGGTTGTCCATCCAGTGCAACCCGCTGACCAGGACCGCGAGGGCGATGACGCCGACGAAGTAGATCTGGAGGGCGTTGCCCACCAGCGACAGCGAGCTGAAGAACTTGTCGATCCAGGTGCCCCGGAAGGCGGCGGCGATCATGCCGATGCCGATGCCCACGACGAGGAAGACGGCCGCGCCGCCGAGGGTGATGGACAGCGTGGTCGGGAAGCGGTCCACGATGGTGCCCCAGACCGGCTGCTGGTTGGAGAAGGAGTAGCCGAAGCAGGGGGCCGGGCAGTGGCCGACGGAGAAGTCACGGCCCGCGAAGATGCCCACCATGTAGTGCCAGTACTGGACCGGCACCGGCTCGTCGAGGCCCAGGTTCTTGTTGATCAGGGCGATGGCGTCCGGGGTGCAGTTCTTGCCGCAGGACATCAGGGCCGGCTGGGAGGGCAGCGCGAAGAAGATGGCGAAGGTGATCGCGCTGATCAGCAGGATGATGACGATCGCGCCGAGCGAGCGGCGGGCGAGGAATCGAAGCATGGTCGCGGTCTTCCGGTCGGCGTCGGCTTCCTTCGGTGGGGCGCCGGTGCGTACGGCCGGGACCGGGTGCCGGCCCGGCCGTACGTCCCCGACGCGCTATTTGACGTAGACGCCGGTCGGGTCGACGGTGCCGTAGACCGGCTGGTACCGCACCCCGCCGAGGCGGGAACCCCACAGGGAGAACTGGCTGTTGTAGAAGGTCGGCACGCCCGGTACGTCCTCCTTGAGGATCTTCTCGGCGAGCTTCTGCCACTCGGGGGCCGCCTTCTTCACGTCCGGGATCGCGTTGATGCGGTCGATCTCGGCGTTGACGGCTGGGTTGTCGAGGTGGGAGTAGTTCTGCGCGCCGTCGGCGATCTGCCGGCCGTCGAAGAGCGGCGGCACGACGGTCGAGGCCACGGGCCAGTCCGCGCCCCACGAGGTGCGATAGATGTCGAACTTGTTCTTCACCTCGGCGATCGCGGTCCGCCAGGTGTTGGAGTCGATCTCCTTCTTCTGCACCTTGAAGCCCGCCCGCTCCAGGGCCTGGGTGACGACCACGGAGATCTTCTGCTGGATGTCCGTATTGGGGTAGGCGTAGACGATCTCCTGACCGACCTTGCCCGCCTGCTTCAGCAGCTCCCTGGCCTTGTCGGCGTCACCGGCCGGCTTCGCCTTCTTCCCGAACGGGTCGGTCGGCTGGTAGCCGTCCATCGCGGGCGAGAGGAGGTTGGTGGCGATCACCCCCGCGCTGGCGCCGCCGTTCTGCTGGAGGATCTGCCCGTTGGGCATGGCGTACGCGAGCGCCTTGCGCACCCGGACGTCCTTGAGCCGGTCCATGTTGAAGCTGATGTAGTCGACGTACGGCTGGATCTCCAGGTGGCGGCGCGCCTTGGTGTCCGCCTGGCCCAGGACCTTCTCGGTCATCTCCGGCGCGACGGCGTTGCTGAACGACAGGGTGTTCTTGTCGGCGCCCTGGTCGGCGAGGTAGCGGCGGGTGGAGTCGGCGTACTGGTGGCCGAAGCTGATCTCGAACCGGTCCGCGTACTGGTGGCGGATGGGATCCGTCCTGGGGTCCCAGTGCTCGTTCCGTACGAGCGTCAGCGACTTGCCGACCTTGTACGTGCCGACCTTGTACGGGCCGGAGGCGAAGGGCGCGTTGTCGTACTTGCGCTGGGTGTCCTTCTCCGCCTTGACGGCGCCGATGTTGGGCATCGCGGTGGCGAAGGGCGTGTCGGCGTGCGGTGCGCGGAAGTGGAAGACGATCGTCTTGTCATCCGGGGTGTCCAGCACGGACGCGGGCAGGTGCTGCCCCTTGTACGGACCGTCCGGGAGCGCCTTGCGGAACGCGGTGCCGTCACCGGAGAGCCACTGCGGGACGTACTGCGGGCCGTCGGTCTCGAAGGCGGCGTAGAGCCGTTCGACGCCCCACCGCACGTCCTTGGAGGTGATGGGCGAGCCGTCCTCGAACTTCAGGCCGTCCTTGAGCGTGAACTTCCAGGTCTTGCCGCCGTCGGACGCCGTGCCGGCGTCGGTGGCCAGATCGCCGACGATCTTGACCTGGCCCTTGTCGTCCACCTTGTAGGAGGTGAGTGTGCGGTTGTACAGCATCTGGTTGGCCAGCATGTCGCTGTAGTAGATCTGCCCCGGGTCCAGGTGCACGAAGGCGTCGCGCTGGAGGACGCCGACGGTGCCCCCCTTCTTGGCCCCCTTCACCTCGGGGGCCGGGCCGGCCGAGTCCTCCTTGGTGCCGACCGAGTAGTTGGCGGACTTGTTCTTGTCCGTGCCGGGCCCTTCACTGCTGTCCCCGCCGCCACCCCCGCCCCCGCTGCTGCACGCGGCGAGTAACAGCGCTCCCGCCGCCAGCGCGGCGGCGGGGAGCCGGCCTCTGTGCCTGAGTGACGTCTTCATGGGTCGATGCACCTGCCTGTCCGTCGGATCCGGTTCCGTGCATGTCCTCGGCCGTGCGTGTGTCCTCGGTCGTACGTGTCCCGGTTGTACGGTCCTCAGCGGGCGGTCCGGGGGTCGAAGGCGTCCCGGACCGAGTCCCCGAGCAGGTTGAAGGCGACCACGAAAACGATCATCGCGAGGCCGGGGAAGAAGATGTAGGTGATGTCGCTCTCGTAGTAGTGGGCGCCGTTGGCGAACATCCGCCCCCAGTCGGGTGTGGGCTCCAGGATGCCGACGCCGATGAAGGACAGGCCCGCCTCGATGGTCACGATCGAGGGCAGCATCAGCGTCGACTGCACGAGGATCGGCGTCCACAGATTGGGCAGCAGCTCCTTGGTGATGATCCGCCAGGGCGACGCGCCGGTGACCTTGGCCGCCTCGACGAACTCCCGCTCGCGCAGGCTCAGCACCTGACCGCGCAGCAACCGCGCCAGGCCCATCCAGCCCAGCACCCACAGCACCAGGATCAGCGTCAGCACCCGCAGATACGTCGGGGTCTCCTTCTCCGGGCTGACGAAGAGGGAGTAGACGACCGGCGTGAAGGCGATGAACGACAGCTGGGAGGGGAAGGCCAGCAGCAGATCGATGAACCTGCCGAGCAGATAGTCGGTCCGGCCGCCGATGTAGCCGGCGGTCACGCCCACCAGGACGCCCGTCAGGACGCACAGGACGGTGGCCGCGAGGGCGATGAGGAGGGAGGTACGGATTCCGTAGACGAGCTGGGTCAGGACGTCGCGGCCCAGGGTGGGTTCGATACCGAACCAAAACCGCCCGGACATCCCCCCATTGGGATTCACGGGGTAGCCGAACTCATTCAGCAGACCGGGCTCGTCGATCCCGTAGGTCGTCGTCGGGTTCTTGCCGTAGAGCTTCGAGATCAGCGGTGCCGCCACCGCCACCAGAAAGAAGAAAGCCACGACATACGCGGAAACGACCCCCGAGCGATCCCGCTTGAAGCGCCGCCACATCAGCTGTCCGGGTGAACGGCCGGCCAACTCCGTTTGTGCCATCGGGAGGAGGGAAGGACTCGTCATCGCGTAAATCCCCCGCACTGTCGTCTCGTCGCCCCCTCGCGAACGCGGTGCGCGCGATGGGTTGAGCGGACTTTGGCAATGGATTCACAGCGCAGTCAAGAGGGCTGCCGGCAATGCGCGGCAGCCCCGGACTTCTTGAGCGAAGGTTGAGCGGATCGACGACGCGGCGTGCTTGACAGGGCTGTCGGGCACGCCGCGCGCGAAGGACCGCCGAGCGGTCAGGCCAGGCCCAGGGACCGCTTGAGGAAGTCGACCTGGAGCAGCAGCAGGTTCTCGGCGACCTGTTCCTGCGGGGTCATGTGCGTCACCCCCGACAGCGGCAGCACCTCGTGCGGCCGGCCCGCCGCGAGCAGCGCCGAGGACAGCCGCAGGGTGTGCGCGGCGACCACGTTGTCGTCCGCGAGGCCGTGGACGATCATCAGCGGCCGTGTCCGCTCCGCCGCCTCGGACAGCCCGCCGTCGGTCACCAGGGAATTGCGGGCGTAGACCTTCGGCTGCTCGTCGGGGTGGCCCAGATAGCGCTCGGTGTAGTGGGTGTCGTACAGCCGCCAGTCGGTGACCGGGGCGCCCGCGATGCCCGCGTGGAAGACATCGGGGCGGCGCAGCACCGCGAGCGCCGCGAGATAGCCGCCGTACGACCAGCCGCGGATCGCCACCCGGTCCAGGTCAAGGGGGAAGCGTTCGGCCAGCGCCCGGACGGCGTCGACCTGGTCGTCCAGGGTGATGCCGGCGAAGTCGTCCCGGACGGCCTTCTCCCAGTCGGGGGAGCGGTGCGGGGTGCCGCGGCCGTCGGCGACCACGACGGCGAAGCCCTGGTCGGCGAACCACTGCGAGGTCAGGTGGGCGTTGTGCGCGGCCACGACGCGCGGTCCGTGCGGCCCGCCGTAGGGGTCCATCAGCACGGGAAGCGGACCGTCGCCCTCCGTGTAGCCGGTCGGCAGCAGGACGGCGCACGGAATGCGGCGCGCGCCCGCCTCGGTCAGGCGCACGCGGGCGCTCAGCACCGGCTCCTGTGCGTAGGAGGGCACGGTCGCCACCCGCACGCCGTCGCGCAGGACCTGAACGGAAGCCCCGCTGCGCTCCGGTGACGTGGACACCAGCACGGTGACCTCCCCCGAACGCACCGCCGAGTGCCAGCCCTGTCCCTCGGACACCCGCTCGGCGCCCCCCTCGCCGACGCGGTAGACATGCGCCTCGCCGGTCTCCGGGTCGGTCGCCCCGGGCCCGGCGGACGCCGACACCAGCACGTCATCGGCGCCGACGTCCAGGACGGCCCGTACGTGCAGATCGGTCCCCGTCAGGGCCCGATCACCGGCCACCAGGACCCGCGCACCGCCCTCTTCGGCGATTCGTACGAGTCGGCCATTCGGGGTCCATGCGGGCACACCAGCGAAAAGATCCAGCCAGTTTGCGTCCCTCTCCTCGCAGAGCACGCGGGTGGCGCCGGACGCGGTGTCCACGGTGAGATACGCCTGGTCGCGCTGGTCGCGTGCCTGCACCAACAGCAGCGGAGGGCCGTCGGCCGACCAGTGCGCGCGGGCCAGGTACGGATACCGCTCGCGGTCCCACACGACGTCCGTGCGGCCGCCGTCCAGCCGCAGCAGGGACAGCGTCACCTCGGCGTTGGCCGACCCCGCCACCGGGTAGGCGACGCGGGCCGGCTCATGGCCGGGGTTGGCGGGATCGGCGATCCACCAGCGGCGTACGGGCGCGTCGTCGGCGCGGGCCACCAGCAACGACTCGCCGTCCGGCGCCCACCAGAAACCACGTGAACGGCCCATCTCCTCGGCCGCGATGAACTCCGCCAGCCCCCAGGTGACGGTGTCGCCCTCCGGCTCGGCCAGGGCGCGGTCGCCACTGCCGTCCGCCTCCACCACGCGCAGCGCGCCACCGGCCGCGTACGCGACACGGCGGCCGTCGGGCGAGGGGCGCGGGTCCACCACCGGGCCGGGGACGGGAAGTTCGCGCGCGGTGCCGGCGAGCAGCTCGGCCACGTACAGCCGGCCCGACAGCGCGAACGCCGCCAACTCCGCCGCGCTGTCCACCGCGTAGCCGACGATGCCCGCCGAGCCCTCCCGGCTGCGCTCGCGCCGGGCCCGCTCCTCCGCGGACAACTCCTCGTCGGCGCCGCCCAGCAGCACCGCGGGGTCGGCGGCCGGATATTCCCGCCCGGCGTCGAGGTCGAGCACCCACAACACGCCCGACCTGTCGGTGCCGGAACGGGAGCGCAGGAAGACGACACGCGAGCCGTCGGGGGACACGGTGAAGGCGCGCGGCGCGCCGAGGGAGAAACGTTGCGTACGGGCGTGCTGCCGCGGAAACGAGAGCTGTCCGGTCATGTGGCGAGCCTACGGCGGGGCGGCGAGAAGTCGCCGTGCGCCCCGAATTTGCTCCTGTGCACCGAGTGATGACCGGGCACCGGAAAGTTATGATCACTGGCGCATAGCTGGTTATTGCCGGACGGCATCCGTATGCCTTCCGCACGTTGTCCGTCCGACCGCGCGTCCCTGGAGGTGAACCGCTGTGGCACTCTCGATTTCGGCGGTGGTGCTGCTGGCGATCATCGTCTTCATGCTGGTCCGGAAGTCCGGGCTGAAGGCCGGCCACGCCGCGGTCTGCGTGCTGCTGGGTTTCTACCTCGCGAGCTCGTCGATCGCGCCGACGCTCCACCAGCTGACGTCCAGCGTCAATACGATGATCGGCAACATCAAGTTCTGAGCGGCCGGGCGCCCAGGGGGGCATCCCACCGGGCCCCCGGGGCTCGTAGGCTGGTCCCATGACCGACCGCTCCCTCTCGCCTGGCCGCCGGCTGCTCCTGGTGCACGCGCATCCGGACGACGAATCGATCAACAACGGCGCGACCATGGCCAAGTACGCCGCCGAGGGTGCCCACGTCACCCTCGTGACGTGCACCCTCGGTGAAGAGGGAGAAGTGATCCCGGCCGATCTGGCGCACCTCGTCGCCGACCGCGACGACGCCCTCGGCCCGTATCGCGCCGGCGAACTGTCCGCCGCGATGAAGGAGCTGGGGGTCGCCGACCACCGCTTCCTCGGCGGCGCGGGGCGTTACCGCGACTCCGGGATGCTGGGCACCCCGCCGAACGAGCGCCCGGAGTGCTTCTGGCGGGCCGACGTGGACGAGGCCGCCGCCCACCTCGTGGAGGTCATCCGCGAGGTGCGCCCCCAGGTCCTGGTCACCTACGACCCCGACGGCGGCTACGGCCACCCCGACCACATCCAGGCGCACCGCGTCGCGATGCGCGCCGTGGAGCTGGCGGGGGAGAAGGCGTTCCGCCGCGACCTGGGCGACGCGCACGAAATCGAGAAGGTCTACTGGAACCGCGTGCCGCTCTCCGTCCTGGAAGAGGGCTTCGCACGGCTGCGCGGAACGGGCGCGGAGAGCCCCTTCCCGGGCATCGCCTCGGTCACCGATGTGCCGGGCGTGGTCCCCGACGAGGAGGTCACGGCCGCGATCGACGGCACCGCCCACGCGGCGGCGAAGGCGGCCGCGATGCGTGCCCACGCCACCCAGATCGTCGTGGCGGGCCCCTTCTTCGCGCTCTCCAACGACCTGGGGCAGCCGCTCCTCTCCGACGAGTACTACCAGCTGGTCCGGGGACGGGCCGCCGCACCGCGCGAGGACGACCTGTTCGCGGGGGTGGACGCGTGACCGGCATGACGACCCCTCCCACGCTCAACGCCGCCCGGCTGGGCGCCTACGCCGGCCTGACCGTCCTCGGGGCGCTCGTGGGGGCCGCGGGGGCGCTCGTACAAGGCGGCTGGTTCCCCGGCGGGTTGCTGCTGGCCCTGCTCGCCACCGCCGGCGTCTGCTACGGCGGGATCGCCCTGACCCGCACCCGGATCGGCGGGGCGGCGCCCGGCGCCGGCTGGCTCGTCGCGGTGCTGCTGCTGACCGCGAGCCGGGCGGAGGGCGACTTCCTCTTCGCCGCGGGCCTGGGCTCCTACGGCTTCCTGCTGGGCGGGATGCTCGTGGCTGTGATGTGCGCCACGCTACCGAAAGTGCCGCAACCGGACGGCGCCGCAGTCCGACTTGGCAAGTGACGTGATGATTTCTGCCTGAGGGGCCCGGGGTTCGAAGAGGCGTCCCGCGCCCCCTCCCGCCGGGGTGATCCGGCAGCCGTCAAGTGCGCGTCCGTGGTGCCCAGTATGGTGGTGCGCGCCGCCGAGCCGCCCGAGCGAGGTCATGACGGGCGGCGGAGCTAACCGGGAGAACCTGCTTTGAGCCGTGAATCTGACAGTTCGTCCTCCGGGCCCCAGGGGCGCGGTGGCGCCGCCTACCCGTCGGGGACCCCGCCGTACGGAACCAGCCATCCGTCCCATGACGGAGGCGGCAGCGAGGAGCCGGCCGTGGCGCCGAAGCCGGAAGAGCCGAAGACCGAGACCACGCTGACGACGCGGATCCGCATCAACATCCCCGGCTCGCGGCCCATCCCGCCGGTCATCATGCGCACGCCCGTCGACGACGCCTCGCCCGCCAAGGGCGCCGCCGCACCGGGCACGGGCCCGGCCGCGGTGCCGGGCGCCGTCCCGGGCGCCCGCCCCGCCGCCGGTTCCGGCCGGGACGAGGAGCGCAAGCCCGCCCTGCCCCGGCGCCCCGAGCCCTCCGTGGCCCCGCCGCGCCAGGAGGCGCAGGGCGAGCGGCCGACGGGCAAGGAGAAGACCAGCGACTGGTTCGCTCCGCGCAAGTCCGGTGCGGGCGCGCCTCCGCCGCCCCCGGCCCGTCGCCAGGGTGCGCCCGCGGACGGTGCCGCCCCGGCCCCGCAGAGCGCCCCGCGGCCTCAGGCCCCGGCTCAGACGCCGCCGCCCGCCGGTTCCGCTTCGCCGGTGGACGACTGGCCGATCGGTTCCTCGAACGGCTCGTCGGCGGGCTCGTCGACGACGGGTGCGACGCCGTGGCAGGGCGATGGCCTGGGTGCGGGTGCGCCTGGGCAGTCGGGTGCGCCGGTGGACGACTGGCCGGGTGGTTCGTCGACGACGAGTGCCACGCCGTGGCCGGCCGATGGTTCGGCGGGTGCCGGGCAGGGTTCCGCTTCGCCTGTCGACGACTGGCCCGCCACCACCACCGGCACCACCCCGTGGCAGGGCGCTCCCTCGGCCTCGGGTGCCCCGCAGACCGATGACTGGCCGGGTGGCCCGTCTTCTGGTGCCTCTTCTTCCGCGAATTCCTCTTCCGCGAACGGCGCGGCACGCTGGCAGCGGGACACCTCCGTCCCGCCTGCCGCGCAGGGTTCCGCTTCGCCGGTGGACGACTGGCCGATCGGTTCCTCGAACGGTTCGTCGGCGGGCTCGTCGACGACGGGTGCGACGCCGTGGCAGGGCGACGCCTTGGGCACGGGTGCGCCTGGGCAGTCGGGTGCGCCGGTGGACGACTGGCCGGGTGGTTCGTCGACGACGAGTGCCACGCCGTGGCCGGCCGATGGTTCCGCGGGTGCCGGACAGGGTTCCGCTTCGCCCGTCGACGACTGGCCCGCCACCACCACCGGCACCACTCCGTGGTCCGGCGCCACCACGGGGGCGAACCCCGTCGTACCGGGCACTCCGCAGGCCGGTGTCGTACCGCCGCCCGGCCAGGGCGCCGCGCCGTGGTCGGAGGCTGTGGAGAGCACGCAGCAGTTCCCCGCGCCCACCATGGGCCAGGGAGCCGGTTCGCCGTTCCCCGGCGCCCCCGGGGGTGCCTTCGCCGACGGGCGTACGGACACTCCGCGCGAAGGCATCCCGCGCGTACCCTCCCCGCAGTCGCCGAAGGGCCCGCAGGCGGGCCAGGCTCCTCAGCAGGGTCAGCAGAGTCAGCAGTCTCAGTCGAAGAAGGCCCCCAAGGGCGGCAAGGGCGGCAAGAAGGGCGGCTCCAAGGCCCCCGCGGCCGCAGGTCAGGGGTCCTCCGCGACGCTCGTCAGCGGCGTTCCCGCCGTCCCGCCGCCCGCCGGTCCCGGTCAGAAGGCGGGGCCCGTCGACAGCGGGGCGCCCCGGGTGCCCGTGCCCAAGCCCAAGGCGGCCGCGCCGGGCACCAAGCCGGCCGCGGCCGCGCCCAAGGCCGCCGCGAAGAGCGCGCCCAAGAAGAAGGGCCGCTCCAAGGTCGTGCTGCTCGGCGGCGCGCTCGTCGCCCTGGTCGGCGTCGCCTACGGCGCGGGCCTGCTGCTCGACCACGCCGACGTACCGAACGGCACCACCGTGCTCGGTGTGGGCATCGGCGGCAGCTCCAAGGAGCAGGCCGTCCAGAAGCTCGACTCCGCGCTCGGCGGCCGTGCGACCGACCCGCTGAAGGTGTCGATCGGCGGCAAGGAGGTGCAGCTCAAGCCGTCCGTGGCGGGGCTGTCCATCGACACGCAGGCCACGGTGCGCGCGGCGTCCGGGCGGGACTACAACCCCCTCACGGTCATTCCCTCGCTCGTCGGCGGCACCCGTGCGGCCGAGCCGACGATCACCGCGGACGAGGAGAAGATCGCGGCCGCGCTGAAGACGCTGGCCGGCGAGGCGGGCGCGGCCAAGGAAGGCACGATCAAGTTCGAGCCGGGGAAGGCCGTGGCCGTCTACGGGCAGCCGTACGTGGGCCTGGACAGCGACAAGGCCGTCGCGGCCGTCGCCAAGGCGTACCGCGACCGCGCGGCGACGGGGCAGGACAAGACCGTCGAGCTGCCCAGCGCCAACCAGCAGCCGAAGGTCGACCGGGCCGAGGTCGACCGCATGATGAAGTCCTTCGCCGAGCCGGCCATGTCGGGCCTGGTCACCATCCAGACCGACCCGGCGCACAAGATCCAGTTCGGTCCGGACCGCTCGCTGCCGAAGATCCTGGCGGTCAAGGAAGTGGACGGCAAGCTCGTCGAGAACTACAACCTCGAAGCGCTCAAGGAGCTGTACGGCGCCGCGTTCAACGGGGTCACCATCCAGCGCGGTGACGGCAGCAAGACGCCCGTCCAGCCGCAGGACGTCGTCGGCGCCCTCCGCAAGGCGCTGCTCGGCAAGACGCCCGCCGAGCGCGTCGGAGTGATCCCGCTCAGCTGATCACCGCCTCCGCCGCTCCCCGCCCGCGGCTTCCCAGCTGCGGGTCTCACCTGCGGCTTCTCGCTGTGACCGAGCCCCCGCGCCACGCCTGGCGCGGGGGCTCGCTTCTGTCATCGGACCCATGACATCTGTCATCGTCAGCACACGACGGCTGACACTGCCCCCGGCCGGGCCGGGCCGTGATGATGAATGCATGACCACCACAGCACGCAAGTTCACGGGGGACGGGCACCGCACCGCAGCACCCGTGGTCAGCTTCACCGATGTCAGCAAGAGTTACGGCGAGGTGCGCGCCGTCTCGGAGCTGGACCTCCAGCTCTTCCCCGGCGAGACCGTCGCCCTGCTCGGCCCCAACGGCGCGGGCAAGTCCTCCACGCTCGACCTCCTGCTGGGCCTGCGCAACGCCGACGCCGGCCGCGTCGAGGTCTTCGGCACCACCCCGCAGCAGGCCATCGTCCAGGGCAAGGTCGGGGCGATGCTCCAGAGCGGCGGCCTGATGGAGGACGTGACGGTCCGTGAGCTGGTGCGGCTGGCCTGCGATCTGCACCCGCGTGCCTATCCGGTCGAGCAGGTGCTGCGCCAGGCCGACCTCACCGACATCGCCGACCGCAAGGTCAACAAGCTCTCCGGCGGCCAGGAGCAGCGGGTGCGGTTCGCGCTCGCCACGGCCGGCGCCAATGAGCTCATCGTGCTGGACGAGCCGACGACGGGCATGGACGTCACGGCCCGGCAGGCGTTCTGGGGCGTGATGCGGGCGCAGGCGCGGGAGGGCCGCGCGATCCTCTTCGCCACGCACTACCTCGAAGAGGCCGACGCGATCGCCGACCGGGTGATCGTCCTGCACCGCGGCCGGGTCCTCGCCGACGGCTCCGCCGCCGAGATCAAGGCCAAGGCCGGCGCCCGCCGGGTCGTCTTCGACCTGGACGGGCACATCAGCGAGGCCGCGCTGCGGGAGCTGCCGTTCCTGAACTCCCTGGAGATATCGGGCCGCACCGTGCGCATCCAGTCGAACGACCCCGACGCGACGGTCCACGCCGTGTACGCGCTCGGCCTCTACCCGCGCAATCTGGAGGTCGCGGGCCTGGGCCTGGAGCAGGCCTTCATCGCCATCACCGACGCAGCGACCGCCGAGGAGGCGGCCCGATGAACACCCTGATCAAGCTGGAAATCGCGCGCACCCTGCGCAACAAGAAGTTCATGTTCTTCTCCGTGCTCTACCCCGCGGGGCTGTATCTCCTCATCGCCGGCGGTGCGAGCAGCACGGACGTCATCGAGGGCACGGGGCTGACCCTGCCGCTGCTGATGATGGTCTCCATGGCATCCTTCGGCGCCATCACCGCCGTCCTCGTCGGCAACAGCGAGCGCATAGCCAAGGAGCGCGAGAAGGGCTGGACGCGTCAGCTGCGGCTCACCGCCCTGCCCGGCCGCGGGTATGTGACGGCGAAGGTCGCCTCGGCCGCCGTGGTCGCGCTGCCCTCGATCCTGGTCGTCTTCCTCGTCGCGGCGGTCGTCAAGGACGTGCGGTTCGACGCGGCGTGGCAGTGGTTCGCGCTGACGGGCGCGATATGGGCGGGCAGCATCGTCTTCGCCGCGCTCGGGGTGGCGGTCGGTTATCTCGCCACCGGTGACGCCGTCCGTCCCATCACGTTCATCATCTACTTCGGCCTGTCGATGCTGGGCGGCCTGTGGATGCCGACCACGACCTTCCCGCACTGGCTGCAGAACGTCGCCGAGTGGGTGCCCACCCACGCCTACGCCGCGCTCGGCCAGGCCATCGAGCAGGGCGGCGCCCCGCACCTCAAGGACGTCGGTGTTCTCGTCGTCTATCTTGTGCTCTTCGCCGGCGCGGCCGCCTGGCTGTACCGCAAGGACACCCGTAAGGCCTGACCGGGCCGGGACCAGGAAGACCAAGGAGAGGGGCAATGGCCCTACGCGAGCGCGGGCGGCGGCTGTGGCAGGCCGCCGTCGAGGCCGAGGACTCCCCGGACGTGGACAGCGTCCGCATCGGGGAGCAGCCCGAGAACCGGCGGCAGATGACCATCAAGCTGCTCTGGATCGGGATCTGGTTCGCCTATCTGGCCGCGCCCGCCGAGGACGTCCTGGGCGACCATCACACGATGACCGCCGACGTGCTCGGCGGACTGGGCCTGCTGGCCTTCGTCCTGTGCTACCTCGCCCTCGTCTTCCGGCACACCTCGCGGCCGATCGAGCGGGCCCGGGTGCTGACGGCGCTCGGCGTGCTGATGGTGATGGCGCTCGTGCTGTCCCTGACGCTGGGCGCCGCCTGGCTGGTGCTGTTCGTCTATGTCTGCGTCGGGGTCGGCGCGGTTCTGCCGACCAAGTCCGCGCGGCTGCTGATCCTGGTGGTCACGGGCGTGCTGGTGGTCGTCGGCGTCAACACCCCGGACGCGTCCGACTTCCTGCCGGTGCTCGTCATCCCGGCGGTGCTCGGCGGCTTCGCGATGGTGGGGGTGCGGCAGATGGCCCGTACGACGCGGGCGCTGCGCGAGGCGCGGGCCACCGTCGCCCATCTCGCCGCGAACGAGGAGCGGTTGCGGCTGGCCCGGGATCTGCACGACCTGCTCGGGCATTCCCTGTCGCTCATCACGCTCAAGAGCGAGCTGGCGGGGCGGATGCTGCCGGACAAGCCCGACCAGGCCGCCCAGCAGGTCGCGGACATCGAGCGGGTCAGCCGGCAGGCGCTGGTGGATGTGCGGGAGGCGGTGAGCGGCTTCCGGCGGCCCACGCTGGACGCCGAGATCGCCGGGGCCCGTACGGCTCTGGCCGCCGCCGGGATCGTCGCCGACCTCGACCGGGCCGCGGCCGTCCGCCGCGACCCGGACGGCGCGGGCGGTGCCGCCGTCGCCGACCTGCCGCCCGACGAGGAGGGCGCGCTGGCCTGGGCGCTGCGCGAGGCGGTGACCAATGTGGTGCGGCACAGCGGGGCGCGCCGGTGCGAGGTGACGCTCGTGGAGTCGGGGGACGAGCTGTGCCTGACGGTCACCGACGACGGTCAGGGGCCCGTCGGCCCGCACGGCAACGGCCTGACCGGCCTGGGCGAGCGCCTGGCCCTCGCCGACGGCCGGCTGGAGACCGGGCCGGGCCCCCGGGGAGGCTTCCGGCTGCGGGCGTACGTACCGCTCTCGCGCCCCGCGGTGACCGAGGACGGCCCGGCGAGCGCCCTGGGCGCCTCATAGACTCCGCGGCGTGCGGTGCGGGGGGCCGCACGCCGCGGGCACGGCCTACGCTGTCGAGGTGACTGAACAGCCCGCCCCCGCCGACCCCGACACCCGACGCACCATCAAGGTGCTGCTCGCGGAGGACCAGTCGATGGTCCGGGAGGCGCTGGCCGCCCTTCTCGGCCTGGAGGGCGACATCGAGGTCGTCGCCCAGGTCTCCCGGGGCGACGAGGTGCTCGCCGCCGCCCGCGCGCACGCCCTCGACGTGGTGCTGCTCGACATCGAGATGCCGGGCATGACGGGCCTCGACGCGGCCGCCCTGGTCCGCCGTGAGCTGCCGGAGCTCAAGGTGGTGATCCTGACGACCTTCGGGCGGCCGGGGTACATGCGCCGGGCGATGGAGTCGGGCGCGGAGGCGTTCCTGGTCAAGGACGCCCCCGCGGCCCAGCTCGCGGACGCCCTGCGCCGGGTGCTGCGCGGCGAGCGGGTCATCGACCCCACGCTCGCCGCCGCCGCGCTCGCCGAGGGAGCGAACCCGCTGACCGACCGCGAGCGCGCGGTGCTCGGCGCCTCGGCCGACGGCTCGACCAACGCAGAGCTGGCCAGGGCCCTGCACCTCTCGCACGGCACGGTCCGCAACTACCTCTCCACCGCCATCCAGAAGACCGGCGCCCGCAACCGGGCCGAGGCCGTCCGCATCGCCCGGGACAAGGGCTGGCTCTAGCCCCCGGCTCCCGCCCCATGTGACCTCGGCGCGCCCAGGGCACGGAACTGCCGGACGGAGGGACCCCGGGCGCAGGCCCCCCGGGTACAGGACCAAGGGCCCTTCGCCGCCGGTCACCCGGCAGGGGATCATGACTGCTGGGGCCGTACGGGTCGGACACCCGGCCGGTTGTCGCACGGCTGTCATATCGCCGTCGTAGGGTCCCTACGAGCGCGCCGCGTGTCAGAGGACGATCCGAGGGACCCATGGGCCCCGAGGGGTTCCATTGGCCAAAGGGATCAGAGGGAGGGAAAGCCGTCGTGCAGATCAAGCGCGTCCCCGACGGCGGACGTCTCCTGGCCGTCCTGCTGGTCGTCGCGATCGTCGCCCTCGCTGCCCTCGACTGCATGACGGGCGTCCGGCTGCGGCTCGCCCTGGTCGCGAGCGTCATGCCGCTGATCGCCGCCCGGCTGTGCTCCTTCCGCCGCACCGTCGTCGTCGGCTGCGCCTTCGCCGCCGCGCAAACGGTGGTCCACTGCGTGGTCGTACCGGACTGGGACACCCTCAGCGCGCTCGTCACCGTCCTCGGGGCCCTGCTCGTCGCCGGCTTCTCCGTCGCCCTGTGCGCGGCCCTGCTGGAGCGCGAGGCCGCCTACGACCGCACCCGGATGGTCGCCGACGCCGTGCAGCGCACCATGCTGCGCGAGCTGCCGATCACGGCGGGCCCGCTGCGCGTGGCCGGGTTCTACATCTCCGCGCAGGAGGGCGCCCGGGTCGGCGGTGACATCTACGAGGTGGTGGAGAGCCCGTACGGGCAGCGCGTCCTGATCGGCGACGTCCAGGGCAAGGGCATGCCCGCCATCGGCGCCGGTCACGCCGTGCTCACGTCCTTCCGGGAGGCGGCCTATCACGAGGCGGACCTGGAGGCCGTCGCCGAGCACATGGAGGGCGCCCTCCTGCGGCACAACAGCGCCCTGTCCCTGACCGGCGCGGACGAACGTTTCGTCACCGCGCTGCTGCTGGAGGTCGGCGGCCCGGACGCCGGTACGCGCGTCCTGTCCTGCGGCCACATCCCGTACTACCTGATCCGCGGCGACGAGGTCGAGGAGCGGATCCCCGGCCGCTCCGGGCTGCCGCTCGGCCTCGGCGGGCTGACCGGCGAGCCGCGGCTGGGCGTCGACGCGCCGCCCGACCCGCACGAGTGGGTCGTGCTGTGCACCGACGGCGTCACCGAGGCCCGCGACGCCGACGGCCACTTCTACCCCCTGCGCGAGCGCCTGACCCACTGGACGCACCTGCGCCCCGCCGAGCTCGCCCGGACGCTCCGCGCCGACCTGGAGCACTACACGGGCGGCGAGCTGAAGGACGACGCGGCGGTCCTCATCCTGCGCAACGTCCGCACCTGCGGCGACCGCCCCGCCACGGTCCCCGCCGAGAGGGTGCCGCTCGGGCGGGAGTGACCGGCGCCCGGCCCGTCAGTTCAGCATCGCCCGCGCCGCCCGCGCCTGGCGGCGTACGGACTCGGCGACGGCCGGTTCCACCGTGTCCAGCACCTCCGCGTACTCCTCCATCTCGTGCGCGCCGCCCACGAAGTCCCCGCGCTCGACGAGCAGCTCCGCCCGTTCGTAGCGCAGCCGCGCCGGGTGGGTGGGCAGGAGCAGGGAGAGCTCGACGGCCCACAGCTGGACGTCGCTGCGCTCGGGGCGCGCGGCGGCCCAGGCGCGGATGTTGTTCAGCACGCGCAGCACGATCTCCAGCGGCTCGGCCGGGGAGAACATCGACGGCGCCAGCGGCGTCCCGGTCGCCCCGGCGATCAGCAGCCCGGCGTCCTCGTCCGAGAGCGGCCGCCCGCCCTCGAAGGGGTCACAGAGCATGTGGTGCCCGAAGGGGTTGCCGAAGCCGACGACGAAGTGCCCGGGCAGCGCCACCCCGTACACCGGTGCCCCCGCCCGCCGGGCGACCTCCATCCACACCACGGACAGCAGGATCGGCAGCCCGCGCCGCCGCCGCAGCACCTCGCCCAGCAGCGAGGACTCCAGCCGCCGGTAGTCGGCCGGCGAGCCGTGGAAGCCGCAGCGCTCGCCGAGCAGCCCCGCCAGGGCCTCGGCCCACTGCCGGGGCTCGGCGTGCCGCCCCAGCGCGGGCAGCAGCCCCGCCAGCCGGTCCAGCTCCATCTGCGCGGCGTCGAGCGCGGGCTCGCCCGCCTCCGGGTCCGCCTCGGCGGCGATCAGCAGGCAGAGCAGCGCGAGGTCGGGCCGCTCCTCCCGGGCCGCTTCCGCGAACCGCTCCCGCCGGCCAGTGGTGTCGTACATAGCTGCCTCGTACCCGGTCGGGGCGACGGGCGGAAGCCCGCCGCCAATTCCATGATGCGGTGGCGACTGCGGTTATCGCTGCGGCTCGCGGCGGTAATGGTAGGCGTGGTGCGTGGTGAAACCGAGCTCGTCGTAGAGGGCCGCCGCGGCGCCGTTGTCCGTCTCGACCTGGAGGTACGCGGCCGAGGCGCCCTCGCTCAGCGCCTGCTCGGCCAGCCGGGCCATGACCAGCGTGGCCACGCCCTGCCTGCGGTGCGCCGGGCTCACCGTCAGCGCGGCGAACCCCGCCCACCGACCGTCGGTCACGCATCGGCCGATCGCCGCCGGCAGGTCCTCGCCCGGTGCGCCGGGCACCGTCGCGAACCACACGGACGGGCCGCCCGTCAGCACGCCCAGCGCGTCGGCGGCGGAGGCGGAGGTGCGCCCGTAGGCCCGCAGCCACGCCTCGTCCGGCCGCCGGGAGAGCAGCACCCGGCCCGTGTCGGCGCCGGTGTCGGCCAGCGGCGCCAGCGCGGCCGTCCGTATCAGGGCGTGCCGCTCCTCGGTCCAGCCGCGCCCCGCCAGCTCCGCGTCCAGCAGCGCGTCCCGCTCCGCGTCACCGGTCGTGACCTGCACCCGCGCAGGCAGGCCGCGCTCGCGGTACCAGGCGACGACCCGGTCGAGGGCCTCCGGCAGCGGCAGCCCGCACTCGCCGAGGGGCAGCACGGAATTGGCCCGGGCGGTGAAGCCGCCCGCGGCGCGCAGGGTCCAGTCGCCCAGCCCGGCGATCTCCCGCGCGGGCCATCCGCGCGCCGCGACCTCCTGGAGTTCGCGCGCGCTCGTGGCGGGTCCGCGGCGCCGGGCCGGAGCCGCCGGCACGACCTTGCCGGCCACCACGGAGGTCTCCTGGATCACGACCACCTCACCGGTCCGTCGTGTGATCCGCAACACACCGTGGTCCCAGGAGGTGAGTACGCCCACGGTGTCCGTGAAGCGTTCGGAAGACCCATCGGATTCGTTCAGCCGCCGTACAGATACCCTTTTTCCCACATCAGAGGTATTGATCCGGACTTCCAGCTGTCCGCCCGTGGTGAATTCCACAGCTCTCCTCGCCCCTCTTGTTCGTCAAGTGCCCGGGAACGGAGATACTAGGTGTGGGCATCGACGACGCCGCGCTCCCGCGCGAGATGAGCCCTACCGAGGAGGAACGACAGCGTGACCTACGTCATCGCGCAGCCTTGTGTCGACGTGAAGGACAAGGCGTGCATCGAGGAGTGCCCCGTCGACTGCATCTACGAGGGCTCCCGGTCCTTGTACATCCACCCGGACGAATGCGTCGACTGTGGTGCCTGTGAACCGGTCTGCCCGGTCGAAGCCATTTTCTACGAGGACGACACTCCTGAGGAGTGGAAGGACTACTACAAGGCGAACGTCGAGTTCTTCGACGAGCTCGGTTCGCCCGGTGGCGCCTCCAAGCTCGGCCTGATCGAGCGCGACCACCCCTTCATCGCGGCGCTGCCGAAGCAGAACGAAGACCACTGATCTCCGGTTCGGCGCAGCCCCGGCCCCGTACGGCGCAGCGCCGTACGGGGCCGCCGCATGTGCCCCGCGGCCGGCCGAGGACCCCCTGACGCAAGAGAGCGAGCGCACCCGTGGGCCCAGTCTCCTCCCGCCTCCCCACCTTCCCGTGGGACCGGCTCGACCCGTGCAAGACGACGGCCGCCGCCCACCCGGACGGCATCGTCGACCTGTCGGTCGGCACCCCGGTCGACCCCGTCCCGGAGCTGATCCGGCGGGCGCTCACGGACGCCGCGGACAGCCCGGGCTATCCCACCGTGTGGGGCACGGCCGCGCTGCGCGACGCGCTGACCGGCTGGGCGGAGCGCCGGCTGGGCGCGCGGGGGATGACGCACGCCAACGTCCTGCCGGTGGTCGGCTCCAAGGAGCTGGTGGCCTGGCTGCCGACCCAGCTGGGGCTCGGCGCCGGTGACAAGGTCGCCTACCCGCGGCTGGCCTACCCGACCTACGAGGTCGGCGCGCGGCTCGCGGGCGCCGAGCCCGTCGTCTACGACGACCCCACCGAGCTCGACCCCAGCGGCCTGAAGCTGCTCTGGCTCAACTCCCCGTCGAACCCGACGGGCCGGGTGCTGTCGGTGGAGGAGCTGCGCCGCACGGTCGCCTGGGCCCGCGAGCACGGGGTGCTGGTCTTCAGCGACGAGTGCTATCTGGAGCTGGGCTGGGAGGCCGACCCGGTCTCCGTGCTGCACCCGGACATCTGCGGCGGCTCGTACGACGGCATCGTCGCCGTCCACTCGCTCTCCAAGCGCTCCAACCTGGCCGGCTACCGCGCCGCGTTCATCGCCGGTGACGCCGCCGTCCTCGGCGAGCTGCTCCAGATCCGCAAGCACGGCGGGATGATGGTCGCGGCCCCCGTCCAGGCCGCCACCGTCGCGGCCCTGGGCGACACCGCGCACGTCGCCGAGCAGCGCGAGCGGTACGCCGCCCGCCGGGCCGCGCTGCGCGCCGCCTTCGAGGGCGCGGGCTTCCGGATCGAGCACAGCGAGGCGTCGCTGTATCTGTGGGCCACGCGCGACGAGCCCTGCTGGGACACGGTCGCCGACCTCTCCAAGCGCGGCATCCTGGTCGCGCCGGGTGACTTCTACGGTGCGGCGGGGGAGCGGTTCGTTCGGATCGCGTTCACCGCGAGTGACGAACGCGTCGAGGCGGCGGTCCGTCGGCTGGCCGACTAGCCGTACGCCGGAAAGCGGACGGGAAGAGGACGTGCGAGAGGGCCCGGGATGAACTCCCGGGCCCTCTCGCGTTGCCCTGCGTGAGCCGGTTGGACCGGGTCAGCCGCCGATCGGGAGGCCCTTGGCGGGCAGCGAGGGCAGGCCGGTGCCACCCTTGGGGGCGGCCTTCGCGGCCTCGCCGACGACACCGGCGGCGGAGGCGCCGAGGCCGCCCGCGACCTTCTGGGCGGCCGGGGTGGTGGTCTTGGCGGCCTTGCCGAGGGTGTCCGTGGTGGCGGGCACGGCGGTGTTCACAGCCTTGTGGCCGACCTCGGAGGTCACGGCCCCGGCCTTGTGGGAGGTCGCGTCGATGTTGTTGCCCAGGTTCGCGCCGTCCACCGTGCTCAGCCCGCTCGTCAGCTCAGGGGCCTTGAGGTCCGCGGCGCTCGCCGCTCCGGCCGCGCCGATGACGGGCGCCGCACCGGCGGCTACCAGCAGCGCGACACGGGCGATACGGCGCGAAAGGGGGAGGGACATGATGCTCCTTTGACGGAGTTGAGGACGTTGAGTGTCCGGCGACCGGACGCAGTGACTACCGCGTGAATGCCGGGAAGGTTGCGGTGCGCCAAGGTAAAGACTTGGTAATGCATCGCATTATCTGTTTCCCGGTAACCCGGGCAAATACGACAAGCTCATGGCGCGTTCGAAAGGCTTACAAGCCTTTGATCGCAAGGAACTTGGGGGTATGTGGAAGCCTCGTCCGGATACCCCGAATTCGGCGGCGACACCCGCCGCGCATACCCCTGCCGGGTGGACGCTCGTACTACTGAGCGGTGGTGATCAGCACCTCGCCGGACGAGCCCGCGGCCGGCCGCCAGCCGTCCGCGGAGTCCTCCGACGTCCACTGCCGGCCGCCGAAGGAGACCCGCTCGATCCGCAGTTCCGAGGCGTGCGCCACCGCCCACGACGCCAGCTGCCAGCCGCGCCGCTCCGGGCCGCCGTCGGCCGTCGTCGCCCGCACCGGAACGGTCACCGTCCGTGCCGCGGCGCCGCCGTTCGCGCCCGCGCCGGTGCGGCCCGTCGCGGCCGTCGGCGTCACCTCGGCGCCGAACTCGCGCCGCAGCTTCGCCCGTACCGCCGTCGGATCGCCGGGCTTGCCGTCGCCCGGGCTCGTCGTGCAGCTGAACGACGCCCGTGCGCGGCCCGTGAGCCCCGACGCGAGCAGCGAGGCGTCCGGCTCGTGCTTCGCGTACGCCTGCGGGAAGCCGCTGCGCTGCACCTTCTGCGCGGCCACCGTCAGCGGCAGCCGCGAGTACCCGGGCACCTCCACCAGGTGCTCGTAGAACTTCCCCGCCGCGTACACCGGGTCGGTGATCTGCGTCGATGTGCCCCAGCCCTGCGTCGGCCGCTGCTGGAACAGGCCCAGCGAATCGCGGTCGCCGTGGTGGATGTTGCGCAGCCCCGACTCCTGCATGGCCGTGGCCAGCGCGATGGTCACCGCCCGCTCGGGCAGCCCGCGCCCGGCGCCGACGGCCGAGATCGTGGCGGCGTTCACGGCCTGTTCCGGTGAGAGGGAGTACGACTCCCCGTCCGCCCGCACCGTGCAGCGCGGCGCCCCCGGACCACCCGTCACCAGCTGGGCGATCCCGTATCCGATCAGCGCCAGCAGCACGGCGCAGGCGGCCACGATGCGCAGCAGTCGGCCACGGTGGGTGACGGAGATCCGGGACATGCGGCCCACGTTACTGGAGAGGCGGGGGAATCAGCGGGGGCGGACCCGGCGCGCTCACCGCCCGGCCCCCGGTCGGCCGGGGGAGTTAGAGTCACCGCCATGGATGACGCCGTACTCGACCTGTCCCTCGACGCCGCCGCCCTCACCGCCCGGCTCGTCGACTTCCCGTCCGAGAGCGGGAGCGAGAAGCCCCTCGCCGACGCCGTCGAGCGGGCGCTGCGCGCACTGCCTCACCTGACGGTCGACCGGCACGGCAACAACGTCGTGGCCCGCACGAACCTCGGGCGTGCCGAGCGGGTCGTGCTGGCCGGGCACATCGACACCGTCCCGATCGCCGACAACCTCCCCTCCCGGCTGGACGAGGACGGCTTCCTGTGGGGCTGCGGCACCAGCGACATGAAGTCCGGCGTCGCCGTGCAGCTGCGCGTCGCCGCGACCGTCCCCGCGCCCAACCGCGATCTGACCTTCGTCTTCTACGACAACGAAGAGGTCGCCGCCCACCTCAACGGCCTCGGCCACGTCGCCGCCGCCCACCCCGACTGGCTCACCGCCGACTTCGCCGTCCTCCTCGAACCCACCGACGCCCAGGTCGAGGGCGGCTGCCAGGGCACCCTGCGGGTGCTGCTGCGCACCGCGGGCGAGCGCGCGCACTCGGCGCGCAGCTGGATGGGCGACAACGCCATCCACGCCGCGGCGCCGATCCTGGCGAGGCTCGCCGCGTACGAGCCGCGCCGTCCGGTCATCGACGGGCTGGAGTACCACGAGGGGCTCAACGCCGTCCGGATCGAGGGCGGCGTCGCGGGCAACGTCATCCCCGACGCCTGCACGGTGACCGTGAACTTCCGCTACGCGCCCGACCGCGACGAACGGGAGGCGCTGGACCACGTCCGCGAGGTCTTCGCGGACTGCGGAGTGGCCGAGTTCGTCGTCGACGACCACTCGCCCGGCGCGCTGCCGGGTCTGTCCCACCCGGCCGCCGCCGCCTTCATCGAGGCCGTCGGGGCCGTCCCGCGGCCCAAGTTCGGCTGGACGGACGTCTCCCGCTTCAGCGCGCTGGGCGTGCCCGCCGTCAACTACGGCCCCGGCGATCCGCTGCTCGCCCACAAGCGCGACGAGCGGGTGCGCGCCTCGCTGATCACAGACGCGGAGGAGCGGCTGCGCGCCTGGCTGACGAGCTGACTCAAGCCCGGAGCGGCGCCGCGTGGGCCTACGCTGAGCAGCAACGATCTGCAGCGGAGGGAGCGCGGAATGGCAAATTCCGATGGGGCCCGCACTCAGCGGGAGCAGCGCCGGGGGCCGGTCACGCGCCGGCACGGCCAGATGCAGCAGGGCACCACCGATCAGCATCTCCTGGACACCAGGGGCACAGCGGACTGGGTGCACGAGGACCCGTTCCGGGTGATGCGCATCCAGTCCGAGTTCGTGGAGGGTTTCGGCGCGCTGGCGGAACTGCCGCCCGCCATCAGCGTGTTCGGATCGGCCCGCACGCTCAGGAACTCGCCGGAGTACGAGGCCGGGGTGGCCATCGGGCGCGGGCTGGTCGAGGCGGGCTTCGCGGTCATCACGGGCGGCGGGCCCGGCGCCATGGAGGCGGCCAACAAGGGGGCGACGGAGGCGGGCGGCGTCTCCGTCGGACTCGGCATCGAGCTGCCCTTCGAGCAGGGCCTCAATCAGTACGTCAACCTCGGAGTGGACTTCCGCTACTTCTTCGTGCGGAAGACGATGTTCGTGAAGTACGCGAGCGGGTTCGTGGTGCTACCGGGCGGACTCGGCACGCTCGACGAGCTGTTCGAGGCGCTGACCCTCGTCCAGACCAAGAAGGTCACCCGCTTCCCGATCGTGCTCTTCGGCACCGCCTACTGGCGGGGCCTGGTCGACTGGGTGCGTGACACGCTGATCGCCGGGGGCAAGGCGGGCCCGCACGACCTGCGTCTCTTCCACGTCACGGACGACGTCGACGAGGCGATCGCCCTGGTGACGAAGGAAGCGGGGACGTAGCCGGACCCCCGCACGAACGCCGGACGGGCCGAGGACCTCGGCCCGTCCGGCGTTCGAGGGCGGGGCGGGTCCTAGGCCAGCCCCCGCCGGGCCACCGCGGGCGCCCGCAGGCCCGCGATCGACGCGACCATGTCCAGCACCTGCTTGGTCTCCGCGACCTCGTGCACGCGGTACACCCGCGCGCCCAGCCACGCCGAGACGGCCGTGGTCGCGAGGGTGCCCAGCAGTCGCTCCTTGACCGGCTTGTCGAGCGTCTCGCCGACGAAGTCCTTGTTGGACAGCGAGACGAGCACGGGCCAGCCCGTCCCGGCCATCTCGCCCAGTCGCCGGGTCGCCTCCAGCGAGTGCCGGGTGTTCTTCCCGAAGTCGTGCCCGGGGTCGATCATGATGCCGTCGCGCCGGACGCCCAGCCCGGCGGCGCGCTCGGCCAGCCCGAGCGTCACCCGCAGGATGTCCGCCATCACGTCGTCGTAGTCGACGCGGTGCGGCCGGGTGCGCGGTTCGACGCCGCCCGCGTGTGTGCACACCAGGCCGGCCCCGTAACGGGCCGCGACCTCGGCCAGCTTCGGATCGACCCCGCCCCAGGCGTCGTTGAGCACGTCCGCGCCCGCCTCGCAGACGGCCTCGCCGACGTCGTGCCGCCAGGTGTCGACGCTGATCACCACGTCCGGGTGGCGCCGGCGCACCTCGGCCACGAAGCCGACCGTGCGCCGCGCCTCCTCCTCGGCGGTGACCTCCTCACCGGGGCCGGCCTTCACCCCGCCGATGTCGATGATGGCGGCGCCCTCGGCGACCGCCTGCTCCACCCGGGTCAGCGCGGGCTCGTCCTGAAACGTCGAGCCCCGGTCGTAGAAGGAGTCCGGCGTCCGGTTGACGATCGCCATGATCACCGGTTCGTGCGCATCGAACTCGCGTCGGCCCAGCCGCAGCATTTCCGTACTCCTTCTCCGTGGTCCGCCAGCGACCTTAACTGTCAGTGGGTCATGGCACGATCGGGGTGGACGGATTGGCAGTCCCAACCGATGGAGTACCGGCGCGCCGCGCGACGGGGACACCAGGGAGATGGTCGTGTTCTGGTTCTTGCTCATCGCGCTGGTCGTGGTGGTCGCCGCGGTCACGCTCTTCGTCGCCGGCGGAAGCGGCGGACCGCTGCCCGAGGCGGTGCCGGACCGGGTCGCCTGGCCGCTGCCGGTGGACCGGGCCATGGGCCGCGCGGACGTCGACGCGCTGCGGCTGCCGGTGGCCCTGCGCGGCTATCGCATGACGGAGACCGACGACGTCCTGGACCGGCTGGGCGCCGAGCTGGCCGAGCGCGACGCGCGGATCGCCGAGCTGGAGGCGGCGCTCGCCGGGGCGCAGGCCGCGGCCGTCAGCGGCCCCGACCTGCTGCGCAAGCCCGCCGAGCGGCCGGCCGACGCCGCCGCGCCGGACGCCCGGGAGGTACGGAACGAGGACGATAAGCGGGACGGAGGTGCGGGCGCGTGAGCGGCGGAGCGGTTCTCGGGCCGGACGGACTGGGGCGCTGCCCCTGGGGCCTGGAGGCGGAGTCCAAGGGTGACTACCGCCTCTATCACGACACCGAGTGGGGCCGGCCGGTGCACGGCGACGACGCGCTGTACGAGCGCATGTGCCTGGAGGCGTTCCAGTCGGGCCTGTCGTGGCTGACGATCCTGCGCCGCCGGGAGGGCTTCCGCGCCGCCTTCGCGGGATTCTCCATCGCCAAGGTGGCGGCCTTCACCGAGCAGGACGCCGAGCGGCTGCTGGCCGACCCCGGCATCATCCGCAACCGCGCGAAGATCACGGCCGCGATCGGCAACGCCAAGGTGGCCGCGGAGTGGGCGCCCGGCGAGCTGGACGCGCTCATCTGGTCGTACGCCCCGGACCCGGCAGGCCGCCGCGTGCCGCGCACGGCGGCGGACGTCCCCGCGACGACCCCCGAGTCCATAGCCCTGGCCAAGGACCTCAAGAAGCGCGGCTTCCGCTTCGTCGGCCCCACCACGGCCTACGCCATGATGCAGGCGTGCGGCCTGGTCGACGACCATGTGGCGGACTGCCATGTGCGGCGGTCCGCGTCGGTCGCCGGGCGCTGACCGGCGGCCGGTGTGTCAGCGGCCCACGTAGCGCGGCTTCTCCTTCTTGAGGAAGGCGTCCACCGCGATGCGGTGGTCCTCCGAGGCGCCGGCGCGCGTCTGGAGCTCGTCCTCCTTGACCAGGGCGTCGGCCAGCGAGTGGTCCGCCGCGTAGGCCAGGGACTGCTTGATCGCCGCGTAGGCCACGGTCGGGCCCTCGGCGAGGCGACGGGCCACGGCCTCCGCCTCGGCGGGCAGCTCCGCGGTGGGCACGACCTTGTTCGCGATGCCCAGCTCGTACGCCTCCTGGGCGCTCACATTGCGCGGGAAGAGCAGCAGGTCCGCGGCCCGGCTGCGGCCGATGAGGCGGGGGAGCGTCCAGGAGGCGCCCGAGTCGGCGGTGAGGGCCACCCCGGCGAAGGAGGTGTTGAAGGCGGCCGTGTCGGCGACCACGCGGTAGTCCGCGGCGAAGGCGAACCCGGCGCCGGCGCCCGCCGCGACGCCGTTGACCCCGGCCACGACCGGCTTGGGCATCTCGGCGATCGCGGTGACGACGGGGTTGTAGTGCTCCTTGACGGTGCTCATCACATTGCCGGCCCCGCCCAACAGCTCGACGTGCTCCTTGAGGTCCTGCCCGACGCAGAAGGCCCGCCCGGTGGCCGTCAGCAGCACGGCGCGTACGGCCTCGTCGGCGCCGGCGTCCCGCAGCGCGTCCCGAAGGGCGACCTTCGTGGCGATGTTCAGCGCGTTCATCGCGTCGGGACGATTCAGCGTGATCGTCGCGAGTCCGTCCGTCACCTCGTACAGCACGGTGTCGGCCATGGTGCCGCTCCCTCCCTCGTCGGCCGCCCGTATCGGCGGCCGTCAGCGCTCAGCATGCCGGAGATCACCGGGAGCCGATATGTGACCTGCGTCAAAGAATTCGGCCTCCATGGCGGCACGAGGGTGGCGCAGTATCGCAGTCCGATCGCCGAATTGAGTGGTTTTGCGCGATCGCGTTGCCGAAGGGATACAGAGCGATGTTGGTCATCGGGTCCCGCGATGCGGGATAATGGCCTGGAAGCAATGTGTTCGATGCCGGTGACACCTGGGTTGTCGGCTGCGATGAGCTGGTTTCAGGAAGGGGAACGAGCATGGCGGCCATGAAGCCGCGGACGGGCGATGGCCCGCTCGAGGTGACCAAGGAGGGGCGGGGCATCGTCATGCGGGTTCCGCTCGAAGGCGGCGGTCGACTCGTCGTCGAGCTGACGCCGGATGAGGCCGAGGCCCTCGGAGACCACCTGAAGAAGGTTGTCGGCTGACACACAGGCCCACAATTTTTCCACTGCCCCGGCAGTCGGCTCACGCCGGCTCCGGGGCAGCGGTGTATCCAGCGGCTTTCCGGCTCTTTCCGCAGGTGTATCCGGGTTTTTCCGTCCTCCGGGGAATTTTCCGCGCCGGCGGACGGCCGCGAGAGGTGCCAAGAGCTCCGGGAAGGCCGTCGGAGCCGTCAGCCGCGCCGGGCGGCGCACAGCAGCCCGTCGCCGACCGGCAGCAGCGAGGGCAGCAGGACCGTGGACTCACGGACCGCCCGCAGCAGCTCGCGCAGCCGCTGCACCTCGGCGGGCTGGGCGGCGGAGTCCACCGTGCGGCCGTTGGCGAAGACGCCCTCGAAGCAGACGAGTCCGCCGGGGCGCAGCAGGCGCAACGATTCGGCTAGGTAGTCGAGGCACTCCAGCCGGTCACCGTCGCAGAACACCAGGTCGTATCCGCCGTCGGCGAGGCGCGGCAGCACATCCAGCGCGCGGCCGGGGATGAAGCGCGCCCGGTTGCCGGCGAAGCCCGCGGCGCGGAACGCCTGCCGGGCGAACTGCTGGCACTCCGGGTCGCTGTCCACGGTCGTCAGCACACCGTCGGGGCGCATGCCGTGCAGGAGGTGGATGCCGGAGACGCCGGTGCCCGTCCCGATCTCGGCCACCGCCTTGGCGTCCACCGCCGCGGCGAGCAGGCGCAGCGCCGCGCCGGTGCCGGACGACACCGAGCGGAGACCTGCCTCATGAGCCCGGTCCCGGGCCCAGCGCAGCGCCTCGTCCTCGGCGACGAACGCATCGGCGAACGCCCAGCTCGTCTGCCGGTTGCCGGTAATGGCCCTCTCCTGTCCCCGTAGTCGACGCAACCGTGACTGTATCCGCTGACCACGGGAACCCGCAGATGGGACCGCGCGTTGGAGAAGAGCGTAGGAGGGTGCGGGGACTTGCGTGACCAAGACCAAATGCAGGTCAAAATTCCTTATCCGGAGCTAACGGGCGGGATGGATATGGTAGGGGCTCTACTGGACACCACCAGAGCCGACAGGGGAGGTGCGGCTGCGGCCGGAGACCGTCGGGGAGTGCTGAAGCGCTTTCGCAGGTCCGCCGGCGAGCCGAAATCCGTGACCAAGACCGCTGACGCCCGCAAAGCCGACTCCGCACAGACCGCGACTTTCGCCACCGATGCGGATACGCAGGCGTGGACTCCTCCCACCTGGGAGGAGATCGTCAGCACGCACAGTGCCCGGGTCTACCGACTGGCCTACCGCCTCACCGGCAATCAGCACGACGCCGAGGACCTCACCCAGGAGGTGTTCGTGCGCGTCTTCCGGTCGCTGTCCACGTACACCCCGGGCACGTTCGAGGGGTGGCTGCACCGCATCACCACCAACCTCTTCCTCGACATGGTCCGGCGACGGCAGCGCATCCGCTTCGACGCCCTCGGCGACGACGCGGCGGAGCGGCTCCCCAGCCGTGAGCCCTCCCCGCAGCAGCACTTCAACGACACCCACTTCGACGCGGACGTCCAGCAGGCGCTGGACACCCTCGCCCCGGAGTTCCGCGCCGCCGTGGTCCTGTGCGACATCGAGGGCCTTTCGTACGAGGAGATCGCCGCGACCCTCGGCGTGAAGCTCGGCACCGTGCGCAGCCGCATCCACCGCGGCCGCTCCCACCTGCGCAAGGCGCTCCAGCACCGCTCGCCCGCCGCCCGGGCCGAGCAGCGTGCCGTGGCCGGTGTGACCTCCGGGGCCCCACTCGGTGGGGAGGTAGGGATCGCGTGACCGGATCAGGCGGTCAGTCCCCCGCCGAGCACCATCTCGGCGACCGCCTCGCGGCCCTGGTCGACGGGGAGTTGGGACACGACTCTCGGGAGCGGGTGCTGGCGCACCTGGCGACCTGTTGGAAGTGCAAAGCGGAAGCCGACGCCCAGCGCCGGCTCAAGAGCGTATTCGCCGAGGCGGCACCCCCGCCGCTCTCCGACGCGCTCCTCGCCCGCCTGCAGGGCCTGCCCGGCATGGGCCCGGGCGGCGATCAGGAAGGCTCCGGGAGCCATGACGGCCCGGCTGCCCGGCAGAGCCCCGGCGGCCCGGGGAAGGGCGGCTTCGGCGCCCGGACGGAGACCTTCGCGCTGCTCCCGGCCGTCGTCGAGCGCCACCGCGACCGCGGCTTCCGCATCCATGAGGTCCCCGACGCCGCACGGGGCGGCCTCCGGGGGCGCCGCTTCGCCTTCGCGGCGGCCGGCGCGGTCTCGCTCGCCGCGTTCGCGCTCGGCGGCGCCCAGCCGCTGGCCTCCGTCGTCGACGCCCCGAGCGCGCGCGCCGAGGATCCCCGGCCGTCGGCCACGCCACGCGTGATGAGCGGCGGCGGCCGCACGGGCACGGACAACAGCCTCCCGCTGGGGTTCACCGCCGCCACCCGGGACGCACCGCGCACCCCCGGCGTGCCGTCGGCTCCGCCCGCGCAGGGCGTCTCCCTGCTGCGCCCCGTCACCTCGCCCCCACTGCCCCCGCTGCTCCACGCCGCGCTCCCGGCCCCGGGCGTGTCGGCGGCCGACGGCGCGCGCTGACACCTTCCCGAAGGACCTGGTTCAATTCCAGGTGGGCCACGGATCCCTCGGTGCGATGCCGTGCGCTCTCCGGCGAACGGTGGGGAGAAGATGGACGAGGGGAAGGCACGGGCCGAGGAGCCCAGGCCGCAGTGGTGGAGCCGGCCGCGGCGCCCTTCGCGGGACGCGGCGGAGGCGGCGGACGCTCCCGCCGCCCAGGACACGGCCGCCACGGCCCGGCCGGCCGACGCGGCGCCGCTGCACGCCCCCGACCCGTACGGCACACCCCCGTACGGGCGTCCCGGCCCCTGGGCCCCCGCTCCGCCGGTCCAGCGCCCGGTCACCCCGGCGCACGGCACGCATGTCCCCCCGGCGGGCCCGACCCCGCCCGGCGGCATCCCCGCGCACCCCGGCACGGCCCCGCCGGACGGCACGACCCCCTCGTACGGCACCCCTCTCCCGCCGCCGATGGCCATGACACCGCCCGCCGGCACCGCGCTCCCGCCCGCCGGCGCGCCCGTACCGCACTACGTCCCGGCCCACTCGCAGCCGCCGACGACCCCCGCGCACGGCACCGGCATGCCGCCGCGCGGACCGTGGCAGTACGACCCCTGGGCCGCGGACCCGCAGGTCCCGCACCCGGCGGCCGGGGCGAGGCCGCGGCGCGGCCGGCTCGTGGCCGGGGCTGTGATCGTGGCGCTCGTCGCCGGCGGCACCGGCGGCGTCATCGGCGCGTACCTCCAGCGCGACGGCGGGGTGACCCGCCAGGTGCGGCTGCCGCAGGCGGCGGCGGACCGGTCGGCCCGGGCCCCGGGCAGCGTCGCCGGGATCGCCGCCCGCGCGCTGCCGGGCGTCGTCACGATCCATGTGCGCGGCGGCGCCGACCAGGGCACCGGCACCGGATTCGTCCTGGACAAGGAGGGGCGCATCCTCACCAACAACCACGTCGTGGAGCCGGCCGGATCGGGCGGCGAGATATCGGTGACCTTCAGCGGCGGCCAGACCGCCAAGGCCACCGTCGTCGGCCGGGACAGCAGCTACGACCTCGCCGTGATCAAGGTCTCCGGGGTGTCCGGACTGACCCCGCTCGCCCTCGGCAACTCCGACTCCGTCCGCGTCGGCGACTCCGTGATCGCCATCGGTGCGCCGTTCGACCTCGCGGGGACGGTCACCACCGGGATCATCAGCGCCAAGGAGCGCCCGATCACGGCGGGCGGCCGGAAGGAGGACGGCAGCGACGTCAGCTATGTCGACGCCCTCCAGACGGACGCCCCGATAAACCCGGGCAACTCCGGCGGCCCGCTGATGGACTCCGAGGCCCGCGTCATCGGCATCAACAGCGCCATCCGCTCCGCGGGCGACGGCTCCGACCTGGGCGGCGGCCAGGGCGGCAGCATCGGCCTGGGCTTCGCCATACCGATCAACCAGGCCAAGCGCGTCGCCGAGGAGCTCATCAACAACGGCAAGGCCACCCATCCGGTGATCGGCGTGACCTTGGACATGCAGTACTCGGGCGACGGCGCGAAGGTGAACACCAAGGGCGCCGACGGCGCGGCCGTCACCCCCGGCGGCCCCGGGGCCAAGGCCGGCATCGAGCCCCGCGATGTGATCAAGAAGGTCGACGGGGTCCCGGTGCACAGCGGCCAGGAGCTCATCGTCAAGATCCGCAGCCACCGCCCTGGCGACCGGCTCGGCCTCACCGTCGAGCGCGACGGCAAGGAGCGGAGCGTGGAACTCGTCCTCGGCGCCGCCCACTCGCGATGAGCTTTGGCCCGATGTTGGCCGAGGTGTCTCCCTTGCCGCCCGCCGGGCCAGGTACCGTGATGGATGGCCTGGACAGTCGGCCACTGACGCATCAAGGAGCTGCAACGTGCTCGACATAGGACCCCTGGAGCTGGTCGCGCTCGTGGTGCTCGCGGTCCTCATCTTCGGCCCCGACAAGCTGCCGAAGATGATCCAGGACGTGTCCCGCACATTGCGGAAGATCCGGCAGTTCTCCGAGAACGCCAAGGAGGACATCCGCTCCGAGCTCGGCCCGGAGTTCAAGGACTTCGAGTTCGAGGACCTCAACCCCAAGACATTTGTGCGCAAGCACGTGCTCGACAAGGACGAGCTGGGGCTGAAGGAGATCCGCAACGGCTTCGACCTCAAGTCCGAGATGACCGAGGTGGCCGACGCGGTGCACGGGCGTGGCGCCGAGGCGTCCCCGGCCGCCCCGGCTGCCGGCTCCTCCTCGGGCAGCGGCCCTGACCTGCTCAAAAAGCGCGAGACCCGGGACCCGGGCGAGCGCCCGCCGTTTGACTCCGACGCCACCTGAGCCCGCGCATCCCCTGCCCCATTGACGGGGGTGGCTATCCTCCCTGTGTTTGGGGTGAAGTCGTCCGAGGGGGGCGGGCTCGCCCACGATCGGGCCAAGGAGGCGCCGCGCAGATGGAGACGACGAGTCGGGTCGGTTCGCAAGGGGCCGGTGCGGCCGACGGTCCCGCGTCGACGGACGCCGGACAGAGCGGACCCGGTGCCCGGCGGTCGGTCGACGGCTATCTGCTGGCTTCGTTCCCGTGGTACGGCCTGGACGAGGCCTACACCGGGCCGCGCTGGCTGATGCAGGTCGGCGCCGCCGCCGACGGGACCGTGGAGCACGGTTCGACGGGCCACGGCGAGGAGCCGTCGGTGCGCGGCGAGCGCGCCGACCCGCACGCCGAGAAGCAGCGCTTCGCCGTCGTGGTGACCGTCGCGAGCCGCCCGGTGCGCCGCAGCGCCGACGGTACGGGCGTGCTGGAGGCCACCTCGGTCTCCTCGGCGGCCTGGCTGGCCGGCTCCGGGCTGCTGTCGTGCACCTGGCCCACGCAGATGGAGCGCGCCCTGCGCCAGGACTGGCTGGACCAGCAGACCGCCCTGGCCTGGGAGCTCGCGGATCACCTGGAGGAGCCCGCCTGGTCGACGCTGTCGCTCCCGGTGGACGGCGTGCCGACCGAATTCCGCTACCGCGAGTCCGAGTACGGCTGGGTCCTCGCCGGCTCCGCCGAGGGCGGCGTCCACCTGGGCGCGTACGGGCGCGGCATGAGCGCGTACGGCATGGGCTTCGCGGTGATCAAGGACATCACGGCCTACGAGGGCTGAGGCACCCGGCAGGCAGCGGTAAGGGGCGGTCTCCGTGGAGACCGCCCCTTACCGCGTCACCGGGCCGCCAGGGCGTACGGGACGCTCCCCGTACGCCTGTCCGGGTCTCAGAACTTGTTGCGCGGGGTGATGCCCAGCGACATGCCCGACAGGCCGCGCTGGCGGCCGCCCAGCTTGCCCGCGATGGCGCGCAGCGCGCTGCCGGCCGGGGAGTCCGGGTCGGTCAGGACGACCGGACGGCCGTCGTCGCCGCCCTCGCGCAGCCGTACGTCGATGGGGATCGAGCCCAGCACCGGCACGGTGGCGCCCGTGGTCCGGGTGAGCCCGTCGGCGACCGTCTGGCCGCCGCCCGTGCCGAAGACGTCGACCATCTCGTCGCAGTGCGGGCAGGGCAGCCCGGACATGTTCTCCACGACACCGACGATCTTCTGGTGCGTCTGCACGGCGATCGAACCGGCGCGCTCGGCGACCTCGGCGGCGGCCTGCTGCGGGGTCGTCACCACGAGGATCTCGGCGTTCGGCACGAGCTGCGCGACCGAGATCGCGATGTCACCGGTGCCCGGCGGGAGGTCGAGCAGCAGGACGTCCAGGTCGCCCCAGTAGACATCCGCCAGGAACTGCTGGAGGGCGCGGTGCAGCATCGGGCCGCGCCACACCACCGGGGCGTTGCCCGGCGTGAACATCCCGATGGAGATGACCTTCACGCCGTTCGCCGACGGCGGCATGATCATGTTCTCGACCTGGGTGG
The DNA here is from genome assembly GCF_055560115.1 of Streptomyces sp. NPDC023527. NCBI lineage: Bacteria > Bacillati > Actinomycetota > Actinomycetes > Kitasatosporales > Streptomycetaceae > Streptomyces > Streptomyces sp. NPDC023527. Next base: position 245,673 of record NZ_JBVHJJ010000009.1, read on the forward strand.
GCCGGCTGTCGCCCGCGCCCAGCATGCGGGGGACCGAGTGGCCGTAGATGTCCGCGTCCACGACGCCGACCTTCAGCCCGTCGGCGGCCATCGCGGCCGCCAGGTTGACCGTCACGGACGACTTGCCGACGCCGCCCTTGCCGGAGGCCACCGCGTAGACGCGGGTCAGCGAGCCGGGCTTGGCGAAGGGCACCTCACGCTCGGCCGTGCCACCGCGCAGCGAGGCCGCGAGCTCCTTGCGCTGCTCGTCGCTCATCACGTCCAGCTCGACGGAGACGTCCGTGACGCCCTCGACGGCCGCCACCGCGTTCCGTACGTTGCTGATGATCGTCTCGCGCATCGGGCAGCCGGAGACCGTCAGATAGACCGCCACGGCGACCGTGCCGTCCGCCGCGATGTCCACGGACTTCACCATGCCCAGTTCGGTGATCGGGCGGTGGATCTCGGGATCGTTCACCGTCGCCAGCGCGGCGCGGATCGCGTCCTCGCCCGGCGCGGATCCTGCGGGAGTGTCGGTAGCCATGCGTCGATGTTACGGCGCCCCACCGGGCTGCCGGAAAGGGCTGTCAGCGGTCGCGTTCCTCACTCTCCCGCGGGAATACCCGGCGCTGCTCCAGCTCCTTGACCAGCTCCTGGAACTCCGAGCGGATCCAGTCCCGCGTCGCGACCTCCCCCAGCCCCATCCGCAACGTCGCCACCTCCCGCGTCAGGTATTCGGTGTCCGCGATCGACCGCTCGTTCTGCTTGCGGTCCTGCTCCAGATTGACCCGGTCCCGGTCGTCCTGCCGGTTCTGCGCCAGCAGGATCAGCGGCGCCGCGTACGACGCCTGGAGCGACAGCATCAGGGTCAGGAAGATGAAGGGGTAATTGTCGAACCGCAGGTGCCCGGGCGCGGTGGTGTTCCACAGCACCCACAGGATGATGACGACCGTCATCCACACGATGAACCGGCCCGTGCCCAGGAACCGCGCGATCCGCTCCGAGGTCCGCCCGAACGCCTCCGGGTCGTACGCCGGCAGCCAGCTGCGCCGCTTCACCCTCGGCAGGTCCAGCCGCACCCGGGGCCGGTCCGGGGGCCGCTCCTCGCGGCCGCGGTCAGCCACCATCGTCGACCTCCCGAAGATCGCTCATCCCCAGCGCCCCGTAGTGCAGCTCCGTCTCCCGCCAGTCCTCGGGCAGCAGGTGGTCCAGGACGTCGTCGACGGTGACCGCCCCCAGCAGCGAGCCGTCCGCGTCGACCACGGGCGCGGCCACCATGTTGTACGTGGCCAGATAGCTGGTGACGGCCGGCAGCGGGGTGTCCGGCGGCATCGGCCGCAGATCGGTGTCGACGATCGACCCGACGAGCGTGAACGGCGGGTCGCGCAGCAGCCGCTGGAAGTGCACCGTGCCGAGGTATTTGCCGGTCGGCGTCTCGTCCGGCGGCCGGCAGACGTAGACCTGGGCGGCGAGCGCGGGGGAGAGGTCGGGGTTGCGCACACGCGCGAGGGCGTCGGCGATCGTGGCGTCGGGCCGCAGCACGATCGGCTCGGTGGTCATCAGTCCGCCCGCCGTCCGCTCCTCGTACGCCAGGAGGCGGCGCACGTCGGCCGCGTCGTCCGGCTGCATCAGGGTCAGCAGCCGCTCCTTGTCGTCCTCGGGCAGCTCGGAGAGGAGGTCGGCCGCGTCGTCGGGGTCCATCGCCTCCAGGACGTCGGCGGCGCGCTCCTCCTTCAGCTTGCCGAGGATCTCGATCTGGTCGTCCTCCGGCAGCTCCTCCAGGACATCGGCGAGGCGGTCGTCGTCCAGGGCGGCCGCGACCTCCGCGCGCCGCTTCGGCGACAGGTGGTGGAGGACGTTGGCCAGGTCGGCGGGGCGCAGCCGCTCGAACGTGGCGAGGAGGTTCTCGGCGCCCTGCCCGTGCTCCTCCAGGGAGAAGCCGGTGACGGCCGACCACTCGACCGTCAGCGCCTCGCCCTTGCGGCGCAGCGCGCCGCCCTTGCCGCGGCGGACGAAGACCTTGTCGATCTGCCAGTCGCGGCGGGCCGGCAGCTGCATGATCGATACGTCGAGGACGGTCACCTCCTCGCCCCCCTCGACCAGACGTACGCGCCGGTCGAGCAACTCGCCCAGGACCAGGGTCTCGGTCGGCCGCTGCTCGAAGCGCCGCATGTTGATCACGCCGGTGGTGATGACCTGACCGGACTCCACGCCCGTCACCCGCGTCATGGGCAGGAAGATCCGGCGGCGGCTGACGACCTCCACGACCAGTCCCAGGACGCGCGGCGGCCGCCCTCCGACGCGCAGCATCGCGACGAGGTCCTGCACCCGGCCCACCTGGTCGCCGTTCGGATCGAAGACGGCGATGCCGGAGAGGTGCGACACGAACACCCGGTGGGCGCCTGCTGCCATGGCCGCGCCTCCTCCTCCAGTGCTTTGTCCGGTTCAGGCTAACGTGCCCCCCTTCCGCCCGGCGCGGGAGAGACGGCCGTACGGACTGCCGGCTTCCGCTCCTGGGCGGCACGGGTACGCTGCCGTACTCCAGCCCGTGACAGGAGGCAAGAGCAGACGTGCGTACCCGGAACGCGGCTCTCATGGGAGCGCTGTGCGTCGGCCTGTCCGTGGCGCTCACCGCCTGTGGCAGCGGTGCCAAGGACCCCGACGCGGGCACCAATGGCGTCGGCAAGCTCGACCCCGCCAAGATCCAGGACCAGGCGCGCTCGGCCGCGCGGACGGCCCCCGCGGTACACCTGTCCGGCAGCGTCGTCAGCCAGGGGCGTACGTACAAGCTCGACATGCGGCTGAAGCGGGACGGGGGGACGGGGCGGGTCTCCTCCGGCCCCACCACGTTCGAACTGCTGCGGGTGGGTCAGGAGCTCTACCTGAAGGCGCCGGCGTCGTTCTGGTCGCACGGGGAGGGCGGTGCGGCCTCGGCCGCGCCGAGCTCCGCGCCCGGTTCCGCGCCGAAGGGGAACAGCGCGGCGGCGGCCGGCAAGCTGGAGAAGAAGTACGTGAAGGTGCCGTCGGGCGACCCCTCGTACCAGAAGCTCAAGGGCTTCACCGACAAGGACGTCCTGCTGGACGGGCTCATCGGCCTGCACGGCAAGCTCTCCCGCGGTGAGCACGGCACGGTCGGCGGCACCCGCACGATCCGCGTCAGCGGCGCGGGCGGCTCCGGCGGCACGCTCGACGTCTCCCTCACGGGCACGCCCTACCCCCTGCGCGTCCAGCGCGCGGGCGGCGCGGGCCAGCTGGAACTGGCCGACTGGGGTCAGGACTTCGCCCTGTCGGTCCCCTCGAAGGGCGACACGGTGGACTACGGCAAGAGAATCCCGACAGCGGGTTGACCCTTGCGGGCGGCGCGGTCCGGGAGGGGCCGGCCGGGTGGTGGTCCGGCCGCTTCCCGCCGTGTCGGCGGCCAGGTGCCGGTCCGGCCGGTCGAGCGGGCCGTTTCTTCCCGCCGCGTCGGCGGGACGCCCTACGGCGTGGTCCGGCGGTGCCGAGCCGACGGTGTCGTACGTACGGTGGCTCCGCCTGGTTGGGCACCGCCGGGTTCCGCTGTGGTGGCTGATGCCGGTTGCGGCGGGGTTTGCGGGCGGGGCCGGGAGGGTTTGGCCGGGTGCCGACTGCGCCGCTTTTCCGCTGCGTCGGCGGCCGGGTCGGCCGTTTCTTCCCGCCGCGTCGGCGGGACGCCCTACGGCGTGGTCCGGCGGTGCCGAGCCGACGGGTCGTACGTACGTACGTGCCAGCCGGCCGCAGGCCGCCCCGCAGCCGCGATCAGGGCTCACCCAGGACAGCCGAAGCCGCCCGCAGGGCTACCCGCGGCCCCGGCGGAGCAGGCGTGGGAGGGACGCCGGCATCGGTTCGCGGGTCGTCGCGGGGGTCGGCAAGGGCCGGGAGGTCAGGGAATCCGCCGGAAGGGCCATCGTGTCGCCCGTCGGGGTCAGGCTCAGGACGCGGCAGTCGGTCGCCCAGCGGTCCTCCAGGTGTTCCGCGTCCGGCGCGTTGAGGCGCTTGCCCTTGAGTTCGGCGACCGCCGCGGTCCAGGCCTCACCGCGCGCGGCGAGCTCGGCGACCTCCGCGGTCCAGCTCACCAGGCGGCCGCCCTTGTCCTTGCTGCGAACCGTGACGGTGGCCCGCCCGCCGTCCGTGAGGCCGAGCCCCTCCAGCGGCTGCTCGCCGGGGCCGCCGACGAGATGGGCGGCGCCCTCGTGCCACACGTGCCACAGCGCGCGGCTGGGCCCCGTCGGGCCCTGCACCCAGATCAGGCCGGACTTCTTCGTGGCCTCTTCGATCAGTGCCTGCGTCTGCGTCATGCCGCTTACTTTATGCCGCTGACTACGCTGGGTGGGTGATGACCGCCCGCACCCCCACCCGTACCGCCCGCGCCGCGCGCTCGGCCCGCACATCCCCCGCCGCCGGCGAGCCCGCCGCCCGCCCCGGCGCCCGTACGGACATGGCCCTGCTCGCCATGGCCATCACCGGCATATCCCTCTCCGCCCCGCTCACCGCCTCCATAGCCGCCCCGGCCCTCGCCATCGCCTTCTGGCGCAACGCCATGGCCGTCGGCGCGCTCACCCCCCTCGCGCTCCTGCGGAACCGCGCCGAGCTGCGCGGCATCGGACGCCGGGCCCTGCTCCTGTCCGTCGCCGCCGGCGCGCTGCTCGCCGTGCACTTCGCGGTGTGGCTGCCCAGCCTCCGTATGACCTCCGTCGCGTCCTCGACGGCGCTGGTCACCACGACCCCGATCTGGACGACGCTCCTGCTGCGGCTGCGCGGCCACCGCCCGCCCGCGCTCGTCTGGGCGGGCACCGCCCTCGCCTTCCTCGGCGTCGTGCTCCTCACCGGCGTCGACCTCTCGGTCTCCCCGCGCGCCCTCGCCGGCGACGCCCTCGCCCTCGCGGGCGGCATGGCGGCCGCCGGTTACGTCCTGCTGGGCGCGGAGGTGCGCCGCACGGTGGGCACCATCGCGTACACGTACGTCCTCTACGTCACCACGACCGTGCTGCTGCTCGCCGTCTGCCTGCTCTCCGGCGCCTCCCTCGGCGGCTACAGCGGCGGCACCTGGCTGAAGCTGGCCGTGCTGACCCTCACCGCGCAGCTGCTCGGCCACTCGCTCATCAACCGGGTCGTCAAGGGCCTCGGCCCGTCCGTCACCTCGACGGCGATCCTGCTGGAGACGCCCGGCGCGGCCCTCATCGCGGCGCTGTGGCTCGGCCAGCTGCCGCCCCCGGCCGCCTACCCGGCGCTCGCGGTCATCCTCGCCGGGCTGGCGCTCGTGATCATGGCGGACCGGGCCGGGAAACGGCGCTAGAGCCAGCCGTTGCGCTTGAAGCCGCGGTGGATGGCGACACAGATCGAGACCGTGACGATCATGACGGCGGGGTAGCCGTACTTCCACTTCAGTTCCGGCATGTAGTCGAAGTTCATGCCGTAGATCCCCGCGATCATCGTCGGCACGGCGAAGATCGCCGCCCATGAGGTGATCTTGCGCATGTCCTCGTTCTGGGCGACCGACGCCTGCGCGAGGTTGGCCTGGAGGATCGAGTTGAGCAGGTCGTCGAAGGACACCACCTGCTCGTGCACGCGCGCGAGGTGGTCGGCGACATCGCGGAAGTACTTCTGGATGTCCGGCTCCACCAGCCGCATCGGCCGCTCGCTGAGCTGCTGCATCGGCCGCATCAGCGGGGTCACCGCCCGCTTGAACTCCAGCACCTCGCGCTTGAGCTGGTAGATCCGCCCGGCGTCACCACCGCGCGAGGATCCCTTGCTGGGCGCGGAGAAGACATCGATCTCCACCTCGTCGATGTCGTCCTGCACGGCGTCGGCGACCGCGATGTAGCCGTCGACGACCTGGTCGGCGATGGCGTGCAGCACCGCCGAGGGGCCCTTGGCGAGCAGCTCGGGGTCGTCCTGGAGGCGGTGGCGCAGCGCGCGCAGCGAGCCCTGGCCGCCGTGCCGGACGGTGATGATGAAGTCCGGGCCGGTGAAACACATCACCTCGCCCGTCTCCACCACCTCGCTGGTCGCGGTCAGTTCGGCGTGCTCGACGTAGTGGATGGTCTTGAAGACGGTGAACAGCGTGTCGTCGTAGCGCTCCAGCTTGGGCCGCTGGTGGGCGTGGACGGCGTCCTCCACGGCCAGCGGGTGCAGCCCGAACTCCCGGGCGATGCCGGAGAACTCACGCTCCGTCGGCTCGTGCAGCCCGATCCACGCGAAGCCCCCGTCGGTCCGTACGCGCCGCATGGCCTCGGCCGGGCTGACGTGGTCGCTGGCCCGCTTGCCGTCGCGGTAGACGGCGCAGTCCACCACGGCGCTGCTGGTGGCGGGGTCGCGGGTGGGGTCGTAGTCGTACGGCGCGGTGCTGCGGCGCAGGGCGGGGCGGACGGCGGCACGCAGGTCACGGATCATCGACATGGCAGGCTCCTTCACGGGCCGGCCGCCAGTCGGGGTGAGCGCAACGCTGCCAGGAACGTGGACGTGATGCCTGGAAAAAGGGATACGTCCGCAAATCGGGCGGCGCTTCGCGTGGTGCGTTGAGGACTGACGGCAGTTCGCAGAGAACACGGAACAAAGCGAGACGAAGGCGCTCTTCCGTCAAACGCCGCGGGCGCGAAGGGGCTTCCGGAGAGATGGCCGGGCGAGAAGGCCGTCGGTGGAAGGCTTCAGATCACAAAAAACGCGTCCGGAGCGGGAGGGACGGGAGAACTGTCGGTACTGCACGGTCGACTAGGATCCACCGCAGCCCCACCTCCTCCGGCCGGTCCCCGCTGGGGGACGAACGTAACTCCCTGACCAGAGGTCAAGGCTAGCAGCCACTTGACGCGTCAATACCCTCCTTTGCCCGTTCGATACGCGTTCTATGCTCACTGCATGTCAGACGTTCTCGCACTGGTCGAGGCCCGCCTACGGACAGCCCTGGGCGAACCGGACGCACGCGCCGCGGTGACCTTCCTGGGTACGGACCGCATCGAGGTCCTCCGCTTCCTCGACGGAGACGTCGTGCGCTACGCCACCCTGGGCATGTCCGCCCAGCCCATGGCCGACCCCACGGCCGTCGTCGCCGACCCGCTCCGCGGTCCCCGCGCCGAGCTCGTCCTCACCGTCCGCGCCGGGCTCGCCGACACCGACAAGGTGCTCCGCCCGCTGGCCGTGCTCGCCGCCACTCCTCAGGTGGAGGGCCTGGTCGTGGCCCCGGGCGCGTCACTGGACACCGGCGAACCGCTGTGGCCGGGGGCACCCTTCACGTCCGTGCTCGTCGCCGAGTCCGGCGGCCTGGTGCCGGACCTCGAACTGGACGAGCCGATGGACCCCGTCCGCTTCCTTCCGCTGCTGCCGATGACACCGAACGAGGCGGCGTGGAAACGCGTCCAGGGCGCGGCCGCGCTGGAGGAGCGGTGGCTGCGCCACGGCACCGATCTGCGTGACCCGATGAGGTCAGGGGTGCCCCTGGGGTGACGCTCCGGTGTGTCGCCGCTCCGGACGGGTGATCGTCCTTGACGCGGCGGCGGTCGCGGAGGACCGTTGGGCCCTATGAGGGGCGAACCCAGTTGCCCGAAGTGCGGTGGCCGGGTGCGTGCGCCCGGTCTCTTCGCCGACTCCTGGCAGTGCTCCCTGCACGGCACCGTGCACCCCTTGCAGCCGGTCGTCCCACCGAGCGTCGAAGCACTGGCCGTGGTGGTCAACCGCGCTCAGGTGCCGGTGTGGATGCCCTGGCCGCTGCCCGTCGGCTGGCTGTTCACGGGCGTGGGCTGCGCGGGCGACGACCGCAGCGGCGGCCGGGCCACCGCCGTCGCCTGCTCGGGGCCGAGCCCGCTCGGCGGCCCGGGTGAGCTGCTGCTCGTCGCCGAGGAGCTCGGCGTCGGCCTCGGTGCCCGCTATGCCGGCATCGACGGGCCCGACCCCGGCCCCTATATCTCCGTCGACCGCCCGCCCCACGCCAAGGTCCACGCCGCGGGCCGCCCCACGCCGCTGTGGCACATCGAGGGCGCGCCCGACGACCGGGCCGTCTTCGCGGGCGAGGCGTGCGGGCTGTGGCTGTGGGCGGTGGTCTGGCCGGAGCGGTCGGGGCTGCTGATGTACGACGAGCTGGTGCTCACCGACCTGCGCGAGGCGGGCGCCGAGGTCGACCTGCTGCCGTGCGGCGCGCTGTCACCTCAACTGCTCTCGCCGGGGCCCGGCAGATAGGCCCGTACGACGCGTACGACCGCGGGCGTGCGGGACCCTCGCCGGTAGGCCCGTACACGACCGCCGTGGCCGGGCCCGGCCGACAGCCCGTACGCCGGGCCCGTCCGTCCCCCCGCCGCGCGCCTGATCCACCGCACCGGCCACCGCCTGTTCGAACGACAGTTATCCTGAACCGGTCCTGTCCGTCCCCGTCGAGCCCGGAGGCCGAGTCGTGCGCATCGATCTGCACACCCACTCCACGGCTTCGGACGGCACGGACACCCCCGCCGAGCTGGTGCGCAACGCCGCGGCCGCCGGGCTGGACGTCGTGGCGCTGACCGATCACGACGGTGTCGGCGGCCACGCCGAGGCCATCGCGGAGCTGGCGCGGCTCGACCGCGACCTGACCCTCGTCACCGGCGCCGAGCTCTCCTGCCGCTTCGACGGCCCCGACGGCTTCAGCGTCCACATGCTGGCCTACCTCTTCGACCCGCTGGAGCCGGAGCTCGCGCGCGAGCGGGAGCTGCTCCGCGACGACCGCGTGCCCCGCGCCCGCGCCATGGTCGCCAAGCTCAACGAGCTCGGTGTGCCGGTCGCCTGGGAGCGCGTGGCCGAGATCGCCGGCGGCGGCGCCGTGGGCCGGCCGCACGTGGCCAGCGCCATGGTCGAGCTCGGTGTGATCGACACCGTCTCCGACGCCTTCACCTCCGACTGGCTCGCCGGTGACGGCCGCGCCTACGTCGAGAAGCACGAACTCGACCCCTTCGACGCGATCCGCCTGGTCAAGGCGGCGGGCGGGGTCACCGTCCTCGCGCACCCCTTCGCGCTCAAGCGCGGCAACGGCATCTCGGAGACCGCGATAGCCGAGCTGGCCTCGGCCGGGCTCGACGGCGTCGAGGTGGACCACATGGACCACGACGAGCCCGCCCGCACCCGGCTGCGGAGCCTCGCCGCCGACCTCTCCCTGCTGACCACCGGTTCCAGCGACTACCACGGCAGCCGCAAGACCTGCCGGCTCGGCGAGTTCACGACCGACCCGGAAATCTACGGCGAGATCACGCGCCGGGCCACGGGCGCGTTCCCCGTCCCCGGCGCCGGCGGCTGACCGCACCCCTTTCCCGGGCCCGGTCGCGTCCGCACGTCTGTCATGCCGTGCGCGGGTGACGGCGCCCGTCACGCCCCGCCCGCCGCGGCCCGTACGCCCGTACGCGCCTCCCGACGGGCGTTCGCTCCTGCTCGCACCACTCTCGCAAGGCCCTCACTGTGTTCGACATCGCTGTCTTCGGATCCCTCTTTCTCACGCTTTTTGTGATCATGGACCCGCCCGGCATCACGCCGATCTTCCTCGCCCTCACCTCCGGCCGCCCGGCCAAGGTCCAGCGCCGTATGGCCTGGCAGGCGGCCGCGGTCGCCTTCGGCGTCATCGCCGTCTTCGGCATCTGCGGCCAGCAGATCCTGGACTATCTGCACATCACCACCCCCGCGCTGATGATCGCGGGCGGGCTGCTCCTGCTGCTGATCGCGCTGGACCTGCTGACGGGCAAGTCGGAGGAGCCGACGCAGACCAAGGACGTCAATGTCGCGCTCGTCCCGCTGGGCATGCCGCTGCTGGCCGGGCCCGGTGCGATCGTCTCGGTGATCCTGGCGGTGCAGCGGGCCGACGGCATCACCGGGCAGGTGTCGGTATGGGCCGCGATCGCCGCGATGCACATCGTGCTGTGGGTGGTGATGCGCTACTCGCTGCTGATCATCCGGGTCATCAAGGACGGCGGCGTGGTGCTGGTGACGCGCCTCGCGGGCATGATGCTCTCGGCGCTCGCCGTCCAGCAGATCATCAACGGCATCACCCAGGTCATCGCCAACCGCTGACCTGGGCCGGGCCCGCCCGCGCGCCCGGCGCGGCACCGCCGCGAACGCACGACACCCCCGTACGGTCCGTACGGGGGTGTCGTGCACGTGGGAATGCGTGAGGCGTTACCGGACCGCGGTGGTGGCCGGGCGGATATAGATGCGCTGGCCGATCGAGGCGGCCTGCTGCACGATCCGATTGACGGAGGCGGCGTCCACGACGGTGCTGTCGACGGCCGTACCGTCGATGTCGTCCAGACGCATGATTTCGAAGCGCAAGGCTTCTCCCTTCGTCCTGATCCTCCTGAGGAGAACTCCATGAGTGGCGGTGCGCGTCGCCACAGTGCGACGCGTTCCATACGTGTCCAACGAGGTGGCGCCTGCAAACATTCCCTACGCTAAGGAAATTTTTAACATGACTAATTACTGACGAGTAGCGCACCGGAACATGTCCTCTGCGTGACGATCCTGACAATGAGACCCCTCCATGACCCCCATGCCTGACGCACCGACCCCCGACCACCCCGATCTCGCCGCGATCGCCGCCGGTGTCGAACGCACCAATGAGCTGCTCACCCGCGTCCTCGCCGAGGTCGCCACCACCCCCTCGACCCACGCGATCTTCGTGGACGCGGGCTATGTCTACGCCGCGGCCGGCCGTCTCGTCGCCGGCACCGAGGACCGGCGGACCTTCGACCTCGACGCCGAGGGGCTGATCGAGGCCTTCATCGACAAGGCCCGCATGATCTTCCCGGACAGCAGACTGCTGCGCGTCTACTGGTACGACGGCGCCCGCCGGCGCATCCACACCGCCGAGCAGCAGAGCATCGCCGAGCTCCCCGACGTCAAGGTCCGCCTCGGCAACCTCAACGCCAACAACCAGCAGAAGGGCGTCGACTCCCTCATCCGCACCGACCTCGAATCCCTCGCCCGCCACCGCGCCATCAGCGACGCGGCGCTCATCGGCGGGGACGAGGACCTCGTCTCGGCCGTCGAGGCGGCCCAGGGCTACGGCGCCCGCGTCCACCTCTGGGGCATCGAGGCCGGCGGCGGCCGCAACCAGGCCGAACCGCTGCTGTGGGAGGTCGACAGCCAGCGCACCTTCGACCTCGACTTCTGCAAGCCCTACGTCACCCGCCGCACCACCTACGAGCCCTTCGGTGAGGCCGCCGCCCACCAGGGCCCCGCACCCGGCCGGGAGGACGTGCGCTTCGTCGGCGCGCAGGTCGCGGCCCAGTGGCTGGGCTCGCGCGGCCGGGACACCCTCGCGGAACTGCTGCCCGGCCACCCCTACCTGCCGGGCGGCGTCGACCAGGAGCTGCTGGTCGAGGCCGAGGCGCTGCTCGGTCTGTCGCTGCGCGGCCACGCCGATCTGCGGCGCGCCCTGCGCGACGGCTTCTGGGACCACTTGCGCACGCAGTACTGAACCGCGGGGGCGCCTGCGCGCGCCGGAATGCGCGCGGGGGTGGTGAGTGGAACCCTGGCTAGGGGTGGCCGTGTCCCCGAGAGCGCGGTCACCCCGCAAGTGCGGGATCAGTCCGATGTCCGGCAGCGGCCGGCGGGGACTCGGAACAGAAACGAGGCGAACGGTCATGGCCTCCGTCGACCGTGGCGTGCCGGGCGCGCCGTGCTGGGTGAGCCTGCTGACCGGCGATCTCAAGGCCGCGCAGGACTTCTACGGCGCGGTGATGGGGTGGACCTTCCGGGCGGGCACGCTGGGCGAGGACTTCTCCGTGGCCCTCCGCGACGGGAAACCCGTCGCCGGCATCGGCAACGTCGCACGCCGCATGGGCGTCGCCGTCTCCTGGACGTCCTACTTCGCCGTCGAGGACGCCGACACGGTGGCGGGCCGCATCCGCGAGCGCAGCGCGACCGTCGCCGTCGGCCCGCTCTCCTTCGGACACGGGCGGGCCGCGCTGGCCGCCGATCCGGCCGGAGCCGTCTTCGGCTTCTGGGAGGGCCGGACGCTGCGCGAGTGGAGCATCGGCCGCGACGGCGCGCCCGCCTGGCTGGAACTGCGCACCCGCGACGCCTTCGCCGCCGCCATCTTCTACGGCGAGGTCTTCGAGTGGGCCACCGGCCGCCCGGACCGGTGCGAGGTGCGCTACGAGGACGAGGCCGTGATGGTGCGGGCCGCCGGGCACACGGTGGCCTGCCTGCGCGGCGGCGCCGTCGAGGCGGCACCCGACCCCCGGATCCGGCCGCGCTGGCACGTCTACTTCTGCGTCGACGACGTCGAGAAGGCCGTCGACGCGGCCCTCGCGGCCGGTGGCACGGTCGCCGCCGAGCCGGACGAGACCCGGGTGGGGGACTACCGCTCGGGCCCCGAGGCGACCCTGCGCGACCCCGACGGCGGGCTCTTCACCATCACGTCGACCGGCGGCTAGCCCCGGATCAGGCCAGGTCCCAGAAGCGTAGAAGCGCGTCGGCGGTGGCGGCCGGCCGCTCGGCGTTGGGGGAGTGCTCCGCACCCTCGACGACCGTGCGCACCGCCGACAGCTCCTTGGCCATCGCGTCGATCGACGGCACCGGCCAGGCGTAGTCCAGGCCGCCCGAGAGGACGTGCTTGGGCAGCGGCACGGCCGCCAGCTCCGCCGTGCGGTCCGGCTCGACGATCAACTGCTGCCCGGTGACGATGAGTTGCTCGGGCAGGGTGGCCAGCCAGCGGCGGTGGAGGAACGTGCCCAGCTCGGCCGGCGTCTCCTCGATGGGCGCGCCCTCCGCGTCCGCCCGGCGCATCTCCTGCCAGACGGCCTCCATGTCCAGCACCTCCAGCGCCTCGATCAGCCGCCGTGTACGGGCCTGCTGGGGCGCGGAGATCGCGGCCGGGCCGCAGCTCATGACGGTCAGTGAGGCGAACGGCGCCGGGTCGCCCAGCACGGCGGCACGCGCGATCAGCCCGCCCAGCGAGTGCCCCAGCAGATGCACCCGCCCGCCGAGAGCGGCCGCCTGCGCCCGTACGTCGCGGGCCAGCTCGTCCTGCTCGTACGCGCCGGGCTCGCGCGGCCCCCCGCTCTCGTACTGGCCCCGCCCGTCGACGGCCACGGCGCGGTAACCGGCGGCCGCGAGCGGCTCCAGGAGCGCGATGAAGTCCTCCTTGCTGCCGGTGAACCCAGGCACCAGCAGCACGGTGCCGCGCTCCGGCGAGGCGGGGCGGGCGTCGTACACGGCGAACTCGCCGCGGGACGTGGTCAGACGGTACGCGCGGGCGCACGCGGGCAAGGTGAGGAAGGGCGGCCTGCTCATGCCACGAGGCTAGCGCGGCGTGTGCTGCCTGCCGCGTGGGCGGGACTCGCGTCACGAGGCCGGTGCCGTGTGGATCCTCCGCCGCATGGGCGTCGCCGTGCATCCGCGGCGTGCCAGCAGCGGGCGGCGGGACTCGGAGCGCCTGGGCGCGCGCCGCGCGGCCGCCCCGCACATGCCGATGGCCGGTCACCCTCGCGGGGTGACCGGCCATCGGTGGTGTCAGGCGGTGCCTCAGACCTCGGCGGTGACCTTGGCAGCGGCCACCTTGCGGGTGCGCTTCGGCTTCACCTCGGCGCCGTCCACGGCGTCGACAGCCTTCTTGGCGCGGGTGGCGCGCTTCGGCTTCACCTCGGCGTCCGCCTCGACGGCGGTCGCCTTGGCGGCGCGCGTCCGCTTGGGCTTGGCCTCGGCCTCGGCGGCCTCCGTCACGGGGGCGGCGGCCTTCTTGGCGCGGGTGGCGCGCTTGGGCTTGGCCTCCGTGGCCTCGACGGCCTCGGCGGTCTCGACCGCGGCGACGGCCTTCTTGGCGGTCCGGGTGCGCTTCGGCTTGGCCTCGGCGGCGTCCACGGCCTCGACGGTCTCCACGGCCTTCTTGGCGCGGGTGGCGCGCTTCGGCTTGGTCTCCGCGACCTCGACGGCCTCGGCGGAGTCGACGGCCGCCACGGCCTTCTTCGCCGTCCGGGTCCGCTTGGGCTTGACCTCGGCCTCGGCCTCGGCGGCCTCCGTCACGGGGGCGGCGGCCTTCTTGGCGCGGGTGGCGCGCTTGGGCTTGGCCTCCGTGGCCTCGACGGCCTCGGC
>NZ_JBVHJJ010000009.1:259808-347675 GCF_055560115.1 Streptomyces sp. NPDC023527
CGGTGTCCACCGCGGCGACGGCCTTCTTGGCGCGCGTGCGCTTCGGCGCGGCCTCGACCGCTTCCACGGTCTCGACCGTCTCCACGGCCTTCTTGGCGCGGGTGCGACGGGCCGGCTTGGCCTCCGCGACCTCGGCGACCTCCACGGTGTCGACGGCCGCCACGGCCTTCTTCGCCGTGCGGGTGCGCTTCGGCTTGGCCTCGGCGACCTCGGCCTCGACGGCCTTGACGGGCTCGACCGTCTCGACGACGGCCACGGCCTCCGCCACCGGGGCGGCGGCCTTCCGGGTGCGGGTGCGCTTCGGCGCGGCCGGAGCGGACTCGGTGGCCTGCGCCGGGATGGCGGCCGCGACGGCCGCCGCGGCGGTCTCCACGGTCTGGAAGTCGAGCTCGGGGGCCGACGCCTCCGGCCGCACGCCACGCGGGCGGCGACGGCGCGGCTGACGCTCGGTGGCCTGCTGCTCCGGCGCGGGGGCCGACGCGGACGGCGCCTCGCGCTTCGCCGGCGACTCGCCCGTCACGGGCACGACGGCGGCCGCGGGCGCGGAGCCGTTACGGGTGCGACGGCGACGGCGCGGCTTGGCGGGCGTCTCCGGGGCGCCCTCGGCCACCGGCCGGGACTCGGTCGCGGTCGGCTCGACCGGCGCGGCGGGCGCCTCGGCGACCGGGGCACCGCCACCGCGGGTGCGGCGGCGCTGACGCGGGGTGCGGGTGCGCGCGGGGCGCTCCTCCTCCACCGGCGCGGCGGCCTTCGGGCCACGGCCACGGCCGCGGCCGCCCGTCTCGCCCAGGTCCTCGATCTCCTCGGCCGCGAGACCGGCGCGGGTCCGCTCGGAGCGGGGCAGGATGCCCTTCGTGCCGGCGGGGATCTTGAGCAGCTCGTACAGGTGCGCGGAGGTGGAGTACGTCTCCTCCGGCTCGTCGAACGGCAGGTCCAGCGCCTTGTTGATCAACTTCCAGCGCGGGATGTCGTCCCAGTCGACGAGGGTGACGGCCGTACCCGACTTGCCGGCGCGGCCCGTGCGGCCGATGCGGTGCAGGTAGGTCTTCTCGTCCTCGGGGGACTGGTAATTGATCACGTGCGTGACGTTGTCGACGTCGATGCCGCGGGCGGCGACGTCGGTGCAGACCAGCACGT
Source organism: Streptomyces sp. NPDC023527 (assembly GCF_055560115.1). NCBI lineage: Bacteria > Bacillati > Actinomycetota > Actinomycetes > Kitasatosporales > Streptomycetaceae > Streptomyces > Streptomyces sp. NPDC023527. Next base: position 260,946 of record NZ_JBVHJJ010000009.1, read on the forward strand.
CGACCTTGCCGTTGCGGAACGCGCGCAGCGCCTGCTCGCGGGCGCCCTGGCCCAGGTCGCCGTGGACCGCGCCGGAGGCGAAGCCGCGGCGGGCCAGCTGGTCGGCGATGTCGGCGGCGGTCCGCTTCGTACGGCAGAAGACCATCGCGAGCGCGCGGCCCTCGGCCTGCAGGATGCGGGAGACCATCTCCGGCTTGTCCATGTTGTGCGCGCGGAAGACGTGCTGCTTGATGTTGGCGACGGTCTGGCCCTCGTCGTCCGGCGCGGCGGCGCGGATATGCGTGGGCTGCGACATGTAACGCCGCGCGAGGTTGATGACGGCGCCCGGCATGGTGGCCGAGAACAGCATCGTCTGTCGCTTGGCGGGCAGCATCATCATGATGCGCTCGACGTCCGGCAGGAAGCCCAGGTCGAGCATCTCGTCGGCCTCGTCCAGGACGAGGGCCTTGACGTGCGACAGGTCGAGCTTCTTCTGGCCGGCCAGGTCGAGCAGGCGGCCGGGGGTGCCGACGATCACGTCGACGCCCTTCTTCAGCGCCTCGACCTGCGGCTCGTACGCACGGCCGCCGTAGATGGCCAGGACCCGCACATTGCGGACCTTGCCGGCGGTGAGGAGGTCGTTGGTGACCTGCTGGCACAGCTCACGGGTGGGGACGACCACGAGCGCCTGCGGGGCGTCGGTCAGCTGCTCGGGCTTGGCCCGGCCCGCCTCGACGTCCGCGGGGACGACCACGCGCTCCAGCAGGGGGAGGCCGAAGCCCAGCGTCTTGCCGGTGCCGGTCTTGGCCTGGCCGATGACGTCGGAGCCCGACAGGGCCACCGGGAGCGTCATCTCCTGGATGGGGAAGGGGTGGATGATGCCGACGGCCTCAAGGGCTTCGGCGGTCTCGGGAAGAATCCCGATTTCTCGGAAAGTAGAGAGAGTGGACAGGATCTTGCCTCTTCTGTGAGACGCGGCGCGAGGCGGCGAAGGGGGTCGTACGTACCGCGCCTGGGTACTGGTCCGGCCTGGGGAAGCCGGCTGGCGCGGGACCACTGCCTTCGCTCTTGCACACGTGCCGCGAGCGGATCCCTCCTGGTGTGTACGTCTCGTACACACCGCGCGGAGGGCGGTCGGGTTTGGAAGCCGATCGGGCCACCGACCGGGCATCCGCTGGGGATCCGGGGGCCGGTGAATGACGCCCTCGGAAGACACAGCATGGGACAGCCCGCCGAATACTCGGCAGGCGCAATACCACTGTACCCCGGAAACACGCATGTGTGTCCGGACAATCCTTCGGACAGATGTGGAGGAACTGGCTGACCAGGGCCTTCCCTGAGATGTGAGGCGGGCTATTGTGCGCTTCATGCAGACGCCCGACAACGCTGACAACGCCACCGAGCCCGCCGAAGCCCTCACCGGAATCGCCGCCCAGGACTGGGACCGGGCCTCCGCCGAACCGCAGTACCGCGCGGCGGTCGTCGACCTGCTGGGCGCCCTCGCCTACGGCGAGCTCGCCGCCTTCGAGCGGCTCGCGGAGGACGCCAAGCTGGCGCCCTCCCTGGACGACAAGGCCGAGCTGGCGAAGATGGCCGCCGCGGAGTTCCAGCACTTCCAGCGGCTGCGCGACCGGCTCGCGGCCATCGACGTGGAGCCGACCGGCGCGATGCAGCCCTTCGCCGCCGCGCTGGACGAGTTCCACCGCCAGACCGCGCCCTCGGACTGGCTGGAGGGCCTGGTCAAGGCGTACGTCGGTGACTCGATCGCCAGTGACTTCTACCGTGAGGTGGCGGCCCGCCTGGACTCCGACACCCGTGCGCTGGTGCTCGCGGTCCTCGACGACACCGGCCACGCGAGCTTCGCGGTCGAGAAGGTCCGCGCGGCGATCGAGGCCGAGCCGCGCGTCGGCGGCCGGCTCGCGCTGTGGGCGCGCCGCCTGATGGGCGAGGCGCTCTCGCAGGCGCAGCGGGTGGTCGCCGACCGCGACGCGCTGTCGACGATGCTGGTGGGCGGCGTGGCCGACGGCTTCGACCTCGCGGAGGTGGGGAAGATGTTCTCCCGCATCACCGAGGCGCACACCAAGCGCATGGCGGCGCTGGGCCTCGCGGCCTGACGCCTGCCCGCGCGGGGCGAGGGGCACGACGGGCCCCCGCGACCGGTCCGGCCCTCTTCAGGCCGTGGCTGATCGCCGGGCCCGGTCCCCCTGGCGCAGCAGCAGGGACAGCAGCGCGACGGCCACCCCCAGGGAGACGACCAGGGTGGCCGCCGTGTGTCCCGGACCCAGCACCGAGTGCGCGAGCAGCGCGCCGAAGAGCGCGGCGGCCGGTCCCGTGGCCAGGGCCAGGCCGCGGGGGCGGAACTGCCCATACCGCTCGGGCAGCCAGCGCAGGGCTCCGTACGAGACGGCGAGCCCGATGAGAACCGAGCCGAGCGCTTCCCAGAGGAGCATGGTCACTTCCCTCCCGTGCTGATGCCGAGGAGCGGGTGCAAATCGGTCGAAGCCGTACTACCCCTCGGTGCTGTCCGGCAACCCTCCGTCCGATCGCCCGGTCGGGTGCGACTTCGAGGGTGAGGCTCCGGTGCGGCCGGAGTGTGTCCTTTTGGTACGACAACGGCGGGGCCCCGGTGAATTCCTCACCGGGGCCCCGCCGTTCGAACTCGGCCGTCCGTGGCTCAGAGCGCGCTGAAACCGACCTTGCGGGCGGTCGGCTCGCCGATCTCCACGTACGCCAGGCGGTCGGCCGGAACCAGGACCTTGCGGCCGTGGTCGTCCACCAGGCTCAGCAGCTGTGCCTTGCCACCGAGCGCGTCGGCCACCGCACGCTCGACCTCTTCGGCAGACTGCCCGCTCTCGAGAACGATCTCGCGGGGCGCGTGCTGCACGCCGATCTTGACCTCCACGGCTTTTGTCCCTCCGAAGGTTTGGGGTCCCCCATGGCGAAGCCCAGGGGAGGGGTGCGCGGTCAGCCGCGCCGTACCTTCCACACACTAGCCCGGTACGGCCGCGCGCCGAGCCGGAGCCCGCACGCTGGCAGCGAACAGGCGCTCAGTGCCCTTCCGGCGCGTTCTTCGGGAAGCCCGCGATACCGCGCCAGGCCAGCGAGGTGAGCAACTGGACGGCGGTGTCGCGCGGGACGGCGCTCTCGCTGGAGAGCCAGTAGCGGGCGACCACCTGCGAGACGCCGCCGAGGCCGACGGCCAGCAGCATCGCCTCGTCCTTGGACAGGCCGGTGTCCTCGGCGATGACGTCGCTGATCTCCTGCGCGCACTCCAGCGAGACCTTGTCGACCCGCTCGCGCACGGCCGGCTCGTTGGTGAGGTCGGACTCGAAGACCAGGCGGAAGGCGCCGCCCTCGTCCTCCACATAGGCGAAATAGGCGTCCATGGTGGCCGCCACGCGCAGCTTGTTGTCGGAGGTCGAGGCGAGCGCGGTGCGGACCGCGTGCAGCAGGGCCTCGCAGTGCTGGTCCAGCAGCGCCAGGTAGAGGTCGAGCTTGCCGGGGAAGTGCTGGTACAGCACCGGCTTGCTGACGCCGGCGCGCTCGGCGATGTCGTCCATGGCCGCCGCGTGGTAACCCTGGGCGACGAAGACTTCCTGAGCCGCACCCAGGAGCTGGTTGCGTCGGGCTCGGCGTGGCAGACGCGTGCCTCGCGGCCGCGCCTCGGTCTGCTCGATGGCTGTCACGCCGCCTCCCATGAATGTGTCCTGCGCGGTGTGCACCGCGCCCGCCATCGTACTTTTGGGTAACCGGGCCGTGCGTGGTCGGAGCGGAGAATTTCACGTACCGGACGCTGTGGGAAGCCGACAAATAGCCGACAAACGGCGCAGGTCCCCCCGGCCCCCGGCGGTTCGGGGCCGTTTCCGGCCGCCCGTCTCAGCGGTAGTCGTCCTCGTCCAGCTCCACGACCCGGGCCTGCTCGGCGATGTCGGCCTCGTTGCCGCTGTCGGGGTCGACGCCGGTCAGGTCCGCGTACGGGTCGTCCTGCTGCGGCGAGAGGTCGGCGTGCTGCTCGGCGGCGTCGGCTTCGGGAGCTTCCACATCGATCTCCGCAACATCTGTGTCGTCGATTTCCTCGAACGTGTCCGGATCGGTCGGGTCAACGGTCATGCGGTACCCCTTCCCACGGAGGACGCGCTCGTACTCCTGGGTACGAGCCTAGGAGAGGCGCCCCTCCGACGCCAGGCGATCTGTGACCGCCGCCACACAAACCCCGGCGTGATCGTCTCGTAACATTGCCCGCATGTCTTCGACCGAGTCGCCCGAAACCCGCGCCGTTCCCGTGGTGCCGCCCGGGCGGCCCTCGCAGGTCAGCGAGGGCGAGGAGGTCCGGACGGTGACCCTCCCGGGGGCCACGCTGGCGGTGCGGTCCCGGCGGCCCGGGAGACCGGGGCTGCCGCCCGCCCTCTATGTGCACGGGCTCGGCGGTTCCTCGCAGAACTGGTCCGCCCTCATGGAGCTGCTCGCGGACGACGTCGACGGCGAAGCCCTCGACCTGCCCGGTTTCGGTGACTCTCCGCCACCGGACGACGGCGACTACTCCATCACCGGCTTCGCGCGCGTGGTCATCCGCCACCTCGACGCGAGCGGGCGCGGGCCGGTGCACCTCCTCGGCAACTCCATGGGCGGCGCGATCGCCACCCGCGTCGCGGCCGTCCGCCCCGACCTGGTCCGCACGCTCACCCTCGTCTCGCCCGCCCTGCCGGAGCTGCGCCCGCAGCGCACGGCGGTGCCCACCGGGCTGCTCGCGGTGCCCGGGATCGTCTCCCTCTTCGCCCGGGTGACGAAGGACTGGACACCCGAGAGGCGTACACGCGAGGTGCTCGCGCTCTGTTACGGGGACCCCGGACGGGTGACACCCGAAGGGTTCGCGCTGGCGGTCGCCGAATACGAGCGACGGCTGGAACTGCCCTATTTCTGGGATGTGACGGCCCGTTCGGCGCGCGGCATCGTCGACGCCTATACCCTCGGTGGCCAGCACTCTCTGTGGCGGCAGGCCGAGAAGGTGCTTGCCCCTACGCTGCTCGTCTACGGAATGCGCGACCAGCTCGTCTCCTTCCGCATGGCGGCCCGCGCGGGCAAGACTTTCCGCGACTCGCGGCTGTTGACGCTTCTGGAATCAGGACATGTCGCCATGATGGAGGACCCGGACGCGGTGGCTCGTGCCTTCCGCGACCTGCTCGCGGACACCGCCGCCACTGCAGAACGGAGCGCCACGCCTCGTGGGTAAACACAGCGCACGCGCCCCCCATGCCGCCCGCCGGCCCGCCGCCTCCGCCGGGAGCGGTGCCACGGCGGGCGGCGCGGCCGCCGGCACCGGCCGCAGACGGGCCTCCACCGCACCGGAGCCCGCGGCCCCGCCGGCGACCCCGGAGGCGGGGGCGGCTGACCCGCGGGACGAGCCCGCGCGGCCGTCCGCGCGCGAGGGCCACCCCGAGCAGCAGGAGCAAGGCATCGGCTGGGGCGTCATCGGCGTGCAGCGCGACCGGGCGACGGGGCCGGCGAGCGGATACGAACACTTCTACGGGCCCGGGTACGCGGCCGTGACGCCGAACCGGGCGGCCGCCCCGGACGAGGCCGTCCGGGCGCCCGCCGCCCCGGAGCCCACCGAGCCGCCCTCCTCCTCCGCCTCCGGGCAGGACGGCGGGGAGCGGGACGGCGGATCTCCCGTCGCCGACACCGAGCGCACAGAGGTCGAGGGCGGCGAGGCCGGGGACACCACCCCCTCGCGGCCCCGGGCGGGAAGGCGCCGCGCGGCCCGTGCCGCCGCCAAGCCCGTCCAGGGCATGGCCCGCACCGCGACCGGTCTGGCCGCCGCCGTGGTGACGGCCGTGCTGGCCGTGATCGTCGCCGGTCAGGTCGAGGGCGGCTCGGACAGCAAGGCGCAGGCGCGTTCCGCGGACCTCGACCGCGGCGGCCCGGACGCCGCCTCGCGTTCCGACAGCCGCCCGACGCCGCACGGCGGCGCCGTGGTCGCGGCCACGTACGACGAGAAGATGGCGAAGAAGTACCCCCTGGACGAGAAGGCGCGCGGCTCCGGCGTCTTCGAGACCGTGGGCGGTCACGACAAGGCGCCCGGCAAGGGTGAAGTGCTGCGCTACCGCGTCGACGTGGAGAAGGGCCTGCCGCTCGACGGCGGCCTCTTCGCCACGGCCGTGCAGCGGACGCTCAACGACGACCGCAGCTGGGGCCACGACGGCACCCGTACCTTCGAGCGCGTCTCCTCCGGACGCACCGACTTCGTGATCACTCTGGCCACCCCCGGCACGACGGCCGACTGGTGTGCCAAGTCGGGTCTCGACACCACCCAGGACAACGTCTCCTGCGACTCGGCCGCCACCGAGCGCGTCATGATCAACGCCTACCGCTGGGCGCAGGGCGCGCAGACCTACGGCAACCGGATGCACTCCTACCGCCAGATGCTGATCAACCACGAGGTCGGCCACCGCCTCGGGCACGATCACGAGACCTGCGACAAGGAGGGCGCGCCCGCGCCGGTGATGATGCAGCAGACCAAGTTCCTGACGACGGACGGCAGGACGTGCCGTCCGAACCCCTGGCCGTACCCGGGACGGTGATCCCCGGCGCGGCTCGGCCCGCGCCCGGCCCTTGATCGAATATCTCGTTCTTCAAGACGGCAGGTCTCTCTCTGTGAGACAGCTTTGCCATGGTCCGAAAATTCGTTCAGTGTTCTGCGCATGTCGCACCACCACGCCTCCGAGATCGCCGGCTTCGAGCTGGCGCTGATCGGCGTGGCCGCGCACGCAGTCGCCGACATCCTCTGTCGCTGAGACCGCCTCTTCCCCCGCGTACTTCCGCGCCGCGCTCCCCGCGCGTCAGCGTCGCGTCCGCCGGGGGCGGTCCCGCGCCGTCGTGCGCTTTCCCGAACCGCCTTCCGTGGGTGCCCGCGCTCCTTCCCTCTCCTCGCATTCCCGCGAAAGGCTGACCCCGTCATGCGTCAACTTCCCGCCATTTCCCGCCGCGTGGCCGCGGCCGCCGTCAGTGTGGTCCTGCTCGGGGGCGCGGCGGCGTGCGGCCCGGAGAAGAGCGGCGACGCCAAGAGCGGCGACGGCTCGGCCACGAAGGGCGGCACCCTGACCGTCCTCAACAGGCAGCCGCAGAAGCAGTTCGACCCGGCGCGCCTCTACACCTCCGGCGGCGGCAACATACCCTCGCTCGTCTACCGCACCCTCACCACGCGCAAGCGCGCGGACGGTGCCGAGGGCACCAAGGTCGTCCCCGACCTCGCCACCGACACCGGCACGCCCAGCGACGACGCCAAGACCTGGACGTACAAGCTCAAGGACGGGCTGAAGTACGAGGACGGCTCGCCCATCACCGCCGCCGACATCAAGTACGGCGTCGAGCGCTCCTTCGCCGCCGAGCTCTCCGGCAGCGCCCCGTACCTGCGCGACTGGCTGATCGGCGGCGACACGTACCAGGGCCCGTACAAGGAGAAGAAGGGCCTCGACTCGATCGAGACGCCCGATGACCGGACGATCGTCTTCCGGCTGAAGAAGTCCGAGGGCGACTTCCCCTACTACGCCACCTCCACGCAGTTCGCGCCCGTGCCCAAGGCGAAGGACACCGGCGCCAAGTACGCGGAGCACCCCGTCTCCTCCGGCCCGTACAAGGTCGTCAAGAACGTCGGCGACGGCCAGGAGCTGGTGCTGGAGCGCAACACCAACTGGTCCGAGGAGACCGACAAGCAGCGCCACGCCTACCCGGACCGGATCGAGGTCAAGTCCGGCCTCTCCTCGGCGGTCATCAACCAGCGGCTGTCCTCCGGCCAGGGCGCGGACGCCGCCGCCGTGACGACGGACACCAACCTCGGCCCCGCCGAGCTCGCCCAGGTCAGCGGCGACAAGAAGCTCGCCGACCGGGTCGGCACCGGCCGCTTCGGCTACACCAACTACCTGGCCTTCAACCCCACGGTGAAGCCCTTCGACGACCCGAAGGTGCGCGAGGCCATCTCCTACGCCGTCAACCGTACGAGCGTGGTGAACGCGGCGGGCGGCTCCTCGCTGGCCGAGCCGGCGACCACCTTCCTGCCCAACCAGAAGTCCTTCGGCTTCACGCCCTACGACCACTTCGCCGCCGGTGCCACCGGCAACGCGGCCAAGGCCAAGGAGCTGCTGAAGGAGGCCGGTCACGAGAACGGCCTGGAGATCACCCTGACGCACTCCACCGCCCAGGACTTCGAGACCAGCCCCGAGATCGCCACGGCCCTGCAGGCCGCCCTCAAGGAGGCCGGGATCAAGGTCAAGCTCGAGGGCCTGGAGATCAACGACTACGACGAGAAGACCCACAGCCTCGACAAGCAGCCGGGCCTCTTCCTCGCCCACTGGGGTGCCGACTGGCCCTCCGGCGGTCCCTTCCTCGCGCCGATCTTCGACGGCCGGCAGATCGTCAAGGAGGGTGCGGGCAACTACAACGCCTCCCGCCTGGACGACTCCAAGGTCAACGACGAGATCGACGCGATCAACAAGATCACCGACCATGACACCGCCGCCAAGCGCTGGGGCGCCCTCGACCGCAGGATCGGCGAGCAGGCCCTGACCGTGCCGCTCTTCCACCCGGTCTACAAGCGCCTCTACGGCAAGGACGTCAAGAACGTCGTCATCAGCGACTGGACCGGTGTCCTCGACGTCTCGCAGGTCGCGGTCAAGTGACGGACCTCCTCATCGCCCAGGAACCGGAGGCGGGGCTCGCGCCCCCCTCCGGCGCCCGGCAGGTCTGGCGGCGGCTGAGGGCGCGCAAGTCCGCGCTCGCGGCCGCCGCCGTGCTGGGCCTGCTCGTCCTCCTCGCCCTCGCCGCGCCCCTGCTGGCCGGGGTGGAGGGCCAGGATCCGAACAGCTACCACGACACCCTCGTCGACTCCGCGCGCGGCGGCGTGCCGCTCGGGGACTTCGGCGGCATCAGCGCCGAGCACTGGCTCGGCGTCGAACCGGGCACCGGCCGCGACATGTTCGTACGCCTCCTCTACGGCGCCCGCGTCTCGCTGCTCGTCGCCCTCAGCGCCACCGTCGTCCAGGTGCTCATCGGCCTCGCGGTGGGCCTGGCCGCCGCGCTCGGCAACCGGTTCGCCGACAGCGCGCTCAGCCACCTCACCGATGTGATGGTCTCGATGCCACTGCTCGTCTTCGCCATCGCGCTGATGGCCGTCGTGCCCACGGACTTCCCGCGGCCGCTGCTGCTCGTCTTCGCCATCGGCCTGCTCGCCTGGGGCCCCATGGCACGGCTCGTGCGCGGTCAGACGCTGAGCCTGAAGAAGCTCGACTACGTCTCGGCCGCCCGGCTGACCGGCGGTTCGTCCTGGCGGGTCGCACGGCGCGAGCTGCTGCCCGCGCTCGCCGCGCCCGTGATCACCTATGCGGCCATCCTGCTGCCGAGCAACATCGTCATCGAGGCGAGCATGTCCTTCCTCGGCGTGGGCGTGAAGCCGCCGACGCCCTCCTGGGGGCAGATGCTCTCGACGGCCACCACGTGGTTCCGCTCGGACCCCACGTACGTCCTGCTGCCCGCGCTGCTGCTGTTCGTCACCACGCTCGCCTTCACCGTGCTCGCCGACGGGGTGCGCGTCGCTCTCGACCCGCGCGAGGCGTCCCGGCTGCGGGTCGGCAGAGGCGGCCGCGCGGCCCGCAAGTCCCGTTCCGGAGGCACGGCGTGACCACCTACTTCCTGCGCCGCGCGCTGGGCGCGGTCGCCGTCGTCCTCGTGCTCTCGGCCGTCGTCTACGTGACGTTCTACGTCGCGCCCGGCGACCCCGCGCGCCTGGCGTGCGGCCCGCGCTGCAACCCCGAGCAGATCCGGCAGGTCCGCGAGCAGCTCGCGCTGGACGACCCCCTCCTGATCCAGTACTGGCACTTCCTCCAGGGCGTGTTCGTCGGACAGGACTACTCCACCGGCACCTCCGTGCTGCACTGCGACGCGCCCTGCTTCGGCCTCTCGTACCAGAACAACCAGCAGGTCACCGACCTGCTCGTCGAGCGGCTGCCCGCCACGGCCTCGCTGGCCGTCGGCGCCATGGTCGTCTGGCTCGTGGTGGGCATCGGCACCGGTCTGCTCTCCGCGCTGCGGCGCGGCGGGGTGACCGAGCGGGTCCTCACCTGGCTCACCCTCGCCGGCACCGCCACCCCGGTCTTCATCAGTGGCCTGGTGCTGCTGATGATCTTCTGCGCGTATCTGGAATGGCTGCCCTTCCCGTCCTACGTGCCGCTGACCGAGGACCCCGAGCAGTGGGCCTGGAACATGCTGCTGCCCTGGGTGGCGCTCGGCCTGCTCGAATCCGCCAAGTACGCGCGCCTCACCCGCAGCTCCACGCTGGAGACGCTGGCCGAGGACCACATCCGCACCTTCCGCGCCTACGGTGTGCCCGAGCGGTCGCTGGTCGCGCGGCACGCCCTGCGGGGCGCGCTGGCCCCGGTCATCGCCCTGACCGCCGCCGACTTCGGGTCGATCTTCGGCGGCGCCGTGCTGACCGAGATGATGTTCGGCCTGCCCGGCATCGGCAAGCTGCTGGTGGACTCCACGAAGACCATCGACCTGCCGGTCGTCGTGGCCGTCGTGGTCGTCACCGGTGCCGCCGTCGTGATCGCCAACATCGTGGCGGACGTGCTGTACGCCGTCGCCGACCGAAGGGTGGCCCTGCGATGACCGCCGACCCCCAGCCCCTGGTGTCCGTGGCCGACCTGTCCGTCGCCTTCCCCACCGGGGACGGCGTCGTACGGGCCGTCGACGGTCTCTCCTTCGAGCTCGCCCCCGGCGGGGCGCTCGCCATCGTCGGCGAGTCCGGTTCGGGCAAGAGCACGGCCGCCTACGCCCTGCTCGGGCTGCACCGCGGTACGGGCGCCGAGGTCACCGGCTCGGTGCGGGTGGCGGGCCACGACGTGTCGGCCGCGGACGACGCCGGGCTGCGCCGGCTGCGAGGCGACGCGGCGGCCATGGTCTTCCAGGACCCGCTGTCCTCGCTCGACCCGTACCAGGCCGTCGGCGACCAGATCGCCGAGGTCTACCGCGTACACCGGCGCGGCGCCTCCCGCCGCGCCGCGCGGGCCCGGGCCGTTCAGGTCCTCGACCGGGTCGGCATCCCGGACGCGGCCCGCCGCGCCCGCTCCCGCCCGCACGAGTTCAGCGGCGGCATGCGCCAGCGCGCCCTCATCGCCATGGCGCTCGCCTGCGAACCCGGCCTCCTCGTCGCCGACGAACCCACCACCGCCCTCGACGTCACCGTGCAGGCCCAGATCCTCGGCCTGCTGCGCGAACTGCGCGCGGAGACGGGCATGGGCCTGATCCTCGTCACCCACGACCTGGGCGTCGCGGCCGAGAGCGTCGACGACCTGCTGGTGATGAAGGACGGCCGTGCCGTGGAGCGCGGACCGGTCCGCGAGGTGCTGGGCGCGCCGCGCGAGACGTACACGCGCGACCTGTTGGCCGCCGTCCCGCGCGTGAACGTCCGCCGTCCGGGTGAACGCGCGGTACGCCGCGATGACTCCGCGCTGCTCGAAGCCACCGGCCTGAGCCGGACCTTCGGCAGCGGCAAGCGGGCCGTCACGGCCGTGGACGAGGTCTCGCTGACCGTACGGGCCGGCGAGACCGTCGGCGTCGTGGGCGAGTCCGGCAGCGGCAAGACGACGCTCGGCCGGATGCTCGTACGGCTGCTGGAGCCCACCGGCGGGGCCCTGCGCTACCAGGGGCGGGAGATCGGCGGTCTGAGCGACCGTGAGCTGCGGGCGTTCCGCAGCGAGCTCCAGATGGTCTTCCAGGACCCCGTCTCCTCCCTCAACCCCCGGCGCAGCATCGGCGAGTCCATCGCCGACCCGCTGCGCGCCGCGGGGAAGCTGCGCGACGCGGAGATCACCGCGCGGGTGCGGGAGTTGCTGGAGCGGGTGGGGCTCGACCCCGGCGCGTACCACCGCTATCCGCACGAGTTCAGCGGCGGCCAGCGGCAGCGGGTCGGCATCGCGCGGGCGCTCGCGCCCGAGCCCAAGCTGATCGTCTGCGACGAGCCGGTCTCCGCCCTGGACGTCACCACGCAGGCCCAGGTGGTGCGGCTGCTGGGGGAGTTGCAGCGCGACCTGGGGCTGGCGCTCGTCTTCATCGCCCACGACCTCGCCGTCGTACGGCAGGTCAGCGACCGGCTGGTCGTGATGAAGAACGGGCGGATCGTGGAGGAGGGCGACGCCGACGCCGTCTACGAGCGGCCCGCGCACCCCTACACCCAGGGCCTCCTGGCCGCGGTCCCCCGGCTCGAACAGGCGAAAGCCGCCGCATAGCGCGAAGCAACGCCGCATCTCCGGGAAAGTCACTTCTGTTCACCCCTTCCGGTGGCGCGACGGACAACCGTCCGTCGCGCCCCAGCGCTGCCCGCATAGCGTGCTCACGCTGCCGATCGGCGGCTGCCGAGGCCACAGTGGACAGACGGGGGTGCGTGCGTGCGCGTGGGACTCCTCACGGAGGGTGGGTTTCCGTATGCGGCGGGTGAGGGCGGCGAGTGGTGCGACCAGCTCGTGCGCGGGCTCGACCAGCACGACTTCGAGGTCTACGCCCTGAGCCGGTGCGCCCGCCAGGAGCGCGGCGGGTGGTACGGACTCCCGAAGCAGGTGCGGCGCGTACGGACGGCTCCGCTGTGGGGCGACCCACCGGAAGGGGGGACCGGGCGCGCGTACGGACGGTGTGAACGGCAGCGGTTCGGCGAACACTTCCGGGAGCTGGCGGCGGCCATCGCCGCCCCCGGCACGGGGGACGCCGCCGATACGACACGTGCGACCGGCGCCCCCGAGCCCGTCGGTGGTCAGGCGTACCGTTTCGCCGACGCGCTCCACGGCCTCGCCGACCTCGCCCGCGAGGCCGGCGGCCTGAGCGCCGCCCTCCGCTCCGAACAGGCCCTGCGCATCCTGGAGACGGCCTGCCGCGCGCCCGGCGCGCACCCCGCCGCCTACGGCATCCGCGTCGCCGACCTCCTCACCCTCTCCACCCTCCTGGAACGGGCCCTGCGGCCGCTGTCCCTGGACTGGTACGGCGCCGCCGACGGCGACCGGGGGCTGGCCGGCGTCGATCTGTGCCACGCCACGTCCGCCGGGCCCGCCGCGCTGCCGGGCCTGCTGGCCAAACGCTTCTTCGGCACGCCCCTGCTCGTCACGGAGTACGAGGTCCGGCTGCGCGCCCACTATCTGGACAGCGCCGCCGGTGCCGCCGGCCTCTCCCTGGGCGTACGGACCCTGCTCGCCGCCTTCCACCGGCTGCTGTCCGCCGAGGTCTACGCCGGCGCCGACCTCATCACCCCCGGCGACGCGCACGTACGGCGCTGGCAGGAGCGCTGCGGGGCCGATCGCGAGCGGGTGCGCACGGTCCACCCCGGGGTGGACGAGCGGCCCTACGAATCGGTGGGGGAGGGGGCGGAGGAGCCGGACGGCGCCCCCGCGGACGACGGCCGGACGCTGGTGTGGGCGGGCGGCCGCGCCGAGCCCTGGCTGTGGGAGGCGTTCGCCGCACTGCGCGAGGCCGAACCGGCCGCGCGGCTGCGGGTCGTCGGCACCCCGCCGCCCGGCACCGAGCCGCCCGACGGCGTCTCCTATGAGGAGACCGTGCGCCCGGAGACCTACGCGGCGGGCAGCGTCGTCGTCCTCGCCGCGGCCGTGGACGCCTTCCCACTGCCGCTGGTGGAGGCGATGTTCTGCGGCCGGGCCACGGTGTCGCAGGACGCCGGCGCCGTGCGGGAGGTCATCGGCGGCACGGGCCTGGTCGTCCCGCCGCGCGATCCCCGGGCGCTCGCCGACGCCTGTACCGCCCTCCTGCGCGACCCCGAGCGGCGGGCCCGGCTCGGCGCGGCCGCCCGGGCCCGCGCCCTCGAACTCTTCACCGTCGAGCGCCATGTGACCGCCTTCCGCGGCATCTACCTCGAACTCATCTCGCGCGCCCCGGTGCGGCACGACACCGGTGACCCGTCCGTCCCCTTCGCCCACGCCGCGGAATCCCACCCACCGCTCTCCTGGTCGCCACGCGCCACCTCTCCCACCTGGGCGGGCCGGCCATGAGCACACCCCTGCGGGACGGCAACGCCGGCATACCCACTGCCCCGGTGGACACGGCACCCCCACTCACCCCGGCCGACCCGGTCAAGGCGCTCCTGCAACGCCACCGCGAGCTGTGCGCACGGGCCGTCGATCCGTTGGAGATCGCCGCCGTCCTGGAGGCCCGCGGCCTCGCGGAGCGCCTGGCGGTGGAATGCCGGCACCGCGATGTGTTCTCGCTGGCGGAGGAGCTCTACGCACGCGGACGGCGCGACGAGACGGCGCTCGACCCTCCGCCGCGCGCCGGGCGCCCGGCCGAGGCGTACGCGCCGGAGACGTACGGCCCCTGGCACGCCGCCGGTTGGCTCGCCGCGCTGTGGCTGGTGATGTACGGCCTCATCGGCGACCGGCTGCTCGCCACCCTGCTCCCCGGCCACCCGGGACCGGGGCTGCCCGGCGCCTTCCCGGCCGCCGCGCCGACGGCGCTCGCCCTGCTCTGCGCCGTCGCGCCCGCCGTCTGGTGCGCGCGCTGGTTCGCCGCGCACGTGCGCCGGGCGCTCGTGGACAGCCGCACGCTGGCCGCGTTCCGGGCGCGCGTCCGGCCGGTGCTCGTCGTGGCCACCGGGCTGTTCCTCGGCGCCCTGCTCGCCCTGGTGTGGACCGCGCACACGGCACTGGGCACGGGGGTGGCCCCCGGCCCGCTCGCCGCGGCCACGGCCCTGGGCGGGCTGCTGTTCCTCGCCCGGCTGGCGGCCGCCCGCGGCTTCGGCAGGGCGGCGGCCGGCGCGGTGCTCGGCGCCTGCGCGACCGAGGCGGCGGTGCTGCTCGGCACGTGGCCGACCGCCGGCGGCCCCTTCGCGGAGCCCCTCTGCCGGGCCGTCGACGCCCACGGCCTCTCCGTCGTACCCCTCGTGGCGTGCGCCGTCCCCGCGCTCGCCCTGCTGACGCACGCCCTCTCCGCGCTCTCCCGGGCCTCCGCCCACCGGAGCCGGCCGTACGGGCCGAGCGCACCCGACCCCGCCGCCCCGGCGAGCCCCGGCCCGACCCACCCCACCGGGCCGCACACCCTGTCAGAGGAGCAAGGAACATGACCGTTCACCCCATCCGCACCGCCGGGCGAGAGCGAGGGCGCGACCGATGAGGGTCCTGTTGCTCGGCGCCAACGGCTACCTCGGCCGCTATGTGGCCGACCGGCTGCTCGCCGACCCCGCCGTCCAGCTCACCGCGCTGGGCCGCGGTGACGACGCGGATGTCCGCTTCGACCTCGCCACCGGCAGCCCCGGCGCGCTGACCCGCTTCCTCAACGCCGTCCACCCCGGCGTGGTGATCAACTGCGCGGGCGCCACCCGTGGCGGCGCCCGCGACCTGACCCGGCACAACACCGTCGCGGTCGCCACCGTCTGCGAGTCCCTGCGCCGCAGCGGCTGCGGCGCCCGCCTGGTCCAGCTGGGCTGCTCCTCCGAGTACGGCCCCTCGCAGCCCGGCTCCTCCACCGCCGAGGACGCCGTGCCGCGCCCCGGAGGCCCGTACGGCGTCAGCAAGCTCGCCGCCACCGAGCTGGTGCTCGGCTCCGGCCTGGACGCCATCGTGCTGCGCGTCTTCTCGCCCGTGGGGCCCGGCACCCCGGCCGGCTCCCCCCTCGGCCGGCTCGCCGACGCCATGCGGCGCGCCATGCAGAGCGGCGACAACGAACTGAAGCTCAGCGGCCTCGGTGTCCAGCGCGACTTCGTCGATGTGCGCGACGTCGCCCGCGCCGTCCACGCCGCTTCCCTGTCCGCCGCCCAGGGCGCCGTCAACATCGGCACCGGCCGAGCGGTCCGCCTCAGGGACGCCGCCTCCCTGCTGGCCCGCGTCGCCGGCTTCGGCGGCGCCCTCCACGAACTGGACGACCCGCACCTGGGCACCCCGCCCACCTACCCCTACCCCGACGGCTGCGGCAGCTGGCAGCAGGCCGACGTCCGCACCGCCCGCGACCGGCTCGGCTGGCGCCCCCGGATCGGCCTGGAGGAGTCGCTGGCCGACATCTGGATGGAGGCGGCGTGTCGTATCTGATCCCGTCCGGCCGGCGTCGGGCGCCCGCCGACGCCCCGCTGCGCTTCGGGGTCCCCGGCGTCGCCCACCCGCTGCTCGCCCCGGGAGAGTGGGGGGAACTCCTGCGCACCGACGTGCCGGTGGACTGGGTGGTCCTCGGCAGCGGCGGCATGGCCGGGGCCGGCGAGACGACCGGCGGACCCGGCGCCCGGCCGGATCCGTACCGCCTGCCGGCCGCCGCCCGGCTGCGCCAGGCGGGTGTCCGGATCCTGGGACACCTGGACCTGCGGTTCGGGGAGCGGCCCTTCGAGGAGCTGCTCGCCGAGGCCCAGAGCTATATCAACTGGTACAAGGTGGACGGCTTCTCGCTCGACGGCTGCCCCACGGACCGGGCCGCGCTGCCCGGCACCCGCCGTACGGTCACCACGCTGCGGGCGATGCTGGAGGGCGCGTACGTCGTGCTCGTCCACGGCACCCACCCCTGTGCCGGTTACGCCGACCTCGCCGACCAGCTGGTGACCTTCTGCGGGCCCTGGTCGGCCTACCGCTGGTCGCAGGTGGCCGAGTGGACCGCCGACCACCCGCCCGAGCGCTTCTGCCACCTGGTGCACGGCGTCCCCGAGTCGCACCTGGAGGAGGCGCTGCGGATCGCCCGCTGGCAGGGCGCGGGCACCATCTACTTCACCGACCGGACGGACCGGGACGAAGCGGACCCCTGGGAGGTGATGCCCGGCTACTGGGACGAGATCGTCTCGCGCATCGGACCTGGTGTCTCGGAATGAGGCGGGGCGTGGCAGTGTTACGCGGAAGAGCGCCCCGCACCTGCGGGGATGATCCGTCCACCGACCTACGGAGACCCCGTGTCGCTGCCACCCCTGGTTGAGCCGGCTGCCGAGCTCACCGTCGACGAGGTTCGCAGGTACTCCCGCCACCTGATCATCCCGGATGTGGGGATGGACGGGCAGAAGCGGCTGAAGAACGCCAAGGTGCTCTGTGTGGGCGCGGGCGGCCTGGGATCACCCGCTCTGATGTACCTGGCGGCGGCCGGCGTGGGCACGCTGGGCATCGTGGAGTTCGACGAGGTCGACGAGTCCAACCTCCAGCGCCAGATCATCCACAGCCAGGCCGACATCGGCCGGTCCAAGGCGGAGTCCGCCCGCGACTCGGTGCTGGGCATCAATCCTTATGTGAACGTCGTCCTCCACCAGGAGCGCCTGGAGTCGGAGAACGTCAAGGAGATCTTCTCCCAGTACGACCTGATCGTGGACGGCACGGACAACTTCGCCACCCGCTATCTCGTCAACGACGCCTGCGTGCTGCTGAACAAGCCGTATGTGTGGGGCTCGATCTACCGCTTCGACGGCCAGGCGTCGGTCTTCTGGTCCGAGCACGGCCCCTGCTACCGCTGCCTCTACCCCGAGCCCCCGCCGCCGGGCATGGTGCCCTCCTGCGCCGAGGGCGGCGTGCTGGGCGTGCTCTGCGCCTCCATCGGCTCGATCCAGGTCAACGAGGCGATCAAGCTGCTGGCCGGGATCGGCGAGCCGCTGGTCGGCCGGCTGATGATCTACGACGCCCTGGAGATGACGTACCGGCAGGTCAAGGTCCGCAAGGACCCCGACTGCGCGGTCTGCGGCGAGAACCCCACGGTCACCGAGCTGATCGACTACGAGGCGTTCTGCGGCGTGGTGTCCGAGGAGGCCCAGGAGGCGGCGGCCGGGGCCACGATCACTCCCAAGCAGCTCAAGGAGTGGATCGACGACGGTGAGACGATCGACATCATCGACGTCCGGGAGCCGAACGAGTACGAGATCGTCTCCATCCCCGGCGCCCGGCTGATCCCCAAGAACGAGTTCCTGATGGGCAACGCCCTCCAGGACCTGCCGCAGGACAAGAAGATCGTCCTGCATTGCAAGACGGGTGTCCGCTCCGCGGAGGTCCTCGCGGTCCTGAAGGCCGCGGGCTTCTCCGACGCCGTCCACGTCGGCGGCGGTGTGATCGGCTGGGTCCACCAGATCGAGCCGCAGAAGCCGGTGTACTAGGCCGAAAGGCCGCCGTTCAGGGCCGTCGTTCGAGGCCGCGACGCAAGCCCGTGGTGCGACGGGAAGGGGCTCCTCCGCCGGATGGCGGACGGGCCCCTTCCGTTCTTTCCCGGGCGGGCCGCTCACGAGCAGGTCGTGCCCTCCGCCGGGACCTTGCCGTCCAGCAGATAGCCGTTGACGGCACCCACCATGCACGCGTTGCCGCTGTTGTACGCGCCGTGGCCCTCGCCCTTGTACGTCACCTCGACGCCGACGCCCTTGCCGAGCTGCCGCGCCATCTGCCGCGCGCCCGCGTACGGGGTGGCCGGGTCGCCGGTGTTGCCGACGACGACGATCGGCGCGGCGCCCGGGGCGCTCACGTCCGGGCTCTTCCAATGGCCCTTGACCGGCCAGTCGGTGCAGCCGAGGAGGGCCCAGGCGGCGGACTCCCCGAAGACCGGTGACGCCGCGCGGAACTCCGGCAGGCGCCGCTTGACGTCGTCCACGGTGTAGCGCTGCTCGGCGTCGGCGCAGGAGATCGCCCTGTTGGCCGCCTGGAGGTTGCTGTAAGTGCCATTGGGATTGCGGCCGTTGAGGGCGTCGAAGAGGGCCAGCAGGATGTCGCCGGTGCCGGGGCCCATGGCCTCCTTGAGGCCCTTCGTCAGGAACTTCCAGGTTTCCTTGGAGTAGAGCGCGGACGCGATGCCGTTCACCGCCTCGTCCTGGGTGAGCTTGCGGCCCTCGGTGGCCGTGGGCAGCGGCTTGCTGTCCAGCCTCTTCAGCAGGCCGGTGATCTGCTCCTTGGTGGGGCAGCCGGTGGCGGCGCAGTCCTTGAGGTAGTTGTCGAGCGCCAGCTGGAAGCCCTTGGTCTGGCCGAGGCTGCCCTGGAGGGGATCCTGTGTGGGGTCCACGACGGCGTCGAGGACGGCCCGCCCGACGTTGCCGGGGAACAAATGGGCGTAGACGCCGCCCAGTTCGGTGCCGTAGGAAATGCCGAAGTAGTTCAGCTTCGGGTCGCCGAGGGCCGCCCGCAGCCGGTCCATGTCGCGCGCCGCGCTGATGGTGTCGACGTGCGGGAGGACCCGGGCGGAGTTCTTGCGGCAGGCGTCCACATACGCCTTGTTCGCCGCCAGGGCCGTGCGCACCTCGGCGTCGTCGTCGGGCGTGGCGTCGGTCTGCGCGGCGGCGTCCAGCTCCTTGTCGCCCTGGCACCGCACGCCCGCGCTCTCGCCGACCCCGCGCGGATCGAAGCTCACGAGGTCGTACCGCTCCCGCAGCTTGTCGTACGTGCCGGCCAGGCCCGGCAGGGCCGAGACGCCCGAGCCGCCCGGCCCGCCGAAGTTGAAGACCAGCGAACCGAGGCGGCGGGAGCCGTTCTTCGCCTTCGACCGGATCAGGGCCAGCTCGATCTTCTCGCCGTCGGGCTTGGCGTAGTCCAGCGGCACGGGCAGCTTGGCGCACTCCCACGCCTTGCCGGGCGCCTTGCCGTCGCCGCCCTGCGCCGGGGTGGGCGCCCGGCACGCCGCCCAGCGCGGCCGTACGTCCGGGCCGCGGCCGTCACTGGTCGAGCCGCTGCCCGAGGTGTCCGGCCGGCCGTCCCCGCCGCAACCGCCGGCGGTGAGGGCGACCGCCACAGCGGCGGCGGTGAGGGCGATGGCCCGAGGGCGTCGTGGACTCATTCCACCGACTCTACGGACGTGGAGCGGACCTCGCCTCAGCGGCGCGGAGCGCTCAGCGGGCGCGTAGGGGCGCGCAGCCTATTCTCTTGCCCACCGCGTCGACGAACGCGGGGAAGGACCTGCGCGGGTCGTCCAGCCGGCTGTGGGTGCGCCCGGGGCCGGTGCGCATCGCGAAGACCGTGGGGCGGCCGTCGCAGTCGGCCCGTACGAGAGCTCCGGTGGCGTCGATACGGCCATGGGCGCGCCATCCGGGCGCGGGCGGGCGGTCGCCCGTGAGGCCCTCGAAGAGCGCCACGAGCCGCGGCCTGCCGATCATCGCGAACCGGGCCGCCGGCCGGCCTTCGTCGGAGACCGCGCAGGTCTGGAAGTCGTCGCCGACGCCGCCCACCGTGTCGGTGAGGCGCTCGCCGGCCGCGTCCTCGCCGAGCCCGGGGATCGCGCACCGGCCGCTCCGCGCGCCCGGCTTCGCCGCCGAGCCCGGCCCGGACGACCGGCCGGACGGGTCGGGGCGCAACCGCAGGGGCGGCTCCGAGGAGCAACGCGTGGCCTTCGCGGCCCGGTTGGCCATCCCCACCAGCAGCTCGCCGGTCCGCGTGGCGGAGGAGCGGTCGGGGAAGCCCGGGTGGCTGCCGCGGCCGCTGGTGTCCGTGAACGAACTGGTGATCGTCACGACCGACGGGCGGCCGCCCACATCACAGCTCTTCGGCAGCACCAGGGCCCCGGACCCGGCGGCCGTGAACCCGGGCAGCCGGCCCGGGAGCGCGCTGTCACCGCCCACGAACAGCCCGCCCAGCCACGCCAGCCGCCCGGCGGTATCGCTCGGGCCCGTGCCGAGGCGGACCTCCACCCGCTGCTCGTACGCCCCGGCGCCCCGCCCGCCGCGCCAGCTCAGCGTGCAATGGCCGCGCGGGCGCGCGCGGGTGGGCACGCTCTCGTCCGACATGCGGCCGTGGTCGCCGCGCTGGAACGGGCCCGCGCCCTCCGGCCAGGCGCCCCAGCAGTACGTGCGGCGGGCGAGCGGCGTGGACTGCGTCTGCCAGAGCGCGACCAGGGCGGCCACCAGCGCCGCGATGGCCAGGGCCCCGGTGAGGACGCGCACCCTGCGGTCGGCGTGCCCGGCGGTCTGTGGTGGGTCGTACGACACCTTGTTCCCCCCCGGCCGTCCGTCACGGAACTGCTGTGCGGGCGATCGTAGTGCGAGCCACTGACATTCGATGCATATGGATCGCGCCACCGGTGTTATGTGCTATGTGTGCTATGAGCAGATCTTGCCCGGTTGAGGCACCGTACCGCCCAGCAAGTACGCGTCCACCACCTCTTTCACGCACGCGTTGCCGCTGTCGTAGGCCCCATGCCCCTGTCCCCGGTAGGTGACCTCCACTCCGACGCCCGCGCCCAGCTCCCGCGCCATCCTGCGCGCCCCCTCGTAAGGGGTAGCCGGGTCACCGGTGTTGCCGATGACGACGATCGGCGCGGAGCCCTTGGCGCTGACGTCCGGGTCCCGCCACTGGCCCTTGACCGGCCAGCCGGTGCACTGGGCGAGGCTCCAGGCCATGAAGTCCCCGAACACGGGCGACGCCGCCCGGAATCCGGCCACCTGTCCCTCGATCCCGTCCACCGTGTAGCGCGGCGCGGAGTCCGCACAGGTGATGGCGTTGAGGGACGACTGCAAGGTGCTGTAATGCCCGTTCGTGCCACGGCCGTTCATGGAGTCGGCGAGGGTCAGCAGGAGCCTGCCGTCGCCGTTCGCGGCGTCCTCGATGCCTTCGGTGAGGTAGTCCCAGAAGTCCTGCGAGTACAGCGCCTGGGCGATGCCGCTGGTGGCGAGCGACCGGGTCAGCATCCGGCCGCTCTCGCCGCCGGGTATCGGCTTCTTGTCGAGCCCTTTCAGCAGGTCGCCGATCTGCTGCTCCGTGGGGCAGTTGTCGGAGTTCTTCACGCAGGCGTCCATGTAGTTGCCCAGCGCGAGCTGGAAGCCCTTCGTCTGGCCGAGGGCGCTCTCCACGGGGTCGCCGGTCGGGTCCACGACGCCGTCGAAGATCGCGCGACCCACCTTGTCCGGGAACAAGTGGGCGTAGACGCCGCCCAGTTCCGTTCCGTACGAGACGCCGAAGTAGCGCAGCTTGTCGTCGCCCAGCACCTGGCGCATCAGATCCATGTCGCGGGCCGCGTTCGCCGTGCCCACATGAGGGAGGACCTTCCCCGATTTCTTCTGGCACGCGGCGGCGTACTTCCCCACCCGCTCCACCAGGGACTTCTCCTCCTCCTTGGTGTCGGGGGCGCCGTCGGCCGCGTAATAGTCGTCCAGTTCCTTGTCGCTCAGACAGGTGACGCCACTGCTGCGGCCCACCCCGCGGGGGTCGAAGCTGACCAGGTCGTAGCGGGTGCGCAGCTGTTTGTAGTCCTCGGCGAAGGCCGGCAGCGTGGTGATGCCCGACCCGCCGGGGCCGCCGAAGTTGAAGACGAGCGAGCCGATGCGGTGGGCCGGGTCGGTGGCCTTGGCGCGGATCAGCGCGATGCCGATGCTGTCGCCCTCCGGGTCGCCGTAATCCAGGGGCGCGCGCAGGGTCGTGCACTCCCACTCGCTGCCGGGCGCTCTCCCCGACGAGCCGCTCTCGCTGTCGCTCGGCGCCGGGCACGGCTTCCAGGCCAGCCGCTGGCGCTCCGGGGCGTCACCGGTCGAACGGCCGTCGGCGTCCCCCGCGCACCCGGCGGCGGTGAGGGTCAGCAGCGTGGCGGACAGCAGGCCCCCGGCCCGTACGGATATGGACACGGCGGCACTCCCGGAGTCGACGGTGAAAGGACCGCAAATGGGACCGATTGCCATCTTCCGGGGCGGGAGGTGGGGGTGCGCGCGGGGTGGGGCGTACGGGTTAGGGGCCGCCCCTCCCCGCTTCGCTCACAGTGGTACGAACGTGACCTCGGTCGCCTTGATGCCGACCCAGACGTGGGTGCCCTCCGCCAGGGCCAGGTCCGCCGCTGCCGCCGGGGTGATCTCCGCCGTGACGTCCGGTTCGCCGGTCACCAGGACGCGTAGGCGGCCTCCCTGGGCGGTGATCTCGCGGATGGTGCCCGGCCATACGTTGCGGGGGCTGCCTGTGGGGCGGGTGATGTGCAGGGAGACTGCCTCCGGGCCGACCACGGCGAGGCCGGAGGTGGCATGTTCAGGGATGGGGTCCGCCGTCATCAGACTCGACCCGCCGTCCAGGAGGAGGGTTCCTTCCGCGGTGGACTTGCCCGGCCAGGCGTTGCGGCCCAGCATCCGGGCCACCCACGGGGAGCGGGGGTGGCGGGTCAGCTCGGCCGGTGACGCGTACTGCACCGTACGGCCGTCCTCCAGCACGAGGACCCGGTCGGCGAGCGAGACGGCCTCCACGGGGTCATGGGTGACGATCAGGCAGACGCCGGGGAAGTCCGCGAGGTGGGTGCGCAGGGTGTGCCGGACGTGTGCGCGCGTCGACTGGTCCAGGGCGGCCAGGGGCTCGTCCAGGAGCAGGAGGCGGGGGCGGGAGGCCAGGGCCCGGGCGAGGGCCACGCGCTGGGCCTGGCCGCCGCTGAGGCTGTGCGGACGGCGGTGGGCGAGGTCGCCCACGCCGAGCCTGTCCAGCCAGTGCCGGGCGTCGCGGTGCGCTTCCGCCTTGGGCACGCCTCGGGCTCTCAACCCGTACGCGGTATTGGCCAGGGTCGTGAGGTGCGGGAAGAGGGCACCGTCCTGGGGGACCCAGGCGATGCGGCGGCGGTGCGGGGGAGTGGCGGAGACGTCCTCGCCGCCGAGGGTCAGCGGGCGGGAGGTCGCCCGGTCCGTGAGCCCCAGGAGAGCGCGGAGGAGGGTGGTCTTGCCCGCGCCGTTCGGGCCCACTACGGCGATGGTGGTGCGTTCGGGTGCGTCGATGTCCGCCGTTGTCGCGCCGGTGACCGTGGTGCGCAACGGGTGTCGCGGGGCGGGTGCGGAGTCGAGGTCGGGGGCGGGGTGGGGAGGGCCCTCCGGGGCCGCGTGATGGACGGCCTCCGCCCTGCGGTCGGGACGCTGCGGGCCGGAACGGCCTGCCGGTCCCCGGTTCAGCCAGTGGCCCCGCAGGGCCAGGAGGACCGCCGCCGCGATCGCCAGGAGGAGGAGGGAGACCGCCGTCGCTCCTTCCGGGTCGTCCTGGAGGAGCAGGTAGACCTGGAGGGGGAGGGTTTGGGTGGTGCCCGGGAGGTTGCCCGCGAAGGTGATCGTCGCGCCGAATTCGCCCAGGGCCCGGGCCCAGCTGAGGGCGGCGCCCGCGAGCAGGCCCGGGGCGACCATGGGGAGGGTGATCGTGCGGAACACCCGGAGGGGGGCCGCTCCCAGGGAGGTCGCCGTCTCCTCGTAACGGGGGTGCAGGCCCGCCAGGGCGCCTTCGAGGCTGATCACCAGGAACGGCATGGCCACAAAGGCCGACGCGACGACCGCCCCGGCCGTCGAGAAGGGCAGCGTGGTGCCGAACCACGACTCCAGGTACGGGCCCAGGATGCCGCGGCGGCCATAACCCTGGAGGAGCGCCACGCCCGCGACGGTCGGGGGCAGGACCATCGGCAGCATCACCAGGCAGCGCACGAGCGCCTTGCCGGGGAAGGTGGTGCGCGCCAGGAGCCAGGCCAGGGGCACGCCGAGGACGAGGGAGAGCGCGAGCGCCCAGGCCGAGACCAGGAGGGAGAGGCCGAGTGCCTCGGTGACGGCGGGTGAGCCCAGGCGGGAGGGGAGCGTGCTCCAGGGGGTGCGGGCGAGGATGCCGACGAGGGGGAGGGCGAGGAACGCGATCGCCAGGGCGGCGGGTATCGCCAGCGCCAGGGGCGTGCGCCCCCGGCGCCTGCCCGGGCTCACGGCTGCTGGAAGCCGGCCGCGCGCAGCAGCTTCTGCGCCTCGTCCGAGCCGAGCCACCTCACGAAGTCCGCGGCTTCCTTGGTGTGCTTCGAGCCCTTGAGGGCGGCGGCCGGGTAGGAGGCGACGGCGTTCTGCGCGTCGGGGACGGTGACCGTGGAGATCTTGCTCTTGGCGGACGCGGCGTCGGTCACGTAGACGATGCCGGCGTCGGCCTCGCCGAGCGAGACCTTGCTGAGGACGGCGCGGACGTTCGGCTCCTGGGAGACCGGCTCGACCGCGACGTGCTGCTGGTCCAGCACCTTCTTGCTGTAGCGGCCCACCGGCACTTCGGGCGCGGCCAGGACGACCTTGAGGTCGCTCCTGGAGAGGTCGGACAGGCCCTTGACGCCCTTGGGGTTGTCCTTGGCCGTGGCGATGGTGAGGCGGTTCTTCGCGATGACCGCGGGGCTGTCCGTGTCGGCCTTCAGGGCGTCCATGGTCTTCGTGTCGGCGGTGACCAGCGCGTCGGC
Source organism: Streptomyces sp. NPDC023527 (assembly GCF_055560115.1). Lineage (NCBI taxonomy): Bacteria > Bacillati > Actinomycetota > Actinomycetes > Kitasatosporales > Streptomycetaceae > Streptomyces > Streptomyces sp. NPDC023527. The sequence continues at coordinate 286,020 of NZ_JBVHJJ010000009.1, forward strand.
GGGCGCGCCCTGACGGACCTGCGCGGCGAGCTCCTGCGACCCGGCGAAGGAGAACTTCACCGTCGTGCCCGGATGCGCCCTCTCGTACGCGGCCCCGGCCTGCTTGAAGACATCCGTCAGGGAGGCGGCGGCGAGCACGGTGAGGGTGGTCGAGGACTTGGCGTCACTCTTGCCGTCCCCGCCCTCGCAGCCGGCGAGCAGCGGCGCGAGGAGGGCGGCGGCCAGGAGGGCGGCGCGGCGTACGGGCGTGCGGTGCATCGGTTTCTCCAGCTGCCGGGGTCAAGCGCGGTCGATGTGCACGTTGGTGGCCTTCACCCGGGCCACGGCCTCCATGCCGACGGCGAGGCCCAGCTCCTCCACGGCTTCCCTGGTGAGCAGCGAGACGAGCCGGTGGGGCCCGGCCTGGATCTCCACCTGGGCGGCGACGTCGCCGAGCTTCACGGCGGTGATGATGCCGGGGAAGGCGTTGCGCGCGGTGGTGTACGCGGTGTCGTCGCCGGTCGCCTCGGCGGCGAGCGAGACGGAGAACGCGGCGAGGTCGCCCCCGTCGATCAGCCGCTTACCGGCCTCGTCCCGCCGCGTGGGAACGCGCCCGGCGTCGGCCCACCGGCGCACGGTGTCGGGGCTGACGCCGAGCAGACGTGCGGCGCGGCCGATGGAGTAGGACTGCATGAGCAGCACGGTATGGCCATGCGGCCCGCAGATGCAAGGTTGGGGGGCCTGTTGCCATGGCAGATGCGGCTGTGTGTCTTCAAACGCCGGCCAAGGCTTGATCGGTCGACCGGTACGCCTTGAGGTCTGCCCAACTGGCGGAAGGTCGCGGGACGCGCAGGGGTGTTGTGGGGCCGAGGCAGCCCCACAACACCCCGGAGCGGCACGCGACCGTCTACGCCCACCGGGGCACGGCCCGACGCGGGGTGGGTGCGACCACGTCGCGCGGACGGAGGGACGGCCCCCGGCCCCGTACAAGCTGCCGCCCGGCCAGGCCCCCCGTCCCGCAGGCGCGGAACCGTGCGCACCCCCGGTCGCAGGGGCAGCAGCCTGCCTAAATCGCTCCCTTGCGGGTCAGGTGGGTGAAGGAGAGCCAGCCCGGCAGCACCGGCAGCCACAGTGTCATCAAGCGGAACAGCAGCACGGCCGGCGCCGCCTGTTCCGCCGGGAGGCCGGCGAAGGTCAGGGCGCCGGTGAGGGCGAACTCCACCGCGCCCACGCCGCCCGGCGTCGGGGCCGCGGAGCCCAGCGCGTTGGCGGTCAGGTAGACCACCGCGATGCTCGCGTAGCTGAGCTCGCCGCCGAAGGCGCGGATCGCGGCGTCGAGGCACATGACGTTCGCGGCCGTCAGGAGCAGCATCCCGCCGATGCCGGCGCAGAGCTTCTGCGGGCGCTGGAGGACGTCCAGCATGCGCGGTACGACGCCGGCGAACAGCGACCGGACCCGGGTGGAGACGAACTTCCGCAGGACCGGGATCGCGGCGACGACGAGGACCAGGACCGCCGCCGTCAGCAGGCCGCCGATCACCGTGCGGGAGGGGCCGATGGAGGAGCTGCGTTCCGTGCCGGTGACGTAGCCGAAGGACAGCAGCAGCAGGATGTGGCAGGCCAGGCCGAAGAGCTGGGACGCGCCGACGCTCGCGACCGCCAGGCCCGGCCGGACGCCGGCGCGTTGCAGGAAGCGCGTGTTCAGGGCGACGCCGCCGACCGCCGCGGGCGCGACCAGCTTCACGAAGGAGCCCGCGACCTGGGCCAGGACGGTCCGGCCGAAGGTCACCTTCTCGGGCACGAAGCCGAGCAGGCTCAGCGCGGCGGCGACGTAGGTCAGGGCCTGGAAGGCCACCGCGACCGCGACCCACACCCAGTTGGCCTTGTCGACGAGGTCGCCGAACTGGAAGTGGGTGAGCTGGGAGAGCAGGAAGTACGCGGCGAACGCGCCGGCCACGAAGGTGATCAGCGTGCGCGGCTTGATGCGCTCCAGGCGCACCGGCTCTATCGGAGCCTGCGGGCGGATCAGCAGCACCTGTTGGCGGATCTGCGAGAGGAGGTCCTCCTCGCGGGCCTCCTCCAGGGCCTCGTCGATCGCCTTCTTCTCGGCCTGCCGCTCGGCCTTGAGGGACTTGCGGTCCTCCGTGGGCGCCTCGGCGCCCTCCTCGGCGACCTGGGCGTCCTTGGCCTCCTTCGCCGCGCGCGCCGCCTCCAGCACGGTCTCCCGCTCGCGCTGGGCCCGCTCGCGGGCCAGCTGGCGGAGGGTGGCGCGGCTGACGCGGGTGAGGGCCAGCGGCTGGAGCAGCGGCAGGCTGTCCGCGACCGCGTCCGGGCCGAGGACCTCCACGCCCGTGGCCACGGCCCGCTCGGCGCCGACCCGCAGGCCCAGGGTGACGAGCAGCTGGGCCACGTCCATGCGCAGCACCAGGTCACCGGCGGCGATCTCGCCGCCGCGCAGGTCGGTCAGGACGACATTGCCGGAACGATCCACCAGGAGCGTGTCGCCGTCGAGTCTGCGGTGCGCGATGCGGCGTGACTGGAGCGCCTGCACCTGCCGCCAGGCGCCGGCCAGCAGCTCGTCGGTGAGTTCCTCGGTGGGAACGGTGTCCAGGGTGCGGCCGCCGATGTGCTCGTAGACGAGCATGACGGCGTCGGGGCCCAGCTCCGAGGTGGCGATGAGCTTGGGGGCGTTGGCGCCGGCGGCGATGGCCGCGTAGGCGAGCAGCGCCTCCTGTTCGAGGGCCTGGCGCAGGGACTGCAGACTGCGGCGCTGGGTGATGCCGCGCAGCGCCAGCCGCTGCCAGAGGCGGTAGAAGAAGCCCTGCGCCTGCTGTTCGCGGTCGACGACCGTGACGTCGAGGGGCGGGCCGTCCTCCAGGGTGACGATGTAGCGGCGGCCGCGGTCGAGAGGGAGGGAATGCTCGGTGCCCACGGCTTCGGCGCTGTCCTCGGCGCGCAGCGCGGTGACCGGCTTGAAGCCGACCCGGCGCAGCCCGGACAGGAGGTGCCGGCCGGTGGGCCGTACGTTCGGGGAGCCGACGGCGTAGAGCGTGCCGTAGGCGACGGTCCAGCCGATCAGCACCGTGGTGACGATCGAGAACGGCGTGGTGTAGCCGTTGACCAGCACCGCGAAGGCGTCCAGCAGCAGGACGGCCCACATCGCGACCCGCCACCGCGGGCGGCGGGACATCCCGACGGCCGTCATATAGGCGATCACGGGGGCCAGATAGCCGTGTACGGGGTCGGTGAGGCCGCCGGTGGGCGCGGGCTGGGTGAGCGCCTCCCGGATCGACTCGGGGGCCGTCTCGGCCACCCACAGGTCCGTGGCGAGGGAGACGCCGTGCGCGAGGACGGCGGCGAGGACGCCGTCGGCGATGCGCAGCCCGTCGCGTTTGATCAGCCGCTCGATGGCGAAGGCCACCGGCACGATGAAGATGGCGATGTTGGCGGCGAGCCCGGCGAAGTTCGCCAGCAGCTGCGGCGCCCGGCCGGTGCTGTCGCCGATGTCCTTCTCCAGGCCCTGGGTGGTGCCGTGGGCGAAGGCCGCGAGGGCGAGGACGAGGGCGATGCCGACGATGCCGAGGAAGAGCCGTACGAGGTCGGCGGGGCGGTGGACGCGGGCCGGCAGCAGCGGCTCGTCGCCGGAGACCTTGTCGATGTGCGGCCCGTCCTTCCCGCACGGGTAACCCTCGTCGGGCTCGCCGGACGGGTCGGCCGCCCGCTCGCGGTCCGGGTCCGACCCGGTCGCGGGGGAGGACTCAGCGGACTCGGACAGCGCTCCGGGAGCGCCGGCCTCTTCCCGAGGCGCCGCGCCCTGCTGCCTGTCCGTCTTCTCTTCTTGGTCTCGTATCACCAGTCACCGCCCGGAAGATGGTGGCATGGCCCCGCCGGGCGAGGGGGCATCAGGGTGCATTTCGGGGGCGCGGACTCCGGATCGTACGCGCTGTAGTGCGGATACGCACTCTGGGTGATCTTGTGAAGTCGGCGAGGGCGCCCGTGGACCGGGCGCTGTCCGCGCTGTGCGGCAGTATGGGCCGGATGAGCGAGGACGTACGGACGGGCGCGGGGGCCGCCGAAGAGCTGCCCGAGTACGCGGAGCGGGTTCTGGCGGTCGCCGAGCTGATCCCGCCCGGCCGGGTGATGACCTACGGGGACGTCGCCGAGTGGCTGGGCGAGGGAGGGCCCCGGCAGGTGGGCCGCGTCATGGCCCTCTACGGCGGCGCGGTGCCGTGGTGGCGGGTGGTCCGCTCGGACGGCGTGCTGCTGCCCGGCAGCGAGCTGCGCGCCCTCGCCCACTACCGCGACGAGGGCACCCCGCTCCGCGAGGCCGCCCGCTCTGCCGAGGGCCACGTCCCCCGCCTCGCCATGGCCCGCGCCCGCTGGGACGGCGCCCCTGTGGAAGGGGCCGCCGGCAGCGGTACGGATGTGACTCCTCACACCTGAAAGGATCCGTCGTCCGGGGGACCCCCGACCACATGGCGACCGCTCCCCCCTAGGGCTGAACGGGACGGGAGAGACCGCTGACGGCGTGCGTCGGTCCGCGGGACGCCCTGCGCCCCGCGTGCCGCCTGGCGTAGCGTCGGGAACCGCCGTCACTCCCAGGCCCCCCGCCCGGACCTCGCGAGCCGCCGGCACCCGCCGCCGCACGACACCCCGCACACCCACCAGGACCGGCAACCCACGTGAGCTCCTCCCCCTTCCCGGGTTCCCCCGGCTCGACCGGCTCGGCCCGCCCGCCGCACCAGCAGGCGCGCCAGGCGTCCCCGGGCGCGTACCGCCTCGTACGCACCCGGCCGGGCCGCACGGCCCCTCCTGAGCTGGACGCACGGCAGCGGGCCGTGGTTGACCACGGGGAAGGACCGCTGCTGGTCCTGGCGGGCCCGGGCACGGGCAAGACCACCACGCTCGTCGAGGCGGTCGCGGAGCGGGTGCGGCGGGGCACCGATCCGGAGCGCGTCCTGGTCCTGACGTTCAGCCGCAAGGCCGCCGTCGAACTCCGCGACCGGATGGCCGCCCGGCTGGGCGGCGCCCAGGGGCCGCAGGCCACCACCTTCCACTCGTACTGCTACGCCCTGGTCCGCGCCCACCAGGACGCCGACCTGTTCGCCGACCCGCTGCGGCTGCTGTCCGGCCCCGAGCAGGACACCGTCGTGCGCGAGCTGCTCGCCGGCCAGGCGGACCTGGAGCGCGAGGGGCGCGCGGCGGTGCGCTGGCCCGACGAGCTGCGCGCCTGCCTGACCACACGCGGCTTCGCCGACGAGGTGCGCGCGGTCCTCGCCCGCAGCCGCGAGCTGGGGCTGGGCCCCGACGCGCTCGGCGCCTTCGCCCGGCGCACCGGCCGGCCCGACTGGGGGGCGGCCGCGTCCTTCCTCGCCGAATACCTGGACGTGCTCGACGCCCGGGGCGTGCTCGACTACGCCGAACTCGTCCACCGCGCCGTGCTGCTCGCCGAGCGCCCGGAGACCGCCGCGCGGCTGGCCCTGCGGTACGACGCCGTCTTCGTCGACGAGTACCAGGACACCGACGCCGCCCAGGCGCGGCTGCTGCGCGCCCTGGCGGGCGGCGGCAGGACGCTGGTCGCCTTCGGCGACCCCGACCAGTCGATCTACGCCTTCCGGGGCGCCGACATCAACGGCATCCTCGACTTCCCGGACGCCTTCCCGCGCCCCGACGGCTCGCCCGCGCCCGTCGAGGTCCTCACGACCTCGCGCCGTTCCGCCGCGGACCTCCTCGCGGCCACCAGGCTGCTCACCCGCCGGATGCCGCTCACCCGCCTCCCGGCGCGGGCGGTACGCGCCCACAGGGAGCTCGCCGCCGTCCGCGAGGACGGCCGGGTGGAGGCGTACACCTACCCGACAGCGGGCGCCGAGGTCGACAACATCGCCGACATCCTGCGCCGCGCGCACCTGGAGGACGGCGTCCCCTGGCACGAGATGTCCGTCCTGGTCCGCGCCGGCTCGCGCTCCATACCGGTCCTCCGCCGCGCCCTGACCTCGGCGGGCGTTCCCGTGGAGATCGACGGCGACGACCTCCCCCTGCGCCACGAACCGGCTGTTGCCCCCCTGCTGACGGCCCTGCGGGTGGTGGCGGAGGCGGGGGCGCCTCCGGCAGAGCCCTTCGCGGGCCCGGCACCGGAGCCCTCGGCTGACGACGGCCCGGCGCGTCCCGGTGAGGCCGCTCCGCCGCGGGCGCGCCACGCCTGGCTCGACGCCGAGACCGCGCTCACCCTCCTCACCTCGCCGCTGGGCGGCATGGACGCCGCCGACCTGCGCCGGCTGGGCCGCGCCCTGAGGGACGAGGAGCGAGCCGCGGGCAACCCCGTGCCGCGCGCCTCCGACGACCTCATCGCCGAAGCCCTCGCCGAGCCCGAGCGCCTCGTGGCGCACGACGCCGCGTACGCGCGGGGCGCACAGCGCCTCGGCGCGCTCCTGCGGACGGCCCGCGAGCGACTCGCCTCCGGCGGCACCGCCGAAGAGGCCCTCTGGGAGCTGTGGAACGGCACCCCGTGGCCGGCCCGCCTCCAGCGCGCCGCGCACCGCGGCGGGGCCGCCGGCCGCAACGCCGACCGTGACCTGGACGCCGTCTGCGCGCTGTTCGAGACCGCCGCCCGCGCGGAACAGCGCACCGGCGGCCGGGGCGCCCTGAACTTCCTCGACGAGCTGGAGGCCCAGGACATAGCCGCGGACACCCTCACCCGCCGGGCCGTCCGCCCCGACGCGGTGCGGCTGATGACCGCGCACCGCTCCAAGGGCCTGGAATGGCGGCTCGTCGTCGTCGCGGGCGTCCAGGAGGGCCTCTGGCCCGACCTGCGCCGCCGCGGCTCGCTCCTGGAGGCCGACCGCATCGGCCGCGACGGCCTCGCCGAACCGCTCAGCCCCGGCGCGCTGCTCGCCGAGGAGCGCCGCCTGTTCTACGTGGCCGCCACGCGCGCGCGCGAGCGGCTGGTCGTCACCGCCGTCAAGGCGGCGGCCGAGGACGGCGACCAGCCCTCCCGGTTCCTCACCGAGCTGGGCACCGAGCCCGTCGACGTCACCCAGCGCCCGCGCCGGCCCCTGGCCGTCGCCGCGCTGGTCGCCGAGTTGCGCGCCACCACGGTCGACCCGGACGTCTCCGACGCGCTGCGCGCCGTCGCCGCCCGGCGGCTCGCCCGGCTCGCGGCGCTGCGCGACGAGGAGGGCCAGCCGCTCGTACCGGCCGCGCACCCCTACCGCTGGTGGGGGCTGCACGAGCCGACGCACAGCGAGGTCCCGCTGCGCGACCGGGAGCTTCCGCTCGCGCTGTCCGGCTCCGCTGTCGGGCAGCTGGCGGGCACCTCCGGCTCCTGCTCGCTGCAGTGGTTCCTCGGCCGGGAGGTGAAGGCGGACGCCCCGTCCACCGCCGCGCAGGGGTTCGGCAACGTCGTGCACGTCCTCGCCGACGAGGTCGCCTCCGGGCGGACCCCCGCAGATCTGGCCGTCCTCATGGAGCGGCTCGACTCCGTGTGGGACGCGCTCACCTTCGACGCCCCCTGGAAGTCGGTCCAGGAGAAGGAGAACGCCCGCGCCGCACTGGAGCGCTTCCTGCGCTGGCACGTGATGGAGCGCGGCGGCCGCACCCCGGTCGCCACCGAGCACGGCTTCGACGTCACCCTGAAGGCCGAGGACCACCTGGTGCGCATCCGGGGCTCCATGGACCGCGTCGAGGCGGATCGCCACGGGCACGCCTACGTCGTCGACTTCAAGACCGGCAAGGGGGCCGTGTCGGCGGGCGACGTCGAACGACATCCGCAGCTCGCCGTCTACCAGCTCGCCGTCGAGCACGGTGCCGTCGACGAGCTCTTCGAGGGCGCGCGGCCGAAGGCGGGCGGCGCCGAGCTCGTACAGCTGCGGCAGGGTGCGGCGAAGAAGGACGGCGGGGACGCCGTCCCCAAGGTGCAGGCCCAGGAGGCGCTCGGGGCGGACGGCTGGGTCGAGGGGCTGCTCGCCGAGGCGGCCGGCCGGGTCCTGGAGGAGCGGTTCTCGCCGCGCCCCGGCCAGCACTGCGGCCACTGCTCGTTCCGGGCCTCGTGCACCGCGCGGCCCGAGGGCCGGCAGGTGGTGGAGTGACGCGCGGGGCGTTGTCGGTGGTGCCCGTTAGCGTTGATGCCGTGACCCCGCGCCTGACCGACCCCGAGCAGCTCAAGGAGCTGCTCGGCATCCCGTTCACCCCGGAGCAGACGGCCTGCATCACCGCGCCGCCCGCCCCGCAGGTGATCGTGGCCGGCGCCGGATCCGGCAAGACCACGGTGATGGCCGCGCGCGTCGTCTGGCTCGTGGGCACCGGGCAGGTCGCCCCCGAGCAGGTCCTCGGCCTCACCTTCACCAACAAGGCCGCCGGCGAGCTGTCCGAGCGCGTGCGCAAGGCGCTCGTCGAGGCGGGCGTCACCGACTCCGAGCCCGGCCCCGCCGACCCCGACCGGGCACCGGGCGAGCCCCAGATCTCCACCTACCACGCCTTCGCCGGGCGGCTCCTGAAGGAGCACGGCCTGCGCATCGGCCTGGAGCCCGGCGCCCGGCTGCTCGCCGACGCCACCCGCTTCCAGCTCGCCGCCCGCGTCCTGCGCACCTCACCGGGCCCGTATCCCGCGCTCACCCGCTCCTTCGGCGACCTCGTCGCCGACCTCCTCGCCCTCGACGGCGAGCTCTCCGAGCACCTCGTGGCGGCGGCGGACCTCCGCGCCCACGACACCGGGCTGCTGGCCGCGCTGGAAGGCGCCCGGCTCTCCAACGCCGACCTGCGCAAGGTGCCCGAGGCCGCCCGCGCCCGCCTCGAACTCCTGGAGCTGGTCGAGGCGTACCGCAAGGAGAAGGCCAAGCGCGACCTCCTCGACTTCGGCGACCAGATCGCCCGCTCCGCCGAGCTGGCCCGCACCCGGCCGGAGGTCGGCCGGATCCTGCGCGAGCAGTTCGCGGTCGTCCTCCTCGACGAGTATCAGGACACCTCGGTCGCCCAGCGGCTGCTGCTCGCCGGCCTCTTCGGCGGCGGCGCGGGCCACGCCGTCACCGCCGTCGGCGACCCCTGCCAGGCCATCTACGGCTGGCGCGGCGCCTCCGTGGCCAACCTCGACGACTTCCCCCGGCACTTCCCCTACGCCGACGGCCGCCCCGCCCAGCGGTTCTCGCTCAGCGAGAACCGCCGCAGCGGCGGCCGCCTCCTCGACCTCGCCAACGGCCTGGCCGCCGAGCTGCGCGCCCGCCACGAGGGCGTCGAGGCGCTGCGGCCCGCACCCGGCGCCGAGCGGGACGGCGTGGTCCGCTGCGCCCTGCTGCCCACCCACGCCGAGGAGCTCGACTGGCTCGCCGACTCCCTCGCCCACCTGGTGCGCACGGGCACGCGCCCCGGCGACATCGCCGTCCTGTGCCGCACCGCCGTCGACTTCGCGCAGATCCAGGGCGCGCTTGTGGAGCGCGACATCCCCGTCGAGGTCGTCGGCCTGTCCGGGCTGCTGCACCTGCCGGAGATCGCCGACCTCGTCGCCGTGTGCGAGGTCCTCCAGGACCCCACCGCCAATGCCGCGCTCGTCCGCCTGCTGATCGGCCCCCGCTGGCGCATCGGTCCCCGCGACCTCGCCCTGCTGGGCCGCCGCGCCCGTACGCTCGTGCCCTACGGCAGCGCCGGGGACGACCCCGAGCGCCGGCTCGCCGAGGCCGTCGAAGGCGTCGACCCGGCCGAGGTGATCTCCCTCGCCGACGCCCTCGACACGTTCCTGACGGCCGACGGCCCCGACGACGGCCTGCCCTTCTCGGCCGAGGCCCGGGTCCGCTTCGCCCGCCTCGCCGCCGAGCTGCGCGACCTGCGGCGCTCCCTGGCCGACCCGCTCATGGACGTCCTGCACCGAGTGCTGGCCACCACGGGCCTGGAGGTCGAGCTGTCCGCCTCGCCGCACGCGCTGGCCGCCCGCCGCCGCGAGACGCTCTCGCACTTCCTGGACATCGCCGCGGGCTTCGCCGCCGTCGACGGCGAGGCCACCCTGCTCGCCTTCCTGGGCTTCCTGCGCACCGCCGCGCAGTACGAGAAGGGCCTCGACAGCTCCCTGCCCGGCGGCGAGAACACCGTCAAGGTCCTCACCGCGCACAAGTCCAAGGGCCTGGAATGGGACGTGGTCGCCGTCCCCGGCCTCGTCACCAAGACCTTCCCCAGCGAGCAGTCCCGCGAGTCCTGGACGGCCCAGGCCAAGGTGCTCCCGCACGCCCTGCGCGGCGACGCGGACACCCTTCCCGACATCGAGGCGTGGGACGGCAAGGCGATGACCGCCTTCAAGGGCGCCATGAAGGAACACCAGCGGATCGAGGAACTCCGCCTCGGCTACGTCACCTTCACCCGCCCCCGCTCGCTCCTCCTGGGCTCGGGCCACTGGTGGGGCCCCAACCAGAAGAAGCCCCGCGGCCCCTCGGACTTCCTCCAGGCCCTGCGCGCGCACTGCGAGGCCGGCCACGGCGAGATCGAGGTCTGGGCGGACCCGCCGGAGGAGGACGCGGAGAACCCCGCCCTGCGGGAGTCGGCCACCGACCACTCCTGGCCCCTGCCGCTGGACCCCGTGTCCCTGACCCGCCGCCGCGCCGCGGCGGACGCCGTCCTGGCCCACCTGGACCGCCTGGCGGCGGCGCCGGATCCGGAGCCCTCGCCCGAGCCGGAGGCCGCGTACGACCCGGACTGGCCACCTCCGCCGGAGGACGAGGAGTACGACGCGTACGAGGAGTCGGAGCCCCCTTCCGACGAGGACCTCGCGGCCTGGGACGACCTGCCGACGTCGCGGGCGTCGGCGGATGCCGTCGCCGGATCGGGGACGCGCGCGCACGAGGACGCGTCCGGCCGTTCGGGCGAGGGCCCTGCGGCTTGGGACGACCTGCCGACGTCGCGGGCGTCGGCGGATGCCGTCGCCGGATCGGGGACGCGCGCGCACGAGGACGCGTCCGGCCGTTCCGGCGAGCGCCCCGCGGCCTGGGACCAGGCGCCCACGGACGCCGCACCCGGCTCGGAGACGGCCGCGCACGAGCACGCCGACCCCTCCGTGCCGCACGCCGGCCACGCCGTGCTGCCCTCGCCCCGCCGGGCGCCGGGCAGGCCCGCGCCGGCCCACGGGCACCCGCACGATGCGCCACCGGCCCCGCTCCGGCCCGCCGACGCGCCCGTACGCGACGACCACGCGCCCGCCCGGCCCGGCCCGGCGGACGGCCGCCCGCACCCGGCTCCTGACGCCAAAGAGAAGGCCGCGGAACACCCGGCCGCAGGGCATGCGCACGCGGGGCCCGGAGGGTCGCCCGCGCAGGCCGGACCCGGAGCGACGTCACAGGAGCCGTCCGCAGGACACCACGCGCCCTCCCTCTCGCCCGAGGAGGCCCGCCTCGTCGCCTCCTGGGACCGGGATCTGGACGCGCTCGCCGGTGAGCTGCGGCGGGCACGCGCGCGGGTGCGCGATGTCGCCCTGCCGTCGTCGCTCAGCGCCTCGCAGCTGGTCCGGCTCGCTGCCGACCCGGACGGCTTCGCGCGCGAACTGGCCCGCCCCATGCCGCGCCCGCCGCAGCCCGCCGCGCGCCGCGGCACCCGCTTCCACGCCTGGGTCGAGTCCCGCTTCGAGGCGCTGCCCCTGCCGCTGCTCGGCCCCGACGAGCTGCCCGGCGCGGACGAGGACGCGTACGAGCCGGAGATCGCCGACGAGCGGGAGCTGGCCGCGCTCAAGGACGCCTTCGAGCTCACCCCGTACGCCCACCGCACCCCGTACCGCGTCGAGGTGCCCTTCCAGCTCACCCTCTCGGGCCGAGTGATCCGCGGCCGCATCGACGCCGTCTACCGCGAGCGCGGCCCCCAGGGCGACACCTACGAGATCGTCGACTGGAAGACGAGCCGCGTCCACGGCGCCGACCCCCTCCAGCTGGCGATCTACCGCGTCGCCTGGGCCGAGCGGCACGGCCTGCCGCTGTCATCGGTGACCGCCGCCTTCGTGTACGTGCGCGACGGCGAGACCGTCCGCCCCGCCGGGCTCCCGGACCGCGCGGGGCTCGAACGGCTGCTGACGGGGGAGGACGCGTGATCGAGCCCGGTCATGATCACGCGGCGTGTCCGGATAGGCTCGACGGCATGAGCGACACACCGGACAGCGCCGTCCGAGCGTTTATCGAGGGCCACCGCGCCGCATTCCTCGACGACCTCGTCGAATGGCTCCGCATCCCTTCCGTGTCGGCCGAGCCCGGCCGCGCCGCCGATGTGCGCCGCAGCGCCGAGTGGCTGACCGCCAAGCTCACCGAGACCGGCTTCCCGACCGCGGAGATCTGGGAGACCGACGGCGCCCCGGCCGTGTTCGCCGAGTGGCCCTCCGGTGAGGCCGACGCCCCGACCGTGCTGGTCTACGGCCACCACGACGTCCAGCCCGCCGCCCGCGAGGACGGCTGGCACACCGAGCCCTTCGAGCCGGTGATCAAGGACGGCCGGCTGTACGCCCGCGGCGCCGCCGACGACAAGGGCCAGGTCCTCTTCCACACCCTGGGCGTCCGCGCCCACCTGGCCGCGACCGGCCGCACCGCCCCCGCGGTCAACCTCAAGCTGCTCATCGAGGGCGAGGAGGAGTCCGGCTCGGCGCACTTCGGCGAGCTCATCCGCGCCCACGCCGACCGCCTCGGGTGCGACACCGTGATCGTCTCCGACACCGGCATGTGGTCCGAGGACACCCCGACCGTCTGCACCGGCATGCGCGGCCTCACGGACTGCCAGATCGACCTCTACGGCCCCGACCAGGACATCCACTCCGGTTCCTTCGGCGGCGCCGTGCCCAACCCGGCCGTCGAGGCCGCCCGGCTGGTCGCCGCCCTGCACGACGAGGACCGCCGGGTCGCGATACCGGGCTTCTACGACGGCATCGTGGAGCTGACCGACCACGAGCGCGAGCTCTTCGCCGAGCTGCCGTTCGACGAGAAGCGCTGGCTGCGCACCGCCCACTCCCACGCCGCCCTCGGCGAGAGCGGCTACACCACCCTGGAGCGGGTCTGGGCCCGGCCGACCGCCGAGGTCAACGGCATCTCCGGCGGCTATCAGGGCCCCGGCGGCAAGACGATCGTGCCGTCCACCGCCCAGCTGAAGCTGTCCTTCCGGCTCGTCGCAGGCCAGGACGCCGACCGCGTCCAGCAGGCCGTACGGGACTGGGTCGCCGACCGCCTGCCGGACGGCGTCCGCCACGAGATCACCTTCTGGGGCGCGACCCGCCCCTGCCTGACCCCGCTCGACCACCCGTACCTCCAGTCGGCCGTACGGGCCATGGGGCGCGCCTTCGAGCAGAAGATCCGCTACACGCGCGAGGGCGGCTCGGGCCCCGCCGCCGACCTCCAGGACGTGCTCGGCGTCCCGGTGCTGTTCCTGGGCATCTCCGTGCCTTCGGACGGCTGGCACGCGCCGAACGAGAAGGTCGAACTGGACCTCCTCATGAAGGGCGTCGAGACCGCCGCCCACCTGTGGACCGACCTGGCGGGGGCCGGTCGGGCCCGCTAGCCCACGCTCGACGTACGCACACCATTCGCAGGGGGAGTTGGAAGCAGCCGTGACCACCTGGACCGATCTCGCAGCCGCCCGGCCCATCACGCTCAGCGGCGACAGCGGCATCGACCGCGCCGCGCATCACCGCCTCGACGAGGCATGGCTCGCCGCGGCCTGGAGCCACCCCTCCACGCGGGTCTTCGTGGTCTCCGGCGGCCAGGTGCTGATCGACGACACCCCCGACGGCCGCACCGAGCTGGTGATGACCCCCGCCTTCGAGGCGCCCGTCACCGAGACGCACCGCTATTTCCTGGGTGAGGACGAGAAGGGCATCGCCTACTTCGCCCTCCAGAAGGACGCCCTGCCGGGGCGCATGGACCAGTCGGCGCGCCCCGCCGGGCTGCGCGAGGCGGGGCTGCTGCTGTCGCCGCGCGACGCCGGGCTGCTGGTGCACGCGGTGGCCCTGGAGAACTGGCAGCGGCTGCACCGCTTCTGCTCCCGCTGCGGCGAGCGCACGGTCGTGGCGGCCGCCGGCCACATCCGCCGCTGCCCGGCCTGCGGCGCCGAGCACTACCCCCGCACCGACCCGGCCGTGATCATGCTGGTGACGGACGCGGACGACCGGGCGCTGCTGGGCCGCCAGATGCACTGGCCGGAGGGCCGCTTCTCGACGCTCGCGGGCTTCGTGGAGCCGGGCGAGTCCATCGAACAGGCGGTGCGGCGGGAGGTCGCCGAGGAGGCGGGCGTGACGGTCGGTGACGTGGAGTACGTCGCCAGCCAGCCCTGGCCCTTCCCCTCCAGCCTGATGCTCGGCTTCATGGCGCGGGCCACGTCCTCCGACATCCAGGTGGACGGCGAGGAGATCCACGAGGCCCGCTGGTTCTCGCGGGCCGAGCTGCGGGCGGCGTTCGAGTCCGGCGAGGTGCTCCCGCCCACCGGCATCTCCATCGCGGCCCGGCTGCTGGAGCTCTGGTACGGCGAGCCGCTGCCGCAGAGCCCCACCTGGGCGGGCTGAGCAGGACGCAAAACGGCCGGGGCACCGACTCGTGCGAGTCGGTGCCCCGGCCGTTCGTGTGCGGGTCGGGCGCGTCAGGACGCGAGCGCCTGCTTGACCTGCGCCAGCGACGGATTGGTCATCGTGACCGGCGTGGCGCCGCTCAGCGGGGTCACCAGGACCGTCGGAACCGTCTGGTTGCCGTCGTTCGCCTTCTCCACGAAGGCGGCCGACTCGGCGTCGTGCTCGATGTTGATCTCGTTGTACGCGATGCCCTCGCGGTCCAGCTGGCTCTTCAGCCGACGGCAGTAGCCGCACCAGGTGGTGCTGTACATCGTCACGGTGCCCGACATGCGCCCTCGCTCTCCCTAGGTCATGGGTGTTATTGCGGTGTTAGAACACGCACCCGTCTCCAGCCATTCCCGCATTAGTACGACCGGCCCGCCCCGCCTGTGGACGGCATTCCCGGTCGCCCCCGCGAACCTGGCAGCATGGCGGAGTGACAGCAGCAACGCACTCCTCCCTCTTCCCGCCGGTCCCGGACTCCCCGGACGCGGTGCTCGCCGGGCTCGACCCCGAGCAGCGCGAGGTGGCGACGGCCCTGAGCGGCCCGGTGTGCGTGCTGGCCGGAGCCGGCACGGGCAAGACCCGCGCCATCACCCACCGCATCGCCTACGGCGTCCGCTCCGGGGTGCTCCAGCCCGCCAGTGTGCTCGCCGTCACCTTCACCAACCGCGCCGCCGGTGAGATGCGCGGCCGCCTCCGCCAGCTCGGCGCGGGCGGCGTCCAGGCGCGCACGTTCCACTCGGCGGCGCTGCGCCAGCTCCAGTACTTCTGGCCCAAGGCCGTCGGCGGCGAGGTGCCGCGCCTGGTCGAGCGGAAGGTCCAGATCGTCGCCGAGGCGGCGGCCCGCTGCCGGGTCCGCCTCGACCGCAATGAGCTGCGGGACGTCACCGGCGAGATCGAGTGGTCCAAGGTCACCCAGACCGTCCCCGAGGACTACGCCCCGGCGGCCGCCAAGGCCGGCCGGGAGGCCCCCCGGGACCCGGCCGAGATCGGCCGGATCTACGCCATGTACGAGCAGCTCAAGCGCGACCGCGGCGTGATCGACTTCGAGGACGTCCTGCTGCTGACCGTCGGCGTCCTCCAGGACCGGCACGACATCGCCGAGACGGTGCGCCGCCAGTACCAGCACTTCGTGGTGGACGAGTATCAGGACGTCAGCCCCCTCCAGCAGCGGCTCCTGGACCTGTGGCTGGGCGACCGGGACAATCTCTGCGTCGTCGGCGACGCCAGCCAGACCATCTATTCCTTCACCGGCGCCACCCCCGACCACCTGCTGAACTTCCGCACCCGCCACCCCCGCGCGACGGTCGTCAAGCTCGTCCGGGACTACCGCTCCACCCCCCAGGTGGTGCACCTCGCCAACGGCCTGCTCTCCCAGGCCCGGGGCCGGGCCGCCGAGCACCGCCTGGAGCTGATCTCCCAGCGCGACGCGGGCCCCGAGCCCGGCTGGACGGAATTCGCCGACGAGCCCGCCGAGGCCGAGGGCACCGCCCGCAGGATCCGCGAGCTCATCGACTCCGGGGTGCCGGCGAGCGAGATCGCCGTCCTCTACCGCATCAACGCCCAGTCCGAGGTCTATGAGCAGGCGCTCGCGGACGCCGGGGTGCCCTATCAGCTGCGCGGTGCCGAGCGGTTCTTCGAGCGCCCGGAGGTGCGCGAGGCCGGGCTGCTGCTGCGCGGCGCCGCCCGCGCCGGAGGCCACTCCGACCCGCAGCTCGCCGACGCCGACGACGTCCCCTCCCAGGTGCGGGCCGTGCTCGGCACCCGTGGCTGGACGCCCGAGCCGCCCGCCGGCTCGGGCGCGGTCCGCGACCGCTGGGAGTCCCTCGCGGCCCTCGTGCGGCTCGCCGAGGACTTCGTGCGGGCCAGGCCTGAGGCGACCCTCGGCGATCTCGTCGCCGAGCTGGACGAGCGGGCGAGCGCCCAGCACGCCCCGACCGTGGAAGGTGTGACTCTCGCCTCACTTCACGCCGCCAAGGGCCTGGAGTGGGACGCCGTCTTCCTGGTCGGGCTCACCGAGGGCATGATGCCGATCACTTACGCCAAGACCGATGAGCAGGTCGAGGAGGAGCGCCGGCTGCTCTATGTCGGCGTCACCCGGGCTCGCTTCCACCTCTTCCTGTCCTGGTCGCTGTCCCGCGCCCCGGGCGGTCGGGCCGTGCGGCGCCCCAGCCGCTTCCTGAACGGGCTGCGGCCGGGTTCCCCGGGCGCCACCAGACCGGTTGGCGGCCGGGCGGCCCCGGGCGGCGCGGCCGGCGTCGAGCGGGGGGCGGTGCGCAAGCGGCGCGGGCCCGCGCGGTGCCGGGTCTGCGGGCGCACGCTGACCGAGGCGGGCGAGATCAAGCTGATGCGCTGCGAGGACTGCCCCTCGGAGCTGGACGAGGCGCTGTACGAACGGCTGCGAGACTGGCGCGCCGAACAGGCCGGGCTGCTCGGCCAGCCCGCCTACTGCGTCTTCACCGACAAGACGCTTCTCGCGATCGCCGAGGCCGTTCCGGGAACCGAATCGGAGCTGGCGTGCATCTCAGGGGTGGGAGGACGGAAGCTCGACAAGTTCGGCGCCGACGTCCTCACCCTGTGCGCGGGCAAGGAGCTGACGTCGGAAGACGTGTCCGGAGCCGGGGCCCGAGAGGGGTCCGGGGACACGCCGGAAGAATCTCCGGAAAAATAGTTTGCGCACGCGGACGGCCTACCCATAGCCTTCCGAGCACGGAGAGAACGGCACTTCCGAGTTCCGGTCGATCCGTGCTGTACTGAACCGACCCGGACTGGTTTCGACCGGTCCCCAAGACGCCGAGAGGAGGCGAAGACCATGATCAGCTGCTTCATCAACAGCAACAAAATGACCGATCGCCCGGTCGTCGCCATTCGTCCGCTCGGCTTCTCCTTCGGCTCTCTCTCGCTCTCGTTCCAGGGCACCGGTCTGTCCAGCACCGGCACCTCCCTGATCAATGAGCGACCGACCGAGGCGCCCAAGGTAAAGGCAGCAGCAGTGGCACAGGCCCAGGCCTATGCCATTGAAGCGACGACCGACGGCGCCGAATCCCGGCACGCACAGCAGCAGCACCACACGATGTGGGCCTTCCGTGGGCTCGAACCCTGGAGAGATCCAGCCTGATCGGCATGATCAGGTCGGCACCTTCCAGGGCCGCGGAACCCACACCGGGATCCGCGGCCCTTTTGTTTGCCCCCTCACCAGCACGAGGGGAACCAGCCCGGCCACCAGCCGGAAGAACAGACGAGGAAAAGAAACCGTGCAACTCAAGGCACACACCCCGTCAGTAGCGACCGACCTGATCCCCCCGCCTGTCCCCACGGAGGACTCCTTGACCCCCCTCACCGCCCTGACCGACCTCGACGACGCCATCGAGAACCTGGGCACCCCCGTTCCCTGCCGCAGCTACGACCCGGAGGTCTTCTTCGCCGAGACCCCGGCCGACGTCGAGTACGCCAAGTCGCTCTGCCGGACCTGCCCGCTGCGTGAGGCCTGCCTCGCCGGTGCGTTGGACCGCCGTGAGCCGTGGGGCGTCTGGGGTGGAGAGCTCTTCGTCCAGGGCGTCGTGGTGGCCCGCAAGCGGCCCCGTGGCCGCCCGCGCAAGAACCCGGTCGCCGCATGAACCTCTTCGGCACCATCGACCGCCCCACCACGCACGACCCCAAGAAGCAGGATCCGACGATGCACCGCCCCGCCACCGAGCCATTCGGCTCCGCAGCCCCCGCCCGTGACAGCTCCCGCGCGACCGCGTCGCGTCAGAACAGGAACCTCGAAATGCAACTCATCCCAGAAGCCATGGCCCGGGCCCATATGGACGACCTCCGCCGGGAGGCCGAGTCCGAACGCAGTGCCATCCGCCTGGTCGCCGCCCGGCGGATGCAGCGGCGCGCCGAGCGCGCCTCGCTGCGCGCCCGCCGCGCGCTGGCCATGGCCGTCATGCACTGAGGCTCACGCCTGAGGCTCACTCCCACCGAATGCCCGCGGGGCCGGTCCGAAAGGACCGGCCCCGCGGGGCGTTGGGTGCGTTGCGCCCATCCCGACCTGTTCACGGGGATATCGTCTGGGAGTGGACCAGAAGAGCCATGAACCAGTGCAGTTGGACCCTGAGGCCACCGAGACCGCCGCGCCCGTGACGTGCGCCGGCTGTGGCACCGCCGCCGACGGTACGCCGCCGACCTGGACCTGCTCCGTCGAGAACGGCATTCGCCGCTACTTCTGCGACGACTGCGCCCGCGCCAACCTCAGAGCCATCGAGGGGCGGCTCGACTCGTCCTGGTGGTGAGGCCGGGCCGCGGGGCCGTCAGGCGGGTGTCCCCCGACTCTCCTCGGCGGCCACCGCGAACCCGGGCACCCACGCCTCCATCTCGTCCCGCAGCCGCACGGTCGCGCCCAGCTGGCACAGCACCCCGATGGTGCTGGTCGTCACCCGGTGGATCAGCAGATACGCCGGCGGCAGATTGAGCTGCCGCGCCAGCTGGTACGCGGGGGAGCGGGGATCGGCGATCCGTGTCGCCTGGGCGCGCATCCAGCCCCGGGTGAAGGTGAACTCCTCCACCTGGGCCGGCTCGATGATCGGCAGCAGATAGTCCAGCACCGCCCCCGGATCCAGCTCGATCTCCGGCTTGACGAACCCCTCGTCCCGCAGCAGATCGTGAACCGCCTCGGCCTCGCCGTCCAGCGTCATCCGCAGCGCGGTGCCGATCTCCGGTGGCAGGCCCTGCGGCAGCCGGTCCACCGTGCCGAAGTCCAGCACGCCCAGCCGCCACTTCTCCGGCGGGCCGTCCGGGGCGTCCCCGGTCAGCAGCCGGAAGTTGCCCGGATGCGGGTCGGCGTGCAGCAGCCCCGTGCGCGCCGCGCCGGAGAAGAGGAAGCGGGCCAGCAGCTGACCGGCGCGGTCCCGCTGCTCCTGGGTGCCCTCGGCTATGACCTCCGACAGCGGCACCCCCTCCATCCACTCCGTGACCAGCACCTGATCGCTCCGGTGCACCACGGCCGGGACCGCCACATCCGGATCATCCGCGAACTCCCGCGCGTGTGCGCTCTGCGCCCGGGCCTCCAGCTCGTAGTCCAGCTCCTCGGACACCCGGTCGCGCAGCTCGGTGATCAGCGGCTTGATGTCCATGCCGGGAACCAGCGGCCCCAGCAGCCGCGCGAACCGGCCCAATTGGGTGAGGTCGGACAGCAGGGCCTCGCCCGCCCCCGGATACTGCACCTTGACCGCGACCTCGCGCCCGTCGTGCCAGACGGCCCGGTGCACCTGCCCGATCGAGGCGGCCGCTGCCGGCTGGTCGTCGAACTCCTGGAACAGCTCCCGCCAGTCCGCGCCGAGCCGCTCCGCCAGGGCCGCGTGCACCGACTTCACCGGCATCGGAGGCGCCGCCTCCTGAAGCTTGGTCAGCGCCGCCCGATAGGGGCCGGCCACCTGCTCCGGGAGCGCCGACTCGAAGACCGACAGCGCCTGACCCAGCTTCATCGCACCCCCCTTGAGCTGCCCCAGGGTCGCGAAGAGCTGCTCGGCCGTGCGCTGCTGCAGCTCCGTCGCGATCAGTTCCGCCGACCGCCCGCCGATGCGCTTCCCGAGCCCGAGCGCGGTACGCCCCGCGAACCCCAAGGGCAACGCGGCCAACTTGGCGGTACGGGTGACCGCCTTGCGGGGAAGATCAGACATGCGCCCCTCCAACTAGCTGAACAGCCACGCCGCTGACGGCGGTTACCTGCTCATTGTCCCGTGCGCCGTCCCCGCGGCCGAGGCATATTCCGGATCCGAAGATCCCGCCGCGCCGCACGGACACCGCGGATGCGGCTCGACGGGACGCGGGAGCCAGGCCGGACCCGGCAGCGCCAACTCCAACCGCACGCCCGCGCTCGCCGGGGAACCACCGTCGAGGAAGGCCAGTGCCCGCGCCACGGTGAGCCCCGCCACCACCGTGGCCAGTGCCATGTCGCACGACGGTACCCCCGACCCGCGACCGGACCGCCACTGGGCGAGCATCCGAGGCCAAGCCGTGTCCCGCCGAGCGCGCCCCAGCTCGATACAGCCCGCGCAGGCCGTCTCTCCCGGCAACACCAACGGCCCCACCAATCCAGTGGCTTCCAGGACACCCGCGTACATATGAGGAATACCGGACGAGATCAACTCCTCCGCCCCGTCGGGATCGGGAGCGTAGGCGGCGAGACCGTCCCGCGGCGCGAACACCACCAGGGCCAGCGGCGGCTCGGCCCCGCCGCCCCCGCGCGTCCGGGGCCGGGGCCCCGGCGCCGCTTCCCGTACGACCCGCCGCGCCGCGGCGTCCCGCCGCTCCCCGACCCGCTCGGCGCCCACCCCGGCCGGTCCCACGTCCCAGGGCTCCACGCAGCCGCCGTCCATCACATCGACCCGGCCCACCCCGGAGGCCGACAGCAGGGCGGCGATCGCGGCCCCCACCCGCCCCGCGCCCCGGACCTGCACCCGCGTCGCCTGCCGGGCTCCCATCAGCCCCATCGCCGCCCCCGGACCGGGATGCAGCACGGACAGGGACGCGAGGTCCGGCCGCAGCCGCTCCACCGCCGCGCCCCGCTCCCGGACGGCGGCGGCGCGCTCACCGCCGGCCCGCGGGTCGTCCAGCAACCCGGCCCCCGTCAACTTCTCCACCAGGGCGTCCACCCGCCCCTCGGGCAGCCCCACGGCCCGCGCCTCCTGCCGGAGCAGGGGCAGACCCCGCGTGCCGTCCAGCAGCCCGAGGAAGCTGCTGGTCGCCGTGTCCACCGGCCCCACCACCACCGCGTGCGCAGGGGCCACCCCGAACTGCACGGTGTCGCGATTGCGCCAGCCGCGACGCAGGGCGGGCTTGAGCATGGGATGCGCGGTCCCGCTCCTCTGATCGGTCCCGGCCTTCTGATCGGTCCCGGTCTTCTGGCCGGCCCGAGTGGGCTGAGCGGTGCGAGTGGGCCGGTCGGTCCGAGTGGTCTGGGCGGTCTGAGTGGTCCGCATGGTCGTTCCCCCGTTCGTCGGCCTCCAGAATGGGGTCTCCGGCCGATCACCGTGCGAAGTTGTCCACAGGCACGGAGTGATTGTCATACAAGCCGTGTGCTCTCCGGCTGTTTGCTCCGACAAGGAGCGATGGGCGGGACTTCACGCCTCGCCAGCGGGTAACGTCGGGGCCGTGCCCGTCGACCCTCTGCACAGTGCCGCAAGACCGCCGCGCAGCGCCCCGACCCCGCTCACCGGCGGACCGGAAACCGGCGCGGTCGAGGTGAGACGGAGCGCGCGCCGCCGCAGAACGGTCTCCGCGTACCGCGAGGCCGACCGCACCGTCGTGCTCATCCCCGCCCGCATGTCCGAGGCCGAGGAACAGCGCTGGGTGCGAGTGATGCTCGACAAGCTCGCGGCGCAGGAGAGCAAGCGGATGCTGGGCGACGCCGAGCTGGCCGAGCGCGCCGGCCGGCTGTCGGAGCAGTATCTCGGCGGCCGGGCCCGCCCCGAGACCGTCCGCTGGGTCACCAACCAGAACACCCGCTGGGGCTCGTGCACCCCCGCCGAGGGCAGCATCCGCCTCTCCCACCGGCTCCAGGGCATGCCCGAGTACGTCGTCGACTACGTCCTCCTCCATGAGCTGGCCCACCTGCTCGTCCCCGGCCACGGGCCGGGCTTCTGGCGGCTCCTCGACGCCTATCCGCGCACCGAGCGCGCCCGCGGCTACCTCGAAGGGGTGGTGGCCGCCGACCGGCTGCCCCACCTCCCGGCCGCCCGGAGCGAATGAGGAAAGCCCAGGCACAACCGTTAGCCTGACGCAACGCATTCATCGCACGTTCGGATGGGGGACGGTCGTTACGCATGGCCAGGGAATTCCAGCGCGGCCACAAGGCCAAGATCAGTGATCTGACGGCGGGGACCGATCTGTACGTGGGAGTGCAGATCGCCGGCCCCGGCCTGACCTTCGACATCAGCTGCTTCGGCCTCGACGCCCAGGAGCGGCTCTCCGACGACCGGTACTTCGTCTTCTTCAACCAGCCCAACTCCCCCGAGGGCGCCATCCAGCAGCTCGGCGCCCAGGCCGGTGACACGGAATCCTTCCGGGTCACCCTCGACCAGATCCCCCCGCAGGTGCGGAAGCTCTCCTTCACGGCGACGGTCGACGGTGCGGGCCAGATGTCGCAGATCGGCCCCGGCTATCTGCGCGTCGTCGCGGGCGGCGAGGAAGTCGCCCGCTATTCCTTCACCGGTGCGGAATTCAGCACGGAACGCGCGGTGATGCTCGGTGACTTCTACCTGAAGGACGTCTGGCGCTTCGCCGCCGTCGGGCAGGGGTTCGACGGCGGCCTGGAGGCGCTGCTGACGAACTTCGGCGGCGAGGTCCTGGAAGAGGAGCCGCAGCCCGAGCCCCAGGCGGCGCCGGCACCGTCCGCCACCCCCGCGTTCGCGCCCCCGGCGCAGACGACGCCACCCCCGGCCTTCGCGGCTCCGGCCGCCCCGGTGCCGCACCAGGCACCGCCGGCCGTGACCCACACGCCGCCCCCGGCGCCCGCCCACCAGACCCCGCCGCCGCACCAGGGCTTCCCGCCCCCGCCCGGCAGCACCCCGCCCCCGGCCGCCCCGCCGCAGGTGCACGTGGCGCCCACCATCGCCGCGCCCATCGCCCCGCCCGGCTACTTCGACCAGGGCGCACCGGCCGGCGGCCAACTCCCGCCGCCCCCCGGCCCGCCCGGAGTGCCGGGTCAGCAGGGCTCGTACGGCCAGCAGCCGGGCCCGTACGGGCAGCCCGGCACGCAGCAGCCCTACGGCCAGCCGCAGGCCCCCCAGCAGCCCTACGGGCAGCAGCCCCCGCAACCCTTCCCGGGCCAGCCGGCGCCCCCCTACGGCCAGTCCGCCCCCGGCATGGCTTCCCACGCCCCGGCCGGTGTCCAGGCGGCGTTCGAGAAGTACCGCGAGGTGCCCACCGGACAGCGGTGGACCCTGCAGAACCCCAAGCTCATCCGCGTCGACCTCGGCGTCGACCAGCAGCCCGTGCTCGCCCGGCAGGGCAGCATGGTCCTCTACCAGGGCAAGGTCGACTTCGGCTACAAGGGCGCGGGCTTCGCCGGCCGCATCGTGGGCAACGCGACGGGCCAGGAGATGCAGCTGATGCGCTGCACCGGGCGCGGGCAGGTCTTCCTGGCCGAGAACTCCGCGCACGTCCACCCCATCGAGCTCCAGGGCGACGCCCTCTGCGTCTCCGCCGAGTCCGTGCTCGCCTTCGACGAGTCCCTCCAGCACGAGGTCCGCCGGATCGAGGGCCACGGCATCCCCGGCGGCGCGCTGTTCACCATGCAGTTCCAGGGCCACGGCACCGTCGTCGTCAAGACCCACGGCATCCCCGTCGTGCTGCCGGTCACCCCGACCACCTTCGCGGACAGCAACGCCATCGTCGCCTGGTCCGCCGCCTCCCAGGTGATCATCTCCAGCCAGGTCCGGCTGCGCCGCAACTCCTACCCTGGCCACAGCGGCGAGGCCGTGAACCTCCAGTTCCGCGGCGCGCCCGGCAACTTCATCGTCGTCCAGCCCTACGAGGTCTGAGGGAGCCCGAAATGACCATGAATCAGACACCGATCTCGGGCTACGCCCCGGCCCCGGTCACCGCCCGCATGGAGAACCACGGCAGCAGCATGCTCCGGGTCGCCATGCAGAGCGGCAACGACCTGTTCGCCCGTACCGGCTCGATGGTCGCCTACGAGGGCTACGTCCAGTACGAGGCCAACCCGCCCGCCGTCCGCCAGATGGCGTCCCAGTGGCTCACCGGCGAGGGCATGCCCCTCATGAAGTGCTTCGGTGACGGCCTGCTCTACCTCGCCGACTACGGGGCGGACGTCGTCTGCCTCCAGCTCAACGGGGAGTCGCTCTCCGTCAACGGCACCAACGTCCTGGCCTTCGACGCGTCGCTCCAGTGGGGCGTGCAGCGCGTCAAGGGCATGGCGAAGTTCGCCGGGCAGGGCCTGTTCAACGTGGCCATCTCCGGCACCGGGTGGGTGGCGCTGACCTCCCGCGGCACCCCCATCGTCGTCGACTGCGGCAGCGGCGAGGACGAGACCTATGTGGACCCGGACGCGCTCGTCGCCTGGTCCACCGGTCTGAAGATGAAGGGCAAGCGCAGCTTCAAGGCGTCGTCCATGATCGGCCGAGGCAGCGGCGAGGCGTACCAACTGGGCTTCTCCGGCCAGGGCTTCGTGGTCGTACAGCCCAGCGAGGACAGCACCGACCGGCTCCGGGCCCGGGGCTGAGGGGGAACGAGACACCATGCAGAGCCCGCTTTTCGCGCACACCGAGGCCCAGACACAGGACCGCTACGCGCTCCAGAACCCGCAGATGCTGCGCGTCTCCCTCACCGGCCATGACGACGTCCTCGCCCGCAAGGGCTCGATGGTCGCCTACCAGGGGATGATCGAGTTCGACGGCGAGTACCAGACGCGCGGTCAGCAGAACGCCCGCCTCCACACCGGCGAGGGCCTGGACCTGATGCGCTGCTCCGGCCAGGGCACCGTCTACTTCGCCAACCTGGCGCAGCACGTCCATGTGATCGACGTGGACCACGACGGTCTGACCGTGGACGGCGCCTACGTCCTGGCGCTGGACTCGACCCTGCACTGGGACACCATCGCCGTGGACAGCCACACGGGCGTCTCCGGCACCGGGGCGTACAACCTCGTCATCAGCGGCCAGGGCAAGGTCGCGCTGATGACCTCGGGCCGGCCGCTGATGCTCCAGGTCACCCCGCAGACCGTGGTCAACGCCGACGCGGACGCCGTCGTCGCCTGGTCGACGTCGCTGCGGGTGAACATGCAGGCGCCGACGTCCTCGTCGAGCGTCTGGCGGCGCCGCGGCTCCACCGGCGAGGGCTGGGAGCTGGCCTTCTCCGGCCAGGGCTACGCGCTCGTCCAGCCCAGCGAGCTGCTGCCGCCGCAGGGCGCCCAGATCGGCCAGGGGCTGATGGCGCAGTACGGCGTCGGCCAGCAGGGCGCGCACGCCCACAACCAGGGCAACATCTGGTCCAACTGATCCGCCGGAAGCGGATCCGAAGACATGAGTAAGGGGCGGCCACCCTGGGTGGCCGCCCCTTACCGATCCTCGTCCCGGAGCAGTCTCAGAGCCGCGCGAGCGTCCGCTCCACCAGTCGGCCGACCGAGCCGTCCGCGACCTCGCCCACCTCGGCGTACGGGAACCAGCGCAGGTCCAGCGACTCGTCGCTGATGGCCTCCACCGCACCCCGCGGCACCAGTGCCGCGTACTGGACGTCCAGGTGCCAGTTGCAGGGCGCCGGGATCGGGTGCCGGTCCAGGCGGACCGGGCCGCCCGGCAGCAGCGTCAGGCCCGCGATGCCGGACTCCTCCGTGGCCTCCCGCAGGGCGGCCGCCTCCAGCGTGGTGTCACCGGGCTCGCAGTGGCCGCCCATCTGCAGCCACATCCGCAGCTTGCGGTGCAGGGTGAGCAGCACCTGACCGCGCTCCGGGTCGATCACCAGGGCGCTCGCCGTGACGTGCCCGGCCTGGCAGGGCCTCCACATGCCGTCCGGGTGGCCGGCCAGGTGGTCGAGATAGACGGCCCGCAGCTCCTCCTGGTCCGGGTACTCCTTCAGGACCCGGACCGCGTCCTCGTGCAGGCTCACTTCTTGTCGTCGCCCTCGTCCTCGCCGCTGTCCTTCTTGAGGTCCGGCTTCTGCTCCCGCTTGAGGTCCGGCTTCCGCTCCGGACCCTCGGTGGAGGAACCGGAACCCCCGGCCGCCTCGCCCAGCATCTTGTCCAGCTCGGAGAAGTCCAGGTGCTCACGGTGGACGAACCCGTCCGGGTCGTCGAGGTCGGCGGCCGTCGGCAGCATGTCCGGGTGCTCCCAGAGGCCGTCACGGCCCTCCAGGCCGCGCGCGTCGGTCAGCGACGCCCACAGCCGGGAGGCGTCCCGCAGCCGGCGCGGACGCAGCTCCAGG
This sequence comes from Streptomyces sp. NPDC023527, assembly GCF_055560115.1. Lineage (NCBI taxonomy): Bacteria > Bacillati > Actinomycetota > Actinomycetes > Kitasatosporales > Streptomycetaceae > Streptomyces > Streptomyces sp. NPDC023527. The sequence goes on from NZ_JBVHJJ010000009.1 coordinate 312,466, forward strand.
CCGATCAGCGTCGCGAAGGTCTGCTCCGCCGGGCCGCCGGAGGCGCGGCGCCTGCGCAGCGTCTCGCGCAGCGCGCCGGCCGACGGCAGGTGCGGTGCCGCGGCGGCGTGCACGACCGCGTCGACCCAGCCCTCGACCAGGGCCAGGGCGGTCTCCAGGCGGGCGAGCGCCGCCTTCTGCTCCGGAGTGTCCTCCGGCTGGAACATGCCCTGCTGAAGGGCGTCCTGCAGCTGCTCCGGGTGCGTGGGGTCCAGCTGGCCGACCACGTCCTCCAGCTTGGAGGTGTCGACCTTGATGCCCCGGGCATAGCCCTCGACGGCGCCGAAAAGGTGCGAGCGCAGCCACGGCACATGGGCGAAGAGCCGCTGGTGGGCGGCCTCGCGCAGCGCCAGATACAGCCGCACCTCCTCCTGCGGCACACCGAGACCGGACCCGAACGCCTCGATGTTCACCGGCAGCAGCGCGGCCTTGCCGGCCGGCCCGAGCGGCAGGCCGATGTCGGTGGAGCCCACCACCTCGCCCGCCAGCACGCCCACGGCCTGGCCGATCTGGGTGCCGAACATCGCGCCGCCCATGGACCGCATCATGCCGATCAGCGGGCCCGCCATGGCCTGCATCTCCTCGGGCAGCACATCGCCCATGGCCGCCCCGACGCGCTCGGCGACCGGGTCGACCAGGTCCTTCCACACCGGCAGGGTCGCCTCGACCCACTCGGCGCGGCTCCAGGCCACGGCCGTGCCGGCGCCCGAGGGCAGCGACGTCACGCCGTCCAGCCACAGGTCGGCCAGGCGCACGGCCTCCTCGACGGCGGCCCGCTCACCGGCCGTGACGCTGGAGTCCTTGCCGCCGTCGGCGGTGCCCTGCGCGACGGTCTGCCGGGCGATGTCCTTGGCCATGTCCCAGTTCACCGGGCCGCCCTCGTAGGACAGCATCTGCCCGAGCTGCTGGAAGGCGGCGCCCAGGTCGTTCGGGTTCATGGAACCGAACATGGCGGCGAAGGGATTGTCCCCGCCACCGGGCCCCCCGAACCCGAACGGATTCGCAGGTCCCTGGCCGCCCTGGCCGTCGCCCTTCTTCTTGCCGTCGCCGCCGTTCTCCGGCTCCTCCGGCGGAAGACCGAATCCGAATGGGGTGTCACTCACGGGTTTCCTCGGCTCGTAGGGCCGCCGGCTTCGAGGACCGGCGGCGAATGCCCGACAACACCACCCAGCGTAGACACCTCGCCGTGATCCGGGCTTGGTGCTTCGCCGACCCGGGGCCTGCGGCAGGATGGACGTCACCTGGTCCGTACGCGTCATCTCGCGTACGTACTGAAGACAACCGCTGGAGACGCCCGGTGAGTTCCCCCGACCCAGAAGTTCGCGCAGCGCGAAACGGTTCCGCGCGAGACAGTACGAGCCCGCACGGCCGGCGACCCGTCGTCGCGGTCACCGGCGCCGCCCGCGGCGTCGGAGCGCTGCTCACGCAGCGGCTCGCCGCATCCGAGGAGATCAAGCGGGTCGTGGCCATCGACGAGCGCCGCGGCGAGGTGAGCGAGGCGCACTGGCACGTCCTGGACGTCCGCGACCCCGCGATCGCCGAGAAGCTGCGCGGCGCCGACGTCGTCGTGCACCTCGCCCTGGATCTCGATCTGGAGACGGATCCCGCCGCCCGCACCGCCTACAACGTGCGCGGCACCCAGACCGTGCTCACCGCCGCGGCGGCCGCCGGGGTGCACCGCGTGGTGCTGTGCACCTCCGCCATGGTCTATGGCGCCCTGCCCGACAACGACGTGCCGCTCGCCGAGGACGCGGAGCTGCGGGCCACCGCGGAGGCCACCGGGGTCGGCGACCTGCTGGAGATAGAGCGGCTGGCCAGGCGCGCGCCCCGTGCGCATCCCGGGCTGAACGTCACGGTGCTGCGGCCCGCCGTCCTGGTCGGCGGCACGGACACGGCACTGACCCGCTATTTCGAGTCCCCCCGCCTCCTGGTGGTCGCCGGTTCCCGGCCGACCTGGCAGTTCTGCCATGTGGAGGACCTGGTGAGCGCGCTGGAGTTCGCCGCCCTGGAGAAGGCCGAGGGGGAGCTGGCGGTCGGTTGCGACGGCTGGCTGGAGCAGGAGGAGGTCGAGGAGCTCACCGGGATCCGCCGCATGGAGCTGCCCTCGGCCGTCGCCCTCGGCGCCGCCTCCCGGCTGCACCGCCTGGGTCTGACGCCGTCCCCGGCGGGCGACCTGGAATACACGATGCATCCCTGGGTGGTCAGCGGCAGCAGGCTGCACGACGCCGGCTGGCGGCCCCGGTGGACCAACGAGGAGGTCCTCGCGGAGCTGCTGGAGGAGGTCGCCGGCCGCCACACGGTCGCGGGCCGCCGGCTCGGCCGCAAGGACGCCACCGCCGCGGGCGCCGCGGGGGCGACCGTGGCACTGCTGGGCACCGCCGCCCTGGTCCGCCGGGCCCGCAAGGCGCGCCGACGGCTCTAGGAGCGGCCGGGAGGGGCCGCGGGGGCGTTCGGTGGCACCGGGGGAGCGGCGGGCTGTAGGAGCGTCCAGGCGACCGGTCGGACGACCGGTCGAACACCCATTGGTCGCCGGTCGCCCGCGTGCGGCACGATGGACCGCATGGCAGGCACCCACGGCACCCCCGACCACCCCGGCGAGCTCGCCGCCACGGACCCGGTCCGGCTCCTGGCGATCCGCGACACCCCCCTGTCCGTGGACGAGGTGTTCGCCGCGGTCGGCGACGCCGCCGCGGGCGGCACCGCGCTGTTCGTGGGCACCGTGCGGGACCACGACGGCGGCGCGGATGTCGCCGGACTCGGCTACTCCGCGCACCCCTCGGCCGAGGCGGAGCTGCGCCGCGTCGCCGAGAAGGTGGCCGCCGACCACCCCGTACGGGCCCTGGCCGCCGTCCATCGGGTGGGCGACCTGGCCATCGGTGACCTGGCCGTCGTGGTGGCCGTCTCCTGCCCGCACCGGGCCGAGGCGTTCGAGGCCTGCCGACGGCTGATCGACGACCTCAAGCGCGAGGTGCCGATCTGGAAGCACCAGAGGTTCTCCGACGGTACGGAGGACTGGGTGGGCGTATAGCGCCCGCCTCCGCCCACCGCCACCCGGCCGCCGCCTCTGACGGGCGGCTTCCGCTTGCGTAACCGCCCCCCTGACGTGAGCGTTGAGGGGACAGAAGATTAGTGTGCTCATCAGTCATTCATGAGGAGCACATGGTGACGCGAGGGGTCGGGAGGTGACATGGCGGCACTGGTGTGGTTGCTGATTCCGGTCGTCGCGGTCGTCGTCGCCGTCCTGTGGGGCAGCTGGGCAGCCTGGGGCTCCCGTAACCGCAAGTCGGGCGATGTCGCGGAACTCGCGGGCTACGCCCGGTTCCGGGAGGCGATGGAGCGCACGGACGCCGGCGGCGGGGTCTCCTAGCGCCGTTCCCGCGCTGACTTGGGGGCGTCGACTCGTGTACGGGCGCCCGCGCATACGCGCGCGCCCCTGCTTCCCCGTACGGACCGCCCCGGGGGTGGACTGTCGGACCGGTCCCGTACTGTCGTTCCATGCCCCGCCGCACCGCGACGATGCTCGCCTCCCTCCTGATGCTGATCGCGCTGCTCTGCGCAGGCGTGCTGATCCCCGTGCCGTATTCGGAGATGTCGCCCGGGCCGACGGTCAACACCCTCGGTGAGCACGGCGGGGAGCCGGTGCTCCAGATCTCCGGCCACAAGACGTATCCGACCAGCGGCAACCTCAATATGACGACCGTCCGCGTCACCGGCTCCCAGTACCGGATGAATCTGGTCGAGGCGGTCGCGGGCTGGCTGGGGCACGACAATCTCGTCGTCCCGCGCTCCACGCTCTACCCGGACGACAAGTCCCCGGACGAGCTGAACCAGGAGACCGCCGAGGAGTTCAGCCAGTCCCAGGAGAGCGCCAAGGTCGCCGCGCTCAAGCAGCTGGACATCCCCGTCGGCAGCCGCGTCGTCGTCTCCTCCGTCGTCAAGGGCAGCGCGGCGGAGGGCCGGTTGCACGCCGGCGATGTGCTCAAGGCCGTCGACGGTACGGACGTCAAGGCGCCCGGCGATGTCGCCAAGCTGGTCACCAAGCACCGGCCCGGTCAGCCGGTCTCGTTCCTGATCGTCCCGGCCAAGGAGGCGGCCGCCGCGGAGAAGGAGAAGCGGCAGCCGGGGACCGAGGAGACCGTCACCCTCACCACGCGCAAGGCCCCCGACGACGACCGCGCCATCGTCGGCATCCAGGCCGGCCCCGACCACACCTTCCCGTTCACGATCAACATCAAGCTGGCTGACGTCGGCGGCCCCAGCGCGGGGCTGATGTTCGCCCTGGGGATAGTCGACAAGCTGACCCCGGACGACCTCACCGGCGGCAAGTTCGTCGCCGGTACGGGCACGATCGACGAGAACGGCAAGGTCGGCCCGATCGGCGGCATCGAGATGAAGACGGTCGGCGCGCGCTCCAAGGGCGCGCGGTACTTCCTGACGCCCAAGGACAACTGCGCGGCCGCCGCGAAGGACCGCCCCGCGGGTCTGACCCTGATCAAGGTCGACACCATGGCCGACGCCCTGAAGTCCCTGGAGAAGGTCCGCAAGGGGGATGCGGCCGGCCTGCCGCAGTGCGCGGCAGGCTGACCGGGAGCCCCGCTCCTACTCCGCGAAAGTGGCCGCCAGGGCCTCCGCCAGGCCCGGTACGAGGTCGGCGCCCGTGAGGACCTCGGTGGGGGAGTCCTTCTCCCGCAGCCGCACCGCGGACTCGCGCGCACCGTCGCGCAGCACGGCCACCGTCATCCGCACCTCCTGCCGGTCCGGGTGGGCGGCGACCCACTTGGCGAGCTGCTTCTCGCTCAGCCCGTTGGGCACGGTGCCCTCGGCGGACGGCGGCAGCATCAGGCGCTCGACGGTCAGGGCGCAGCCCGCCACCGCGTCCGGCCAGGCGATCGTGCCGAGGAACTTGTCCAGGGCCGTGCCGGCGGGCACCTCGTCCTGCTCGATCGGGGTGAGCGAACCGGCGGCGGCCTCGGCGTCGAGACCGAGCTGGGAGGCCAGACCGGGCTCCTGCACGCGCAGCTTCGCCGTGTCGACGAGGGCGAAGAGCCGGGCGGGCTGGTCCCAGCCGAGGGTGGAGGCGTACTCGTCGATCTCGAGTACGGCGCGGGTCAGCGGACTGGCCGCCATGGGGGTGTTCGGAATCGCGGGACCGGACTGGTCGGCGGGGTCGGGAATGCTGGAAGTGCTGGACATGCTCAATATCGTGCCCCGAGAGTGACCAAAAACGGGAACTGAGTAAAGCCTCGGTAAGTTGCCACACTGGGCCCTAGGATCGCTGGGCCCTGATCGACAAGCTCCACTGACACGCGAACTTCGAGGTGCGCACCTTGGCTTTCCAGATGCCGGACCGCGGCGGAGGCCCGTCAGGGCCACGGATCAGAGTCGGCCGCCCGTCCCGGCGGATCCGGACCCTGCTGACGACGTTTGGCGTGCTGGCCGCACTGGCCATGCTCTTCGTCATGTTCGCGGGGTTCTGGACGGACTGGCTCTGGTACCGCTCGGTGAAGTACTCATCCGTCTTCACCACCACCCTCGGCACCAAGATCGGCCTTTTCGCGGTCTTCGGACTGCTGATGGCCCTGGTGGTGGGCGTGAACATCTGGCTGGCCCACCGCCTGCGGCCGCCGCTGAGCGCGATGTCGATGGAGCAGCAGAGCCTCGACCGCTACCGCATGAGCATCGCCCCGTACAAGAAATGGGCGCTGCTGGCGGTCTCCGCGCTTGTCGGCCTGGTCGCCGGCGCGTCCGCGGCCGGGCAGTGGCGCACGTGGCTCCAGTGGGTCAACGGCGTGTCCTTCCAGCAGAAGGACCCGCAGTTCCACAAGGACATCTCGTTCTACACCTTCGACCTGCCCTGGTACCGCTTCCTGCTGAGCTTCGGCTTCGCGGCGGCGGTGCTCTCGCTGATCGCCGCGGCCCTGGTGCACTACCTCTACGGCGGTCTGCGGCTCACCAGCCCCGGCGGGCGGGCCACGTCGGCGGCCACCGGCCATCTGTCCGTGCTGCTCGGCGTCTTCGTGGCGCTCAAGGCGGTGGCGTACTGGCTGGACCGCTACGGCCTGGCGGTGAAGTCCAGCGGGCTGAAGTCGACCGACGGCTGGACGGGTCTGCGCTATGTGGACGCCAATGCCTATCTGCCGGCCAAGACGATCCTGTTCATCATCGCGCTGATCTGCGCGGTGCTGTTCTTCGCCACGCTCTGGCGCCGCACCTGGCAGCTGCCGGTGATCGGTTTCGGTCTGATGGTGCTCTCGGCGGTGCTGATCGGCGGGCTCTATCCGGCGATCGTGCAGAAGTTCCAGGTCCAGCCGAATGAGCAGGCCAAGGAAGCGCCGTACATCAAGAAGAACATCACGGCCACGCGCGAGGCCTACGGCATCGATGACGCGAAGGTGAAGGACTACGCGGGCAGGAGCGACCTCAAGGGCAAGGACACGGAGAAGCTGCGCGCCGACGCCAACTCCACGGCCAGCCTGCGGCTCCTCGACCCGAACATCGTCTCGCCCGCCTTCCAGCAGGAGCAGCAGGTCCGCGGGTATTACCAGTTCCCCTCCACGCTGGACGTCGACCGCTACAAGGTGGACGGCAAGGAGCAGGACACGGTCATCGGTCTGCGCGAGCTGAACATCAAGGGCATTCCCGAGCGCAACTGGATCAACGACCACTTCAAGTACACCCACGGATACGGCGCCATCACGGCCAAGGGCACCGTCACGGACAAGGCCGGAGCCCCGGACTTCACCGCCAAGGGCCTGCCGACCGAGGGCCTGCTGAAGGATTACGAGCAGCGCGTCTACTACGGCGAGAAGACGACGCAGTATTCGATCGTCGGCGGCCCGCAGAAGGAGCTCGACTACTCCGCCGACAAGGGCGAGAAGAGCTACACGTACCAGGGCAAGAGCGGCGTCAACCTGGCCAATCCCGTCAACCGGGCCGCGTACGCGGTGGCCTTCGGCGAGCCGCAGATCCTCTACTCCGGTGCCATCGGCGAGGGTTCGCGGATCCTGTACAACCGCACCCCCAAGGAGCGTGTCGAGGCGGTCGCCCCCTGGCTGACCATCGACGGCGACGCCTATCCGGCGGTGGTCGACGGCCGTATCCAGTGGATCGTGGACGCCTACACCACGACCAACGGCTATCCGTACGCCTCGCGCACCACGCTCGGTGACACGACGGCGGACTCGCTGACGACCGGACAGCGGGCGGTGGTGGCCCAGCAGAATCAGGTCAACTACATCCGCAATTCCGTGAAGGCGACCGTGGACGCCTACGACGGCACGGTGAAGCTGTACCAGTGGGACACCAAGGACCCGGTCCTCAAGACCTGGATGAAGGCGTTCCCGGGCACCGTGAAGGCGAAGAGCGAGATCGGCCCGGTCCTGATGGACCACCTGCGTTACCCGCAGGACCTCTTCAAGGTCCAGCGCGAGCTGCTCACCCGCTACCACGTCACCGACCCGGGGACGTTCTACACCGGCAGTGAGCGCTGGCAGGTCCCGGACGATCCGACCAACAAGAAGGGCAACGCCGTACCGCCCTACTACCTGAGCATGAAGATGCCGGATCAGCAGCAGCAGACGTTCTCGCTGACGACGACCTTCACGCCCAAGAGCCGTCCGAATCTCGGTGCCTTCATGAGCGTCGACGCCGATGCGAAGAGTTCCGGCTACGGCAGCATCAGAATTCTGAAACTGCCGTCCGAGACCACGGTGTGGGGCCCCGAACAGGCGCAGAGCAAGTTCAACGGACACCCGGCCGTCGCCGACCAGATCAATATCTGGAAGAGAGGCGATTCCGAGGTCGAGTACGGCAATCTGCTGACCGTGCCGCTGGACGGCGGGCTGCTGTATGTCGAGCCGGTGTACATGCGGGGCGCGGGCTCCAATTACCCGCTCCTGAAGAAGGTTCTGGTCAACTACGGCGAGAAGATCGCCTTCAAGGACACCCTCGACGAGGCCCTGAACGAGATCTTCGGGGGCAAGGCCGACACCGGCACCACCCCGCCGCCCACCGGCGAACCCTCCAAGCCCACTCCGCAGAACCCCACCGTCAAGCAGGCCGCGAAGGACGCCAAGGACGCCTTCGAGGCCGGCCAGAAGGCGATGGAGAACAAGGACTGGGGGGCCTACGCCAAGGCGCAGGATTCGCTCAAGGACGCGCTGGACCGGCTGACCAAGGCCGAGGCCGCCGCCGAGGAGAAGGGCGGCAAGCCGGGCAGCTGACAAGGCAAGGCCCCACCCCGCACCGTGGTACGGTTGTCCCACAACAGCGCGGGGTGGAGCAGCTCGGTAGCTCGCTGGGCTCATAACCCAGAGGTCGCAGGTTCAAATCCTGTCCCCGCTACTCAATGACAAGGCCCGGAGTCCTCGGACTCCGGGCCTTGTCGTGTTGCCCGGACCCGGGCGGTGTCGGCGGATCCGCCGGACCGCGAGGTGTCCGGGCGGACGCGGACTGTGCGGGTTGTGTGCGGGGCTTACGTGGAGAGTTTGGAGCCCCGTCGTGTCGGGAAGTCGGGAAGTCGACAAAACGCTGAAGTGACCTCACTGGCTGCGGTATACCAGGTGTACGCGGGTTGCGGGTGGTGCGACGATGGGGCTTATGGGGGACAGGACGAGGCTGTGGGAGACACACCGGCTTGTAGAGGCTCCCGCTGACGGGAGCGAACAGGAACTGCAGGCATACGCCCCGGCGGCGGATTCCGCCGACCCGGGTGACTCCGCCGACCCCGCCGACCTTGAGCTGGAGACCGCCCGCCGCCGTGCCGCGGAGACCGGTGATCCGGCCGCTCTGAGCATGCTCGGAGCCCTCCTGCTGCGCCGTGGCGACCTCGACGGGGCCGAGCGCCACCTGCGGGCCGCGACCGCCGACGGCGACCGCTCCGCCGCCAACAACCTCGGCGTCCTGCTGCACCAGCGGGGCTACGCCGACGACGCCGCCGGCTGGTGGCGCATCGCCGCCGTCGCCGGCTCCGCCGCCGCCGCGCACGCCCTCGGCCGCTATCACCGGGAGCGCGGCGACGAGCCCGCCGCCGAGTATTGGCTGCGCCAATCGGCTGAATCCGGGCACGCTCTCGGTGCCTACGCCCTCGCCGACCTCCTGGAGCACCGCAGCGACGTCGGCGCCGAGCGCTGGTTCCGGGCCGCCGCCGAGCGGGGGCACCGCGAGGCCGCGTACCGCCTGGCCCGCATCCTGGACGGCCGCGCCCCGCGCCCCCGGGCCGACGACGGCCTCGGCCCCGGCGGCGTGGAGACGTCCGTACGGGAGCTGCGCGCCGCCGCGGCGGACAGCCGCGACGCCGGCGGCCCCGCCGGCGAGGCCGAGCAGTGGTACCGCCAGGCCGCCGCCCGCGGCCACCGCCGCGCGGCCCTGCACCTGGGCACCCTGCTGGAGGGCCGCGGCGAGATCCAGGAGGCCGCGCGCTGGTATCTGACGTCCGCCAAGGACGGCGAGCCGCGCGCCGCGTGCGCGCTCGGCTTCCTGCTGCGCGACGCCGGGGACACCGACAGCGCCGCCGTGTGGTGGCGCCGCGCCGCCCAGGACGGCGACGGCAACGCCGCCAACGCCCTGGGCGCCCTGCACGCCGACCGGGGCGAGCCGGGCGAGGCCGAGCGCTGGTACCGCCAGGCGCTGGACGCCGGTGACGTCAACGGCGCGTACAACCTCGGGCTGCTGTGCGCCGGGCAGGGCCGCAACACCCAGGCCGAGCAGTGGTACCGCCGCGCGGCCTACGCCGGGCACAAGGAGGCCGCCAACGCCCTGGCCGTGCTGCTGCTCCAGGGCGGCGACGCGGCCGGTGCCGAGCCGTGGTTCTCCAAGGCCGCCGAGGCCGGCAGCGTCGACGCCGCGTTCAATCTGGGCATCCTCCACGCCGGCCGCGACGACGACCGGACGGCCTTCCAGTGGTACGAGCGCGCCGCCACCGCCGGCCACACCGACGCCGCCCTCCAGGTCGCCATGGCCCTGATGCGGGACGGCGACGAGGAGGCCGCCGAGCGCCATCTGCGGGTCGCCGTGCGCGGCGGGAACACCGAGGCCGCCTTCCGGCTGGCCGCCCTGCTCGACCGCGACGACGACGCGCGCGAGGAGTGCGAGGAGTGGTACGAGCGCGCCGCCCGGCAGGGCCACCGGCGCGCCCAGGTGCGGCTCGGCATGCTCGTCGCCGAGCGCGGCGACGTGGTCGAGGCCGCGCACTGGTACCGCGAGGCCGCCGAGGCGGGCAGCCGCAACGGCGCCTTCAATCTCGGGCTGCTCCTCGCCCGGGAGGGCAGCGAGCCGGAGGCGGCCCTGTGGTGGGCCCGCGCGGCCGAGGCCGGCCACGGCCGGGCGGCGCTGCGGCTCGCCCTGCTGGCGGCCCGGCGCGGCGATCTCACCGAGGGGCGGCACTGGTGCGACCGCGCGGTCGAGCTCGGCCCCGCGGAGGTCGCCGAGCGCGCGGCACGCCTGCGGGACGCCTTACAGCAGGAGCTGTCGGCCTAGGGGTCTGTCCGGCGGATCTTCGACTGCGGGCCGTCGTTGCCGCCTGCGGCGGCGAGCGCCCTGCGGGCACGTCCTCAAGCGCCGGACGGGCTGGTATGGGCTGGGCTCAGCAACCAGCCCGTCCGGCGTTTGAGGACACCGCCGCGCAGCGGTGGTGCGCCCCCATGATCCGCCGGACAGGCCCTAGCCGGCCCCGCCCGCGGGAGGCTTCCGGTCCCCGGACCGGAAGCCGTTTGCCTTGGTCGCTACCGGCGGGTTACAGTTGGGTCAACGACGCGGGGTGGAGCAGCTCGGTAGCTCGCTGGGCTCATAACCCAGAGGTCGCAGGTTCAAATCCTGTCCCCGCTACTCGATACGAAGGCCCGGATCCTTAAAAGGATCCGGGCCTTCGTCATGCCCAGGGGCCGGGAAGCCGGGACGGGCGGCGGCGCCGGCCGCTCGCCCTCACCCCGAGACGCAGTTCGGGCAGATGCCCCGGTAGGTCACCTCGACGCCCGCGACCTGGAAGCCGAAGCGCTCCTCCGTCGGAAGCCCGGCGAGCAGGTCGCCGGAAGGGTGAACGTCACGGATCGTGCCGCACTGGGAGCACACCAGGTGCTGGTGCGCGTGGTGCGCGTTCGGGTCGTAGCGCTTGGCTCGCCCGTCCGTGCTCACCTCCATGATCTCGCCCAGGGAGACGAGCTCCCCGAGGGTGTTGTACACCGTCGCGCGCGAGATCTCCGGCAGTAGTTCGGCCGCCTTGGCGTGCACCTCGTCCGCGGTGTAGTGCACGTGGTCCCCGTCGAGGACCTCGGCGACGACGCGTCGCTGTGCGGTCAGCCGCCAGCCGCGTCCCCGGAGTCGTTCCAGCAGGTCACTCATGCCATTCACCTATCAGTCAGATAGGACCAGCGTAGCAGCGGCCCTCGTCCATCACTGGATCGGATATTTATCTCGGCCCCTTCTTGACTTAGACAATGTCCAATGTAGGATCGGACTCGGCTCAGGCCAAGGTGGCAGGACGAGATGACGGAGGCACACGTGACGGTTCAGGGCGAGGCCATAACGCAGACAGGCCCGCTGACCACGGAGTCCGGAGCTCCGGTCGCGGACAACCAGAACAGCGAGACCGCGGGCATCGGCGGCCCCGTTCTGATCCAGGACCAGCTGCTGATGGAGAAGCTCGCGCACTTCAACCGCGAGCGCATCCCGGAGCGCGTCGTCCACGCCCGGGGCGCCGGCGCGTACGGCACCTTCACCGTCACCGCGGACGTGACGCGGTACACCCGCGCGAAGTTCCTCTCCGAGGTCGGCAAGCAGACCGAGACCTTCCTGCGCTTCTCCACGGTCGCCGGCAACCTCGGCTCGGCCGACGCCGTCCGCGACCCCCGTGGCTTCGCGCTGAAGTTCTACACCGAAGAGGGCAACTACGACCTCGTCGGCAACAACACCCCGGTGTTCTTCATCAAGGACGCCATCAAATTCCCCGACTTCATCCACACCCAGAAGCGCGACCCGTACACCGGCTCGCAGGAGGCGGACAACGTCTGGGACTTCTGGGGTCTCTCGCCGGAGTCCACCCACCAGGTGACCTGGCTGTTCGGCGACCGCGGCATCCCCGCGACGCTGCGCCACATGAACGGCTACGGCTCCCACACCTACCAGTGGAACAACGAGGCCGGCGAGGTCTTCTGGGTCAAGTACCACTTCAAGACCGACCAGGGGATCAAGAACCTCACCACCGAAGAGGCCAATCAGCTCTCCGGCATGGACCCCGACAGCCACCAGCGCGACCTGCGCGAGTCGATCGAGCGCGGTGACTTCCCCAGCTGGACCGTGCAGGTGCAGATCATGCCGGCGGCCGACGCGGCGACCTACCGCTTCAACCCGTTCGACCTCACCAAGGTGTGGCCGCACGAGGACTACCCGCCGATCGAGATCGGCAAGCTGGAGCTCAACCGCAACCCGGAGAACATCTTCGCCGAGGTCGAGCAGTCCATCTTCTCGCCGGCCCACTTCGTGCCCGGCATCGGACCGTCCCCCGACAAGATGCTCCAGGGCCGCCTCTTCGCCTACGGCGACGCCCACCGCTACCGCGTCGGCATCAACGCCGACCACCTGCCGGTGAACCGCCCGCACGCCACCGAGGCCCGGACCAACGGCCGCGACGGCTACGCCTACGACGGCCGCCACGGCCGCTCCAAGAACTACGAGCCCAACAGCTTCGGCGGCCCGACCGAGACCGGCCGGCCGCTGTGGCAGACGATCGCCGTCACCGGCGGCACGGGCACCACGGTGGCCCCCTCGCACGCCGAGGACAACGACTTCGTCCAGGCGGGCAACCTCTACCGCCTGATGTCGGAGGACGAGAAGGGCCGCCTGATCGACAACCTCGCGGGCTTCATCGCCAAGGTGTCGCGCGACGACATCGCCGAGCGCGCGATCAACAACTTCCGCCAGGCGGACCCCGACTACGGCAAGCGGCTGGAAGCCGCTGTCCAGGCTCTGCGCGGCTGATCCCACCCTTGGGCGGCCCCCGTCGCCCGAGGTGGGGATGTTCCACCAGACGCTTGCCGTAACAGCACGAAGAGGCCGGACGCCATGGGGCTCCGGCCTCTTCGTCCTGGGTACGGGCCGCCGCGCGCCCACCGTCAGACCGGCAGCGCGCTCTCCCGCGCCCGTACCGGCACCCAGCAGCGGATGATGTCGCGCACCGACACGACCCCCACCGGCCCCTGGTCGTCGAGGACGATCAGATGCCGGAAGCCGCCGTGCGACATGGCGGCCGCCGCCTCGTCGAGCGTCCACTCGGGGGCGGCGAAGACGACGTCGGTGGTGGTGTGGGCGTGGGCGGTCTCCCGGTCCGGGTCCTGGCCCGCGCCGACCGAGTTGAGGATGTCGCGCTCGGTGAGGATGCCCAGACCGCTGGTATCGGGGTCGAGGACGACCGCCGCGCCGATCCTGCGCGCGGACATCAGCCGCGCTGCCTGGCGGAGGGTGTGTGCGGGACCGATGGTGAGGACCACCGTGCTCATGGCGTCGCGGACGAGCATGGCTGGAGCCACCTCCTTGACGGACTGCTGACGGACCGTGAACCCCAAGAAGGAATTCACAAGTTCACAAGCTAGATGTCTCATCGTCACACGCTCTTGAGGACACAACAAGGGGCGCGTGGAGCCGAAATTCCGCTTCCACGCGCTCCCGCGCCCTGGTGTGAACCGGGGGAGCAACAGAAGGACAGAGCGTCCCGGACCGCGGCCCCGGCCGGCGGATCAGGTCTGGAGGTAGGCCAGCAGCTCGTCGTGGAGCAGGCCGTTCGACGCGGCGGCGTTGCCGCTGTGCGGGCCCGGCCGCCCGTCCAGACCGGTGAAGCGGCCGCCCGCCTCCTCGACGATGACGACGTTCGCCGCCATGTCCCACAGCGACAGCTCCGGCTCCGCGCACATGTCCACCGAGCCCTCGGCGACCATCATGTACGGCCAGAAGTCGCCGTAGCCGCGGGTCCGCCAGCAGTCGCGCGTCAGGTCCAGGAAGCCCGGCAGCAGCCCGCGCTCCTCCCAGCCCGTCAGCGAGGAGTACGCGAACGACGCGTCCGCGATCCTGCCCACCCGCGAAGCCTGCAGGCGCGTCGCCGAGGTGAGGCTGCGCCCGGTGTACGCGCCCGAGTCCTTGGCGGCCCACCAGCGGCGGCCCAGCGCCGGCGCCGAGACGACACCGACGACCGGTTCGAAGCCGCCCTCGCCCTGCACCATCAGGGAGATCAGCGTGGCCCACACCGGCACCCCGCGCACATAGTTCTTCGTGCCGTCGATGGGGTCGATGATCCAGCGGCGCGGACCGGTGCCGTCGCTGCCGAACTCCTCGCCCAGGACGGCGTCACGCGGCCGCGCGCGCTGGAGATGCCCGCGGATCAGCTCCTCGGCGGCCTTGTCCGCCTCGCTCACCGGAGTCATGTCCGGCTTCGTCTCGACTTTGAGGTCGAGGGCCTTGAACCGGTCCATGGTCGCCGCGTCGGCGGCGTCCGCCAGGACGTGGGCCAGGCGCAGATCATCGTGGTAATCGGACATGGCTGAACACTACCTGTGACCACGCCTTCCACGGCTGAGGCCCGCCAGGGCTCTTGACACCGTATGGCGGCACGTCAATTCTGTGGCCACGACCGCCGTGCGGCCGCACGGCCGGGGAGGCGACGATGCCCGCGGCACGAGAGCTCTTGCTGGACGCGGCCTTCGCGGCGCTCGCCGCCCGGCCCTGGAACGGGGTCCGGATGGTCGACGTCGCGGCCGCTGCCGGGGTCTCCCGGCAGACGCTCTACAACGAATTCGGCAGTAAGGACGGCCTCGCGCGCGCCCTGGTGCGCCGGGAGGCGGAGTCCTTCCTCGCCGGTGTCGAACACGCCCTCGCCGGGCCGGAGCCCGGCGCGGACGCCGGGGACCGCTGCGCCGCCGGCACGGCCTGGATCCTGCGTACGGCGCGCGCCAACCCCCTCGTACGGGCCGCGCTGACCGGTTGTCGCGGCGACCGGCTCCCGGCGGCCGCGGCCCCGGCCGTGCCCCGGCCCCGCGCCTCGCCCGGCTCCCTCGGATACCGCGGGGCCACGGGGCCGGGGCCGCTGACCGAGGGGATCCGCGACCGGGCCGTCCGCGCGGTCACCGAGGGTGCGGGCCGGCCGCTGCCCGAGGGGACCGCGTGGGCCTGCGAGGCGGCGGTCCGGCTGACGCTGTCCTATGTGATCGCCCCAGCGGCCTCGGACGAGGAGGCGGCCGCGCATGTCGCCCGTCTGGTCCGCGCCCTCGCGGGCGACGGGCGTGGCGAGCCGGTCGCCCGGAACGCCTAGCCGGCGAACCGCCGGACCCCGGGGCCGCTCAGTGCGCGGATCCGGACAGTTGCAGGCCCATGACGCCCAGGATCACCAGGCAGATCGAGACGAGCTTGAGGGTGGAGACCAGGTCGCCGAGGAAGACCATGCCGTAGATGGCGGTGCCGGCCGCGCCGATGCCCGTCCACACCGCGTAGGCCGGGCCGACGTCGAGCTTGCGCAGCGAGAGCGTCAGCAGGCCGAAGCTGCCGAGCGCGAAACAGGCGAAGGCGATGGTCGGCCAGAGCCGGGTGAAGCCGTGGGAGAGTTTGAGACAGACGGCGAAGCCGGTTTCCAGCAGACCGGCGACCACCACCAGCAGCCACGCCATCAGTTTGCCTCCCGCGTCTCGGTGACCGCCGCCCGTCCGGTGTGCTCATGCCCTTGCCGCTGACGGTCATCCGCAAACGTAGGCGATCAGTCGCCTTCGCGCCGCTCCCTTGTCGCGAGCAACCGCCGCAGTGAGTACAGCCGCTGCGGGTCGGCGTGGCCGTCGGCCACCCACTGGTCGAGCGCGCAGTCCTGCTCGTCGTGGCTGCACGCGCGCGGGCAGCCCTCCGTGCCCGGCACCAGGTCGGGGAAGGCGTTGATGACGCGCGAGGGGTCGACGTGGTGCAGGCCGAAGGACCGTACGCCCGGGGTGTCGATGACCCAGCCCGTCCCGCCGGGCAGCGGCAGGGCCAGTGCGGACGTCGTGGTGTGGCGGCCCCGGCCGGTGACCGCGTTGACCACGCCGGTGGCCCGCTGCCGGTCCGGGACCAGCGCGTTGACGAGGGTGGTCTTGCCGACGCCGGAGTGCCCCACGAACGCGGTGACCCGGTCCCGCAGCCGCTCGCGGACCCGCTCGGCGGCGGCCGCCCCGCCCTCGGCGTACAGCTCCTCCCGGCTCGTGACCACATGGGGGACGCCCAGCGCGCCGTAGGACTCCAGCAGTTTGTCCGGCGAGGAGAGGTCGGACTTCGTCAGAACGAGCAGTGGTTCCAGGCCCGCGTCGAACGCCGCCACCAGACAGCGGTCGATCAGGCGCGGCCGCGGCTCCGGATCGGCGAGGGCGGTGACGATGGCGAGCTGGTCGGCGTTGGCGACCACCACGCGCTCGTACGGATCGTCGTCATCGGCGGTACGGCGCAGCACGGAGGAGCGCTCCTCGACCCGCACGATCCGCGCCAGGGTGTCCTTGGCGCCGCTCAGATCGCCCACGACCGCGACCCGGTCGCCGACCACGGCGCCCTTGCGGCCCAGCTCCCGCGCCTTCATCGCGATGATGGTGCGGTCCTCCACGAGGACGTGCAGCCGGCCGCGGTCGACGGTGAGGACGAAGCCCTCGGCGGCGTCCTCGTGCTTGGGGCGGATGTTGGTGCGGGGGCGGTTGCCCTTGCGGTTGGGGCGGACGCGGATGTCGTCCTCGTCGGGGTTCTTGCCGTAGCGGCGCATGGTGCTCTTCCGCTCTCTCAGGCTCTCGGCACCGTCGTCGCCCCGGCGACGTGCCCCAGCATCCCGGTCCACAGGGCCGGGAAGTCGGGCAGGGTCTTCGCGGTGGTCGCGACGTTCTCCACCTGGACGCCGTCGACGGCGAGGCCGATGACGGCGGCGGCGGTGGCCAGCCGGTGGTCCTCGTAGGTGTGGAAGACACCGCCGTGCAGCGGGCGCGGGCGGATGCGCAGCCCGTCCTCGGTCTCGGTGACGTCGCCGCCGAGCTCGTTGATCTCCTTGGCCAGCGCGGCCAGCCGGTCCGTCTCGTGCAGCCGCAGGTGGGCGATGCCGCTCAGGAGGGACTCGGAGTCGGCGAGCGCCGCGACGGCGGCGATCACCGGGGTCAGCTCGCCGACCTCGTGCAGGTCGGCGGTGATGCCCTTGATCCGGCCGGTGCCGGTGAAGGTCAGCCCGGCCTCGGACAGCTCACAGCTGCCGCCCATGGCGGTGAAGATGTCGCGCAGCGCGTCGCCCGGCTGCGTGGTGCGCTCGGGCCAGTCGGGGATGGTGACCCGGCCGCCGGTGACCAGGGCCGCCGCCAGGAACGGCGCGGCGTTGGACAGGTCGGGCTCGACGACGATGTCCCGGCCGAGCAGGGCGCTGGGGGAGACCCGCCAGACGTTCGGCTCGCCGCCGGACTCGGGGGTGTCCACCTGCGCGCCGGCCATCCGCAGCATGTCCACGGTCATCCGGATGTGCGGCATGGACGGCAGGACGGCGCCGACGTGGCGCACCTCGACACCCTGGTTGAAGCGCGGCCCCGACAGCAGCAGCGCGCTGACGAACTGCGAGGAGGAGGACGCGTCGATCTCGACCGTGCCGCCGTCCAGCGCCCCGCCGCCGTGCACGGTCAGCGGCAGCGCGCCGCGCTCGTTGTCGTCGACCCGGGCGCCGAGGGCGCGCAGCGCGTCGATCACGCCGTGCAGCGGGCGCTCGTAGCTGCGCGGGTCGCCGTCGAAGCGGATGGGGCCGTCGGCGAGGGTGGCTACCGGCGGCAGGAAGCGCATGACCGTGCCGGCGTTGCCGACGTCCACGGTGGCCGGGCCGCGCAGGCCGACGGGGATGACCCGCCAGGCGTCGCCCGCGTCGGCGCCCGCGCCGGAGGAGCTGGAGGAGACCGTCTCCTCGATGCCGACGCCCATGGCGCGCAGCGCCTCGGCCATCAGCAGGGTGTCGCGGGAGCGCAGCGGCCGGCGCACCCAGCCGGGCTCGGCCGCGAGGGCGGCGAGGACGAGCGCGCGATTGGTGACCGATTTCGATCCGGGCACGGTGACGGTCGCTTCGACGGCCCCCGTGGCGAGGGGGGCGGGCCAGAGGTCGGTGTGCGCGGGGCTCTCGGTCATGTCTTTACCTTAGTGGCTTGTACCGCGTCACAGGCCGAGCAGCCATCGCCCTCCTCCGGTCAGCGCGCACAGCGATACGACATGGAAGAAGCCCAGCCAGATCACCGCGGGCAGGTTCGTGAGCCGGGCCAGCTGGTCGGCGTCGGAGTCCGGTGCCCCGCCGTGGCGCCGCTTGGCCTGGAGCTCGAAGGCCGGCCGGACCCCGCCCAGCAGCAGGAACCAGACCACCCCGTAGGCGAACAGCGCCTGTACGGCCGGGCCGGTCAGCCAGGAGACCAGCACGAACGCGGCGCCGCTGGCCACGACGGTCAGCACGCCGAAGGCGTTGCGGACCATCAGCAGCAGCGCGACGAGCAGCGCGGTCGCGCCCCACAGCAGCGCCGTGATGTGGCCCGCCGCCAGCAGCCAGGCCCCGCCGAGACCGAGCAGCGAAGGGGCGGGATAACCGGCGGCCGCGGTCAGGATCATGCCGAGACCGGTCGGTTTGCCACGCGAGACGGTCAGGCCCGAGGTGTCGGAGTGCAGCCGGATGCCTTCCAGGCGGCGGCCGCTGAGCAGGGCGACGAGACCGTGGCCGCCCTCGTGGGCGATGGTGACGGCGTTGCGGCTGATCAGCCAGACGCCGCGCGGGGCGACCGCCGCCAGCGCGACGACCCCGGTGACCACCACCAGCCAGGTGGCGGGGTCGGGCTGGGTCGCGAGGACGCGGTCCCACAGGTCGGTGGCGGCGGTGCTGTCCATTTGTGCGCGGCTCCTGAAGGGTCCGTGGCAGGGTGGCGAACATGTGTGGTCGATATGCGGCGAGCCGGAGCCCCCAGGACCTCGTGGGGGTCTTCGAGGTCGAGAAGTGGGATCCGGCGGAGACGCTCGCTCCGGACTGGAACGTGGCGCCGACGAAGAGCGTGTACGCGGTGCTCGAACGTCCTCTTAAAGACGCCAGGGACCGCGGTCCGGTTCGCCAGCTGCGCCCGCTGCGCTGGGGGCTGGTTCCCTCGTGGGCGAAGTCGCCCGAGGGCGCCGCGAAGATGATCAACGCGCGGGCGGAGACGGTCCACGAGAAGCCGTCCTACCGGCGCGCCTTCGAGGCCCGCCGCTGCCTGATACCGGCCGACGGGTATTACGAGTGGGTCACCGGCGCGGGGGAGCGCGAGCTGGAGGAGCGCGGCCGCCGGAAGCGGGCCCGCAAGCAGCCGTATTTCGTGACCCCGGCGGACGGGTCGGTCATGGCGATGGCCGGTCTGTACGAGTTCTGGCGGGATCCGGGGCTGCCGGGGGACCACCCCCAGGCCTGGTGGGCCACCTGCTCGGTGATCACGACCGAGGCCGATCCGGAGCCGTTCGCCCCGGGCGGCGGGGAGGGCGGGCCGCGGTCACTGGCGGAGATCCACCCGCGGATGCCGCTGTGGCTTCCGCCGGACCGGTGGGACGCGTGGCTGGATCCGGGGCGTACGGATCCGGAGGACCTGCGGGGGCTGCTGGTCGCGCCGCCGGCCGGCCTTGTCCGGGCGTATCCGGTGACGACGGCGGTCAGCGATGTCCGTAACAACGGACCGGAGCTGCCGACGGAGCTGGAGGCGCCGGAGGAGGCGACGCTGTTCTGAGCCCTGGTGTCCTCAGTGCCGGACGGGCCGGAATCCAGCCCGGCCGACGCTTGAGGACCAGGATCCGGGCGGAGCCCCGGTGCAAGATGGACCCGTGATCGACATCGTCCCCACCCCCGCCGGCGACGCCCGTATCCACTGGTACCGCGCCCCCCGCCCGCGCCTCGTCCTCGCCGTCGGGCACGGCGCCGGCGGTGGCGTGGAGGCCAGGGATCTCCAGGCCGTCGCCGCCGCGCTGCCGGCGCACCACGTCACCGTCGCCCTCGTCGAGCAGCCCTGGCGCGTGGCCGGGCGGAAGGTCGCGCCCGCGCCGAAGACGCTGGACGTCGCCTGGCGGGCCCTGTGGCCCGCGCTCGCGGACGTCGGGCTGCCGGTCGTCGCCGGCGGGCGCAGCGCGGGGGCCCGGGTCGCCTGCCGCACCTCCGGTGAGCTGGGCGCGGCCGGCGTCCTCGCGCTCAGTTTCCCGCTGCATCCGCCGGGGAAGCCGGAGAAGTCCCGCGCGGACGAGCTGACCGGCACCGGTCTGCCGACGCTCGTCGTCCAGGGCGCCAAGGATCCCTTCGGGCGGCCCGAGGAGTTCCCGGTGGGCACCGAGCTCGTGCCCGTACCGGACGCGGATCATGGATTCGCCGTGCCGAAGAAGGCTGTCACGGGGCAGAAGGAGGCGCTCGCGGTGATCACGCACGCCGTCGTCGGGTGGCTCGCGGGGCTGCGCGGCTGACCCGTTCGGTCCTCTCGCGGCCCGTGTCCGCGTTCCGGGAATGCGCCACGGCGTCCGGCTGTTGTGCAGATCATCTGGAAGACCGGCACGACAGAGGAATGGGAGCTCGCCGCATGGGTTCGACCGCATGCCTGTCCCGCCCGCAGACGGCTGACCTGGGATGGTCGGCGGTGCATGTGGCGCAGCCCGCCCCGGCTGGAGCGGCGGACGGGCCGGATCGTCGTCTATTCTCCGATTCGAGCGGTTCCGCATCCGGTTCCGCCATGCTGTTGGAGGAGGTGGGTCCGGTCGCCGGGACCGACGAGGGGACCAAGAACAGCGCCACCGGTGGGGAAAGCACCGCCGAGCGCAACGCCCGCTTCGAGCGGGACGCTCTGACCTTCCTCGACCAGATGTACTCGGCCGCCCTGCGCATGACGCGCAATCCCGCCGACGCCGAGGACTTGGTGCAGGAGACCTACGCCAAGGCGTACGCGTCCTTCCACCAGTTCCGTGACGGTACGAACCTCAAGGCGTGGCTGTACCGCATCCTGACCAACACGTTCATCAACTCCTACCGCAAGAAGCAGCGTGAGCCGCTGCGCAGCGCGTCGGAGGAGATCGAGGACTGGCAGCTCGCGCGCGCCGAGTCGCACATGTCGACCGGTCTGCGCTCCGCCGAGTCCCAGGCCCTGGACCACCTGCCCGACTCCGATGTCAAGGAGGCCCTTCAGGCCATCCCCGAGGAATTCCGCATAGCGGTCTATCTCGCGGACGTGGAGGGCTTTGCGTACAAGGAGATCGCGGACATCATGGGTACGCCCATCGGCACGGTCATGTCCCGGCTGCACCGCGGCCGCCGCCAGCTGCGCGGCATGCTGGAGGACTACGCCCGCGAGCGCGGTCTGGTCCCGGCGGGCACCGCCCCGGCGCCGAATGGTTCCGACGAGTCGCACAATCGGAAAGGCTCGGACTCATGAGCTGCGGAGATCCGCACGAGACGGACTGCTCCGAGGTCCTCGATCATCTCTACGAGTTCCTCGACCACGAGATGCCCGACGGCGACTGCGCCAAGTTCGAGGTGCACATCGACGAGTGCTCCCCGTGCCTGGAGAAGTACGGCCTGGAACAGGCGGTGAAGAAGCTCGTCAAGCGCTGCTGCGGCCATGACGACGTCCCCGCCGATCTGCGGTCCAAGGTCATGGGCCGGATCGAGCTGATCCGCTCCGGGCAGTCGGTGCCCGAGCAGGACGTCGTGGCCGAGGCGAGGGCGGCGGAGGCCGCCGCGCCCCCGGTCGCGCAGGACTGAACCAACCCCGGACATACCGGGACGGAAGCGTCGTCCGGCGGCCCGTTTCGGGCAGGCAAACGCCCTCCCCGGCGAACATCACCCGAAGGTGTGCATCCGCTCGCTGCGGGCGGGGTAATACCCGAATGCGCCGTTCCCGAGCCCGTTCTGAGCCTATTCTCCCCTTCCTGACGGCAAGCTTGCCGCTATCCGAACAGGACGGGGAGGTCGCGCCATGTGGGCACTTCCGGCGTCGGCGCGCGCCTGTATCACGTGCGCCGTTCTGGCCGCCGCCCTCTGTGCGGCGCCCGCCCTGCGCTCGGCGGCGGCCGTGCCCTGGGGTGTGGTCGCCTCGCTCGCGCTGGTCTGCGCGGTCTGCGAGCGGCTGCCCCGCCGCACGCTGACACTGCCCGTGCTGCTCGCCGGCGCGTTCCTGCTGCCGCCCGCCGCGGCGGCGCTGGTCGCCGTTCCGGGCGCGCTCGTCGGCCGCGTGGAGCAGGCCCCGGTATGGGTGCGGCGGCTGTGGCACGCGGCCCAGCTCTCGCTCGCCGCGTGCGCCGCCTCGTACGCCTTCGCCCTCGCCGTGCCGGGCCGGGGCGGCGGCTTCCCGGCGGCACTGCCGCCCGCCCTGATCGCCGCGCTCACCTTCTCGCTCGCCGCCGCCGCGCTCGACGGCGTGGTCCGCGTCACCGCCGAGCGCCGTCCGCCGGGCGTGGCCTGGCGCGGCATGCTGCCCGGCTCGCTGCTGCCGGTGCTCGTCCACGGGCCGACGGGGCTGATGACGGCGGTGCTCTGGCGCAGCGCCTACGGGCCCGCCTCGGCGCTGCTCGTCCTGCTGCCCATGTCGGTCTCCGCCTGGTTCCTGGACCGCTACGAACGCGAGCGCGCCGCCCACCAGGCCACCATCCGCGCCCTGGTGCAGGCCGTCGACCTCAAGGACCAGTACACGCGCGGCCACAGCGAGCGCGTGGGGCGCGCCTCCGTGCTGATCGCCCGCGAGCTGGGCATGGGCGGTGAGCGGCTGGAGGCCCTGCGCTTCGCCGGCATCCTGCACGACGTCGGCAAACTCGGCGTCCCCACCCGCCTGTTGCGCAAGGACGGCCCGCTCACCCCGGAGGAGCGGCGCGTGATCGAACTGCATCCGGAGTACGGGCACGAGATGGTGCGCGGCATCGGCTTCCTGGACGAGGCGCGCGCGGCGATCCTGCATCACCACGAGCGGCTGGACGGCAGTGGTTACCCCTACGGACTGAAAGGTCGTCAGATTCCCCAGTTCGCCCGGATCGTGGCCGTCGCCGACGCGTTCGACGCCATGACCTCCACCCGCAGCTACAGCCGCGCCCGCCCGGTGCCGACCGCCCTCGCCGAGCTCCACCGCTGTGCCGGGACGCAGTTCGACCCCCGCATGGTCGCCGCGCTCGCGGAGGCCCTCGACCGCCACGGCTGGCATCCCGGGGTCACCTCCGAGGGCCTCGAACTCGCGGAACGCATAATTCTGCAAAGCGGAAACGTCCCTTCTGCACGGGATTCGGTCACCGGAGCGACTGTTCACGGTGGCGAGGGGCGATGACGGCACGACCACGGTCTCCGGGCGCCCTCGCCGCCCCCTGTCTGCACGCCGCCGCCGGGACCGTCGCCCTGGCCGCGCTCGCCTGGACCGCCTGGCACGGCGTCGTCCAGCCCCAAGTCGCACTCGCCTACGGAACGTTGATCGCACTCGGCGAGGCGGCCCGGCGCGGCCACCCCGCGGCCGCCACCGAGGCCCGCGAGACCGCGCCCGTGGGCGCCGCGGGGGCGCTCGCCTACGCGCTGCTCGGCGAGGTCGGCGGACAGCCCACCGCGCACGGCGTGGCGCAGGCCGTCGCCGTCGTCCTCGCCGCCACGCTCGCCGGCGCCCTCGGCCGGCCGCCCGCCCGCGACCACCTCGCGCGCCGCCTGCTGACCACCTGCTTCGCCGCCACCTGCTTCCAGCCCCTGCACAACACCGGCGCCCTCGACCGCTGGCCCGGCCACAGCCCGTACTACGCGCCCTTCCTGCTGCTCCTCCTCGTCCTCACCGCCCTGTGCGACGCCGTCGTCGCCGCCACGCTCGCCCGCGCCCGCACCGGCGGCCCCTACGGCCCCGCGCTCCGCGACGAGCTGCGCGCCCTGCCCGGCATCGGCACCGCGATCTGCGCGACCGGCGTCGTCATGGCGCTGGCCGTCGCCGTCGCCGGGCTGTGGGCGCTGCCGGTGTTCTGCCTGCCCCTGCTGCTCACCCAGCTGTCCTTCCGGCGCTACACGGCCGTGCGCGCCACCTGCCACCAGACGATCGCCTCGCTGGCCCGGTCCACCGAGATCGCGGGGCACACCCCGGCCGGGCACGCCCGCCGCGTCGCGGCGCTGAGCCGGGCCACCGGGCGTGAGCTGGGCCTGTCCGAGGCGGACCTCACCGTTCTGGAGTACGCGGCGCTGATGCACGACATCGGCCAGCTCTCCCTCGTCGACCCCGTGCCCGCCGGGGCGACCGAGCCGCTGGCGCCCGCCGAGCGCCGCCGCATCGCCCTGCTGGGCGGGGCCGTGGTCCGCCAGACCGGGGTGCCGGCCGATGTGGCGGTGGTGGTGGAGCGCCAGGCGGACCCCTATCGGGAGCAGCCGCTCACCGCCCGTATCGTCCGCACCGTCAATGCCTTCGACGACCTCACGGGCGACAGGGTCTGCGGCCCGCTGCTGGCCCTGGAGCGGCTGCGGCTGGCCACCGCCCGCGATCATGATCCACGCGTGGTGGAGGCCCTGGGGCGGGTGCTGGCGCGGGGCGGGCCCCCGGCGCCCACGGACCCGTAGGAGTCCGGCGAAACCGGAGTGGACGGCTGAACCCACGGGTAATGAGCGGGCGTCCAAAGGGGCATGGTTGGATGCGAAGAGAAAGACATGCGGAACGAAGAACGCGAACGTGAAGAACGCAGACTTCGGGGGGTGTCGGACGCGCCGCCGTCGGCAAGGAGGAGTGGTGGGCGCAGCTTCCCGGAGCACGTGAGATGTGGCAGGTTGTCCGTCAGGGAGGACGGCGGCCGTCACCTGGGTCATCCGGCGTGGTCGCACGCAGAAACCGGCAGGCGGGAATCGTGAGGATCTTCGGCAAGGTACGGCATCGGCCTTCCGCCTCGTGGCGGCAGGCCACCGACCGCGCTTTCACTTTGATCGGCGACGGCCGGTACGAGGACGCGGGCGCGCTGCTGACGCGCGCGGCCGACATGGAGCCGTGGCTGTCGGAGTCGTGGTTCAACCTCGCCCTGCTGCACAAGTTCCGCCACGACTGGGAGCAGGCCCGCGCCGCCGGCCTGCGGGCCGTCGCGCTGCTGGACCGCGAGGCCGGCGCCCCCGACTGGTGGAACGTCGGAATCGCCGCCACCGCCCTCCAGGACTGGCCGCTGGCCCGCCGCGCCTGGCAGGCGTACGGGCTGCGGGTGCCCGGCGAGGGCAGCCCGGCCGGTGAGCCGGTGGGCATGGAGCTGGGCAGCGCGGCCGTACGGCTCTCGCCGGAGGGCGAGGCGGAGGTCGTCTGGGGCCGCCGGCTCGACCCGGCCCGGATGGAGGTGCTCTCCATCCCGCTGCCGTCCTCCGGGCGCCGCTGGGGCGAGGTCGTGCTGCACGACGGCGTTCCGCACGGCGAGCGGGTCACCGCCGCCGGGCCCGCCTATCCCGTCTTCGACGAGATCGAGCTGTGGGCCCCCTCGCCCGTCCCCACCTGGGTCGTCCTCCTGGAGGCCGCGACCGAGGGCGACCGGGACGCCCTGGAGCGGCTCGCGGCCGACGCGGGCTTCGCCGCCGAGGACTGGTCCTCCTCCGTGAGACTGCTGTGCCGCACCTGCTCGGAGAGCCGGATGCCCAGCGACGAGGGCGACGGCGAGCACCTGGACCCGCACGACCACAGCGAGCCGGGTCACCCGGGGCCGCTGGGCCACCGCACGGCCGGTTCGGGCTCGCTGTGGGTGCCCGAGCGCGAGTGCGGCATCGCCGCGCCGGCCGGGCTCGTCCGGGGCCTGCTGGACGGCTGGGTCGCGGACAGCCCCGATACGCGCGAGTGGCGCGATCTGGAAGAAGTCTGCTGACGGCTCCGCGCGGCCGCCCGTACCCTGTACAGGCACATCCTTTTGGGTTTTGAGAGAGGCATAACGGCGGACATGGCGCAGCAAGAGATTGAGCAGCCGGTGAACGACGGGTTCATCGTGGACACCGAGGACTGCGAGGAGCGCGAGCTCGCGCACCGCGAGCGCGGCACGTCCCGACCGATCACGGTTGTCGGCAATCCGGTGCTGCACCGCGAGTGCAAGGACGTCACCGAGTTCGACGACAAGCTCGCGCAGCTCGTCGACGACATGTTCGCCAGCCAGCGCACGGCCGAGGGCGTGGGCCTGGCCGCCAACCAGATCGGTGTCGACCTCAAGGTCTTCGTCTACGACTGCATGGACGACGAGGGCGTCCGGCACGTGGGCACGGTGTGCAACCCCGTCCTGGAGGACCTGCCGGCCGACCGCCGGGTGCTGGACGACTCCAACGAGGGGTGCCTGTCCGTCCCGACGGCCTACGCCTCCCTGGCCCGCCCCGACTACGCGGTCGTGCGCGGTCAGGACACCAAGGGCAACCCCATCCGCGTCGAGGGCACCGGCTACTTCGCCCGCTGCCTCCAGCACGAGACCGACCACCTCTACGGCCGGCTCTACATCGACCGCCTCTCCAAGCGCGAGCGCAAGGACGCGCTGCGGCAGATGGAAGAGGGCACCCCGCGCTATCCGGTCGTCCCCAACGACTGAGCGGTTCGCATGACGATGCTCCGGGGTGTGTGAGGCGGGGGTCCTCACACACCCCGGAGGTTCAATGACAGCTCCGAGCCGGGCAGTGCCGCGACGTCGAGAGCCGGGCTGGCCGTGAGGACGTCGGACTGCAGGCGCCTGAGCCTGGGCGACGGCTCGATGCCGAGCTCGTCGCGGAGCGCGTCGCGCAGCAGGTGGTAGATCTCCAGCGACTGGCCGACGCGGCCCGAGCGGTACAGCGCGATCATGTACTGGGCGTGCAGGTTCTCATGGGTGGGGTACTGCGCGACGAGCGCGCCCAGCTCGAAGAGCAGCTCGTGGTGGAGACCCAGGCGGAGCTCGGTCTCCACGCACTGTTCCAGCGCGGTCAGCCGCCGCTCCTCCAGCCCGGCGACGGCCGCCTGGAGCTGGGGCCCGGGCCGCACGTCCACCAGGGTGGGCCCGCGCCACAGACCGAGGACGGCCCGCAGCACCCTTGAGAGCCGACGGTCGTCGCCCGCCGCCTGGGCCAGGCGCGCCTCCTCCAGCGACTCGTCGAGCCGCGCCAGGTCGAGCGAGCCCCGTGTCACCCGCAGCCGGTAGCCCAGAGGCCGCGTCGAGAGCATGTGCTTGGCGGCCTCCAGCGAGCCGACGGACGGCGCCGCCGCGAGGGCCTGACGGATGTGGAACACACGCGTGTGCACGCTCTGCACGGCGCTGCGGGGGGCGCCGGAGGGCCATAGCTCGTCGAGGCACGCCTCCAGCGGCACGGGCGAGTTGGCGTTGATCAGCAGCAGGGCCAGGAGCTGCCGGGTCTTGGGGGCGGTGGGAAGTTCGACCACGCCGTCGTCCCAGGCGGTGAGCGGCCCGAGAACTGCGAACTCCGTCGAATTCCCGGACCGTGGAGCGGCGTGGCCGACCAAGGGGATCTCCGCTTTCGGGGTGTGGGGGAAGGACTTTCGGTGTGGGGGAGAGCCGGGACGTACCCCGAGCCATTGCTCATAAACCGCCTGGGCGGTTTGTTTCTTGGGGGAACGATAGTCAGCCGACGGCCTGGATGCCATGTGCACGCATCGTGATCATGTTCATAGATCGAGCTCCGGAAGGCTGGGTATACGCCTCGGCTTTCCGCACCGCCCGGCGGGGCCCCGGGCGGCGGCCACCGGCGCCCGGGCCGGCCGCCCCGAGAGCCCCCCGGGCCGGTCGCCTCGCAGGTCAGGGGCGGCCTGCTCGTACCGGCCGCGGGCCGTCGTAATCCAAAAAGTAGGGAACCGTTAGGCGGTGCTGATTCGCTGGGCCGACCGCCTGCGCCGGGCGCGGGCCCGGACGGAAAGGAAAGGCCCTGCCGATGCCCGACTGTCTCGTCATCTTCGACTGTGACGGTGTGCTCGTTGACAGCGAGGTACTCAGCGCACAGGTGATGCGCGCGATGGCGGCGGAAGCCGGCCTGGCCATCGCGCACGAGGACGCCCTTCCGCTGATACGGGGACGGAAAGTCGCGGAATGGGTCGCGGAGTTGGGCGACCGCCTCGGCCGCCCGCTGCCGGACACCTTCATTCCCGAATTCCGCCGGCGCACGGCCCTCGCGTTCTCCGCGGAGCTGCGGGCGGTGCCGAATGTCGAACAGGTCCTGCTCGCACTCGCCCTCCCGTTCTGCACGGCGTCCAGCGCACCGGCCGAGAAGATCCGCCTCACGCTCGGACTCACCGGACTGCTGCCCTATTTCGAGGACCGCATCTACAGCGCCTACGAAGTCGGCGCCTGGAAACCGGACCCCGGCCTTTTCCGCCACGCGGCCGCGGACATGGGGGTCGCCCCCGAGCGGTGCGCGGTCGTGGAGGACAGCCTGGTCGGGGTGCGGGCGGGGGTGGCGGCCGGCATGACCGTCTTCGGATACGCGCCACCCGGGAGCGGCACCGACGGGCCGCTGCGCGACGCCGGGGCCGTCACCTTCCCCTCGATGGAGCGGCTCCCCGCGCTCCTCGACGCGTGGCACGCCCGAGCGACGGCACAGCGGACCGGCGGCGAAAGAAGGGCCGCCTATTAGCCGAGGCCGCCTCAACAGAGCCCAGAAAGGGTACACGGCACGTGCTGAGCATCCTGGAACAACTTCAGCAGACCCACCCGTCCGCCGAAATCTGGTGGGACTCCTCGCCCCTGGACTTCCCGCGCTGGCGCGGCTCCTTCCTCGAAGGGGCACCGGACGAGGCCGCGCGCGGACGCTGGGCCGCCCAACTCGACCGCTTCCTGATCCCCACCCGGCCCGCCGGCACCCTCGTCCGCGGCGTCACCACCAACCCCTCACTGGTCGCCAAGAGCGTCCTGGCCGCCCCCGACCTCTGGGCCGCCGAGATCCGGGAACAGATCCGATGTCAGGAGTCACCCGACATCGAAGGGACGTTCGCGCTCCTCTACGAGGAGGCCGTGGGCCGCGCCGCCGCCGCGATGCTGCCCCTGTGGCAGGCCACCGACGGGCGGTACGGCTGGGTGTCGGGCCAGCTCGACCCGCGCCACATGTTCGACGCCGAGCGCATGCTCGACCAGGCGCTGCGGCTCGCCCGCAAGGCACCGAACCTCATGGTCAAGGTGCCGGGCACGCTCCAGGGCTACGACGTCGTACGGCAGTTGGTCGCCCGCGGCATCTCCATCAACAGCACCCTCTCCTACACCGTCCCGCAGTTCGTCTCCTGCGCCCGCGCCGTCCAGGCGGGCCTGGAGCAGGCCCGCGGCGAGGGCACGGACACCACGCGGTGGCGCGCCGTCTTCACCCACATGATCGGACGGTTCGGATCGCAGGGCGACCTGCGGGTCGAGGCCGCCACCAGGGGCATCGAGCTGAGCCCCACCGAGATCCGCTGGGCGGAGATCGCGGTGGCGAAGCGCATCCACCGGATGATCCAGGAGGACGGGATCCCGGTGAAGATGCTGCTGTCGAGCCTGGAGGCCGACGACCCGGACCAGGGAATGTCCTCGCTGAGCATGCACCTGGAACAGAGCGCGGGCGGCGCCATCGCCTATACCTGCAAGCCCCAGTTCATCGCCGACATCATGCGCCGCGACGGCGAGTTCCAGGGCTTCGACGCCGACGCGATCGACCGGGACGTGCCGCCGGCCGTGGAGGAGAAGCTGATGCGCCTGCCCTCATTCCACCGGGCCATCACCCCGTACGGCATGGCGCCCGAGGAATTCGCCAGCTACGGGTCCTTCGTGAGCACCTACAGCGAGGTCATCCAGAACACCCGACGGCTCATCGACTTCGTGGCACACCAATTGGAGCTGGCCCCGCCCCGCGAGGACGCGCTCCTGGTGTCGGGATCCATCGGATAGCCACGCCCGCGAGAGCACATCAGCACGACGAACGAGTTCGGGAGAACGCCCAATGCACACATCAATCGCCCTGTGGAGCCATCCACGGTCGATGTCGACGGCGCTGGAGCGCTCGTTCATGGAACGCGGCGACTTCAAGGTCTTCCACGAAGCCTTCGCCTATGTGTTCTTCATGCACGAGGAACGCGCCGAGATCCCCCACAAGAACCCCGACCCGGACCATCCGCAGACCTATCCGGACGTCAAGGAGATGATGGAACGGGCCCGGCTGGAACGGCCCGTATTCCACAAGGACTTCCCCTATCACGCGCTCGACCACCTGCTGGCCGACCCGGAATACCTGCTCGGGCAGGTCAACACCTTCCTCATCCGGGACCCCGAGGAGGCCGTGCTCTCCCACGCCACCGTCCACCCCGGCGTGACACGCGAAGTACTCGGATACGAGCAGCTCGCGCGCCTCTTCGACACCGTCCGCGAATCGACCGGCACGACACCGGTCGTCATCAACGCGGCCGATCTGGCCCGGAACCCCGGCGGCACCATCGCCGCATACTGCGACGCGGCCGGCATCCCCTTCATGCCGGAAGCGCTCACCTGGTCCTCGGGCGAACGCGCCGAATGGTCGACCTGGAGCGGCTGGCACACCGATGTCACCTCCAGCAGCGGATTCCAGCGACCCGAGCGCAAATACCGCTTCTCCTACGAGGAGAAGCCGCATCTGCGCGAATTCGCCGACTACTGCCGCCCCTTCTACGAGCACCTCGACCAATTCCGCGTACAGCCCGCCCTGGAGGCAGCACAGTGAGCATCAATAAGGTCATCGTCACCGGCGGCGCCAACGGAGTGGGCCGGGCCCTGGTGCGCCGGTGCCTGGACGACGGCATGACCGTCATCGCCTGCGACATCGACGAGCCGGCCCTCAAGGCGCTCGCCGACGAGCACGCCGACCGCCCGCTCGAAACCCACGTCTGCGACGTCGCCGACCACGCGGCCTGCGACGCCTTCATGGACCGCGTCCTCGCCGACCACCCCGACGTGACCGGTCTGGTCAACAACGCCGGTCTCTACCTGGGACAGCCCGTCTGGGACTACGACGACGCCACGATGGAGCGGGTCATCGGCGTCAACGTCATGGGCCCGATCTGGCTGTCCCGCCGCTTCGCCGGACACCTGCTGCCCGAGAAGCGGCGCGGCGCGATCGTCAACCTGGCGTCGGTCGCCGGAGAGGTCGGCAGCTCCGATGCGCTCTACGGCACGGTCAAGGCCGGTGTCATCGGCCTCACCAAGTCCAACGCGATGAACTTCGCCCCGTACATCCGCGTCAATGTCGTCTCGCCCGGCCTCATCGTCAATACCGCGATAGCCGACCGCATTCCCGACTACCGCTATGCCGAGTACAAGCGCCAGGAGCAGCTCGACGGGGACATCCTCCCCGAGGACGTGGCCAATGTCTGCGCCTACCTCCTGAGCGACCAGTCCAAGACCCTCACCGGGGCGCTGCTGCGCGCCGACAACGGCTGCTATCCGCGCTGATTGGCGGCGGGAGCCGGGGGCAGTGGGAGACATGAACGGAGTGGACGAAATGGAGCAGAGCTGTTGATGAAGAGCACGGCGCAGAGCACGGCCGGGAAGAAGCCGCTCATCATGTTGCTGGGCATGGGCGACCTGTCGTCCCGTGTGCTCAATATGCTGCTGGGCAATCCGGCCACCAATAGGGTGGTGCTCGCCGGGCGCGACGTCGAGACCGCCCGCAGGCGGGGCAACCTCGCGCGCTTCACCGCCACGAACCTGGGCCTGATCGGTGAGGTCGACGCGGTCCACATCGACCTGTACGACATCGACGCGACGGCGGAGACGCTCGCCCGGGTGCGTCCCGACATCATCTTCATGGGCGCCTCGCTCCAGTCGTGGCGGGTCATCACGGGCCTGCCCAAGGAGACGTTCGAGGAGCTCGACGAGGCCCAGTTCGGCCCCTGGCTGCCGATGCACCTCACGCTCAA
Organism: Streptomyces sp. NPDC023527; assembly: GCF_055560115.1. Taxonomy (NCBI): domain Bacteria; kingdom Bacillati; phylum Actinomycetota; class Actinomycetes; order Kitasatosporales; family Streptomycetaceae; genus Streptomyces; species Streptomyces sp. NPDC023527. The sequence goes on from NZ_JBVHJJ010000009.1 coordinate 344,322, forward strand.
CCACCTCCTGATGCAGGCGGTACGGGCGTCCGGCACCGACGCCCGGGTCGTCAACGCGGCCTTCCCCGACGCGGTGGGGCCCGTACTCGACAAGGTCGGCCTCGCCCCGACGATCGGCGTCGGCAACGTCGCCAACATCGTCCCGGCCCTGACCTACGGCTTCGCGAACCTCCTCGGCGCGGACCCGGCCGACCTGGAACTGCGTCTGGTCGCCCAGCACTACTTCAGCCACTACGTGCCGCGGTTCGGCGACGCCGGGAAGGGCGCCTACCACCTCAGCGTCCGCTCGGGCGGCGGGCCGGTCGGCGAGGACATCGCCCACACCGCGGTCTTCGCCCAGCTCGACGGGGCGCTGAAACGCCTCGGCGGCATCGACGGGCAACTGCTCACCGCCTCCTCCGCGGCCAGGGTCCTCATCGGCATGGCCACGGACAGCGGCGTCCTCGCCCACGCCCCGGCCCCCGCCGGCCTGCCCGGCGGCTACCCGGTCCGGGTGGGCGCCGAGGGCGGCACGGTCGACCTCGACGCGTCCCTGACGCTCGACGACGCCATCCGCCTGAACGAGGTCTGCCAGCGCGCCGACGGCATCGAGCGGATCGACGACGACGGCACGGTGACCTTCACCGAACCCGAAATGGCGATCATGAAGCGGCTGATCGGTTACGAGTGCCGCACCATGAAGCTCGACGACACCGCCGGCTGGGCCGAGGAACTCGGCGCCAAATACCGGGACTTCCAGAAGAAGTTCGCCTGACCTGAACGGTGAGCGGCACACACCGGTGCCGCTCACCGCAATCCCCCTCCGACCAGAGAGATGACGATGACGGAAAGTTCGACGGACTTCGCGGCCGGCGCCACGATATCCGGGCAGGTGGCACCGGAGGAGTACACGGGTCAGTACAAGCCGACGCTGGTGGATCGCTGGGACGATCTCATCGACTGGGACCGCCGCAAGGCGAGCGAGAACAACTTCTTCGTCGAGCTGCTGAAGGAGGCCGAAGCCCGGCGGGTCCTCGACGCGGCGGCCGGCACGGGTTTCCACTCGGTCAGCCTCGCCGAGGCCGGATTCGACGTGACGGCGGTCGACGGCAGCCAGGAAATGCTCAAGCGGGCGGCGGTCAACGCCCAGCGCGAGGGCCAGAGCTTCGAGATCATCCACACGGACTGGCGTGGGCTCGGGGACAATCTCGACGGCCGTTACGACGCCGTCGTCTGTCTCGGCAGCTCCTTCCCGCACCTCTTCGACGAGGCGGACCGCCGGGCGGTCCTCGCCGAGTTCTACGAGGCGCTCAACCCCGGCGGCATGCTGATCCTGGACCATCGGAACTTCGACGCCATCCGGGCCCACCGGTACAAGAGCAGCGGGAACTTCTACTACTGCGGCACCGGCGCGAATGTCTCGGTCGCCCACATCGACGAGAACCTCTGCCGGTTCCGGTACGACTTCCCCGACGGGTCGACGCACCACCTGGAGGTCTATCCCGTCCTCAAGGACGAACTCACGAGCCTGCTCCTGCAGTCGGGATTCGACACGACGCAGACCTTCGGGGATTTCCAGGAAAAGTTCGACGTCTTCGCGTCGGACTTCATCATCCACGTGGCGCGGAAGGCATGAGCGACAGCATGACGGCGGGTCGGCGGCATACCGGCCCGCTGGGCGGATTTGTCATCACGGTGCTGTTGACGAGCTTCGTCGCGGCGACGTACGGCTTCGGTTTCTATCTGTTCTCCCAGCTCGTCACCGATATGCGGCGGGACCTCGGCTTCGGTTACACGGCCGTGGGCACGATCACCGCCGCCGGGCAGCTCGGATTCCTGGTCTTCGCCATGATCGGGACCTGGCTCTCGTCCCGTATCGGCGGCGGTCAGGTGACCATCGGATCGGTGGCTCTCTGCGGTCTCTGTCTGGTGCTGCTGCCACTGACCGACAGCATCGTGGTCATCGGCATCCTGCTCACGATCCTCGGCGGCACCGCCGCATCGGTGTATGTGCCATTGGTCGAGATCGTCGGCCGGGTCATCGATTACAAACACCGCGGCAAGGTGCTGGGCCTGGTATCCAGCGGCACCAGCTACGGCGTCTTCGTGAACAGCCTCCTGGTGCCGTCCTTCGTGGAGGACGACAACTGGCGCGGCCTCTGGTACGCGGTCGGCTTCGGAACGCTGATGGTGACGGCCGTGGCCACGCTCACCTTCTGGCGGCTCGGGCTGTTCCGCCCCGACCCGGCGGAGGAGGAGCAGGCAGCCGAGCAGCGGGCGGACTCGGGGGCCGGCAGCGGCAAGGGCGGCGCGCTCTCCGGCGTACGCATGGTGCTCGTACGCTGGGTGATCATCATCTGGGTCATCAAGTTCATGAACGGCTTCGCCTTCATGCCGTTCCAGAACTACCTGTCCCCGTATCTCCGCGAGGGCCTCGGCTTCGACATCGACTTCGCGGCCCAGGTGTGGGGCGTGATCGGCATCATCGGAATGTTCTCCGGATTCGCCGTCGGCTGGCTCTCCGACAAGATCGGGGTCCGGGCGTCGCTGCTGATCTGTTACGGCTGCTTCTTCCTCTCGTCCATGCTCCTCGTGATCGCTCCCGTGGGGTATCTGCCCATGGTCTCCGGGGTGTTGTTCGCCGTCGCCTTCTATCCGATCTACGGCCTGGTCCCGGCGTATGTCTCCAAGACGGCCAAGGGAACGGCCGCCACGGTCATCTTCGGTGTGACGAACGTGGTGCAGGGCGTGGGCGGAATCGCCGGCAATTACACCGCCGGCGCACTGAAGAACCTGACCGGCGACTTCATGTGGTACTACGTGCTGATCGCGTTCGCGACCGTGGCCCTGGGCGTGCTGACCCTCCAACTGCCGCCGGAGGGCGCGGACGAGAACGCGGTGAAGAAGAAGCCGGCGGAAAAGGCGTCCGCCGTCCCGGCCGGAGGAGGAACCGAATGACCCACGAGCCCACCTGCACCTGCGGCCCCGGAGCCACCGTGTGGCTGACCGGCCTGCCCAGTGCGGGGAAGACGACCATCGCGGCCGCCCTGGCCGAGCGACTGCGCAAGGACGGACGCCGCGTCGAGATTCTCGACGGTGACGAGATCCGCGCGTTCCTCTCCGCCGGACTGGGCTTCTCCCGCGAGGACCGCGATACCAATGTGCAGCGGATCGGGCTGGTCGCGGAGGTACTGGCGCGCAACGGCATCACCGTGCTCGTACCGGTGATCGCCCCCTACGCGGACGCCCGGGAAGAGGTCCGCCGACGCCATGCGAATTCCGGCACCGGATATGTGGAGGTGCATGTGGCGACGCCGGTGGAGGTGTGCTCGGTGCGGGATGTGAAGGGTTTGTACGCGAAGCAGGCGGCCGGGG
>NZ_JBVHJJ010000010.1:0-344044 GCF_055560115.1 Streptomyces sp. NPDC023527
CCATGGACAACGTCAACTCCGCGTACTGAGCCGACCCCAGGCAGCACACCACGCCGAAGGGCGGCGGCACCACACGGTGCCGCCGCCCTTCGGCGTATCAGTCGGACAGCTCGCTCAGCTGCTGGTCGTAGTCGTCCAGCAGCTCGCGCAGCTGGGCCAAGGACTCGGCGGGGACCTCCGAGGGCGCGGACTCCGCGACGTAGCGGGCGGCCGCGACGAGGGTGGCCAGTTCGTACGCGTGGAACGTGCCCCTCAGCACCGTCGGACGGACTCTCTCCAGCCGCATCGGTCAGGCCCGGGAGCGTACGTAGTCGACGACCTGCTCCAGTTCGGCGGCGAACTGGTCGTAGTCCTCCTGCATGCCGTTGATGTACGCGCTCCAGCCCAGGCTCGCCTTCGCGTAATGGACCGCCTCCTGGATCTCCTCGTCCGTGGCGCCGAAGAGCTTCGCGGCCTCGGTGTGGAAGAGCGTGCAGTAGCGGCATTTGGTCTCGGAATGCAGGCCGACGCCTATCAATTCCTTGTACTTGTTGGGGATCAGCGTCTCACCGAGCTCGATCCTCTTGAATATCTCCCATTCCGGTGCGAGCAGTTCGGTCGGAACGGTCGAGAAGAAATGCGGGACGAGGCCCAGTGTTTCCTTGATGTCGGCCTCGATCTCGGCACGGTTCACCGTGGCAGCCATGATCGCTCCCTTCTCTCTCCTTCAACTCAAGCACCATGAGCCCGAACTGTCACGGCCCGGCACCCTTACGCCAGCGGCTGCTCGGCCCAGATGACCTTGCCCTGCGGGATGTAGCGGGTGCCCCAGCGCTCGGCGAGCTGGGCGACGAGGAACAGGCCGCGGCCGCCCTCGTCCTCCTCGGCCGCGTAGCGCAGGTGCGGAGAGGTGCTGCTGGTGTCGGAGACCTCGCAGATCAGGCAGCGGTCGAGCAGCAGGCGCACCCGGATCGGGCCGGAGGCGTGGCGGATGGCGTTGGTGATCAGCTCGCTGAGGATCAGCTCGGTGGTGAACACCGTCTCCTCCAGACCCCACGCCGTCAGCTGCCGGGTGACGTCGGCGCGGGCGCGGGCCACGATCGCGGGATCGGAGGGCAGCTCCCATTCGGCGATCCGGTCGGGCTCCAGGATGCGGGTGCGGGCGACGATGAGGGCGATGTCGTCGTTCTGCGGGCTGGGCAGCAGCGCGTCGATGACCGCCTCGCAGGCCTCCTGCGGCGACCGGTCGGGGTGGGCCAGCGTGCGGCGGAGGAGCTCCAGCCCGGTGTCGATGTCCCGCTTGCGGTCCTCGACCAGGCCGTCGGTGTACAGGACGAGGCTGCTGCCCTCCGGCAGGCGCAGTTCCTCGGTCTCGAAGGGCAGACCGCCCAGGCCCAGCGGCGGGCCGGCGGGCAGGTCGGGGAACTCCACGGTGCCGTCGGGGTGGACCAGGGCGGGCGGCGGGTGCCCGGCCCTGGCCAGCTGGCACGTACCGGCGACCGGGTCGTAGATCGCGTACAGGCAGGTGGCGCCCGCGATCGTGGCGTCGTCCCCGTCCTCCTCCGCCCCTTCCTGGTCGATGCGCCCGACGAGCTCGTCGAGGTGTCCCAGCAGCTCGTCCGGCGGCAGGTCGAGGGTGGAGAAGTTCTGCACGGCCGTGCGCAGCCGGCCCATCGTCGCGGCGGCGTGCAGGCCGTGCCCGACCACGTCGCCGACGACCACGGCGACCCGGCCCCCCGGCAGCGGGATGACGTCGAACCAGTCGCCGCCGACCCCGGCCTGCGCGGGCAGATAGCGGTAGGCGATGTCCAGGGCGTTCTGCTCCGGCACTCCGCGCGGCAGCAGGCTGTGCTGCAGCGTCACGGCCATGGAGTGCTCGCGGGTGTACCGCCGCGCGTTGTCGATGCACACCGCCGCGCGGGCCGCCAGCTCCTCGGCCAGGGACAGGTCGTCCTCCTCGAAGGGCTCGCTGTCCTGGGTGCGCCAGAAGTTCACGATCCCCATCAGGACGCCCCGCGCCCTGAGCGGGACGGTGATGAGCGAGTGGAAGCCGTAGTCCAGGACCGCCTGGGTGCGCTCGATGTCCTGGGTGCGCCAGCCGGCGTCGGTCCCCAGATCGGGTACGACCACGGGCTGTCCGCTCATGAAGCCGGTGGCCTGCGGGGTGGGCGTGGCGAATCTGACCAGGTCGCCCGCCGGGTAGAGGGGGTGGTCGTCCCGGACGCCGCTGAGCGCCACGCGGCGCAGCTCCGGAGCCACGGAGCCGACCCCGGGCCGGGGCTCCTCGCCGCGCAGGACGGGCTCGGCGAGGTCGACGGTGGCGTAGTCGGCGAACCGGGGCGCGGCCACCTGGGCGAGCTCCTCGGCGGTGCGCTTGACGTCGAGGGTCGTGCCGATGGCCACGCTCGCCTCGTACAGCAGCCGCAGCCGGCCGCGCGCGGCCTCGGCCCTGCCCGCGAGGGCGCGCAGCTCGGTGGAGTCCCGCAGCGTGGCCACGCTGCCGGGCGGGCCGCCCCGGCGGTCGGTCGGCCGGTTGTTCACCGCCAGCAGCAGGTCCCCGACGGGGATCACCTCGTCGGTGGCGACGCGCCGGGAGGCCAGCAGTTCCGCCATCCGGGGGTCCAGGCCCAGGGCGCTGACGTGGCTGCCCTCCACGTCCGGGGGCAGGTGCAGGAGGCGGCGCGCCTCGTCGTTGGCGAGCAGGACCCGGCCGTCGCCGCCGACGATGACCACGCCTTCGCGCACGGCGTGCAGCACCGCGTCGTGGTGTTCGTACATCCGGGTCATCTCGGACGGGCCCAGACCGTGGGTCTGCCGCCGCAGCCGCCTGCTGACCAGCGCCGTTCCGGCCGTCGCCAGGGCGAGCGCGGCGGCGCCGGTGCCGAGGACGACGGGCAGCTGCCGGTCGAAGGCGCTGCTCACCGCGGCGACCTTGACGCCGGACGACACCAGCCCGATGACCGCGCGGTGGTCGTCCATCACCGGGACGATGGCCTGCACCTCCTCGCCCAGCGGGCCCGCGACGCTCTCGATGGTGACGTGGCCGGCCTGGGAGGGCCCGATGGTGCCGATGAACTGCTTGCCGATGAGCTCCGGGCGGGGGTGGGTGTAGCGGACGCCGTCCCGGTTGGTCACGACGATGAAGTCGACCCCGCCCCGCTCGCGGGCGTCCTCGGTCAGTGGCTGGAGCACCGCGGACGGGTCGGGGCCGCGCAGCACGGCCGGCAGCCCGGGGGAGTGGGCGAACGCCTCGGCCGCCGCCAGCGAGCGGTCCCGCGCCGCCTGGAAGCGGTCACTGCGCGACTGCAGCAGCAGCGTGACCACCGCGGCCACCACGAGGAGCACCACGATCAGCACCTGAAGCACGAACATCTGACCGGCGACGCTGCGCGCGCTCGCCACCGCCCGCAGGCGCCGCGCCGACGGCACCCGCGAGCCGTGGCGCTGTCGCCGCTCTCGCCGGGTGTCTGGGCGCCGACCGGCGGACGAGCGGCCCGAGAGCCCCCAGAACCGGCCCCGGTTTCGGGCCATACCCATGTTCTACCCCGCCCCCTTCTGTCACGCGAACGATGGAGACGCTCCTGGCACGGGTCGGCGCCCGGGGCGACTCGGGCACATGTTCCCACCCGGTCGCGTGTCGGGTCGCGGCGGAGGCGCACGGTGGTGGCCGCAGTGGTGCGTGTGCGTCAAAGAGCCGCGCCCACGGGGTGATGTTTCGCCGCTGAGGGGGATCAATCGGTAAATCGCGTATATCTCCACGTAACGGCACACCGTTCCCGCTGCTCAGGGAGACATATGGACTCGGGTTCACCCGGTGCGACGGATCCGCTGGCAGGCAGTGCCGGACCCGCGCTCGGACACGTACTGGCCAGGGCGGCGGTGACGTTCGGCCTGATCGCCTCCGAGGGCGTGCCGCGCGCCGTCGTCCTCGACACGCACTCCGGCGGCCGGGTCGCCACCGTACCGGTGTCCCTCGCCGGGGACGTGCGGCGGGCCGCCGAATGGGCGAGAGCCGTACGCCCGGGCTGGCGGAATCTCGACGCCCGGGAGCGGATCCGCCGCGCGACCCGGCTGCGGAGCCTGCTCCGCGCCCACAGCGGCGCCCTGGGTCCCACCCTCGCGCGGACCTGCGGGCTGACGCCCGCGGACGTCGCGGCCGAGGACCGGGCGGCGGAGGCCCTGCTGCGCCGGCACGCGGCGGCGGCCCGGGTGCACATCGCCGGCGCGGGCCTGTGGGGGCGGCCGCGGCGGGGGAGCCGCCCGGCGGGTACGGAGCCGCCCGCCGTGGTGGTCTCCTGGGCCGACCCCGCCCGCCCGCTGGCCTCGCTCCTGGAAGGCGCGCTGCCCGCCCTGCTCGCCGGCAGCGCGGTGATCACCCGCGTCGAGCCCCGCGCGGCCCTGGTGTGCGCCCACACGCTCCTGCTGGCGCAGGCGGCCGGCCTGCCGACGGGCGTGTGGCAGCTGGTCGTGGCGGAGGGGCCGCACACCGCCGCCCTCGACGCGGCCCTGGCGGCGCACACCGACGCCCGGGCCCCGCAGTGCTGCTCGCCCGCGTGCCCCGTCCCCCTCGCCCCCGGCCTGTTCGTCGTACGGCACGATGCGCGGCCGCGCGCCGCCGCCCGGGCCGCCGCCGAGGCCTGCTTCTCCCGGGCGGGACGGCTGTGCACGGCCACGCCGCTGCTGGCCGTGCACGCATCGGTGCACGAGGAGTTCCTGCGGCACTTCCGCGCGGCCGCGGCCCGTGCCACCCGGGCCGACGCCGCCGCGCTGGACGAGGCCGGGCGGCGGACGCTGCGGGAATGGCTCGACACCGCGATCGCCTCGGGCGCCGGACTGCTGCACCCGGCCGCGACCGACCTCACGCACGCCGGGCCCTTCGTCCTCGCCGTGCCCTCCCTGGACCACGTACGCGTCGAGGACCTGCCCGTCGGCCCGCTGGCCGTCGTCGCCCCCTACACCTCCTGGTCCGAGGTCCTGGGCCTGAGCGGGCGCGCCGGCCGCCACATCACCGTCTTCACCCGCACCCCGGCCGAGCGGCTGCACCCGCAGTTCCCCTCCCTCCCCGCCCGCCACCTGCACCTCAACACCATTCCGCGCCCCGGCCTGCCACCACCGGCCGCCCTGCGCGAGGTCATGGCCGGCCCGTGCGGGGCGTCATGACGGCCGGGGCGGGCCACGGGTGGACCCGGCTGGCCACCGAGGTCGTCCACCGGGGGCCGCACCTCACCCTGCACCGCGACCGCGTCGTCCAGCCGCACGGCGAGGAGGGGACGTACGAGCACCTCACCATCGCCGACGGTGCCCGCGTCGTCGCGGTCGACGGCGAGGGCCGGGTGGCCCTGGTCGAGGACGCCTTCTACCCACCGGGAAAGCGGCTGCCGCACGTGCCCGGCGGCGGCGTCGCGGAGGGGGAGAAGCCCGAGGACGCGGCGGCACGGGAATGCGAGGAGGAGACCGGCCGGCGGCCGGGCGCGCTGCGGCCGCTGACCGTCTTCCACCCGCTTCCGTCGAGGACCTCGGCCGTCACGCACCTGTTCCTCGCCACGGACCTGCGCCCCGGCGCCGTGCGCCGCGACCCGACCGAGGCCGGCATGACGGTGCGGTGGACGCCCCTGGCGGAGGCGGTGCGCGCCGTGCGGTCCGGGGCGATCGCGGAGGCCGGGACCGTGATCGGGCTGCTGCTGGCGGAGGGCCTCCTGATGTCGTGACGCCGGGCGCTGTGATACCGCCGTCACTTCTTATGCAACTAGTTGCACAACCTCCTCGGGTGCTCTAGAACTGGCGTGAGCCCGCCACCGCCCGAGGAGACCCCCGATGACGCCGCAGAGCCCCTATCCGCACCTGCTGAGCCCCCTCGACCTGGGGTTCACGACCCTGCCCAACCGCGTGATCATGGGGTCGATGCACATCGGGCTGGAGGAGGCCGAGCGCGGCTTCGAGCGGATGGCCGCCTTCTACGCCGCCCGGGCGCGCGGCGGCGCGGGGCTCATCGTCACCGGTGGCATCGCCCCCAACGACCGGGGGCGCCCCTACCCGGGCGGCGCCAAGCTGACCACCCCGGCCGAGGCCGAGCAGCACCGGGCCGTGACCGACGCCGTGCACCGCGAGGGCGGCCGGATCGCGATGCAGATCCTGCACTTCGGCCGGTACGCCCACCACCCCGACCTGGTCGCCCCCAGCGCCCTCCAGGCGCCCATCAGCCCGTACACCCCGCACGCCCTCACCGACGACGAGGTCGAGGCGACGATCGAGGACTACGTACGGACCGCCGAACTGGCCCGGCTCGCCGGCTACGACGGGGTCGAGATCATGGGGTCCGAGGGCTATCTGATCAACGAGTTCATCGCCGCCGCGACCAACCACCGCACCGACCGCTGGGGCGGGTCGTACGAGAACCGGATCCGCTTCCCCGTGGAGATCGTCCGCCGCACGCGCGAGCGCCTGGGCCCGGACTTCATCCTGATCTACCGCCTGTCGATGCTCGACCTCGTACCCGGCGGCTCCTCCCTGGCCGAGGTGATCACGCTGGCCGAGGAGATCGAGGCGGCCGGCGCCACGATCATCAACACCGGCATCGGCTGGCACGAGGCCCGCATCCCCACCATCGCGACCTCCGTGCCGCGCGGCGCGTACACCTGGGTGACGAAGAAGGTCATGGGCTCGGTCTCCGTCCCCCTGGTCACCGGCAACCGCGTCAACACCCCCGAGCTGGCCGAGGAGCTGCTCGCCGACGGCCGCGCCGACCTGGTGTCCATGGCCCGGCCCTTCCTCGCCGACCCCGACCTCGTCGCCAAGGCCCGCCAGGGCCGCGCCGACACCATCAACACCTGCATCGGCTGCAACCAGGCGTGCCTGGACCACACCTTCAGCGGAAAGATCACCTCCTGCCTGGTCAACCCCCGCGCCTGCCACGAGACCGAGCTCGTCCTGTCGCCGACCCGGCGCCGCAAGCGCATAGCCGTCGTCGGCGCCGGCCCGGCCGGGCTCGCCTTCACGGTGTCGGCGGCCGAGCGCGGCCACACCGTGACGCTGTACGACGCGGCGGCCGAGATCGGCGGACAGCTCAACATCGCCAAGCGGATCCCCGGCAAGGAGGAGTTCGGCGAGACGCTGCGCTACTTCCGCGCCCAGCTCGACCTGCACGGCGTGGACGTGCGCCTGAACACCCCCGTCACGGCGGCCGACCTCGCCGCCGGTGACCACGACGAGATCGTCGTCGCCACCGGCGTCACCCCGCGCACCCCGGCCATCCCCGGCGTCGACCACCCCAGCGTGCTGACCTACCTCGACGTCCTGCGCGACGGGGCCGAGGTCGGCGAGCGGGTCGCCGTCGTCGGCGCCGGCGGCATCGGCTTCGACGTCGCCGAGTACCTCACCGACAGCGGCGACGGCGCGAGCCTCGATGCGGAGACGTACTTCCGCCAGTGGGGCGTCGACACCGGCTACGCCGCGCCCGGCGGCCTGGGGGAGGCCCGGCGGCCGAAGCCGCCGCGCACCGTGCACCTCCTCCAGCGCAAGACCACCAAGGTCGGCGCCGGGCTGGGCAGGACCACCGGCTGGATCCACCGCACGGAACTCAAGCACCGGGGCGTCACCATGATCGCCGGCGCGCGGTATGACCGGATCGACGACGCCGGCCTGCACGTGACGGTCGACGGCACGTCCACGGTGCTCCCCGTCGACACGGTGGTGCTGTGCACCGGCCAGGAGCCGCGCCGCGACCTCTACGAGGAGCTGTCCGCCGCCGGGCACACCGTGCACCTCATCGGTGGCGCCGACGTCGCCGCCGAGCTCGACGCCAAGCGGGCCGTCCGGCAGGGCACCGAACTCGCGGCGACCGTCTGAGGAGGCGGGACGGCGGCGGGCGGGGCGGGGCGCGTCCTTAGGATGCGGTCATGTCCCTCCCGCACGCCATCCTCACGGCCCTGCTCGAACGGCCCTCCTCGGGCCTGGAGCTGACCCGCCGCTTCGACAGGTCGATCGGGTACTTCTGGTCCGCCACGCATCAGCAGATCTACCGCGAGCTGGGCAGGCTGGAGGAATCCGGGCTGATCCGCGCCCTGCCCTCGGCGGCGCCGGCCCGCGGGCGGAAGAAGGAGTACGAGGTCCTGCCCGCGGGCCGCGAGGAACTGGCCGGGTGGGTGGCCGCGACCGAGGACCCCAGGACGATCCGGGACCCGCTCCTGCTGCGAATGCGCGCGGCGGCGGTCGTCGGCACCCGGGGCCTCGAAGCCGAGCTGCGCCGCCACTTGACGCTGCATCAGCGACAGCTGGCCGACTACGAGGCCATCGAGGCCCGCGACTTCCCGCCGGAGCGGGACACCGACGAGGACAGGCTGCGCCACCTCGTGCTGCGCGGCGGCATCGGCCTGGAGACGTTCTGGATCCAATGGCTCACCCAGGCGCTGACGGAGGTCGAGGCCATGGGAGAGACCGCCGCGCGGTGACCCGGCCCCCTCCGCCGGCCCGCGTCACCCCCGGCCGGGCGACTCGTCGGGGAACACCCGGGTGACGATCCTGCCGTCCGCCGTCAGGAAGCCGTGCACCATGCCCTCACTGCTGAACGGCGCGGCCAGCGCCCCCTCCTGGTCCAGGGCGATGATCCCGCCCTTGCCGCCCAGCCGGGGCAGCCGCTCGACCACGACCTCGTAGGCCGCCGAGGCCACGTCCCTGCCACCGAACTCGACCAGATGGGACACGGTCGCGGCGGCGGTGCCCCGGATGAACGTCTCGCCGTGCCCGGTGGCGCTCGCCGCGACATTGCCGTTCTTCGCGTACGTGCCGGCGCCCACGAGGGGCGAGTCGCCGACCCGGCCCACCAGCTTGTTCGTCAGCCCGCCCGTCGACGTCGCGGCTGCCAGGTCGCGCCGGCGGTCCAGGGCCACCGCGCCGGCGGTCCCGGTGAGGTCCTCGCCGGCCTTCGCCCCCTTCGCCGCGGCCTGTTTGGCCTTCATCAGCTCGTCCCAGCGCCGCTGCGTCCAGAAGTAGTCCTGGGTCACGGTCGGCAGGCCGTTGCGGGCGGCGAAGACGTCGGCGCCCTCTCCCGCCAGCATCACGTGCGGCGTCCTCTCCATGACGAGGCGGGCGGCCGAGACGGGATTGCGCACCCGCCGCACCCCGGCGACCGCGCCCGCCGCCTGGTCCGAGCCGCGCATGACCGACGCGTCCAGCTCGTGCCCGGCGTCCTCGTCGAACACCGCGCCCTTGCCCGCGTTGAACAGCGGGTCGTCCTCCAGGGAGCGTACGGCCGCCTCGACGGCGTCCACGCTCGTGCCGCCCCGGTCCAGCACCTTCCGGCCGGCGCGCAGGGCGTCGCCCATCCCTTCGCGGTAGGCCCGCTCCGTCCGGGCGTCGGTGTCCTCCCGGCGCAGCGCACCACCCGCGCCGCCGTGCACGGCCAGCACCACTTCGCGGGCGACGGGCTCACGGGCGCCCGCGCCGGCCTTGGCCGAGACCGGCTCGGCCGGTCCGTCACCCGACCGCCCGAGCGAGGGCAGCACCGTGACCACGGCCACCAGCACGGACAGTGCCGGAACGATCCACCATCTCGAACGCGCGCGCATGGGTCCTCCTCGGAACACGGGACGGAACCGGATACGGGACGCACCTTGCCGAGGGGCGGCCGCCGGCGGAACGGCGGCCGCGGTAAAAGGCCGGGAACGGCGCACGATCGGCCGGTGACCCGGTGCCGGGGCCTCCGCGTCCCTCACGTCAGGGTCGTGATCAGCTCCAGCACCGCGCGCCAGCCCCCCTCGGCGAGGGCGCGCCGCTGGTGGTCGGCCGCCGTGCCCCGCTCGCCGAGCCGACCGGCCAGGTCCGCGATCCGGTGACCGTCCTCCGACCGCTCCAGAGCGGGGGCGAGGTGGTCGAGGAGCCGGCCGACGACCTCGCCGGCCGGGCGGCGCTTCCCCCGTACGTCGAGGAGGTCGCCGCCCAGGCCGTGCCGCGCCGCGTGCCAGTTGGCCGTGTCGAGCAGCTCCGGCGGCGGCACCGGGAACGGCGCGCCGCGCCCGCTCTCCTCCACGGCCGTGTCCACCAGGGCGCGCACGACACCGGCGAACAACACCGCGTCCTCGACGCGCAGCTGCACGTCCAGGGCGCGGACCTCCAGGGTGGGGTAGCGCTCCGACAGCCGGGCCTGCCAGTACAGCTGGCCCCGGTCGCGCGGGATGCCGGTGGCCATCAGGGCCCGTACGCGGCGCTCGTAGTCCTCGGCGTCCTCGAAGGCCGGTGGCGGGCCGCTGATCGGCCAGCGGCCGAAGACCACCGTGCGCCAGCTGGCGAAGCCGGTGTCGTGGCCGGCCCACATCGGGGAGTTCGCCGCCATCGCCACGAGGGCGGGCAGCCAGGGCCGGATCCGGTTGAGCACGGCCACGCCGGTGGCGCGGTCCGCGATGCCGACGTGCACATGCATGCCGTTGATCAATTGCTCGTCGACCAGCTGTGGGGCGTCGGCGTGGATCCCCAGATAGCGCCGGTCCCGGGTCACCGCCGGCGGCACGGGACCGGCGAAGGGCGCGGTGCCCGACGCCGCGACCCGGCAGCCCACCTCGGCCGCCGCCTCACCGACCGCCCGGCGCAGCCGCAGCAGATGCGCCTCCAGCTCCTCCAGGCCCCCGCAGACCGCGGTGGCGATCTCGATCTGGGACTGCAACAGCTCGGAGTGCACCTCGCCCTCCTCCGGCAGGGGGTGCAGGCCCGCCGCGGCCCGCACCTTCTCCGCCAGTGGGACGGGCAGCCCGCTGTGCGGGTCGAGCAGCAGGTACTCCTCCTCGACGCCCAGGGTCATCATGTCTGGAGGGTGCCCCGGGACGGGCCCCGGAACCAAGGAGGCACGGCCGACGTGCTCCCGTACGTGCTTCTGTTCGCGGCCCGGCGGGCATTCAACGGAGGCGCGCCACGTGGTATGTACTTTTCGGAGGTTCTCTGTCAGAGGGCGGTGTGTGATGAACTGCTCGCAGTGCGGTGCGGAGATGCGTCAAGGACCCAAAGGGGACTGGGCGTGCGCGAATTGTGGAGGTACCGGGTGACCGAGTCGGACGATTTCCCTCATGCCAACGCGGCCCTGATGCACTGCGCCCACTGCGGGTGGTCGGTGCAGGAGGGGCCGGTGGGAGGCTACGTCTGCGGGCAGTGCTTCCACACCGTGGAACCGCAGCAGCAGCACGAGACGAGCGAGCGCCCCGTCTGACCCCCGCGCGGCCCCCGGGCCGCCGAGGGCCGCGTTCGCCGTGAGGGACCCGGCGGGCCCCGCCGTACGCGATTGCGCCGTTCGAGGCGGCGCACGTTAACGGCGGGGGCCACCGGGAACATGGAGGGGCATGCCGACGCCCCCTCGCACGACGTACGAGTCCTACTGGATGGACACCACGCCCGCCACGGCCTACCCGCCCCTCGGCCCGGAGACCGAGGTGGAGGCGGACGTCGCCGTCGTCGGCGGCGGCATCGCCGGGCTGTGCACCGCGTGGGAGCTGGCGCGGGCGGGCCAGGACGTCGTGGTCCTGGAGGCCGACCGCATCGCCGCCGGCGTCACCGGCAACACCACGGCCAAGGTCTCGGCCCTGCAAGGACTGACCTATGCCCGGCTGCGCGCCACCCACGGCGCCGAGGCCGCCGCCCTCTACGCCCGCTCCCAACAGGACGCCGTCCAGCACGTCACCGAGCTCTGCGCCGACCTGGACATCGACGCCGAACTGGAGATGGCCGCCGCCTACACCTACGCGGAGTCGGCGGAGCACGCCGACGCCGTCCACGAGGAGGCCCGCGCCGCCCGCGAGGCCGGACTCGACGCCTCGCTCGTCACCGGCACCGACCTGCCGTTCCCGGTCGCGGCCACGGTGTGCGTACCGGACCAACTCCAGTTCCACCCCCGCAGGTTCCTGCTGGGCCTCGCCGACCGGTTCACGGCCGCCGGCGGCCGGATCCACGAGCGCACCCGCGTCACCGGCCTCCACGACGGCGCCCGCTGCCGCCTGACCACCGAGAGCGGCGCCGTCGTCAACGCGCGCGACGTCGTCGTCGCCACCCACTACCCGGTTTTCGACCGGGCGCTGCTCTTCGCCCGGCTGCGGCCCCGCCGGGAGCTCGTGGTCGCCGCGGCCGTCCCGGACGGGCGGGCCCCGCGGGGCATGTACCTCACCCCCGAGGACAACACCCGCTCGATCCGCACCGCCCCCTGCGGCGACGGACAGCGGCTGGTGATCGTCACCGGCGAGTCCTTCGAACCCGGCGCCGGCGACGTGACCGAACGCTTCGCCCGGCTCCGGCGCTGGGCCGAGGACCGCCTGCCCGGCTTCGCCGACGCCACGACCCGCTACCAATGGGCCGCCCAGGACAACGACCCCGACGACCACCTGCCCTACGTCGGCCACGCCCACCCCGGCACCCGGCACGTCCATGTGGCCACCGGCTTCGGCGGCTGGGGCATGACCAACGGCGTCATGGCGGGCCGGCTGCTCGCCGCCGTGATCACGAACGGCACGGTCCCCGACTGGGCGCGGCTGTTCGACCCGCGCAGGCTGCCGCCCCTGAAGGAGACCCCGGCCCTGCTCAAGGACCAGATGACCGTCGGCAAGCACTTCGTCGGCGACCGGCTGCGGACCGCCCACGTCGACGCGGTCACCGACATCGAGCCGGGCAGCGGCGCCGTCGTACGCCTCGGCGGCCACCGCTGCGCCGTCTACCGCGACCCCTCGGGCCAGGCGCGGGCCGTCTCCGCCCGGTGCACCCACCTGGGCTGCCTCGTGCACTTCAACGACGCCGAGAAGGCGTGGGAGTGCCCCTGCCACGGCTCCCGGTTCGCCACCGACGGCTCGGTCCTGCAGGGCCCCGCCGTACGCCCCCTCGAACCCCGCGAGATCCCCGGCTCCGACGCGCCGCAGGGCCCCTGACGGCCCGTGTCCCGCGCGGCCTGCGCCCCGGCGGTCCCGCCGCACCCTCCAGCGCCGGTCCACCGGCTCTCCAGGCGACTCGGCGAACGTGGCGGCAGGATCACTCGGAGAAGACCGGCCGGAGGCGGGAGCGGCATGGCAGTGGACGCGGCGCGGTTTCGCGCATTGTTCGGATCCTTCCCGACGGCGGTCACCGTCGTCACCGCGACGGACGCGAACGGCAGACCACGGGGCCTGACCTGCAACGCGGTCTCGGCGGTCTCCGTGGAACCGCCGCTGCTCCTGGTGTGCGTGCACCGGCACGCGCGGACCCTGGCGGCCCTGCGGGACGCGGGGGCCTTCGTGGTCAACGTCCTCGCCGACGGCGGCCAGGACACGGCGCGGGTCTTCGCCGACCGCTCCGAGCACAAGTTCGCCGACATCGAGTGGGTGCCCTCCGCCCACGCCCGGGGCGCCCCCGTGCTGGTGGGCGTCGCCCTCGCGCACGCCGAGTGCGTCGTGGTGCGGACGGTGGAGGCCGGCGACCACTGGATCTTCATCGGGCGGGTGGAGCACGCCGAGTCCTATCCGCGGCCGCCGGTCCTCTACCACCGGGGGACGTTCACCGTGTGGGACGCTCAGGCCCGGCAGGTCGGCAGCCCGCCGTGAAACTCCACCATCTCCCGGAACAGTTCGCCGATGTCGAGCGGGGCGCCGGGCGCGGCACCGCGCTCCTCCACGTAGGCCCGGTGCAGATTGGGCACCAGCCGTTCGGAGTCGATCAGGTGCGCGTACGGGCCGGGGCCCGCCGCCCGCGCGGCCTCCAGCGGGGTGAGCCCCGCGGCGAGCCCCTCGCGGGCCAGCTCCTGGACCCACCGTAGATAGCCTTCGGTGACGTCGAAGACCTCGGGGCCGGCCACGGGCCCGTGGCCGGTGACGACGGTGCGCGCGCCGAAGGCGCGCAGCCGCGCCACCGCGTCGAGCGTCCCGGTGACCGACCCCATCGGGCAGAAGGGCGTGACGCCGCTCATCACCAGGTCCCCGGTGATGAGCACCCGCGGCTCGGGCAGCCATACGACGGTGTCGTTGGTGGTGTGGGCGGGCCCGAGGTGGATCAACTCGGCCACCACGTCCCCCACATGGAGGGTCAGCCGGTCGCGGTAGGTGACCTCGGGCAGGGCGAGGGCGAGCTCACCCCACTCCACCTCGGGCCACAGCCCCGTCAGATGGAGGCCCGCCGCGGCCATCTCGCCGCGGACCCGCTCATGGCCGACGACCACGGCCTCGGGGAAGACGAAGTTGCCGAAGGTGTGGTCCCCGTGGAAGTGGGTGTTGACCAGGACCCGCGGTGGCGCCGGGCAGACGCCGAGCGCCGCCGTCCGCAGCGCGCGGGCGCGCGCCTCGGTCGCCGCCGTGTCCACCAGGGCCGAGTGCCCGCGGGACACCACCAGCGCCGCGTTGTTCAAGCACCACCCGCCGTCGGGCTGCACATAGGCGAAGACGCCGTCCGCCACTTCGACGAGCCTGCCCGCCGACCTTTTCCACCGCACCTGGGACACCGTGCCTCCTGACCGATCGGAAC
The DNA here is from genome assembly GCF_055560115.1 of Streptomyces sp. NPDC023527. Taxonomy (NCBI): domain Bacteria; kingdom Bacillati; phylum Actinomycetota; class Actinomycetes; order Kitasatosporales; family Streptomycetaceae; genus Streptomyces; species Streptomyces sp. NPDC023527. Next base: position 14,431 of record NZ_JBVHJJ010000010.1, read on the forward strand.
ACCGGGCCGCCATGCTCGTACCGGCGGATCGAGGACGGCTCGAGCGGACCGCCGACGCGGAAGCGGACAGAGGGAGGACACGCGAAAACAGTTACGGGTCTCCTCGCGGTGGCGACGTAGGCTTGAGGTGAAGTCACCTGCCGGCCACGCCTGTTGGGGGAGACGGGGCACCGGCGGAAGTCTGACGGGGGGACGACCGGTGATCCGTATCTTGTTGGCCGAGGACATGCACATGGTCCGGGGGGCGCTCGTGGCGCTCCTCGAACTGGAGCCCGACTTCCGCATCGTCGCGGAAGTGGCGGACGGCCGGGGCATCCTGCCGTCCGTGATCAAGCTCCAGCCCGATGTGGCGATCCTCGATATCGACCTGCCCGGCGTCAACGGCCTGGACGCCGCCATGCGGCTGTGGGAACAGGTCCCCGACTGCCGGGTGATCATCCTGACCGCGCTGGAGCAGCGGGGCACGGTCCGCCGGGCGATCGACGCCCACGTCTGGGGGTTCCTGCCCAAGAACGCCCCGCCCACCGAGCTCGCCACCGCCATCCGCATGGTGCACTCGGGGCGGCGCGTGATCGATTCCCGGATCCCGCCCACCGCCTGGGAGGCCGAGGACTGCCCGATCGCCGACCGCCCCACGGACACCCCGCTCACCCGGCGCGAGACCGACGTCCTCCAGCGGGCCGCAGACGGCAACTCCGCCCGGGAGACGGCCCGGGAGGTGCACCTCTCCACGGGAACGGTGCGGAATTACCTGACCTCCGCCGTCACCAAACTCACCGCACGGAATCGGCTGGACGCCGTCCGGATAGCCAAGGAGAAGGGCTGGATCCGCTGACGTCCCGCGGCGGCCCGGCCGGATCGACCGGGCATTCGGCGAAGATCCGGAACCACCCGTCCTCGTCGGCGCACGCGCGGAACGTCCCGCCGATCCCTTCCAGCCGCCGGGCGAGATTGTCCAGCCCGCCACCCGAACGGCGCGCCATTCTCTCCTCGGTGTCCACGGGGATCCCGTCACCCGCCATGTCGAGCGCGAGGGTGCCGGCGGTACGGGAGACCGTGATCCGGCAGTTCTGCGCGGCGCTGTGGCGCAGGATGTTGGTCACCCCCTCACGGACGACGGTCGCCAGGACCGTGCCCGTCTCCTCGCGCAGCGGCAGCCGCTCGTCATGCACCTCCACCGTGATGCCCGCCGTGCTCAACACCCGGGCGGCCGAGTCGAGTTCGGCGGTCAGGGACAGCTGACGGTAACCATGGGCGACGCAGCGCACGTCGGCGAGGGCCTGCCGGGAGATGTCCAGTACCTCCCGCAGCTCCGCGTGCGCCCGCTCGGTGTCCTTGTCGACCAGCCGGGCCACCAGCTCCCCCTTGAGGGTGATGGCGGACAGGCTGTAGCCCAGCAGGTCGTGCAGATCGCGGGCGACCCGCAGCCGTTCGCCCTCCACGGCCAGCCGGGCGACCTCGTCACGGGCCCGCCGCACCTCCGCGCTCCAGGAGGCGATGCGCGTGACCCCGTACACCATCAGGCCGTTCACCCCGCACGACAGGACCCCTATGGCGACGCCCAGCGGCTGCTGGCCGGCCAGCAGTGTGCAGGTCCCGGTGAGGACGGCGGCGGCGACGAAGGCGGCGAGGGACAGCGGGGGTTCGAGGATGAGCAGCGCGGACCCGGCCAGGAAGCCCGGCATGCCGGCCCAGGTGAGCCCCAGGGCGAGCAGCGGAGCATAGGTCAGCACGGCCTGGAGGGCCAGCGTCCGGCGACCGTGGCGGGCGCGGAACCGGCCGGCCCGCGGGGCGCAGTGGACGGCCTGGAGCAGGAACACCGCGAAGAAGGCGGCCAGGAAGAGGCAGATGTGACCGGCCGAAGGGCGGCGTGAGGCCAGGAGGTTGAGGAAGCCCAGCACGGCCACCGCGGACTGCACGGAGAGAACGATGCCTGTGGCGAGCCAGGGGGGCGGCTCACTCTTGGATAAGACCACCATGCGACCTGCCCGATCGAGGAAATTCCAAGGGGCTGACTGTGTAGTCAAGCAGGGAACGGCTCGCGAAGAGCATTCCTGTAGTCAACCTCACATGACCCCGTGACGTTCCCATGACAGGCGGCCAAAAATGGAGCTGTGAATTCCTCACGCGGGGCGTGCCGATCTCATCCTCGCTCTGGTGACGGCCTCACTGGGCGGCGGCCGCTCCTCGATGCGAGTCTCAAGACGAAGGCCGACACCCTTGAACCGCGTGGAGGACGCTCATGGACATCGAGGTGCTGGGAGAACTCACGGTCTACGAGAACGGGGTCTCCATCGTGCCCAGCGCGGGAAAGCCGCGCCAGATCCTCGCCCTGCTCTCCCTGTGGGCCGGCCGCGTCGTGCCGGTGCCGACGCTGATGGAGGAGCTGTGGGGCGACAGCATCCCCCGCAGCGCCGCCACCACCTTGCAGACCTACATCCTTCAGCTGCGCCGCCGCATAGCCGCCGCACTGCGCGACGCCCCGGAGCCCCCGGGCCGCACCCCGAAGGACGTCCTGGCCACCGCCTTCGGCGGCTACCGCGTCGCCGTCACGCCCGAGAGCTGCGACTGGTCCCAGTTCCGCCGCCTCGCCGCCCAGGGGCACGACGCGCTGACCGCCGGCGACGCCCGCTCGGCCTCGGCGCACCTGACCCGGGCGCTCGCCCTGTGGCGCGGCCCGGCACTGGTCGACGTGCCGGTCGGACGCGTCCTGGGGCTGGAGACCCTCTACATGGAGGAGACCCGCATGCAGGCGCTGGAGGAGCGCATCGAGGCCGACCTCCGCCTGGGCTACCACGCGGCCCTGCTGGGCGAGTTGCGCACCCTGGTGGCCCGGCACCCCCTGCACGAGAACCTCTGCGCGCAGCTGATGACGGCGCTGTGCCGCTCGGGCAGCCCCTGGCGGGCGCTCCAGGAGTTCCGGCAGCTGCGCGAGCGACTGCGCCGCGAGCTGGGCGTCGAACCGTCGCCGCGGCTCCAGCGGTTGCACCAGGCGGTGCTGTCCGGCGCCCCCGAACTGGACGGTGGCGAAGCGTTCGTACAGGCCCGGTCGGCGTAGCGAGCGGCCTCGGCGGTCGGCCGCCTCAGCCGAGCTGGTCGTGGGTGATGCTCCGGGACCGGGTGCGGATCCCGTCCCCGTCCGTCTCCAGGACGTCGTGCACCACGCAGCTCGGCGCGATCTCCGGTTCCCGGCGGCCCGGCCGGACCGTGACCACGAGCGCGTACACCGTGGAGTGGACGCTGCCGTCGGGCCGCGGGGTCAGCGCGATGTGGTTGAACCAGTGCCGGCGCTGTACCGGGTCGTCGGCGAACCGCTCGTGGAACTTCACCAGTTCGGCGACGATCGCCGCCCGGCCGCGGGCCGGTTCGACGGACGGCGAATGCTGGAACGTGCCGGTCTCGGTGAAGGTCAGGGCGTACTCCTCGAACCGGCCGCCGTCCAGGGCCTGCATCTGATGGGCGTAGAAGTGCTGGACCCGGGCATAGAGGCCGGTCTCCACGGCGGTGTCGTTCATGGCGCTCCTTCGGGAGAGTGCGGGTGGCGGGTGCGGGCGGGAAGGCACAGCCGCGGGCGGGCAGGCGCCGGGCGGCCCGGGAGGGCCCACCTTCGCCGCCCCGCCTCGAAGCGGGCTCGAAGCGCGACGGGCCGCCGCTCCAGCCGCCGTCCACCTCTCCTCTAGGGGGGTATCGCACGCTCGTGCCGCCACCTTCCGACGACAGCGGGATCGGAGACGCATGAGCGAGACAGTCAGGCCCGTGGCCCTGGTGACCGGCGCCACGAGCGGGATCGGCAAGGAGATCGCGCACCGGCTGGCGGCGCGCGGCACGCGCGTCCACCTCTGCGCCCGCGGCAAGGACGAGCTGGAGGCGACCGTCACCGGGCTGCGCGCCGCGGGCCACGAGGCGGACGGCGCGGTGTGCGACGTCTCCCGGCCGGAGCAGATCAGGGAGTACGTACGGACGGCCGTGGACCGCTACGGACCGGTGGACATCCTGGTCAACAACGCCGGCCGCAGCGGCGGCGGCGCGACCGCGGAGATCCCGGACGAGCTGTGGTTCGACGTCATCAACACCAACCTCAACAGCGTCTTCCTGATGACCAAGGAGGTCCTGACCACCGGCGGGATGCTCGCCAAGGGCAGCGGCCGCGTCATCAACATCGCCTCCACCGGCGGCAAGCAGGGCGTGGTGCACGCCGCCCCGTACTCCGCCTCCAAGCACGGCGTCGTCGGCTTCACCAAGGCCCTCGGGCTGGAACTCGCCCGGACCGGCATCACCGTCAACGCCGTGTGCCCCGGCTTCGTCGAGACGCCGATGGCCCAGCGGGTCCGCGAGCACTACGCGGCCATCTGGGACGTCAGCGAGCGGGAGGCGCACGACCGCATCACCACCCGGGTGCCGATGGGCCGCTATGTCGAGCCCCGCGAGGTGGCCGCGATGGTCGAGTACCTGATCGGCGACGACGCGGCCGCCGTGACGGCCCAGGCGCTGAACGTCTGCGGCGGACTGGGGAACTACTGATGTCCGCGCCCGCGCGCGTCGCCCTGGTGACCGGCTCCTCGTCCGGCATCGGGGCGGCCATCGCCACCCGGCTGGCCGCCGAGGGGTTCCGCGTCGTGGTCAACTCCGCCCGCTCCGTGGAGGCCGGCGAGAAGCTCGCCCGGTCCCTGCCGGAAGCCGTGTACGTACGGGCCGACGTCTCCGTCGAGGCCGAGGCCCGCCGGCTGGTGGCCGCCGCGGTGGAGCACTACGGCCGGCTCGACCTGCTGGTCAACAACGCGGGCGTCACCCGCGTCGTCCCGCACGCCGACCTGGAGGGCGCGACCCCCGCCGTCTGGCAGGAGATCTTCGCGCTCAACGTCTTCGGCACCTGGCAGACGACCGTGGCCGCGATGCCCCACCTGACGGCGACCGGGGCGGGGGCGGTGGTCAACATCTCCTCCGTCGCCGGCAGCCGGCCCGCGGGCAGCTCCATCCCCTACGCGGTGAGCAAGGCGGCCATCGAGCACATGACCGTGCTGCTCGCGAACGCCGTCGGCCCGCGGGTACGGGTCAACGCGGTGGCGCCCGGCCTGATCGAGACGCCCTGGACCCGCGACAGCGACTTCTTCGCCCCGATCGCCGAGAAGGTGCGCGAGAGCACGCCGCTGCGCAGGGTGGGCCTGCCCGAGGACGTCGCCGAGGCCGTCCTGGGCCTCGCCGGCGCCTCGTACACCACCGGACAGGTGCTGCTCGTGGACGGCGGCGCGCACCTCATCTGACACCTCGCCCGGCGTTCGGGGACCCAAGCGGAGGGGACGGCATGCGGCTCGGCGCGAATCTCACCTATCAGGGGGCGGGCGAACTGGCCCGCGCCGCCGAGGAGCTCGGCTACGACGTGGTGCTGGCCCCCGAGGGCTACCGCTCCGACGCCGTCAGCGTGCTCGGCCTGGCCGCCGGGGCGACCCGGCGCATCGGGCTCGCCTCGGGCGTCATGCAGATCCCCGCCCGCCCGCCGGGCACCGCCGCCCTCACCGCGGCGACGCTGGACGCGCTGAGCGGCGGCCGGTTCCGGCTGGGGCTCGGCGTGTCCAACCCCGATGTGTCGCACGGCTGGTACGGCGTGCCCTTCGACCGGCCGCTGGCCCGCACCCGGGAGTACGTGGACATCGTCCGGCGGGCGCTGGCGGGGGAGTCCGTCACCTACGCGGGCGAGCACTTCCGCCTGCCCGCGCCCGGCACCCGCGGCGACGCGCCCCTGCACCTGCACACCGAACGGCCGCGGCCCGCGATCCCCGTCTACCTGGCGGCGGTCGGGCCGCGCGCCCTCCGGCTGGCCGGGGAGATCGCCGACGGCTGGATCGGCGTCTTCACCTCGCCCGAGGCCGTCGCCGAGGCCGTCGCCGGGATCCGGGCGGGCCGACTGCGGGCGGGGCTCGGCATGACGGGGTTCGACGTCCTGCCCAGCCTGCCCACGGCGGTCGCCGACGACGTGGACAGCGCCGTGGACGCCCTGCGTGAGCAATACGTCCATCTGCTCGGCATCGGCGACCCCGAGCGGAACTTCTACTGCGCCATGGCCCGGCGGATGGGCTACGGGCGCGAGGCCGCCCTGCTGCGGGAGCGGCTCGCGGCCGGCGACCGCAAGGGGGCGGGGGCCGCGCTGCCCGCGGCCTTCATCGACCGCACGGCCCTCGTCGGGCCCGTGCCCCGGCTCGCCGACCGCATGCGCGCGTACGCCGACGCCGGCGTCACCACGCTCGGGGTGATGGTCTCCGCGGCGGCCACCACCCTGGACGGCCGGACCCGGATCCTCCGCGCCGCGGCGGAGGCGCTCGCGCTGGCGGACGCCGGGCGGTGAGGGGCCCGGCGGGCGCGGTCTCCGGGCCGGGCCGTACGACGCCCTGCGCGTACGAGCGTCACCGCACCGGCACCGTCCGGCTGAGCGTGCCGGTCGGGTCCGGGTAGCCGACCACCGTGCCGTGGCGGGCGTCCCGGGTCCGGGACCAGTGATAGCTCCACGCCGGGTCGGTGAACCCGGACCCGGCCAGGCCCGTCTCCACCGCACCGCTCCCGTCGGCCCGTAGCGTCCAGCGGACCGCCGGGAGGGCGAACGGCACGCCGGGGCCGAAGGGTCCCGGGGAGCGCAGGGTCACCCCGCCGCCGGGGAGCGGTTCGGCGTACGGGGCCCCGTCGCCGCCCTCCAGCGCGTACCGGACGTCCCGCGCGGCCGTCGGCGCGTGGAACCGCAGGGTGAGGTCGCGGATGCCGCTGCTGAGCTTCGGGCCGAACGTGAGGGGCGCGGGCACGACGAGCACGGTGAACTCCTCGCCGACGGCCACCGTTCGAGGTGCGGTCACGGCGAACCGCAGCACGTACGGGATGGTGTGGTCGTCGCCGTCCGGCTCGGTGTGGACCCGGCAGACGAGCGCCGGCGCACGGTCCGCCGTCAGGGCGTCGGTCGGCACGGCTCAGCCCTCCCGGACCGCGGCGGCCAGCCCGCTCGGCCGGGCGCCGACGCGCGCGGCGAGGTCGCCGCCGCGCCCGTACCGGGCCGCGAGCCCGGCCACCGTCGGGGCGTCCATGACGTGCCAGCCGTGCGCGGTGAGCCAGGCCGCCGGGTCGTCGAGCGTGGACCGCCAGGCCGCGCCCAGGCCGTCGAGGGTGTCCGACACCTCCGCCAGGCTGCCGCCCTTCGTCCCCGAGTCGATGTGGTCCATGGCGAGCTCGCTGCCGGGGGCCGACAGCTTGCCCACCTCGTCCAGGAGCGCGTCGTTCTCGGCGGCGGACAGATAGGGCAGCAGCCCCTCGACCAGCCACGCGGTCGGCGCCCCGGGGTCGAAGCGGGCGCCGAGCAGTGCACCGGGCCAGTCGCCGCGCAGATCGGCGCCCAGGACCGTCCGCGTGCAGGCGGGCACCGCCCGCTGCCGGCCCAGCACCCCCTCCTTGAAGTCGAGCAGCTCCGGCAGGTCCGCCTCGAACAGGCGCGTGCCGTCGGGCCAGGGCAGCCGGAACGCCCGGGTGTCCAGGCCCGCGGCCAGGATCACCACCTGCCGGCAGCCGCGGTCCGCCGCGCCGGCCAGATAGTCGTCGAAGAAGCGGGTGCGCACCGCCACGTACCCGGCGAAGTCCCGCATGCCGTCCACGGCGCTCGCGCCGACGGCCTCCACGAAGGCGCGGGCGTAGGGGTCGTGGAACAGCCTCTGCTCGCGCTCGCTCTCCGCGGCCCGTCCCGCGGCGATGCCCACCGCGGTCAGGCTGACGCCCTTGGGCAGCTCCGGGCCACCGCCGGGCCCGGCCGCCCCTGTCCCGCTGTCGTTCATCCGATGCTCCCTTCGATGTGCGGATGGTGTGCGTGAGGGTGGCCCCGGCGGCTGGAGGAGGGCTCGAAGCCCGCTGGAACCACGGGAGTTCGACGCGCCGTTCGAGGACGGCAGTAGCCGCGCTCCACCGATCGGTGCCATCGTGGACGGGGCCAAGGAAGAAGCTCTACGCGCTCACGGAGGTTCCTCGCGTGACCAGCTCCCAGCAACGTCCGCCCCGCCGGCTGAGGATCGGGGGTGACCTCCCCTACTTCGACAGCCGTCACGAACTGCGGGACTACGTCCAGGCGTTCGAGGAACTCGGCTACGACCACCTGGGGTTCGGCGAGCACGTCCTGCCGGCCCGGGCGCCGAACTGGCCCTCGGACATCTCCCCGTGCGAGCCGTGGCACGAGGCGTTCACCCAGGCCGCCTTCGTGGCCGCGCTGACCTCGCGGATCGAGATCGCCGCCTCCGTGCTGCTGCCGCTGCGCCCGGCCGGCATCGCGGCCAAGCAGGCCGCCGAGATCGACCTCTTCTCGGAGGGGCGGCTGCGGCTGTCCGTCAGCGTCGGCTGGAACCGCGAGGAGGTCCGCGCCCTCGGCGTGGACCCCGCGACCCGCGGCCGGCTCATCGAGGAGCAGGTGGAGGTGATGCGGCTGCTGTGGACCGAGCCGTACGTCACCTACCGTGGCAAGCTGATCGAGCTCGTGGACGTGGCGGTCAACCCGCGCCCGGAACGGCCGGTGCCGGTGTGGATGGGCGGCGGCGACTTCGAGGGCGGCGGGGTGCCGGGCCCGGCGGTCCTGGACCGGATGGCCCGCATCGCCGACGGCTACAAGATGTTCGGCCCGCTGATGCGGGACGTGGACGCCGGGCTGGACGTGATCCGCCGGCTGCGCGCCCGGGTGGCCGAACACGGCCGGGACCCCGAGGACTTCGGCATCGAGGCGCGCATGGCGCTCCAGCTGCTGCCCGAGGACGCCTGGATCGAGCGCCTGGAGACCTGGCGTCGGGCCGGTGCCACGCATATCACCCTCTCCAATCGGCGGGGGGCGGGCGGTGCGGACGCCGAGATCTCACGTCTCACTCGCTTCCGGGAGCTGACCGACGGTCTCTGGTAGGTGCCGCGCCGGGCGCCCGGCGGTGGCACCGGCTTCGGGCAGGCGTCCGGCTCGGCGCTTCGCGCTCGGGCTCGCGGTGCCCGTTCGGCGGCCCGGCGTCCGGGCGCCTGCGCCTCGCTCGCGGCCCGGGCCCGCTCCCGCGGCTACGGCTCACGCCCGGCCGGCTCGTACCCTTCGGTCTCCGTGGGCACGGACAGGTGGCGCAGGAACCGGCGGATCTGCTCGCCGTACTGCTCCTGGAACTCGGGCGAGTGCGGGTCGAGGCCCGATGCCTCCTTGGCGATCTGCGGCATCACGATCGGCGCCATCACCATGCCCATCACCGCCAGCCGGAGGAAGCCCGGGTCCAGGTCGGCGGAGATCTCGCCCCGCTCGCGGGCGCGGTGCAGCCGGGCCAGGTCGGCGGTGATCGCCGAGGTCTCCTCGGGGATCTCCTGCGTGTCGCCCGACAGGCCGCGCCAGATGGCGAGCCTGGCCGGCCGCGGGTCGGCCAGGCCGCGCTCCAGATAGCGGACGGCGACCTCCTCCAGCGGTGCGTACTCCTCGGCGAAGAGGGCCTCGCGCTCGGCCCACTCGCGCTGCAACTCGCGGTAGAGGCCGTGCTTCCCGCCGAAGTAATAGCTGATCAGCTGCTTGTTCACGCCCGCGCGCTCGGCGATGTCCTGCACCCGGGCACCGGCCAGGCCGTGGCTCGAGAACTCCTCCAGCGCCGCGTCCAGCAGCAGCTTCCGGGACCGCTCCGCGTCCCGCCGGCGCTCCTCGGTCTTCGGGGCGCGGCGCGGCCGGGGGCGGTCGGGCGGCTCGGTGGCCTCCGGGGCGGCCCCGGGGCGGCTCCTCTTCGTCGTCATGCGAACACTTTACTCAATCATCCGGTTGGTTGACAGTGCCACCTCGATGGATGACCATGGGGTCATGGCTGCATACGACGATGACCGAGCGGGCACGCCGGACGGGGCCGCGTCGGCCCCGGCGGAGAAGCCCGGCCTCTCCCCTCAAGCGCGGCAAGCGGTGCTGGTCGTCCTGTTGGGCGCGATCCTCGCCTTCCTGGACTCGACCGTTGTCAACGTCGCCCTCCGGCACCTGTCCCTCGACTTCGACACCTCGCTGGACACCGTCCAGTGGGTGGTCACCAGCTATCTGCTGGCCCTGGCGGCGGTGATCCCCCTGTCCGCCTGGGCCGCCAGGCGCTACGGCCCCCGCCGGCTCTACGCCTGGTCGCTCGCGGTCTTCACGCTGGCCTCGGCCCTGTGCGGCCTCGCCACGTCGGCCGAGATGCTGATCGTCTTCCGGATCCTGCAGGGCATCGGCGGGGGGCTGATGATGCCCGTCGGGCAGATGATCCTGGTGCGGGCGGCCGGGCCGCAGGGCCTGGCCCGGGTGATGAGCGCGATCGGTGTGCCGATGGTGCTCACGCCGGTCTTCGGACCGACCATCGGCGGCCTGCTCCTCGACCATGCCGGCTGGGAGTGGATCTTCTGGATCAATGTGCCGATCGGGCTGCTGGCCCTCTATCTCACGGTGCGTCTGCTTCCGCGCGACGCGACCGAGGACGCGGGGCCGCTGGACGCGATCGGGCTGTTCCTGGTGTCCGTGGGCGTCGTCGGTGTCACGTACGGACTGGCCCAGGCCGGCCAGCAGGGCGACCTGCTCGCCGCCGACGTCCTGCTGCCGTTCCTGGTCGGCCTGGTCCTGACCGCCGCGTTCGTGCTGCGGGCCCTGCGGGTCGAACACCCGCTGCTGGACCTGCGGCTGTATCGGAACAAGATGTTCAGCGCGGCGTCCTTCGCCACGTTCGCGATGGGCGCGGCCATCTTCGGCGGCATGATCCTGATGCCGCTGTACTACCAGGTGGTCCGGCACGAGGACGCCGTCGCCACCGGGCTGCTGCTCGCGCCCCAGGGCATCGGCGCGGCGGTCGCCATGTGGCTCTCGGGACGCCTCTTCGAGAAGATCGGCAGCCTGACGGCCGTCATCGGCGGCGCGATCTGCGTCGCGGCGACCGTGCCGTTCGTGCTGATCACCTCCGGGAGCTCCTACTGGCTGCTGAGCGTGGCGATGGTCGCTCGCGGCTTCGGCATCGGCATGGCCGGCATGCCGGCCATGACCGCGGCCTTCCGGGCCCTGGAACCGGCCCAGGTCGGTGACGCCACCCCGCAGCTCAACATGTTGCAGAGGGTCGGCGGTTCGATGGGCACCGCGCTCTTCGTCGTGGTGCTCCAACAGCACCTGGACGACGCGGGCGCCCGCCCGTCCGAGCAGGCGTCCGGCTTCGGCACGACGTTCATCTGGGTGCTGGCGGCCGCGGTCGTCGCCACGCTGCCCGCCGTCCTGATGACGGCCCTCGAACGCCGGGCTCAGGCGGCGGCAGGTGTGCCGGACGACACGGGGACGGAGGCGCGCAGCGCGGTGTGACCGCGCGGTCGGCTCGTCGGTCTCCGGGCCGGTGGCGTCCGGCACACACCGGCCACGGGGCTCCGCCCCGGACCTCACTGAGCCCAGCCGTCGCCCAACGGGCCCGGGCCCGGCCGGAGCGGGACGTTCACCGTCCGCGCTCCGACCGGGCCGGCGACGGCTCGCCGGGGTCCGGTGTCGCGTCCCCCGCGCGCTCCGGACCCACCCGGCGTCGCGGGCGAGGCGCCCCCCACCGCCCCGCCCCCGTTCACAGCACCGCCTCGATCACCGTCTCCGTGCGCGGGCTGTCCGTCGGGGTGTTCGCCGGTGGTCGGAGGTCCCTGACCTTCAGGCCGGCCCGGAGCAGCAGGCCCCGGAACTCCTCCACGGTCCGTTCCCGTCCGCCGAGGACGACCAGCATCTGGAGGTCGGAGAACTTGCCGGGATGGAAGCCGCCGCCCTCCGGGATCACCTGGTCGATGACGATGAGCCGCGAGTCCTCCGTCATGGCGTCACGGACGTTCCGCAGGATGCGCAGCGCGTCGTCGTCGCCCCAGTCGTGCAGCACCCGCGAGAGCACATAGGTGCTCCCACCGGCCGGCACCCGGTCGAAGAAGCTGCGGCCCACGATCTCCACCCGGTCCGCGACCCCCGCCCCGGCGAGCACGGCGGGCGCCTCGCCGACGACCGTCGGCAGGTCCTGGAGCACACCGCGCAGCCCCGGCCGCTCCCGCAGGACGTGGGCGAGCAGTGTCCCCACGCTCCCGCCCAGGTCCACCACGGTGGTGTCGGAGGAGAAGTCGCAGGAGTCGACGGCCGGCGGGACCGTGCCCCGGCCGACCATCGTGTGGAACACCTTCCGCGCCTCCTCGTCGCGGTCCAGGAAGGCGAAGGCGGGCATGCCGTAGATCCGGTCGAAGGCGGGCTTCCCCGTCCGTACGGTGTACATGACGTCGGCCCAGGAGCGGAAGTTCTCCGCGCCGTTGACGATCGTGAACTGCGCCAGGCCGCCGCCGCGGAACGCCTCACCGGACGGGGTCAGTTCGAAGACCCGCCCGGGGTGTTCGCGGAACAGCCCGAGCGCGGCCACCGCGCGGCAGAAGCGGTAGAGGGCGTCCGCGTCGCTGTCGGTGGCTGCCGCCAGCTCGTCGCTGGTCAGCGGCCCGTCGCCCAGCAGGTCGGCGAGGCCGAGCCGGGCGGTCACATACAGGCTCTGGAAGGTCCACGGGGCGCTCCGGAAGACCAGCTGGAACAGATCGTCGCTCGCGGACGCCCCGCTGTCCGGGGAAGAGGTCATGAGAATTCACCCACTTCGAGAAGGAGTTTCCTGCGGGCCCTGCTCCACCGCCGCATCACCGGCCGCTCGACACCCGCGTACAACAGCCAGGCCACGCCGACCGCGCCGGCCAGGACCGGCAGGGACAGCCCCGCGGCCTGCCAGCCGGACAGGTCGTCGGCAGGCCCGATGCCCAGGGCCCGGGCGACCTGGTCGATGAGCAGTTCGTGCACCATGTACAGCGCGAACGACACCTCGCCGAGCCACACCATCGTGGTGCCGCGCAGCGGCGAGGGCCGTCCGCTCTCGTCGGCCCCGGCCCCCGCGACGATCAGCAGGGCCAGCGGCACCACGGTCACCGCGACCGTGCCGTACTGCCCGGGCGCGTGCAGCGCCCCGAGGTACGAGCCGACGACGAGCGCCCCCGCCGGCACGAGCGGCACCCGCGGGAACCGACCCTCCGCGACCAGCCGCGCCAGCGCCATGCCGAGCGCGAACTCCAGACACCGCGTCAGGGGGAAGAAGTAGACGAACCACATCTGCGTCACCGAATACGGCATCCGCGGCGACAGGACCGCGCCGCCCGACAGGAACACCTCGGACACCAGCGGCACACACCACACCGCGGCGGCCAGCGCGCCGGCGCACCACCACAGCCGCCGCCCCGGCACCCACCGCAGCGCCATCAGCAGCAGCGGGAACGACAGATAGAAGAACGCCTCGCACCCCAGCGACCAGCTGACCGAGTTGACGCCGGTCAGGACATCGAAGCGCGGCAGCCAGGTGTGCACCAGCAGGAGGTTGGGCAACAGCTGATGGCCCGTCACCGTACGGCTCTGCGACAGCGCCAGCACGACCGCGGCCGCCGCCGTCACCAGGTGGTTGGGGTAGATCTTGCAGGCGCGCCGGCGCCAGAACGCCCGGGGCCCCTGACCGGGCCGCGCCGACCACGTCAGCACGAACCCGCTGAGGATGAAGAAGAACGACACCCCCGTCGACCCGGCCTTGCTCCAGAGGAACGCCACCCCCTCGCCCGACCCCCAACTGCTGGGGATGAACTGGAAGAAGGCGTGCGAGAAGAACACCGCGGCGGCCGCCAGGAAGCGCATGCCCGTCAGCGAGGGCAGCCCCGGCCGGCGGCCGTCCCGGTCCACCGTGGCCGGCGCGGTCATTCCGGATCTCGCGGTGACCACCCGGACCCGCGCAGGAACGCGTCGAAGGTCAGCAGCTCCGGGTGCGCCGCGCGCAGCGCGGGGATGTCCGCGGTGTAGCCGACCTCGTTGAACCACACGAAGGTCTTGGCCATCCACTCGTTCTGCCGCCGGATCTCCTCGATGGGCACCGACTCGAAGCGGGCCGGCAGCCCGGTGTGGCGCGCGAACGCCTCGGCGATCTGCGGGCCGGTGAGCTCGTCACCGGCGATCTCCACGTTCCGGCCGGCGAAGTGCCCGGGGTCGTCGAAGGCGTCGGCGACGAACCAGCCGATGTCCTGTGAGGCGATCATCTGCAACCGGGTCTCCGGCAGCAGGCCCCGGCTGAGCACCAGCTGCCCGGAGGCGTCGACGACCGGCGGCAGGTCGAGGAAGTTCTCCATGTAGTAGACCGCGCGCAGGAACGTCGTGGGCACCCCGGCCGCCCGCATGGTCCGCTCGACCTTCAGCTTGGTCTCCCGCCAGCCCACGCCGCCGGGGTTCTCCACGCCGCCGACCGAGCTGTGCACGACGTGCGCCACACCGGCGTCCCGGGCGGCCGAGGCGACCAGCGCCGCGTGCCGCTCCTCGCCGTCCAGGCCGTTGCCGTGCGTCGGCGTGAAGACGGTGAACACCCCGTACGCCCCCGCCACCGCCCGGCGCACGGCGGCCGGGTCGTCCAGCGACCCCTTCACCAGCCGCACGCCCTTGGCCTGGAGCTCCCGGGCCCGCGGATGGTCCGGATCGCGTACGAGCGCGCGGACCGCCCAGCCCCGGTCGAGCAGGTGCCGGGCCGCCGTACCCCCTTGCCGGCCGGTCGCGCCCAGTACCAGCACCCAGCGATCGGTGTCCCTGTCCCCGACTGCCATCGCATGCCCTCCTGAAAGTCGTTCCTCCGGCGCACCACGCTCGCCGCGCGGGCTGGAATCCGGCTGGAGGCGGGGTCGAGAGGCGAACACCGCCTGTCCAGCGAGCGTCGAGCGGCCTTCGAGCCCCCGCGGGGAGGGTCGGACACCGCACCCGCCACGGCGAAGGGAGCCGCCGACCATGGACCACGGCCCGGGCACGACACCCCCGGCAGCCACCACCCGTACGCTCTTCGACCGGCACGGCCCGGCCGGCTTCCGCACCACGGGCCCGGACCCCGACTGGCAGCCGCGGCCCATCGGCCCGCTGCCGTACGGGGACGCGACCGTACGCACCACCGAGGCGGGCGTGGTCATCCAGCCGGAGGCCACCGACCCGGCCACCGGCACCCCGGCGTTCGGTTACGCCACGGGCCCCGGCGGCCCCAACGACCACCTCAAGTGGTGCGCCCTCCTGGCCCGTACGGCCTCCTCCGGCCTGCCGGGCTTCGACGCGCCGGCCACGGGGGAGCTCACCTGTGCGGCGGAGCTGTCCGCCCGCGTCTTCAACGCCGGGCGCCACCCCTTCGGCGACGCCGTCGCCGACCCCGAGGCCGACGCCCGGCTCGGGGCCGGAGCCCTGCTCGCCCTCGACCGCGAGACCGGCCTGGTCTTCGACTTCTTCCTCAGCAACCGGCGCGTCCACGCGGTGTACGAGCGGATGCGGCCGCCCGGGGCGGACTGGGCGGCGTTCACCTATCTGGTGCCGGTCGCCGACCGCACCCCCGACCGCGTCCACCGGCTGGAGATCACGCTGGACCGTGCGGCGGACGCCGTCCACTGGACCGTGGACGGCGAACGCGTGCTGACCGCCCAGGAACCGGGCCTGCCCTCACTCGCCCGCGAACACCTGGTGATCGACCACGGCGGCACCCCCCGGCGGGCCACGCCCCGCCAACTCGCGTTCGGGCTCGGCCTGTTCAGCCTGCTCGATGCCGCCGGAGCGGACGGCCGGGGGCTCGTACGGCTCTCCGCCGACCCCTACACCGAGCCCGTGAGCTTCCGGTACGGAGACGGGCTCCGCGAACACCGGCTGTGGGGGCAGGGCGTGCGGCTGACCCTCGGCCGGGTCACCGTCACCACGACACCGGCCCGCTGACGGGCCCGAGAGGAGGACGAGGGAGCCATGAAAAGGGCACACCAGACCGTACGGGGACTGGCCAGGCCGCTGCTGGCCGCCAGCTTCGTCACCGGCGGCTACAGCGTCCTGCGCGACCCCGGCCCGCTGCCCGCGCTCGCGGGGAAACACGGGATCCCGCTGCCGGAGGCCGCCACGCGGGCCACGGCGGCCGGCATGCTCGTCGGCGGCGTGGCGCTGGGCGCGGGCTTCCGGCCACCGCTCAGCGTCTGCCTGCTGGCCGCCTGCCTGGTGCCGACGACCGTGACCGTGCACGACTTCTGGCGGCAACAGGACCCGGCCCGCCGCGTCACCCAGCGGAACGAGTTCTTCAAGAACCTCAGCCTGCTCGGCGCGCTGGCGATCGCCGCCGCCGACGCGCTCGCGGCCGGCGAGGAGTGAACGCCATGCGGACCGAAGAGGAGATCACCGGCGCCGGCGCGCCCCTCGCCGCCCGGGCCCGCGACGTCGCACGGCTCGCGGCACACCACGCCGCCGACGCCGACCGGGAGCGCAGGCTGCGCCCCGACGTCGTCCGCGCCGTCGTCGACGCCGGATTCGCCCGGCACTTCGTCCCCCAGCGGTGGGGCGGGACCGCGGGCACCTTCACCGAGCTCGTCGACGCCGTCACGGCGGTCGGCGAGGGCTGCACGGCCGCCGCCTGGGTGGCCTCGCTCGGCGCGACCGTGGCCCGGATGGCGGCCCACCTGCCGGAGAAGGGGCAGGCGGAACTCTGGGCGGAGGGGCCCGACACCCTGCTGGTGGGGGCGCTGATGCCGGTCGGCCGCGCCGAGGCCGTCCCCGGCGGCTGGCGGCTGTCCGGCACCTGGTCGTTCATCAGCGCCGTGGACTACTCGCAATGGGCGCTGGTGTGCGCGACGACACCGGCCGACGGGCGGCCCCGGGCCCGCTACTTCGCGGTGGAGCGCACCGCCTACACCGTCCTCGACACCTGGTTCTCGGTGGGCATGCGCGGCACCGGCAGCAACACCCTCGTCCTGGACGGCGCGTTCGTACCCGAGCACCTGTCCTTCGACCGCGACCAGGTGATGGAGGGCACCGGTTCGCCGTCCCCGGCCGCCTGCCACCGGGTGCCGCTCAAGGCCGTCAACGGCCTGTCCTTCGTCCTCCCCGTCCTGGGCGCCGCGCGCGGCATGCTCACCGCGTGGACCGGCTGGGGCGCCGCCCGCGCCGGGGACGGAGCGGCGCACGACGCGGGCTTCCGCGACGTCCTCGCCCGCACGGCGGGGGAGCTGGACGCGGCGGAGCTCCTCGTGCGCCGTGCCGCCGCCGTCGCCGACCAGGGCACGTGCACCGGGCTGCTGACGGCGCGCGGCGCCCGGGACTGCGCGCTCGCGTCGGAGACGCTGCTGACCGCCGTCAACCGGATGTTCCGCGCGACGGGCACCTCCGGCCAGGCCGCCGGCGGCCCCTTCGAACGCTCCTGGCGGGACGTCAACTCCGCCACCAGCCACCTGGTGCTGCGCCTGGACGCCGCCGCGACGGCCTACGCCGAGCAGGTCCTGGCCGGCGGGTGACCGGGCACGCCACAAGGACAGGGCCCGCCGGGATCCCCGGCGGGCCCTGCCTCGCGCCCCGCGTCAGCGTGCCGCCGTCCCGGCCCCCGCCGCCAGAGACAGCGTGGTCCGGCTGTTGTTCCCCAGCGCTTGACGCACGTACGAGCGGGCGTCGGCCAGCGTGGCACCCGCACCCAGCACCACGGGCACCGCGGCCGCGTCGATGACCACGGTGTGCCGCGCCGTGGCCCTGGCCCCGCGGCCGGCGACAGCGTCCTCGAACGTCCACAGGCCGCTGTGGCCGAGCAGCAGCTTCGGCAGCACCCGCTGCTTGTAGGCGATCCAGCCGGGCCGGTGGCACACCCGTACCGAGCGCGTCGTGTGCGCCGCGCCGTCCGGCGTGACCGTCTCCATGACCAGCTCCTGGATGCCGGGAGCGGTCTCCGTCAGCTCGCTGCGCGACACGTGCGGCAGCCGCTCCGCCCACAGCTCGGCGCGCTCGACGAAGGTGTACGCGGTCTCCGCCGGGCACGCCGGCTCGATCGTGTCGCTGAAGGTGAGGACGACGTCCCGCACCGGGTGCCCAGACTCGGCGACCCGCGCCAGGGCGGCCAGTTCCGAGCGGCTGTTGCGGTCGAGGGCCGCCAGCAGCCCGGCCGGGGCCACCGGATCGTCGCCGACGGTGGTGAAGCGGTGCCGCAGCACCACCTCCGTACGGCGGCCGGGCAACCGCCGCAACAGCCATCCGCCGCCCATCGAGGCGACCGGCGGACTGGAGCGCTCCTGGCGGAAGCCTATGTAGAACCGCTCGGGATCGAGGGTCCGGCGCGAAGTCCACTGCTTGACCTCGCCGTTCACCTCGGCCCACAGCTCGAAGCGCTCCGAGCGGTCCGTACGGGCCAGATGCCGGACATGGACGCACGGGCCGAAGACCGCCGGCCAGGACGCCGCGTCCGCGATCAGCGCGTAGAGCTGCGCCGGGGGCGCGGCCACGATGAGCGAGTGCTCGGTGCGGTGGACCCGGGGCAGGGCGGAGCCGGTCACGCGACCCCCACCTCCTCGGTGGGCCGCCCGGCGCGCACGGAGCCGTTGACGAGGTCGAGCAGCGCACGCGGCGTCTCCAGTTCGGTCAGGACGTCGTCGGCGATGTCCACCCCGAACTCCTGCTTGATCCGGGCCGCGCTCTCCATCAGGGCGAGGGAGTCGTAACCCAGGTCCGTGAAGGGGATGTCGAGGATGTCACCGGCCGGAACGGCCGCCTCGTCCTCGCCCGCGCAGGCCACGAGTATCCGGCGCAGGGTGTCGATGTCCATCGGTGCGGTCATGATGTGTTGCCTCCTGGTGGGATCAGCTGTCCGACGAGCCGTCAGAAGTCCGGACTCGTCACGACGACGGCCGAGTTGAAGCCCCAGCGACCGCGAGCGAGCACCAGGGCGGTACGGACGGTTACGCCGCGCGGCTCGTCACGCACGAGGTCGAGACCGTAGTCCTCGGGCACCCGTGCGGTGTGCGCGGTGTGCGGGACGACGCCGTCCCGCAGGCTGAGCAGGGCGCAGAGCAGGTCCACCGGGCCACCGCCCCCGTACAGCCGCCCGGTCAGCGCCTTGGGCGCCGTGACCGGCACGCCGTACGGGCCGAAGACGGCCCGCAGCGCCTCGGCCTCGGCGCGGTCGAGCTCGGGAACGCCCGCGGCGTCGGCGAACACCACGTCGATGTCATGGGCGTCCAAGTCCGCGTCGACGAGGGCCAGTTCGATCGCCCGGCGCAGGCCGGGCGGTCGGCCGCCGCCCGGCCGCGGGTCGAAGGTCGCGGCATAGCCGGCGATCCGGCCGTACCGCCGCGGCGCCCCGCGCTCCCGCGCCGAGTCCGCGTCCTCGACCACGAGGATCGCGCCCCCCTCACCGGGCACATGGCCACCGGCGTCCCGGTCGAACGGCAGGAACGCGCGGGCCGGGTCACCGGCCGTGCTCACCCGGCCGCCCGCCAGCTGGGAGGCCCAGCCCCACGGGTCCAGCGCCGAGTCCACCCCGCCGCCGAGGACCAGCCGGGTGCCCCGCCGTACGGTGCGCCGGGCGTGCCCGATCGCGTCCAGGCCGCCGGCCTGCTCCGCGACCAGCGCGGCGCTCGGCCCCCGCAGCCCGTGCCGGATGGAGATCTGGCCGGTGTCGACGGCGTAGAACCAGGCGAAGGACTCATAGACGCTGACGTACTCCGGCCCCTGGCTCCACAGCTTGCGGAACTCCCGGTGCGTGAAGTCGAAGCCGCCCTGCGCGCTGGAGACGACCACCCCCATGTCGTAGTCGGCCGGTGTGCCCGGCTCGACCCCGGCGTCCTCCAGGGCCCACCGCGCCATGGCCAGCGCGTAGCGGGTGGACACATCGGTCTGCGGCAGCAGCCTGCCGGGGAGGTGGTCCGCCGCCTCGAAGTCCCGGATCTGCCCGGCCAGCCGGGAGGGATAGCCGGAGACGTCGAAGCGGTCCACCTCACCGATGCCGTGCCGGCCCGCGAGGACGGACTTCCAGTGCTCCTCCGTGCCCAGGCCGATGGGCGAGGCCACCGACATTCCCGTGATCAGCGCCCCGCTCATCGGGCCGCACCCCCCAGCCCCTGAAGGATCATCGCGCTCTGGAAGCCACCGAACCCGCTGCCCACCGACAACACCGTGTCCACCCGCTGCTCCCGCGCCGTCAGCGGCACGTAGTCCAGGTCGCACTCCGGGTCGGGCGTGCGCAGGTTCGCCGTGGGCGGCACCACGTCGTGCTTGATCGCCAGGGCGCAGGCCGCGATCTCGATGGACCCGATGGCGCCGAGCGAGTGCCCGATCATCGACTTGATCGAGCTGACCGGCACCCGGTGGGCGTGGTCACCGAGGCTGCGCTTGAACGCGGCCGTCTCGTGCCGGTCGTTCTGCTTGGTGCCGGAGCCGTGCGCGTTGACGTAGTCCACGGCCGTACGGTCCAGCCGGGCCTCGTCGAGCGCCGCCCGGATCGCCTCCGCCATCTCGCGGCCGTCCTTCTTCAGCCCGGTCATGTGGTACGCGTTGCAGCGGGTGGCGTAGCCGCTGACCTCGGCGTAGACGGGCGCCCCGCGCGCCCGCGCCGCCTCGTACTCCTCCAGCACGAACATCGCCGCGCCCTCGGCGATGACGAAGCCGTTGCGCGTGCCGTCGAAGGGCCGGGACGCCCGGGCCGGTTCGTCGTCCCGCGGGGTGGTCGCCTTGATGGCGTCGAAGCAGGCCACGACGATCGGCGTGATGGGAGTGTCGGTGGCCCCGGCGACGGCGGCGTCGACGGTGCCCTCACGGATCAGCTGGACCGCGTACCCGACGGCGTCGAGCCCGGAGGTGCAGCCGTCGGACACCATGGTGACCGGACCCTCCGCGCCCACCGCCCAGGCGACCTCGGCGGGCATCGCCCCGGGGCTGAGGTAGTCGAACATATAAGGGGAGAGGTGGCCGGGGTCGACCAGCCAGTCCTTCCCGCTGTCCGACATCACCAGGTACTCGTTCTCCAGGCTGGTCGCCGAGGCGACCGCCGTGCCCAGGGCCACGGCGATCCGGTGCGGCGGCACCGCCCGCGTGGACAGGCCGCTGTCGGCCATGGCGTCGCGGGTGCAGGCGACGGCGAACTGGGTGGCCCGGTCCATTCTGCGGATCTCCCGGGGGGTGAACCCCTCGGCCCGCGCGTCGAAGTCGACCTCGCCGGCGACCCGCGAGCGAAAGGGCGAGGCGTCGAAGAAGGAGATCCTGCGGGTCGCCGTCCGGCCGTTGGCCAGCAGCTCCCAGAACTCCTTGGTGCCGCCGCCCCCTGGGGCGCGCACCCCGATGCCGGTGATCACTACGCGCCGTTCCCCCACGGTCGTTCCCTTCGCCTGCGCCCGCCACGGGCGTCCCGGAGCCCCGGCCGGACGTGGTGCCGGGGCTGCGAGCAGACTCGGGGTGCCGCCTCGACCTCCTCTGGAGCGGCGCTCGGGAACGGCTCGTCGTCGCCGCAGGGCGCTTCGGCCGGGGGGCGCATGCGACCGGCCCGCCACCGCTGCCGGTGCCGGGCCGGGGCTTCTTCCGCCGGGTCAGCGCTCCGGTCGCTCCGGGCCCTCCGCCGACGGGCCCTGGCCGCCGGCGAAGAAGTCGACCAGCAGCATGTCCCGGGCGCCGGACGCGGCGCCGGGCGCCGGCCGGACGGGGGAGACGCCGTGCAGGAGCCGGCGGTCGTCGAGGATGATCGTCTCCAGGGGCGTGGTCAGCAGCGCCCGGTGCACGGGCCGGCGCCGGAGGTCGTAGAGACAGGACTCGGCGCCCCGCACGTCCCGGCGGCGGATCAGCACCTGGGCCACATAACAATGGCCGTCCCGGTGGACGCCCTCGGGTGCGGGATGGCCCTCGGCGTCGGCGGTCGCGGTCACCCTTATCTGATGGACTCCGCAGGTGTCGATGTCCGCGACAGGGCCGGGCAGCCGCTCCCGCAGGGCGAGGACGATCGCGCGCAGCGGCTCGCCCGCCGCCACGGACTCCTCCAGCGGGGCGAACAGGCGGTCCACCCCGCCGCTCACCCTGTTCACCGACCTCTCCTGGAAGAACGCGGCGTGCGGCAGCCGCTCCAGCCGGTCGCCGCGCAGCCGGAACGTCCCGTAGCGGCGGAAGCGGTAGGGCCGGTCGGTGCCCAAATGCGTATCGGCCGGCAGGTCGTCCCAGGAAGCGGTGAACTCATCGACACGGGCCCCGGGCAGCCCGGCCAGCGCGGCGTTCAGCGGTTCGGGGCCGAAGTGCGCGAAGGGCGGCGGCTCGGGCGGGCGAGGAGGGCCGGAGGACGCGTCGGGCAGCCGGCGGGTGCGCAGTGGGATCGATGTCATGTCGTCGTCCTCGCCTTCGTACGGGCCGTGACGCGGGCCCGGCTACCGGCCTGCGCCCGGCGGCAGGTCCGGGGCGGGCCAGGGGCGGGAAGTCCCCCTTGACGACAGTAGGACGACAACCGCGCCCGTTGGCCGAAAACGCCCTGAACGGCCGCGCGGCCGGGCCCGGCCGGTGCGCCGGGCCCCTCGGGCGTCACGGAAGGCGGACGACCTGCGCCCCCCAGGTGAGACCGGCCCCGAAGCCGATGAACAGCGCGAGATCGCCGCTGGTCACGGCCCCCGATTCACGCAGCCGGGAGACGGCGAGCGGGATCGAGGCGGCGGAGGTGTTGCCGGTGTTGATCACATCCCGGGCCACGACGACGTGCTCGGGCAGCTCCAGGCGCTGGGCGACGGTCTCGATGATGCGCAGATTGGCCTGGTGGGGGACGAAGGCAGCCAGGTCGGAGGGTCCGATTCCGGCCGCTTCGAGCGCCCGCAGGGCGACCTTGGGCATCTCCTCGATGGCCCAGCGGAAGACCTCCGGTCCGGCCATGCGCATCGTCGGCCAGTCGGTCCCGGGTTCGTCGCGGTAGTCCAGCCAGCTCGCCGAGTGGGCGATCAGCTCACGGCGGCTGCCGTCGGAGCCCCAGATCACCGGGCCGATGCCGCACTCGTCGCGCGGCCCCACCACCATCGCCCCGGCACCGTCCGCGAAGAGAATGGCCGCGGAGGGATCCTCGGGGTCGATGATGTCCGTCATCTTGTCCGAACCGATGACGACGACATAGCGGGCGGCGCCGTCGCGGACCATCGACGCGGCGAGCGCCAGGCCGTAGCAGAAGCCCGCGCAGGCGGCGTTGAGGTCGAAGGCCGCGCCGCGGGTGCCGAGCCGGTCGGCGATCTCGGTCGCGTCACCAGGACTCTGCCGCAGCCCCGACATGGATGTCAGCACCACCGCTTCGAGTTTGTCAGGTTCCACACCGGCGTCCGCGGCCGCTTTCCGCGCGGCCTCCACCGCCATGTCCACCACGCCCTCGTCGGCGGCGGCATAGCGGCGCTCCACGATCCCGGTGCGGCGTTGTATCCAATCCGCCGGCCGGCCGGTGCGGGCGGCCACCTCGTCATTGGAGACGACGCGATGCGGCCGGTAGGCACCGATCCCCAGAATTCCTACGTCCTGTGCGGCAGTTCGCTGTATCAGCATGGCAATACCAACCCTCGGTCCGTCCTGGATGCTGGGCCTCGCGCGGCCATCGGTGTGGATCGGCGTTTCTCGGGCCACTAACAGAAGCCGGGTCCCGTGACATTGACAGAAACACCGGTCCTGTCCACGGTCCGCGGACCCGGCCGCGTACCGCGCTCTTCCCCCGCGTGAAATGACGCGAGCCCATCTGGACGAGAACATTCCGGGTCGTGGAGGTTACGGCCGCGATCAATGGCGGCCGGCCGCTCGGGCCGACGGAAGGGTCCGGGAAGGTCGTTCCGGCCGGGGTTCACCATGTGTACGGATACCCGCGCGCCCCCGGGGCGGCGCCGCGACAACGGGCTTGCGCCGGCTCGTATACGAGCTCTTCCGACGATCAACGCACCGCGCATACAGGCCCCCCCAAGCCAGAACGAGAACTCACTCGCGGGGAGACTATCGCCGGGTGCGTTGGGTAACGCAACCCACTGAGGTCCCATAGTCGAGTGTTGAACGTCACGCCCTTCCGAGGGTTCAAATCATCGTGACGCGGGTCACAAAAAATATTGCTTGCTTGGGTGTGTGCGGCCCTTCTACGGTCCTGGTGTGATCCAACTCCGAACAATGACTGGCTTGTTGTCGACGACCAAGCTCCATCACCACATGACGAGGTGCTCGGTGCCCCTTGGACTCGCCGGTTCCGCATTCCCGGTCATCGGGTCGGAGGAGGCATGACGAACACCGCCACACCGCTGTCACCTGCGGACCTTCTCGGCCGACCGGTCGAGGGGACCATTGGTGCCGGAGCGCATCTGCACGGATTCGGAGGGTTCCACGGCGGCCTCGCCCTCGCGCTGATGACTTCGGCGATGCAGAGCGCGGCCCCAGGCATTCCGCTGCAAAGTGTCACCGCGCGTTTTCACCGCCCGATCGGCGACGATTTCACGCTGGAGACATCCCTGATTCGTGCCGGGCGAAGCCTTACGACGGTCGGCGCCCGCGCGGTCACCGCTAAAGGCGTTCATGTCGAAGGCCAGGCGATCTTCGGATCCCTGAAGCCGGCCGACTGGCAGCCGTTCGCACCCGTCGCTCCGGTGGCGCCGCCACCACAGGAATGTGAAATCTTTGTCATTCCACCCGAGTTCGTCGCCATCTCCACCTATCTTGAGATCCGGCCGGTCGGTTCCAGTCGCCCCTACGCGGGCGGCGACGAACCCGAACTCGTCGCCTGGATAAGGTTGCTGGAGGACGAGGAGCCGCCGGACGCGCTGCGCTTCGTCTATTTGATGGATGCGCTGGCGCCGTCGTACGCCGCGGTGCTTTCGACGCTGGCCTTGGTGCCGACCGTCGAGCTCACGGTGCGGCCCGGCGGAAATCTCGAACGGGCGTCCTCGCCGTGGATTCTGCTGCGGGCGCGGACGCGCGCGGCGAGTGCCGACGGCTGGGTGGACGAGCAGATAGACGCCTGGGGCCCGGACGGAGCCCACCTGGGATCCGCCCAGCAGCTCCGCGTCGTACGCACCGACTGAACCGCTCCACAGTGCACGACACGAAAAGTATTCAGGGCCCGCCATTGGCGCAATGACGGGTCTCAGTCACGAGGCTGAAGGTAACGGGGGCGCTGTGGACCGCATAGCGGGCTGGGCACGTACGTCATTGCCCAAGTCATTGCCGGAGATTCTGGAGTACCGGGCGCAGCTGCCACCGCAGTTGGCGTTCCGCTTCCTGCCCGACGGCACCAGCGACGAGGTGGTCGACTGGACGTACCAGGACCTCGCCGAGCACGCCGGGCGCATTGCCGCCGACCTGCTGCGGCGAGAACTCACCGGCCGTCGCGTCGTCCTGGCGCTCGACCCCGGTGTGCACTACGTCGCCGCGCTCTTCGGGATATTCCAGGCCGGCGCCACCGCGGTGCCCTCCTTTCCGCCCACCGGCAAACGCGCCGTGGCCCGCTTCGCCTCGATCATCGAGGACTGCGCACCCGACGTGATCATCGCCGACCGGCGTCTGGAGCGGCGGATCGACCAATTCGAGGCCGAACTCCCCGCCACCGTGAGCCGCCCGCAATGGGTGTTCGTCGACGACGCCTACTTCCGCCAGGAGACCGAGCCCGACCGCCGGCCGGCGCGGGTCGCCGACCCCGCGCTGCTGCAGTACACCTCCGGCTCGACCGGTGACCCCAAGGGCATCGTGCTCACGCACGCCAACCTCGTCAGCAACTGCGTGGCCCTGGAAGAGAACATGGGCTACGAGCCCGACCGGGTCGGCTGCACCTGGCTGCCGCCGTACCACGACATGGGCCTGATGGGCACGATCATGCTCGCGGTGCACGGCGGCTGGCCGCTGGTCCTGTTCTCCCCGGCGCATTTCGTGCAGCAGCCGTACCGCTGGCTCAAGGCCATCACCGACCACAAGGTGACGATTTCGGTCGGCCCGAACTTCGCGTTCGACCTCTGTACGTCGAGCATCACCGACGAGGAGCTGGAGACGCTCGACCTCGGCACCCTGCGGCAGGTCTTCTGCGGCTCGGAGCCCGTCTCGCGCGCCACCCTCGACAAGTTCCGCGAGCGGTTCGGCCCCCGGGGGTACGACGAGACCTCGCTCATCCCCTGCTACGGGCTCGCCGAGGCCACGCTCTATGTGTCGGGCAAGCCCACCGGCGACGAGGTCCGCACCCAGTGGCTGGACCGGACGGCGCTGGAGAACGGCCTGGTCCGCCCCGCGGCCGAGGGTGCCGCGGAGACCGCGGCGCGGATCGTCAGCTGCGGCGCGGTGGCCCAGGGGCACGAGGTGGTCATCGTCGTGCCGGAGAGCCGGCGCCCGGCCGAGGAGGGGCGGATCGGTGAGGTCTGGGTGAGCGGACCCAATGTCGCCGCCGGCTACCTCGGCCGGCCGGAGCTGACCGCCGAGACCTTCACCGCGCGGCTCACGACGCCGGGCGCGGTGGCTCCAGAAGTTGAACAAACGTTTCTCCGCACCGGTGATCTCGGCTTCCTGCTCGACGGGGAGCTCTACATCACCGGACGGCTGAAGGACCTCGTGGTCATCGCCGGCCGCAATCTCTACCCGCAGGACATCGAGCACAGCGTCCGCGAGGCCCACGACAAGCTGCGCGGCTCGGCCGTCTTCTCCGTACCGGGCGAAGCCGGCGAGGAGCTGGTGGTCGTCGCCGAATACCGCGGCACGGCCCGTCAGCTGGCGGCGGAGGGCGACGAGGTCCTCGATGCCGTGATCGCCGCGGTCACCGCCGAGCACGGCGTACGGCCGGCCGATGTGCACTTCGGGCCGGTCGGTGCGATTCCCATGACGACCAGCGGCAAGGTCCGCCGCGACGCGACACGGAAGGCATACGCCCAGGGGACGCTGAAGAAGCTGGCCCTGGCCACCGACGACAAGCCGCTGTCTGTGCGGTGACTGGAGTCCACCATGACCTTTTCTCCCGAGACTTCTTCCCAGACCTCACCCGATACCTCACCGGCCACCGGTGCCCCACCGGCCTCCCCGCCCACCGTGATGACCCCGGGGCCGGCCGGTGACACCGACGCGTCGGCCCGCCGGCTCGCGTACCTCACCGTCGGCGTGCCCACCCTCGGCTTCATCGGGGCGGTGGTCTTCGCCCTCAACTACGGTTTCACGGCGGTCGACATCGGCCTGCTGGTGGGCATGTACCTGGTGACCTCGCTGGGCGTGGAGGGCGGCTTCCACCGCTTCTTCTCCCACCTGTCCTTCACGGCGAAGCCGGGGATCACGGCCTTCTGGGCGATCGCCGGCAGCATGGCCGCGCAGGGACCGGTCGTCTTCTGGGTGGCCACGCACCGCCAGCACCACGCCTTCACGGACCGCGACGGCGACCCGCACTCGCCCCGGCCCCTGGAGGACGGCCGTCGCTTCCCCAAGGCGCGCGGACTCTGGCACGGCCACGTCGGCTGGCTGTTCACCGTCCGCCGGCAGAACTGGAGCAAGTACGTACCGGACCTGATGAAGAACCGGCTCGTGATGAAGATCAATGAGCTCTACTTCGTCTGGGTCCTGGCCGGCCTGGCGCTGCCCACCCTGCTGGGCTGGGCGCTGACCGGCGGCACCGTGCGCGGCGCGGTCGGCGGCCTGCTCTGGGGCGGCCTCGCCCGGATCTTCCTGCTGGACCACGTGACCTGGAGCGTCAACTCCATCGGTCACACGCTGGGCAACCGTCCGCACAAGACGCGCGACAACAGCCGCAACGTGGCCGCGCTCGCGCCGTTCTCCGTCGGCGGCTCCTGGCACAACAACCACCACGCCAAGCCCGCCCTGGCGCACAACCGGCACACCTTCTGGCAGATCGACATCGCGGGAGGGTGCATCTGGCTCATGGACGTGCTGGGCCTGGTCCACAACGTCAAATATCCGAAACGCGCACGGTCCGAGTAGAAAAGGAGTTGGTTCTCGTGTCCTCGGCAACAGCCGATCCCGTAGCGGCGGCAATCGTCAAGCTCGACCCTGCCAGTCGCCGCATCAAACGCTTCTCCGCGCTGACCACGATGACGCTGCCGCTCATCGGCACGCTCGCCGCGGTCTATTTCCTGTGGACCGGACAGTTCACGACCACGGACATGGTCCTGTTCGTCGTGATGTATTTCGTCCACATGGGCGGCATCACCATCGGCTTCCACCGTTATCTCTCGCACAAGGCGTTCAAGACCTCGCGCTTCTTCGAGGGCGTCATGATGATCACCGGGTCCATGGGGGCCCAGGGTCCGCTCATGTTCTGGGTGACCACCCACCGCCGCCACCACCGGTTCAGTGACCAGGAGGGCGACCCGCACTCCCCGAACCTGCACGGCTGGAGCCTCAAGGCCCGGCTGCGCGGCCTGTGGTACGCGCACATGCCCTGGATGCTCAGCGACGAGACCTCGAAGTGGAGCGTCTTCGCCCCCGACGTCCTGCGCGACCGCCGGCTGATGTGGTACAGCCGCACCTACCCCGCCTGGGTCCTCACCGGCCTGCTGATCCCCACCGTGATCGGCTTCGCGGTCGGCCAGACCCCGATGTCCGCGCTCACCGCCCTGGTCTTCGGCGGCTTCGCGCGGATCTTCGTGGCCAACCAGGCCGCCTGGTGCGTCGGTTCGATCTGCCACGCGATCGGCAGCCGCCCCTTCGACAACGACGACCGCAGCGCCAACAACTGGCCCGTCGCCGCCTTCACCTTCGGCGAGGGCCTGCAGAACAACCACCACGCCTTCCCCGGTTCGTACCGCCACGGCGTGACCTGGTGGGAGCCGGACCTGAGCGGCTGGGTGCTGTTCGGCCTGGGCAAGGCGGGCGTCGTGTGGGACCTGCGCGAGCCGGACCAGGCGACCATCGCCAAGAAACGGGCCATGAAACGGGCCATGAAGACGGCCGCCTAGCCCTCTTTCCCCACGTGAGTTCCAAGAACGACATCTCGGCAGGAGCGTAAACCACACATGTTCGGACGTAAGAAGGAAGCCCAGCCGACCGGCCCGCTGACGGAGGAGACCCTCCGCCAGTGGCTGATCGACCACCTGGCCAAGCGCATCGAGGTGTCGCCGAGCGACATCGACACCGCGAAGTCTTTCGAGGCGTACGGGCTCGACTCCCGTGTCGCCGTCCAGGTCTCCGGCTCGCTCGAGAAGGTCGTCGAGCGCCGACTGTCCCCGGGTCTGCTGTACGAGCACCAGACCATCGATGACCTGAGCCGCTACCTGGCGCAGGAACTCAGGCTGTCCGACCGGACCGGCTGAAAGGGTTTGCGACGATGGCCGCGTACAACTTCCCGTCGGCTCCCGACGAACATTTCCAGGAATTCCTCCGCAAGTCGGAGAAGATCGAGGGCGAGCGCCTCCAGTCGGCCATTCCCCGGGACTACTTCGAGCCCCGGGTGGGCCGCGGCCTGCTCGGCTTCTTCGTCAGCTGGGCGCTGTACATCGGGGCGATCGTCGGCATCGCCTTCGCGCCGCACTGGTCGCTGTGGATCCCGCTGTGGGTGGTCGCCGGCCTCGGTGGCTGGGGACTGCACTGCATCGCGCACGACTGCGGGCACGGCTCCTTCTCCCGGTCGCGGAAGTTCAACTTCGCGATCGGCCATGTGTCACTGCTGCCCCTGATCTACCCCTTCCACGCCTGGCGGCACGTACACAACCTGCACCACAGCCACACCAACAACCTTGAGCTGGACACCGACTGGCGTCCGGTCCCGGCGGCGCTGTACGACCGGATGCCCTTCCGCGAGAAGGTCATCTACCACGCCACGCGCACCTGGGCGTTCTGGGGCGGCACGATCAACTACTGGCGGGAGTCCGGCTTCCGGCCGAGCTACTTCCCCAAGAAGGAAGCGCGCCGCGACGTGCGCCGGTCGATGGCCTTCGTGCTGGCCGTGTGCGTCCTGTACTTCGCGCCGCTGATCTACTTCACCGGCGTCACGGGCTTCCTGATCTACTTCGTCGCGCCGTGGCTCGCCACCCACGCGTGGTTCAGCGCGACGACGCTGATGCACCACAGCTCCAGCGACATCCCGTACCTGACCAACGAGCACTGGACGCGCAACGCGAGCCGCCTGCTGGTGACGACCGACTTCGTCTACCCCAAGTGGCTGCTGTTCCTCACGCACAACATCTCCATCCACACGGCCCACCACGTGGCGCCGGTCGTCCCCTACTACAACCTCCGCAAGGCCCAGCAGGCGCTGAAGGACGCGTACCCCGGCATGGTCCGCGAGGAGCGGGTCAGGGTCAGCCAGCTGGCGAAGATCGTCCGGCGGCTGCACTTCTACGACACGGAGTCCGGCTTCTACACCGACTTCGGCCGTACGAAGATCGACCCGGCGGACGCCACGCCGGTGTCGAAGCCGGTGGCCGTGAAGTCCCCGTCATGACCTCACTCGCACTGAGGAGGTTCGCCCACGCGGCGGTCGGCGCCCTGGTGCCGGGCGTCGGCGGCCGCTGGGCGACCGACGTCTTCTCCCGGACCCGCGCGCTGGGCACCGAGCCCGACAACGTCCTGCCGCTGGGTGCCCGCCGCTTCGCCATCGAGGGCAACCCCGATGTGAACGGCGGGTACCTGTGGGGCGACGACGGGCCGACGGCCCTGCTCGTCCACGGCTGGGGCGCCGACAGCACCAGCATGTACTCCCTCATCACCCCGCTGCGGGAGCTCGGTTACCGCGTGGCCGCGTTCGACGCGCCGGCCCACGGGGTGTCCGAGGGCAAGCAGGCGACGATGACCCAGTACACGGCGGCCGTACGTGCCGCCCTGGACTCCCTGGGCGGCGCCCGGGTGATCGTCGCCCACTCGCTCGGCTCCATCGCCGCGGTCGGCGCCGTGGCGCTGCGCCCCGACGAGCCGGTCGACTGCGTCACCCTGGTGGCGCCGACCTGCACCCTGACGGCCGTGCTGGAGAACTGGTCGAAGGGCGAGCTGAGGCTGTCGCGCCCGATCGTCGACCGCATCTACCGCGAGCTGCACCGCCGCAACGGCGTACCCGTCAGCCACTGGGACGTCGTGGGCCTCGGCCGCGATCTCGACGTCCCGGTGCTGGCGATCCACGACCCGGAAGACCCGGTCGTGCCGTTCTGCGAGGCCGAGGCCATCGCCGCGGGCCTGCGCGACGTACGGCTCCAGAAGGCCCCCGGCCGGGGGCACATGGGGATCCTCATGTCGCCCGAAGTGAAAAGCGCCATCTCCGCGTTCGTCGCCGAACACGGAACGAGAACTGGAGAGACCATCCCGTGAGCGAAGAAGCCGGGAAAAGGGCATGGATGTGCCTCGTGTGCGGCTGGGTCTACTACGAGGCCCTGGGTCTGCCCGAGGAGGGCATCGCGCCGGGCACCCCCTGGGAGGAGATACCGGACAGCTGGGAGTGCCCGGACTGCGGCACCACCAAGGAGGACTTCGTCATGGCTCCGCTGTAGTGGCGGCGGGCCCCAGCCGTTGAGAACAGTCCGGAAACTTCCAGAGGAGAGCAGATGAGCACGACGGTGATGGACCCCGGCACGGCGATGATGACGCTGATGACCCCGGAGGGCAAGCGCGACCCGTATCCCCTGTACGAGGCGCTCCGCTCGTACGGACCGCTGCTGCGGCTCGGCCCGGACCAGCTCGTGGTCACCGGCCACGCCGAGTGCTTCCGCGCGCTGCGCGAGCCGGGCCTGCTGTCGACCGACGGGCCCGTGCAGGACCGGATGATGCCCGGGTGGCGGGACCACTCCTCGTGGGTCTGGCTCGCCCAGAACATGCTCTTCAGCAACTCCCCGGACCACGAGCGCTACCGGCGCTTCTTCAGCGGCGCGTTCACCCCGCGGCGGATCGCCGAGATGCGGCCCGTGGTGGAGCGTCTGATCGACGAGCTGGTCGACCGGCTGGCAGAGCTCGGCGCGGGCGGCGAGCCGGTGGACTTCATGGCCGAGTTCGCCTTCCGGGTGCCCATGGCCGTGGTCGGCCACCTGATCGGCATCCCCAAGGAGGACTGGCCGGACTTCCGCGGACCCGTCGGTGACATCACCACCGCCCTGGAGCCGATCAGGGACCTGGCCCAGCTCGGCCGCGGCGACGGCGGAATGGACTGGATGGCGGACTACTTCGCGGACCTGGTCGCCAAGCGCCGCGCGCACCCCACCGACGACCTGGTGAGCCAGATGACGCGGGCCCGGGACGAGGGCGGCGAGCTCAGCGAGGAGGAGCTGATCGCCAACTTCATGCTGCTCCTGGTCGCCGGCACCGAGGCGCCCATGGACCTCATCGGCAACGCGATGCGCCTGGCCATCGAGCACCCCGAGCACGCCGACCGGCTCCGCGAGGACCCCGAACTGGCCGCCGGCTTCATCGAGGAGACCCTGCGCTTCGACCCCGCCGCCCAGGCGCTCAACCGCATGGCCGCGACCGACCTCGAGTTCTTCGGCGTACCGCTCACCGAGGGCACGAAGGTCACCCTCCTCATCGCCGCCGGCAACCGCGACCCGCGCCGGTTCGCCGACCCGCTGACGTTCGACCCCTACCGCAGCGGCAACCACGCGCTGACCTTCAGCGGCGGTGCGCACTTCTGCCTGGGGGCGGCGCTGGCCCGAATGATGGCGGAGCGGGCGCTGCCCCAAGTCCTGCGCCGTCTCCCGGACATCGCGCTCGGCGGCGAGCCGACCTTCCGTGACCAGTTGGTGCAGCGCGGCTTCGACCGGCTTCCGGTGAAGACCGGCTGACGCCTCGTAGGGGCGCGGCCGGCCGGCTCTCCGCGAAGTGTGGCTGACGCCTCACAGCGAAGCTCGGATTACCCTCCCGGACCGCTGTATGCTCCGGTGAGTTGGAAAAACCAACCCACTAACGAGGAGAGCGATGACTCAGACTGCCACTGGCCAGGTGGGCGGTGTGACAAAGCCCCGCTTCGGACCGGTGTTCGCCGTCGTTGTAGCCGGGGTGGCGATGTCCAACCTCGACATGTTCATCGTCAACGTCGCCCTTCCGGACATCGGCGAACAGTTCTCCGGGTCCTCGCTGGCTTCGCTGTCATGGATTCTCAACGCCTACGCCGTCATCTTCGCCGCGCTGCTCATCCCGGCCGGCAGCCTCGCGGACCGCACCAGCCCGCGCCGGGCGTACCTCGCGGGCATCGCCGTCTTCACCGTCGCCTCCGCCGCCTGCGCGGTGGCGCCGGGGGTGTGGTTCCTGGTCGCGGCCCGCGTGGTCCAGGCCGTCGGGGCGGCCATGCTCATCCCCGCCTCCCTGGGGCTGCTGCTCGCCGCGGCGCCGCCCGAGAAGCGGGTGGCCGCGGTCCGCGGCTGGACCGCCATCAGCGGCCTGGCCGCGGCCCTCGGCCCGGTCGCCGGCGGTCTGCTCACCCAGCTCGACTGGCGCTGGGTCTTCCTGATCAACCTGCCCATCGGCGTCTTCGCCCTGGTCGTGGGCGGCCGGGTGCTGCCCCGCACCGCCGCGCGCCCCGCCACCGGCAAGCTGGACCTGCTGGGCGCGGCGCTGCTCACCCTCGGCATCGCCGTCCTCGCGCTCGGCCTGGTCAAGAGCGAGGACTGGGGCTGGACTTCCGGCAAGGTCCTCGGGGCGCTGGCCGCCGGCGTCGTCCTGCTCGCCCTGTTCGTCCTGAGCTCGGCGCGCCATCCGTCCCCGATCCTGCCGCTGCCGATCCTGCGGGTGCCCGCCGTGGGCCCCTCGACGCTGGCCAACCTCCTCTTCGCGGTGGCCTTCGGCGCCATGCTCCTGTCCCAGGTGCTCTGGTGCCAGCAGGTCTGGCACTGGTCCCCGCTCAAGACGGGCCTCGCGATCGCGCCCGGCCCGCTGATGGTCCCCTTCTTCGCCATGGGGATCGGCCCGGTCATCCGACGGGTCGGCTCGGCCGCGGTCTCCGCCATCGGCTGTGTGCTCTTCGGCGCGGGCATCGGCTGGTGGATCTACCGCCTCGACGCCGGGCACGACTACGTCACCGGTCTCCTCCCGGGCGTCATCCTCACCGGCATCGGCGTCGGGCTGGTCGTCCCGACGCTGGTCGGCGCCGCCGTGGCCGCCCTGCCGCCGCAGAGCTTCTCCACCGGTTCGGGCGTGGTCACCATGGCCCGCCAGGTCGGCTCGGTGCTGGGCGTGGCCCTGCTGGTCGCCTTCCTCGGCACGCCCGGCGGCGGCGACCCCCTCAAGTCCTTCGACCACGGCTGGGAGTTCACCCTCGCGTCGACCGCGGCGGCGGCGGTGGCGTGCGTCTTCATCCCCCGAGGCCCCAAGAAGACGGCGGCCTGACGCACGACATCGCCGAACCCCCACGCCGCTCCCGCCGGGCGGCCGCGCAAGGCTCCCCCCGAGCCCGCGCGCGGCCGCCCGGCCCTTTGCGGTCCGGGGGTGTGACATCGACGTGGCGCGTCGCCCGAAGTGGAATGGTGATACGTAAATCTTCATTCCCTCCTGGCGGTCAGCCAGTTCTGGCCATACTGACGCGATGTCACACCCTTCACCCTCGCCCTCACCCTTCGCGCCTGCCCCGTCGGTGCCGTCGCGGACCAAGTGGCAGCACCCCGCCCTCGTCGTCACGCTGCTGATCCTCCTGCCTCCGGCTGGCATCCTGCTGGCCTGGCTCAGCCCGTGGCGGCGGCGCCGGAAGGTCGTCGCCACCTTGTTATCGGGTCTGTGGTTCGTGGCGTTCCTTGCGTCCGATCCGTCGAAGGCGAGCCAGGAGGGGAAGAAGGGGGCCAAGCCGGCGGTGACGGCATCGGTCTCGCCGACACCGAGCGCCTCCGCGACCACGGCGTCTCCCAGCCCCTCGCCGACACCGGCGGCGGAGGCCAGGATGCCCAGCGTCGTGGGCCTTGCGTACGTGGACGCCGTGCGAGCCGTCGACAAGCTGATCGACGGCAAGGTGACGGCGTACAGCGCGTACACGGACGTCGACCTTCCGCCGGACCACGGTGACTGGCCCGTCTGCCTCCAGGGCCCGGCGGCGGGCGAGAAGCTCGCACGAGCCCACGCGGCGCCCCGGCTGCACCTGGTGTCACCCGGAACGCCGTGTCCCAAGGACGCGTCGACGGAGCTGCACCCGAAGCCCATGGAGAAGCCGGCCCCGGAGCCGCGCCCGACCCGTGACCCGGATGAAGGGACGTCGGGCACCACGGGCGGTTCCAGCGGCGGATCGACTTCCGGCGGCGGAGGAGTGGGCACCGTGCGTCCCGGCTCCTTCTGCTCTCCGGCCGGTGCGTCCGGCGTCACCTCCAAGGGCACGTCCATGACCTGCGGCCCCGGCTCGGACGGCCGCAACCGCTGGCGCAGCTCCTGATCCGCAACCAAGGGCGGCGTTCCGACGGAACGAGGGTGCGAACGAGGACGAGAGCGAGGACGAGAGCGAGGCGCCGAGCGCTCCCGGGACACCGCCGGTCCGGACACGCCTTCGCATGCCGCCCGCAGCGAGGGCGTCGATGTCTCCCACCCCCTGTATGCGTGCCCGTGGGAGGCACGGGTGGTGAAGACCCCGCCGAATCGGCATCACCGAGGACACGTGGGTGCCGGTCCCGTTCGACGAGCGGATCCTCCGATAGCCGGGATGGGCCGGACGGGAGGTGTGGTGTGAATCGCTCCCTTTCCCCCGGATGTTGACAGACGACCTCATGATCCTCAATGCTCATTCCACTAGCTGACTAGTTGATTAGCAAGCAGGGTGGGTTATGGGCGGGACGACGTCAGCCGGCGGTGTGAGCCGTTGGGCGGTGGAGGCGCGGGGGCTGGGGAAGCGGTACCGGCGGCGGTGGGCCCTGCGGGACTGTTCGTTCAGGCTGCCGGCCGGGGCGATCTGTGGGCTCGTGGGGTCCAACGGCGCGGGCAAGAGCACGCTGCTGAGCATGGCCGCGCGGATCGTCCGCCCCACGGCGGGCAGCCTGCGGATCTTCGGCGTGCCCGTCGAGGAGCCCGCCGTGCTGGCCCGGTGCGCGTTCCTGGCACAGGACAAACCGCTGTTCCCGAGGTTCACGGTCGAGGAGACCCTGCGCATGGGCCGGGAGCTCAACCCGCGCTGGGACCAGGGGATCGCCGAGCGGATCGTACGGTCCGGGAAGCTGGCCCCGCACGCCCGCGTCGGGGCGCTCTCCGGCGGTCAGCGCTCCCGGGTGGCGCTCGCGCTGGCCTTCGGCAAGCGGCCGGAACTGCTGCTGCTGGACGAGCCGATGGCCGAGCTGGACCCGCTCTCCGCGCACGAGATCGCGGGGCTGCTGATGGCCGAGGCGGCCGAGCAGGGGACGACCGTGCTGATGTCCTCGCACCAGCTGTCCGACGTGGCCGCCATGTGCGACCACCTGCTGGCCGTCGCCGACGGCCGGGTCCGCCTCGCGGGCGAGGTCGACGAGCTGCTGGGTGCCCACCGCCTGGTGACCGGCGCGCACCTCGTGGACGGGGTGCCGCCGGAGATCGCCCGGCACACCGTCGTCGAATCGCGCGCCGTGGGGCGGCAGTTCAGCGCCCTCGTCCGGCAGCGCGGGCCGGTCGAGGGCGACTGGAGGATCACCGAGCCCGATCTGGAGGAGGTGCTGCTCGGTTATCTGCGATCGCCCGCTGCGCCGCCCCTGCTGACGGCCGGCGCCCGCGTCGACGACCCCGAAGCCGCACAGCCCGAAGCGGCGCGGCCCGAAGCCGCACAGCCCCAAGACCCACAGGAGGAGTCGGCGTGAGTGCGACCGTACAGGCGGCGACCGACGTGGAGCCCGGCAAGCCGCCGCCGCGTGTCCTGCGCGGCATGGTCTGGCTGGTCTGGCGGCAGCACCGCGCCGTCCTCCTGACCTGCCTGCTCCTGACCGCGGCCGCGAGCGTGAACATGCTGTGGCAGCGCTCCGCGGCGATGGACTTCCTGGCGGACGCCAGGGCGGCCACCCCGGCCGTGGAGCTCCGGCAGGTCTTCGAGGCGCGGTACGGCCCGGCCCTGCGGGACGCGAGCTGGGTGATGGGCATGGTGTCCGTCGTGGCGGGCGTCTTCCTCGGCGCTCCGCTGATCTCCGCTGACCAGGAACGCGGCACCGTGAAGCTGGTGACCACCCAGTCGGTGACGCGGGGCCGCTGGCTGGCCACCAAGATCGGCATGGCGGCACTCGTGACCGTGGTGTGTTCGGCGGTGCTCTCCGCCGTCTTCACCTCGTGGTGGGAGCCCGCGCACGGCCTCGTGTACCTCGGCGACTGGGGCGACACCGCCATCTTCGACAAGACCGGCCCCATGCCGGTGGCCATGGCGCTGCTGCACCTCGCCGTCGGCATCGCGATCGGGCTGTTCGTGCGGCGGGCGCTGGTGGCCATGACGCTGTCCTTCGGCTCCGTGTTCGTGATCGCCGAACTGTGGGACCGGGTCCGGCTGCTGCCCTTCACGCCCCGGGTGATCACCACCTCTGTCGAGGAGGGCCGGCCGAAGGTGCCCGAGGGCGCCGGGTGGTCCGACGAGTGGACCGTCGACGCGGCCGGCGGGCTCCACGGCTTCGGCAAGTGTTTCAACGAGCGCACGCCCGCCGGCTGCCGGGCGAACGAGGGTATCGTCGCCCACCGCCTGGAATACTTCGGCTACGACCAGATGAGCGCCATGCAGTGGACGGGCGCCGCGATCCTTCTGGCGGTCACCGTCGTGATCACCGGACTCACCCTGTGGTGGGTCCGGCGACGGCCGCTGTGAGCCGCGAGGTCATCCGGCCGGCGCGCACGTGGATGGAATGAGGGGGCCGTACATGGTCGAGTTCAGGATCGACCGGCACAGCGGGATGGCCGCCTATCTGCAGATCGTCCAGCAGGTCCAGGAGGCCGTGCGGCTGGGCATCCTGACCGTGGGGGATCAGCTGCCCACCGCCGCCCGCGTGGCCCGGGACACCAGGCTCAACCCCAACACGACGCTCAAGGCGTACCGGGAGCTCGAACACCTGGGTCTCGTCGAACCCCGGCCCGGCGTGGGAACCTTCGTCAGCGCCGTCCCGGCGCAGACGAGGTCCCTCGCCGACTCCCCGCTGCGCGGAGAGCTCTCGGAGTGGATGCGCCGGGCGCGCGGGGCGGGGCTCGACTGGGGGGACGTGTCCGCGCTCATCACCGCGGCGCGCGCGGAGCACTACCCCGTGTCCTGAGGGGACAGGACGGACGGGCCGAGCGGGCGCACGCGCGCCCCGGCACGCCGCCCAGGCGCATTCCGAACCATCAGACGAAACGGCATGACAACGATGAACCCGGCTCTCATACCCGGCTCCTCCACGACGGAGCCCCACGCCAGACCGTCGTGGAGCGAGCCCCGGCGCACCCCTCCGGCGAAGCAGGCGAAACGTATCTTCGCCTGGGCGTGGCCCGTCCTCGCGATCTACGCGGCCACCACCGTGCTCCACCTCGTGCTGCTGGCCGCGATGAACGGCCCCCAAGGCCCCGGCATCCGCGACCGCCTGCTGTCCTGGGACGGCAACCTCTACGTCGACATCGCGGCCAACGGCTACCCGGACGCCTTCTCCTACGGCGAGGACGGCGCGCTCGCCGGCAACAACCTGGCGTTCTTCCCGCTGTTCCCGCTGCTGATCCGTGCCCTGCGCACCCTCACCGGACTCGACCCCGGCACGGCGGGCATCGTGGCCGCGCACCTCGCGCTGATCGCCGCGCTCCTCACCGTGCGCTCGCTCCTGACCAGGCTGTACGGACGCCGCACCGCGCTCGCGGCGATCGTGCTGCTCGCAGGAGCGCAGCCCATGGCCCTGTCCTTCCTGATGTCCTACAGCGAGGCGCTCTTCCTGGCCCTGGCCGCCGGAACCCTCCTCGCCGCGCACCGCCGCGCCTGGCTCACCGCCGGCACCCTGGCCCTGCTCACCGGCCTGACCCGGCCCGCCGCCGCGGCGGTCGTGGCCGCCCTCGTCGTCGCCGTCGGCCTGCACCTGCTGCGCGAACGCCGCCTCACCTGGCGCCCTCTGACGGCCGTCGCCCTGGCCTGCGCGGGCACCCCGCTCTACCTGTGGTGGGTGGGGGAGCGGGTGGGCGAGATGGACGCGTGGTTCCGCATACAGGAGGCCGGCTGGGGCACGCACTGGGACAACGGCGCGGCCTTCCTCGACTTCCTGGGCGAGACCCTCCGCCAGGGCGAGGGCTGGGTGCCGGTCAGCACCGCCGTCCTCCTCCTCGCCCTCGTCTGCGCCACCGCCCTCACCTGGCACCGCGCCACCTGGCCGCCGCTGCTGGTCTACGGCACCGGCGTCATGGTGCTCACCCTCTGCCAGAGCAACTACTCCCACTCCAAGCTGCGCCTGCTCGTCCCCGCCGTCCTCTTCCTCGTCCCCGCCGCCCGCGCGCTGGCCCGGACCCGGACCCGTACGGCCGTCATCACCCTGGCCGCCGCCACCCTCTTCGGCTGCTGGTATGGCGCGTACATGCTCACCACCTGGCACTACGCCATATGACCGGCGATGACTGAAGCGTCAGGGCTTGCGCGCCACCGCGGCATAGCAGGCCGCCTCGGCCGCCGTCGCGCGCAGGGCGTCGCCGGGCCGGTCGGGGCGCCAGCGGTGGGAGAGCGTCACGCCGGGCTCGATGAGCTCCCAGCCGTCGAAGAAGCGCCGGAACCCGTCCGCACCGCGGAACCGCACGGGCGTCCCGGCCCGCGCGTAGATCTCGCCGGCCTCGGCCATCACCGCCGGGGCGAAGTCGCGGGTGACGTGGGTGATGGTGAGCGTGCTGCCGCTCGCCAGCGCGGCCTTGAGGTGCTCGACGACGGCGTGCGCGCGATCGCGGCCGTCGTCGGTGACGAAGTGCAGCACGGCGTTGAGGGACAGCGCCACCGGCCGCTCCAGGTCGAGGGTCGCCCGGAGCTCCGGGGCGTCCAGGACGGTGCCGGGCTCGGTGACATCGGCCTGGACGTACGCCGTGCGCCCCTCGGGGCGGCCGCGCAGCAGCGCGGCGGCGTGGGCGAGGACGATGGGGTCGTTGTCGGTGTAGACGACCCGGGCGTCGGGCCCGACCTCCTGCACGACCTCGTGGAGGTTGGGCGAGGTGGGGATGCCCGTGCCGATGTCGAGGAACTGCCGCATGCCCTCGCTGGCGAGATGGCGGGCGGCCCGGTGCGTGAACGCGCGGTTGATCCGGGCGGCGGCCACGGCCGCCGGGAAGACCCTGAGGACCTGGTCGGCGGCCTCGCGATCGGCGGCGAAGTGGGTCCTGCCGCCGAGGAAGTAATCGTACATACGGGCCGAATGGGCCCGGTCGAGCCGAAGGTCCACCACAGGATCCCGGTCGGTGCCGCTCATCGTCCCTGCCTCCCCGGCGCGGTGGTCACTCGTGACCGCGTCGCCATACGTACCCGCTCCACTGACCGTAAACGAGTAACCGGTTGGACGCGGAGAGCTAAAATTTTTGACGTGTTGCCGCACCAAAGGCCCGGATCTCCGGTTCATTGGATGCCGACGCCGACCGGCACGCGCCACCACGCCGCGCGGCGGTTATACGGATCGAGGGATCTGTGACTGGAGACTCGGAGCGGCCCCCGCCGGTCCGCGCGCACAGCCGTCGCATGGCGATCACCTTCGCCGCCTTCCATGAGCTGCACGCGGCCAAGTGGTGCGCGTACGCCCAGGTGCGCACCGGTGACAGGGAGGCCGCCGAGCGGATCGTGGCGGAGGTCTTCGCGCGGCTGCGCATGCGCTGGCCGCACGTGCTGCGTCAGCGGTCGGCGGAGTCCTGCGCCTGGGCGCTGTTGAAGGAGCACCTCGACCGGCGGCCGGCCGACCGCGACGCGATGGTGTTCCCCCGGGCCACCCGCCCGCTGCCGCGCGAGCTCCAGCGGCGGTTCGAGCTGCTGGAGAGCGGCATCGGGCTGTACGCGGCCATCGCCCGCCTCCCCGAGCGGCAGCGCGACGCCCTCGTCCTGCACTTCATGATCGGTTACAGCGTGGGGCAGGTCGCCGGGCTCCTCGGGATCGAGGAGGCCACGGCCCGCTCCCACATCGGCCACGCGCAACGCAAGCTCGCCTCGGTGCTGGTCAGCCAGCGCTCCGTCAGGGGGAAGCCATGCCGCACAGCCACGACACCGATGGCGGTGTCATCGAAGCCGTCCTGACCGCGAACGCCCGCACGATCGCGGGGGAATTCGAGAACCGCCGCCGACCCGTGGCGGGCCGTCGTCGCCGCCGGGCCGCCACGGGCGGCGGGACGAGCGCCGGCCGCGACCAGGCCACCCAGGAACTCGACCTGGCCTGCGTCCTGGTCATCAACGCCGTCGAGGCCGCCGCCAGTCTCGATCGGTTCGTGGACGACCGCGGCATCGACCCGGAAGGCGCGCTCGTCTTCGCCTGCCTGCTCCATGTCGTGGGACACACGACCGCGGCCGCCTTCTGGTGGCGCTTCGCGGCGGGCGCGGGGAGCGGGACCGCCGCGTACTGCCTCCACCTCGCGCACCGGCGCGCCGGCGAGTCGCGGGAGGCGGCGTTCTGGCGGGACCGGGCGGCGGACGCCCCCGAGGGGCCGCGGCCGGCCCGTGCCTCCCGCGGCCGGCGCGGGCTGCTGTCCGAGAGCGCTCGGCACGAACTGCTCATCCAGTGGCACAGCGGGCTCACGCCGCATCTGCCGGCCGCGCTGGAGAGCGTCGTCAACCGCCTCACGGTCGACGGCGACGACGAGGACTTCGGAGAGGTGCCGCGGCCCGAGCCCGGGCTGGTGGAGCGGTTGTCGGCAGCGGACCCCTCGGGGGACACCTCCGGGCGTTAGGCGGGGGAGGGCGAGGACAGCCCCGGCGCCGACAGGTGCAGCAGCTCGTACCGCTCCGTGGCCGGCGCCGACTCCGGCACCGCGTCCCGCCACAGCGTGAACCGCAGCAACTGCCACCCGCACGGGTCGAAGGCGAGCGCCGCCGTGTGCACCCCCTCCTCCCGGGCCGTCAGCCGCATCGCGTCCCGTGCCTCCTCCACCGCCGCCAGCGGATCGGCGTGCGACGGCAGGACGGTGACGTGCCGCGACGCCGCGCGGGGCGTCGCGCCGCGCGCCGGGCCGGCCTCGCTCGCCACGCCCGTCCAGTGCCGCACGGCGGGCCGGCCGAAGTCGCGGAGGATGTTCTGGAAGCCCCCGCCGCCGA
The DNA here is from genome assembly GCF_055560115.1 of Streptomyces sp. NPDC023527. Taxonomy (NCBI): domain Bacteria; kingdom Bacillati; phylum Actinomycetota; class Actinomycetes; order Kitasatosporales; family Streptomycetaceae; genus Streptomyces; species Streptomyces sp. NPDC023527. Next base: position 56,268 of record NZ_JBVHJJ010000010.1, read on the forward strand.
CGAGGAAGTGGCTCATCGCGTCGGTGTCGTCCCACAGATAGAAGGGGGCGTACTGATTGACGGGCGAACCGTCGACGCCGCGTTCGCGGATGACGTACGCCTTGAGGCCGAGTCCGGGCCGGTCGTCGAGCAGGTGGCCGGACCTCTCGACCCGGCTGCGGATGATCTTCATGTCGTAGTCGGCGGGCAGTGTGATCTCGTACTGCATGGCGTACACGATGAGGGTCCCCCTGGGTCGGAATCACGCGGAGTCGAGGTGGGTGAGCAGCCCCAGGACGCCCGCCACCGCCTGGTCGTACGGTGCGGTCGAGCCGGCCGCGCGGGCGAGGACGTAACCGCCCTGGAGGACCGCGACGACGGCCGAGGCCGTGGCGGCGGGGTCGACGGCGGCGGTCAGCTCGCCGCGTTCGAGCCCCTGGGCGAGGAGTTCCGCGAGCCGGCCGCGCAACCAGTCGAAGGTCTCCTCGACCGGGGCGCGCAGCACGGGGTCGGCGACGATGTCCGGGTCCTGGGTGAGGCGGCCGATCGGGCAGCCCTTGAGGACGTCCCGCTCGCGCAGGAGGTAGGCGGAGATCCGCGCCACGGCCGTGCCGGGACCCGCGAACTGCTCCTCCGCCGCGGCCCGCAGCTCCTCCGCCGTCCGCCGGATCGCCGCCAGGGCGAGGTCCGGCTTGCCGGTGAAGTGGTGGTACATGCTGCCCTGCCCGGCGCCGGAGCGCTGCTGGATGGCCTTGGGGCTCGTCCCCACATAGCCGCGCTCCCACAGGAGCTCGCGCGTCGCTTCGATCAGGCGTTCCGAGGTGCTCACGCGCAGCACTTTACATACTGGTAGGTACAAAGGCGAGTCGGCGCTGAAAGAGTGATGTATCCCTGTTCATTAGTGCATTTGCCGTCACATCCCGTCGATGCGGCCGCCCCGCGTCCGCAAGCTGAGGAGGTGACAACGATCGATTCCGCGCAAGACCGGCCCCCCGTGCGCTTCTGGGACGTCGAGGACCTGCGGGCCCTGGACTTCGACCCCTTCATGGCCGAACTCCTCCACAACGAGCCGGTCGCCCGCGTCCGGCTGCCCTACGGCGAGGGCCACGCCTGGCTGGTGACCCGCTACGACGACGTCAAGGCGGTCACCTCCGACCCACGGTTCAGCCGGCGCGCGCTCGTCGGCCGGACCGTCACCCGGCTGACCCCGCACGTCATCCCGCTGGACGAGGCCGTCGGCTTCGCCGACCCGCCCGAGCACACCCGGCTGCGCAAGGCCGTCGCCGGGGCGTTCAGCACCCGCAGCCTCGACCGGCTGCGCCCGCACGCCCGGCGGGCCGCCGACGAGCTGCTCGACGCCATGGAACGCGAGGGCCGTCCCGCCGACCTGATGGCGCATCTGCACGGCCCGCTGCCGCTGGCCGTCGTCAGCGAGCTGATGGGCGTGCCCGGGGAGGACCGGCCCCGGATGGCCGAGTGGACGGGGCTGCTGCTGTCGGCCGGGCACGGCAAGGAGCGCAGCGAACGCGCCAAGGCCGAGGTGCGCGACTACTTCACCGATCTGCTCCGGCGCCGCCGCGCCGCGCCGCGCGAGGACCTCGCGGGCGAGCTGGCCGCCGCGACCGTACGGGAGGAGCTCACCGCCGAGGAGGCCGTCGCCATCGGCATCCTCATCCAGATCAGCGCCGCCCACGCGGTGCGCAACAACAGCGCCAACATGGTCTACGCCCTGCTCACCCACCCCCGCCACCTGGCCAGGCTGCGCGCCGAACCCGAGCTGCTGCCCCAGGCCGTGGAGGAGCTGCTGCGCTGGATCCCGCACCGCAGGGGCGTGGGCATCGGCCGCATCGCCACCGAGGACGTCATGGTCGCGGGCAACCTGATCAGGGCGGGAGAGGTCGTCTACGCCTCGTATCTGACGGCCAATCGGGACCCGGCGGTGTTCGAGCGGCCGGACGAGCTCGACTTCGACCGCGAGCGCGTCCCCCATCTCTCCTTCGGGCACGGCCCCCACTTCTGCCTGGGCTCGATGCTGGCCCGGCTGGAGTCCGAGATCATCCTCACCGCGCTGCTGGCCCGCTTCCCGGGTTTGCGGCTCGCCGTGGACGAGAAGGACATCGCCTGGCAGCGCAGCGCGCTCATCCGCGGCCCGGAGACGCTGCCGGTCACGTGGTGAACCGACGGAAAGGACGGGGATGACCCTCACCGGAATGCGGCACGGCCTGGTCGTGCCCCCCGGCCACGGGCGGACGCTGGTCACGCCCGCGCAGCAGGTGACGTTCAAGGTGACGGGGGAGCACTCGCGGGCCGCGTCCAGCTTCGAAGTCGTCGTGCCCCCGGGCTTCGATGTCGGCGCCCATCTGCACGGGAACAGCGAGGAACTGTTCTACGTCCTCGAAGGCGAACTCGACGTCCTCGCCTTCGAACCGCTCGTCCGTACCCCCGACCACTGGCGGGAATGGGAGTCCCTTTCGGGGCAGCGGTACGTACGCGCCGGCGCCGGGACCGTGATCGTGGTCCCGGCGGGCTGTCCGCACGCCTTCGCCAACCCGACGTCGGAGCCCGCGCGGATGTTCTTCCAGGCGTCGCCGCCGCCCGACCACGAGCGCTATTTCGAGGAGCTCTTCGAGATCCTCGCCGCCGGTCCACCCGTCGACCAGGAGGCGATCGAGGCGCTGCGCGCGCGGTACGACATCGAGCAGCTCACCCCCATGCGGACGGGCCTGCGGGCGGCTGACCCGGCTACGACGCGGTGACCGCCGGGAGGGCGGCGTGCCGTGCGGCGGGCACCACCACGGGGGAACCGTCGTCCGGGGCCCGGAGGATGTCGGCCTCGATGCCGTACAGCTCGCGGACCAGGGCGGAGTCGACGACGTCGCGGGGCGCCCCCTGGGCCACGATCCGGCCGTCCTTCATGGCGACGACGGTGTCGGCGTAGCGGGCGGCGCCGGCCAGGTCGTGCAGGACCATCACGACCGTACGGCCCGCGACGGCCACCTCGCGTACCAGGTCGAGGACTTCGACGGCGTGACCGATGTCGAGCGCGCTGGTGGGCTCGTCGAGGAGGACGACCGGGGTCTCCTGGGCCAGCACCATCGCCAGCCAGCAGCGCTGCCGCTGGCCGCCGGAGAGCTGGTCGAGACGCCGGTCGGCGAGGCCGGCGACTCCGGTGGCGCGCAGCGCCTCCCCGACGGCCCGCTCGTCCTCGCGGGACCACTGGCGGAACAGGCCCTGGTGCGGGTGGCGTCCGTAGCGTACGAGCCCGGCGACCGTGACGGCCTCGGGGGCCAGCGGGGACTGGGGGAGGAGCGCGATGCGGTGCGCGGCCCGGCGCTGCTTCAGCTGCCAGATGTCGGCGTCGCCCGCGAGGACGCGGCCGGACTCGGGCTGGTGGAGGCGGGCGATGGACCGCAGCAGCGTGGACTTGCCGCAGCCGTTGGGTCCGACGATGGCGACGACCTGGCCGGAGGGGACGGTGAGGTCGACGCCGGCCACGGCGCGGTGGCCGGGGTAACCGGCGATGAGCTGTTCGACGCGGAGCTCCACGGGCGGGGGCCTTTCGAGAAGATCGCCGGATTGTTATGGACCCTCCTGGCCGGAGAGCTTTAAGGTAAGGCTAACCTAATGTCCATCGCCGTTCCGTGCGAGGGAACCCTTGTGCGGCCGCTTTGCTCGTTCTCTGTTTTCTCTTCACTTTTAAGCCCGGAGCCTTCGATGACCTCATCCCACCGCTTCCTGCTGTCCGCCCCGCGCCGCGCGGTGCAGGTACTCGCCGCCGTAGGCGCGGCGGCCGTGCTGGTGACGGGCTGTGGCTCGGACTCCGGAGCGGACAAGAAGTCGGAGGCGTCCGACGCCGCCGAGGGCGGCACGCGCACGGTCAAGGACGCGACCGGCAAGGCCATACAGGTCCCGTCGAACCCCAAGCGCATCGTGACGCTCACCCAGGAGGACCTCGACGCGGTGCTGGCCCTCGGCCTCAAGCCGGTCGGCATCACCAACGGCCAGGGCCTCGCCAAGCCGCCGGCCTACCTCGCGGACAAGGTCAAGGACGTCAAGATCGTCGGCAACCTCCTCCAGCCGGTGATCGACAAGGTCGTCGCCGCCAAGCCGGACCTCATCCTGGCCGGTGACATGCAGGACGAGCAGATGCTCAAGCAGCTGCGCGAGATCACCCCGGCCACGCTGGTCACCATGGCCCCGACCGACGACTGGAAGCTCTCCTTCCGGGGGGTCGGCAACGCCGTCAACGCCATCGACAAGGCCAACAAGGTCATCTCCGACTACGAGGCCAAGGCCAAGAAGGCCGGCGAGGGCCTGGGCGCCAACAAGGGCGCCGAGGTCAGCATCGTGCGCTGGAACCCGGACGGCCCCAGCTGGATGGAGAAGAAGCAGTTCGCCAGCGGCGTCGCCCTGGACATGGGCCTCAAGCGCCCCAAGTCGCAGGACAAGGACGGCAACGCCCACACCCCGGCGCTCAGCCTGGAGAAGATCAACGAGATCGACGGCGACTGGCTCTTCCTCTCCACCCTCACCTCCGACGGTGAGAAGGCGCTGAAGGAGGTCCAGGAGAAGCCGGCGTACAAGGACCTCAACGCGGTCAAGAAGAACCACGCCGTGACGGTGAACGGCTCCGTCTGGTCCACGCGGGGCGGTCCGCTGGCGAGCGAGGTCGTCATCGACGACATTGCGAAGGCGCTCCGCTAAGGCTTGCCGCTCCTCTCTCGGAGGGTCACCGCTGTCCTCGAGTGCCGGACGGGCTCGTTGTGGGTCCGTCCGGCACTCGAGGACAAGCGCTACGCGCGGGTGGCCGCGAAATCCGCCGCCGTCCATGCCATGCCGATCGCCCCGTCCAGCAGCGCCTGTTCACCCATGGGCGACACCGCCGCCTCCGCGAACTCCGCCTCGTGCGGCCCGCACGCACCGCCCGTGATGTCCAGGACCGGGTGGATGGACGGGACGACGTGGGAGACGTTGCCCATGTCCGTGCAGGCGAACGCCTCGCGCCGCTGGGGCTCCGGGCGGCCGAGCGCCCGGGCGTTGTCCTGCCACAGCGCTATCAGGCGCGCGTCGGTGCGGAAGTCCAGATAGTCCGGCTCGGGCCGGGTCAGCTCCACCTCGCAGCCCGTCGCCAGCGCGCCGGCGCGGAAGCACGCCTCGACCCGCTCCCGCAGCTCGCGCAGGTCCTCGGCGGCCGACGCGCGGATCTCGTACTCCGCCGTCGCCCGGTCGGGGATCAGATTCGGCGCCGTGCCCGCGGCCGTGGTCACGCCGTGCACCTTCCATTGCGGCGGCAACTGCTGGCGCAGCAGCCCGAGCGCGACCTGGGCGACGGTCAGCGCGTCGGCGGCGTTGCGGCCCTCGTGCGGATCGAGGCTCGGGTGGGCCGACTTGCCGGTGTACGCGACCGAGAGCGTGCCCAGCGCGAACGAGCGGAACTCCGCCACCTCGAACGGGCACGGGTGCACCATCATCGCCGCGTCCACCCCGTCGAACGCGCCCGCCTCCAGCAGCAGCGCCTTGCCCGCGCCGCGCTCCTCCGCCGGGGTGCCCACGACCCGTACCGTCAGGCCCAGTTCATCGGCGTACGGGGCCAGGGCCAGCGCCGCGCCGACGCCCGCGGCGGCGATCAGATTGTGACCGCAGGCGTGCCCGAGCCCGGGCAGGGCGTCGTACTCGCAGGCGATGGCCACGGTCGCCGGGCCGGAGCCGGCCGTCGCGGTGAAGGCGGTGTCGAGGCCGTACGCCGGGGCGGTGACGTCGAAGCCGTGGCCGCGCAGGAGGTCGGCGCACCAGCCGGCGGCGCGGTGCTCGGCGAAGGCCGTCTCGGGGTGCGCGTGGATGCGCCGACTCAGCGTCAGGAGGTCTTCCCGGTGGGTGAGTACGCGCTCGCGCAGGGCGGTCTTGAGGGCGTCGGCCGCGGTCATGGACTGGCTCCTGTTCGTATCGCCCGCCCGGGGGCGTCCCCGGCGGTGGCCGGTGGAGGGTCACTCTCACAGGCGAACAAAAAATAGCTTAGGCTTACCTAAGCTGACATACCGGGGGGTCCGGTGTGGCCAGATCGCTGTCGGACAACGGGAGTCCCCACGCCATGCGTCACCACCAGGTCGAGATAGCTCCTGCCGGGCTGCCCCTGCTCGCCGCCCAGGCCGGAATCCTGTACGCGCAGGAACTCGCCCCCGACAACCCGGTCTACAACACCGGTGACCGCGTGGAGATCGAAGGCCCGCTGGACGAGGAGCTCTTCGAACGCGCCCTGCGCCGCACGGCCGGCGAAGCGGAGACCCTGTCCCTCCTCGCGGTCGCCGGCGACGGGGACACGCCCCCCGGGCAGCGCGTCGCCGCCCGTGACCTGACGCTCCACCGGGTCGACCTGCGCACCGCCGACGACCCGCGCGCCGCGGCCGAGGCGTGGACGCGCGCCGACCTCGCCCGGCCCGTCGACCTCACCCGCGGCCCGCTGACCACCCAGGCGCTCCTGCGCCTCGCCGACGACCGCTACTGGTGGTACCAGCGCGTCCACCACTTCGCCGTCGACGCCTATGCCCTGACCCTCATCGGCCGCCGTGTCGCCGAGGTCTACACCGCCCTCGCCGCCGGCGAGGAGCCCACCGCCAACCCCTTCGGCACCCTGCGCGAGCTGGTCGACGACGACGCCGCCTACCTCGCCGGTGAACAGCGCACCGCCGACCGCGACTTCTGGCGCGAGCACCTCGCCGACCGGCCCGAGCCCGTCTCCCTCTCCGGCAGCCCCCTCGCGCCCGCGGGCGCCGTGCTCCGCCGCACCGGAGGGCTGCCCGCCGGCACCATGGCCCGCCTGGAGGAGGCCGCCCGCGCCGCCAAGGCCACCTGGGCCGAACTCCTCATCGCCGCCACCGCCGGATACCTCCACCGCGTCACCGGCACGCACGACGTCGTCCTCGGCCTGCCGCTGATGAACCGCCGCGGCCCCGTCGCCCTGCGCACGCCCGCGATGACCGTCAACGTCATGCCGCTGCGCATCGCCGTACGCCCCCGGGACACCGGCGCCGAGCTCCTGCGCCGCGTCGTCCTCGCCGTGCGCGCCGTCCGCCGCCACCAGCGCTACCGACTGGAGGACCTCCGCCACGACCTCGGGCTCACCGGCACCGACACGGCCCTGTTCGGCCCGATGATCAACATCAAGGCGTTCGAGGGGGACCTCGACTTCGGCGGGCTGCCCGGCGCCGTCCACAACCTCGCCGCCGGCCCCGTCGACGACCTCGCCGTCGCCGTCACCCCCGCGCCCGACGGCTCCCTGAGAATCGGCCTGGACGCCAACCCCGCCCGCTACGACGAGGCGGCGCTCGCCGGTCACGAACACGCCCTGCTCCGCTACCTCGACGCGCTCACCGGTCTCCTCCTCGACGACCCGCACCGGCCCGTCGGCACCCTCGACCTCCTCAACGCCGACGAGATCCACCGGGCCACCGCCGGCCGCACCGAGCCGGCCCCCGACCGCACCCTGCCCGAGCTCTTCGCCGAGCAGGCGGCCCGCACCCCCGACGCCGTCGCCGTCCGCAGCGGCGGCACCGCCCTCACCTTCGCCCAACTGGACGCCGCCGCCAACCGCCTCGCCCACGAGCTCACCGCCTCGGGCGTCGGAGCCGAGAGACCGGTGGCCCTGGCCCTGCCCCGGAGCGCCGACACCGTCGTCGCCCTCCTCGCCGTCCTCAAGGCGGGCGGCGTCTGCCAGCCCCTGGACCTCGGCCACCCGCGACAGCGCCTGGCCGATGTCCTCGACGACACCCGCCCCGGCTGCGTCGTCGGCACCACCGACGCCGTCCGCGGGCTGCCGCCGCACTCCATACCCACGCTGCTCCTGGACGACCCGGCCACCCGCGCCCGGATCGACGCCCGGCCCGCCACAGCGCCCGCCGCGCCCGCCCTCGGCCAGGCCGCGTACATCATCCACACCTCCGGCTCCACCGGCCGCCCCAAGGGCGTCGTCGTCACCCACGCCTCCCTCGCCAACCTCCACGCCGGACACGGCACGGACCACATCGCGCCCGCCGTGGAGCGCGCCGGACGGGACCGGTTGCGCGTCGCCCACAGCGCCTCCTTCGCCTTCGACGCCTCCTGGGACCCGCTGATCTGGATGGTCCACGGCCACGAGCTGCACCTCCTGGACGACGCCGGCTACCGCGACCCCGCCGCCCTCGCCGCCTACATCGACACCGAGCGCGTCGACTACCTGGACGTCACCCCCTCCTACGCCGAGGCGCTCCTCGCCGAGGGGCTGCTCGACGACGGCCGCCACCACCCGGCCATGGTCATCGTCGGCGGCGAGACCGTCCCCGAACCCCTGTGGCGCCGCCTGGCCACCACCGAGGGCCTGACCCCCGTCAACCTCTACGGCCCCACCGAGACCACCGTCGACGCCTACTACTGGGTGCCCGGCCAGGACGGGGAGGCCATCGGCCACCCCGTGCGCGCCTCCCGCGCCTACGTCCTCGACAACTCCCTGCGGCCCACCCCCGCCGGCGTCACCGGCGAGCTCTACATCGCCGGCGCCTGCCTCGCCCGCGGCTACCTCGGCCGCCCCGACCTCACCGCCGAACGCTTCACCGCCGACCCCTTCGGCGCGCTCCACGGCGAGCCCGGCGCCGTCATGTACCGCACCGGAGACCTCGTGCGCCGCCGCCCCGACGGCACCCTGGAGTTCCTCGGCCGCGCCGACGACCAGGTGAAGATCCGCGGCTTCCGCATCGAACTCGGCGAGATCCAGGCCGCGCTGGCCGGCCACCCGGACGTCACCCAGGCCGCCGTGATCGCCCGCGACACCGCCCACGGCAAGCGGCTCCTCGGCTACGCCGTCATCGCCGAGAACGCCACCACCGACCCCGAGGACCTGCGCACCCACCTCGCCGCCCGGCTGCCCGGACATATGGTGCCCGCCGCGATCGTCCTCCTCGACGCCCTGCCCCGCACCGCCAACGACAAGCTCGACCACCGGGCCCTGCCCGATCCCGAACCCGCCTCCGGCACCACCCGCCAGGAGCCCCGCACCCCGCGCGAAGCCGCCCTGTGCGCCCTCTTCCAGGACGTCCTGGGCCTGGAGACGCCACCGCCCGCCGACGCCGACTTCTTCGAGCTGGGCGGCCACTCCCTGCTCGCCGGCCGCATCGCCGCCCGCGTTCGCGACGCCTTCGACGACACCATCGGCCTCGCCGACGTCTTCCGCCACCCCACCCCCGCGGCCCTCGCCGCCCTCCTGGACACCACCGGAGAGGCCGCCCCCGAGGACCGCCCCGCCCTCGCGCCCGTGCCCCGCACGGACCGGATGCCGCTCTCCCCGGCCCAGAAGCGGCTGTGGTTCATGCACCGCCTCGAAGGCCCCAGCCCCACGTACAACATCCCGCTCCTCCTCACCCTCACCGGCCCCCTCGACCAGGACGCGCTGCGCCTCGCCCTCCACGACCTCACCGAGCGTCACGAGACACTCCGGACGGTATACCCCGCCACTGACAACGAGCCGTGGCAGCGGATCCTGACCCCCGAACAGGCCCGGCCCGAGCTGCACCTCGCCCCCCGGTCGGCCGACATCACCGAAGCCGTACGCCACTGCTTCGACCTCGCCACCGAACCCCCGCTGCGGGTCACGCTGTTCACGGGAGGGCCCGCGTGCCCTCCGCCGGGTGAGCGCAGCGCCGACGCTGCGGAAAGCCACACCCTGCTCCTCCTCCTGCACCACATCGCCGGCGACGGTGCCTCCACCACCCCCCTCGCCCGCGACCTCGCCGCCGCCTACGCCGCCCGCGCCGAAGGCCGCGCACCCCAACTGCCGCCGCTGCCCGTGCAGTACACCGACCACACCGCCTGGCAGCAGCACCTCCTCGGCACCCCCGACGCGCCCACCCCGCTCGCCACCCGACAGCTCGACCACTGGAAGCAGGCCCTCGCCGGCCTGCCCGACCAGCTCGAACTCCCCACCGACCGGCCCCGCCCCGCCATCGCCTCCCACGCCGGCGACACCGTCCCCTTCCACCTCGACCCCGCCGCGCACGCCACCGTCGAAGCGCTCGCCCGCACCACCGGCACCAGCGTCTTCATGGTCGTCCAGGCCGCCCTCGCCGCCCTCCTGACCCGTTACGGCTGCGGCACCGACATCCCCCTCGGCACCCCCGTCGCCGGCCGCGACGACGACGCGACCGCCGACCTCGTCGGCTTCTTCGTCAACACCCTCGTCCTGCGCGCCGACACCTCCGGCGCCCCCACCTTCCGCACGCTCCTCGACCGCGTCCGCACCGCCACCCTGGCCGCCCACGAACACGGCGACCTGCCCTTCGACCGGCTCGTCGAGGAGCTCAACCCGCCCCGCTCGCTGGCCCGGCACCCCCTCTTCCAGGTGATGCTCGCCTGGCAGTCCCTGCCGGACAGCGAGTTCACGATGGGCCCCGGCCTCACCGCCCGCACCGGAGCCGTCCCCTCCGGCACGGCCAAGTTCGACCTCACCCTCAACGCCGGCGAGCGGCCCGGCGGCGGCATCACCGGCTTCCTCGAATTCCGCACCGACCTCTTCGACCCCGCCACCGCCGAGGCGCTCGCCACCCACCTCGCCCGGCTGCTGGCCACGGCCGCCGCCGACCCCGACACCCCCATCGGCCGCCTGCCGCTCCTCGACGCCACCGAACGCCACCGCTCCCTCGTCGAGTGGAACACCGGCACGCCCGCGCCCGAACCGTCCAAGCAGAGCCTCGTCGAGCTGTACGAGGACGCCGCCCGCCGCCACCCCCGGCGCACCGCCGTCACGTGCGAGGGCGCCTCCCTCACCTACGCCGAGCTGTCCGCCCGCGCCAACCGCCTCGCCCGCCTGCTCACCGCGCGCGGCATCGGCCCCGGCTCCATCGTGGCCCTCGCCCTGCCCCGCTCCCTCGAACTCGTCACCGGCCTGCTGGCCGTCGCCAAGTCCGGCGCCGCCTATCTGCCGATGGACCCCGACTACCCCGCCGACCGCCTGGCGTACATGCTCCAGGACGCGGCCCCCGCCGCCGTCGTCACCAACTCCGCGACCGCCGCGCGCATCCCCGCGCACGACCTGCCGACCGTCCTCGTCGACGGCACCGAGGCCGACGCGTACGCGCCCACCGACCTCACCCCGACCGAGCGCACCCGGCCGCTGCGCCCCGGCGACGTCGCGTACGTCATCTACACCTCCGGCTCCACCGGCCGCCCCAAGGGCGTCCCCGTCACCCACCACAACGTCGCCCGGCTCTTCTCCGCCACCGACCAGTGGTTCGGCTTCGACGCCGACGACGTCTGGACGCTCTTCCACTCCTACGCCTTCGACTTCTCCGTCTGGGAGCTGTGGGGCGCCCTCCTGCACGGCGGCCGGCTCGTCGTCGTACCCCACCTCGTCAGCCGTGATCCGGCAGCGTTCCTGCGCCTGCTCGCCGCCGAGCGCGTCACCGTCCTCAACCAGACGCCGTCCGCGTTCTACCAGCTCAGCGCCGCCGACAAGGAGCACCCGGGCAGCGAACTGGCATTGCGCTACGTCGTCTTCGGCGGCGAGGCGCTCGAACCGGCCCGGCTCGCAGACTGGTACGAGCGCCATGCCGATGACGCCCCCACGCTCGTCAACATGTACGGCATCACCGAGACCACCGTGCACGTCTCCTACATCGCCCTCGATCGGGAGAAGGCCGCCGCCGGCGCCTCCAGCACCATCGGCGTCAACATCCCCGACCTGCGGATCTACGTCCTCGACGAACACCTCCAGCCCGTGCCGCCCGGCGTCACCGGCGAGATGTACGTCGCCGGCCAGGGCCTGGCCCGCGGCTACCTCGGCCGGCACGCCCTGACCGCCGAACGGTTCGTCGCCGACCCCTTCGCCCACCTCTTCGGCGAGAGCGGCACCCGCATGTACCGCTCGGGCGACCTCGCCCGCCGCCGCCGCGACGGCAACCTCGACTACTTCGGCCGCGCCGACCACCAGGTCAAGATCCGCGGCTTCCGCATCGAGCTCGGCGAGATCGAGGGCGTCCTCGCCGACCACCCCGACGTCGCCGACGCCGCCGTCGTCGTCCGCGAGGACACCCCCGGCGACAAGCGCCTCGTCGCCTACGCCGTGCCCGCCCGCGACACCACACCGGCGCTGCTGCGCGAACACGCGGGCACGGAACTCCCCGGCCACATGGTGCCCTCGGCCGTCGTCCTCCTGGACCGGCTGCCGCTGACCGCCAACGGCAAGCTCGACCGCAAGGCGCTCCCCACCCCCGACCTCGCCGCCGCCGTCACCGAGGGCCGGGCCCCGCGCGGCCCCCGCGAGGAACAGCTCTGCGCGATCTTCGCGGACGTCCTGGGCCTGCCCCGGGTCGGCGTCGACGACAACTTCTTCGACCTCGGCGGCCACTCGCTCCTCGCCGTCCGCCTCGCCGGGCGCGTCAAGGCCGCGCTCGGCGCCGAGGTCGGCATCGGCACCGTCTTCCAGGCACCCACCGTGGCCGCCCTGGACGCCGCCCTCGACGCGGCGGAGGGCACCGACGCGCTGGACGTGCTGCTGCCGCTGCGCCCGGCGGCCGAGGGCGACAAAGCACCGCTGTATTGCGTCCACCCCGCCGGCGGTCTCAGCTGGTGCTACGCCGGACTCATCCGCCACCTGCCCGCCGACGTGCCCATCTACGGCCTCCAGGCCCAGGGCGTCGGCCCGGCCACCGCCGCCGACCCGCTGCCGGCGACCCTGGAGGAGCTCGCCGCGCACTACGCCGACCGGGTCCGCGAGGTCCAGCCGGCCGGACCGTACCGCCTGCTCGGCTGGTCCACCGGCGGCATCATCGCCCACGCCATGGCCACCCGCCTGCAGGACCTCGGCCAGGAGGTCGAGACCCTCGCGATCCTCGACGCCTACCCCGCCGAGGGCTTCCGCGAGCTGCCCGTACCCGACCAGGCCGAGGCGCTCGAAGCCCTGCTCACGATGGGCGGCTACGGCCCGGACAGCCTGGAGGGCAAGCCCCTGGAACTGGCGCACGTCACCGAGGTGCTGCGCCGCGAGGGCTCCCCGCTGGCCAGCCTCGACGACACCACCATCGAGGCGCTCAACCGCACCTACCTCAACACCAACCACCTCGTGCGCGCCTTCGACCACCGCGTCTTCGACGGCGACGTCCTCTTCTTCCGGGCCGTCGTCGACACCATCGACGACAACCTCACCCCCGAGACCTGGACGCCCTACGTGACCGGGCGGATCGACAACACGAACGTCGACTGCTCGCACAAGGACATGACCCTGCCCGCACCGATCGCGCACATCGCGAGCGTCATCGCCGACCACCTGCAGAACCTGGAGAACTGAACCCATGAGCGACGCACCCGCCAACCCCTTCGACGGCGACGGGGAATTCCTCGTACTCGTCAACGCCGAGGGCCGGCACAGCCTCTGGCCGGGGTTCGCCGCCGTCCCCGACGGCTGGAGGGTCGCCCACGGCCCGTGCGAGCGGCAGCCCGCCCTGGACTGGATCACCGAGCACTGGACCGACCTGGCCCCGGTGTCCCGGTGAGAGGCATATCGCCGCGCATCGCCGTCGTGATCGTCTACACGGCGGCGATGTGCATGAACGGGCTCGACTCCACCATCGTCAACCCCGCGCTGCTGACCATCGCCCGGGACTTCGGCGAACCGGTGTCGGCCGCCAACACCGTCGAGGTCGCCTTCCTGGTGGCGCTCGCCGTCTCCCTGCCCGTCGCGGGCTGGCTCGGCGACCGCCTCGGCACCAAGCGGGTCTTCCTCGGCGCGCTCGCCGTCTTCACCGCGGCCTCCGCCGCGTGCGGGCTCGCGCAGGACCTGCCCGCCCTCGTCCTGGCGCGCGTCGTCCAGGGCGTCGCCGGCGGACTCCTCACCCCCGTCGGCATGACGCTGCTCTTCCGCGCCTTCCCGCCGCACGAGCGCATGAAGCTGTCGAAGGTGCTCATCGTCCCGACGGCCCTGATGCCCGCGCTCGGCCCGCCGCTCGGCGGTCTCCTCACCGAACACCTCTCCTGGCACTGGCTGTTCTTCGTCAACGTGCCGATCGGCGCGGCCGCCGTGCTGCTGGGCGTCCTCGGGCTGCGCGAGCACGTCGAGGGCGTCGAAGGAGCCTTCGACCGCACCGGATTCCTGCTCGCGACCCCCGCGCTCGGCCTGCTCACCTACGCGCTGGGCTTCGGCCCCACGCACGGCTGGACCTCGCCGGCCATCGCCGTCAGCGGGCCGCTCGGCCTCGTACTCCTCGTCGCCGCGTGCGCGCACCAGCTGCGGACCGGGAACCCGCTGCTTGAACTGCGGCTGCTCGCCGACAAGGTCTTCGCGTCCGCGACCGTCCTGGCCCTGGTCACCTCGGCCGGCCTGATGGGCGTCCTGTTCGCCTTCCCGCTGCTCTACCAGGCGGCGCTCGGCGCCTCCGCCCTGGACGCCGGGCTGAGCGTCTTCCCCGAGGCGCTCGGGCTGATGCTGGCCTCACAGGCCGTCGACCGCCTCATGCCCAGGCTCGGCCCGCGCCTGCTCGCCGCGCCCGCCCTGGTGCTGGCGACCGCGGTCTTCGCGGCCCTGGCCGTACCGGGCGTCGCCGAGAACACCTGGGTCGTACGGGCGCTGATGTTCTGCGTCGGCCTCGTGCTGGGCACCGCCGTGCTCACCGTCCAGATCGCCGGGTTCGCGGACGTCCCGCCCCCGGCCATGGGTCAGGCGATGGGCCTGTTCACCATCGTGCGGACGCTCGGCGGCGCGCTGGGCATCGCCGCGACTGCGGCGGTCATCGCGGCGGCGGGCGGCGCGGACGGCCACGGCGGTCACGACGTGGCCCCCGGCCCGTACCGTGCGGCGATCCTCACCACCGCCGGTCTGATCGCCCTCGGGACGCTCTTCGCCCTGCGGCTGCCCAAGGACGCCCCCGGCCCGCCGCCCTTCGACGATGAGCCGGACGCACCGCGGGAGCAGGAGTCAGCGACGGCCGCCTGACAGCAGTCCGACAAGTCCGACGGCGAGCCCGCCACGCCAGCAGGCGTAGTCGTGGCCGCCGTTGAACTCGTCGTACGTCACCTCGTAACCGCGCGCCTGGAGCACATCGCGCAGATGGCGGTTCTGGGGGAGGAGCATCCACTCCTGCAGCCCCACCTCCAGGTGGAAGCGGACGGGCAGCTTCTCGCGCGTCGCGTACTGGCGGGTCAGCCACTCGCTGCCGCTGTCGAACTCCGTCCCGTCCGGCCACCAGAACGAGCCCGACTGCGACAGCGCGTTCCCGAACCGCTCCGGCCGACGGAACGCCGCGAACGCCGCCGTCAGCCCGCCCGCGCTCTGCCCCGCCACGACCGTACGCGCCGGGTCGTCCGCGACGCCGTACGACCGCGCGGCCCACGGCAGCAGCACATCGGCCAGCCAGTCCACGAACCGCTCACTGCAACTGAGGTCGGCCATCCGGCGGTCGCGGCCCATGGTCTCCACGAACAGGGTGACCGTCGGCGGAATGGCCTTCTCCGCATGCAGGTTGTCGAGCGTGGCGGCGAAGTCCAGGACCGGCCCCCACATCTCGCCGTCCAGCAGCACGGCCACGGCGTACGAGCCGCCGTCCGCCGTGTGCCCGGCGGGCAGGTGCGCGCCCACGCGCCGCCCGTCGACCTCCGCGTCGACGCAGGCGCCGCGCGGCACGTCCGCGCGCCGGTGGGCCCATGTCTGGGCCGGGGCGTCGGGCAGCTCCAGCACGGAGGAGGGGTGGCGGCCGTCGCGGGAGGGCAGCACGGGGGCGGTGTTCAGCGGATCGGGCACGGCCGTGTCCAGCACGCCGAGCCACGACGCGCGGTCGGTACGCAGGGCGTCCTCGCGGGGGCCGCGGTGCACGGAGAACTGGTACGAGGCACGGTGGTCGGCCCGCAGCCGGTGGGTGATGGCCCACACGTCGGTGCCGGGCAACTTCTCCATGAGGTGGGGGGACAGGTCGCGCGCGTGGCGGTCCTTGTCGGTGACGGTGTGGAGGAGGGTCAGCACGTCGGTGGCGGGGGCGGCGGGGTCGTCGCGCCGGAGGAAGGTGACGAGGCGGTATGCCGGGTCGGTGGGGTCGGGTTCGACGAGGGGTGTGCCGATGCGCTGGGCGCACCGCCAGAATTCGTCGACGGCGCCGGGCTCTTCGGCCTCGACGGCCTGGGCGAGCATGCGAAGCGTCGGGCTGTGCAGCTCCATGGCTTCCTTTCGGTGGCAGGTTTCCGAGGTGGGAGGAGGGAGCAATCGCCGGACGGGCTGGATTGGCCGCCGGATCCGGGCAACAAACAAGCCCGTCCGGCGTTTGAGGACCGGGGGGTCCGGGGGCGGAGCCCCCGGTTGCGGGAAGGGGCGGGGTGGGGGAGAACTGCCGGAGGCACTACACCCGAGCCGCCGCCGACCGCCCCAGCAGCACCCACAGCAGGAACGGCCCGCCGAGAACGGTCGTCACGATGCCGACCGGCACCTCGACCCCGTCGAAGACGACGCGCCCCACCGTGTCGGCGAGCACGATCAGCACCGCACCCGTCAGCATCGACCCCACCACCGGCACCCGCAGCGGCCCCGCCAGCCGCCCCGCGATGACCGGCGAGGCGAGCGCGACGAAGCCGACGGGCCCGCAGATCCCGACCGCCAGGCCGGCGAGGCCCACCGCGAGGAGCAGGCACAGCAGGCGCACGCGCCCCGGCGCGACGCCCAGCGACGCGGCCGTCGAGTCGTCGAAGCGCAGCACGTTCAGATGGCGGGCGACGACGAGCGCCAGCGGTACGAGCACGGCCAGGCCGATGAGGACCGGCGTGGCGACGGAGTAACCGCGGCCGTTGAGGCTGCCGGAGGTCCATACGTACAGGGAGCTCGCGGAGTTCAGCGAGCGGCGCGAGAGGACGACCTGGGTGACGGCGGAGGCGAGCGCGGACATCGCCAGGCCCACGACCAGGACCCGGTAGCCGCGCCGGCCCAGGCCGCCGGAGACGGTGGTGACGACGAGGACGGCGGCGAGCGCGCCGACCGGGCCCGCCCACCAGGCGCCGAACGTGCCGCTGAGGGTGGCGGACAGCAGGACGGCGGCGGTGGCGCCGTCGTTGACGCCGAGGAGTTCGGGGGTGGCGAGGCGGTTGCGGGCGAGGGTCTGGGTCAGGCAGCCGGCGAGTCCGAGGGCCGCGCCGGCGGCCAGCCCGGCCACGATCCGGCCGAGCCGGAACTTCTGCACCAGCAGGACGTCGAAGCGGTCGCCCGAGCCGAAGACCGCGCCGAAGGTGCGGCCGAGGCTCATCTCGCTCTGCCCGGCGTACGCGGACAGTACGACGGCCCCCACCAGCAGGGCGCCCAGCAGCAGCGTGGCGAGCGCCGCCCGGCGCGCCACGAGCAGTGACAGGGCGCCGCGGCGTACGACGAGGGTGTCGGCGCGCTCTTGGGCGCGGCGCGGGAGCCGGGGCAGCAGGCGCCGCCCGGGCGGGGCGCTCTCGGCGGTGGCGGGGTCGGTCATGCCCATCGCGCCCAGCCGCTCGGAGCGGACGATGCCGATGAGGACGGGCGCGCCGAACAGCGCGATGATGACGGACACCGGCGCCTCGAAGGGCCGGGAGACCACCCGGGCGAGGATGTCGGAGCCGGTCAGGACGCCCGCGCCGATGAGCCCGGAGAGCGCGATCTGCGCCGTCAGCCGGGGCCCGGTGATCGCCCGCGCGAGAAAGCCGGCGAGCAGCCCGAGGAAGGAGATGGGGCCGATCAGCGCCACGGAGGCGGCGGTCAGCAGGGTCACCGCGAGGGCGACCACGATCCGGATGGCGCCGGGCCGGTGGCCCAGACCGCGGGCGAGGTCGTCGCCGAGCGCGAGCGCCGAGAGCGGCCGGGCGATCAGCAGCGCCACGACGAAGCCGAGGGCCAGGACGGGCACGAGACCGCCGAGTTTGCCGAGCCCCTCGACGCCGGCCAGCGAGCCCAGCACCCAGAAGCGGAAGCGGTCGTAGGTCTCGGCGGAGTTCACGATGACCACGCTGGTGACGCCGCCGAAGGTCGCGCCCAGCGCGGACCCGGCGAGGACCAGCCGCATCGGTGAACCCCCGCCCCGGCGGCCCGCTATGAACAGCACGAGCGCGCTGGCGACGACGGCGCCGCCGAAGGCCCACAGCAGATATCCGTAGCCGCTCTGCACGCCGAGGAAGGCGATGGCGACGACGACGCCCAGCGAGGCCCCGGCGTTGACGCCGAGCAGGCCCGTCTCGGCGAGGGGGTTGCGGGTGACGGCCTGGAGCAGGCAGCCGGCCGTGCCGAGCGCCGCTCCGACGGCGAGCGCGGTGAGCGTGCGGGGGATCCGCAGATCTCCGACGACCAGGGACAGACGGGAGTTGTCGCGTGCGCCGTTCCGGCCCAGGACGTAGTCCAGGACGTCACCGGGTCCGACCTCGCCCGCGCCCACGGAGAGCGAGAGGGCGGACAGGACGAGCACGGCCAGCACCAGGGCGGCCGAGGCGACCACGATGGTCCGGGTGCCGTGCCGGCGGCCCGCCGGGGCCTGTTGGCCTACGGGCCGCACCTCCGGAGGGCCCACTTGCGACAGAGTCATAAGGTAAGGCTAGCCTAAGCGGTTTGGTCTCCCGTAGGCGGAGGGCGGGTTCGCGGGCCTCGCGCCCAGGTCAGGACCCCGCCGTGCCCAACGGCGCCCCGCAGCGCAGATTCCACCGGCCGACGCGCCCCGACAGCTCCGTCACCGACAGCGGCGGGACGTCGAGCCGCCAGAAGGTGTGCGGAGGCAGTCCCAGCGCGTGGACGACGGCCGCGCGGACCACCGCGGGCTCCACCACCGCCAGCACCCGGCCGCCCTCGGCCGCCCGCTCCTCCAGCCAGGCGCCGATCCGGCCGGTCAGCGCGAGCACCGACTCGCCGCCGTGCGGCGCCGCGCCGGGATCCGCCAGCCACGCCGCCACCGCCTCCGGCTCGGCCGCCCCCACCTCCGTCAGCGAACGGCCGCGCCACCGGCCCACGTCGAGGTCGCGCAGCGCGGTCACCGGCACGGCCCCCAGCCCGAGCGCGGCGCAGGTGTCGCGGCAGCGGGCGGACGGGGCCGTGAGGTGGGCGCCGGCCGACGGCAGCGCACCGGCGACGGCGGCGGCCCGGCGCCCGGCGGCCTCGTCGAGAGGGGCGTCGTCGTCGAAGCGCGCCTCGCGCAGGGCGGCGCCGACGGCGGGTGAGATCAGCATCACACGTGTGGTCATGTTGTTCCTCGCGTCCTCTTCTCCGGCGTCTCTTGTTCCCTCGTGCCCGTCTTCCACCGACTCGTCCGGGCCCGCGCGGTGGGCGTCACAGCAGATCACGGGCACTGCGGGGGGTGTGCGCCGGGGTGTGCGCCCGCACGCCGTGGCGCGGTCGTTCGGCGCGCGGTACGGTCGCGTGGCAATAGACGACGGTGTGACGGAAGCCGGTGAGAATCCGGAACGGTCGCGCCACTGTGTACTCCGCCGCACGGCCCCCGCTCATGGGCCCGCGGCAGGGAAGTCAGACCCGGCACTGTCGTCCTAGGCCCAATGATCGGGACGCGTGTTCCCCAGGAGGTTCTGCCATGGCACAGTCAGCCGCACCCGCCAGCCCCGCCATACCGGCGGTCGCCCCCATCTCGCTGAAGGCGATCGCCCCGTGGGCGCTCTTCGTCGGCATCCTGATGCTCGTCCTGCTGTATTTCGTCGGCGCCGAGCAGGGCGCCACCTCCGTCATCTCCGGCGAGAACGTCCACGAGTGGCTGCACGACGGCCGCCACCTGCTCGGTTTCCCCTGCCACTGACGACGCGGGAGCACCGACTCGTGAACTCCGTCTCCGTAAGAGCCCTGCTCGTACGCGGCATGCTCGCCGGCCTCGCCGCCGGCGTCCTGGCCCTCATCGTCGCCTATCTCCTCGGCGAGCCCCAAGTGGACTCCGCCATCGCCTTCGAAGAGGCGCACAGCCACGAGCACGGCGAGGAAGCCGTCAGCCGCACCCTCCAGTCCACCGCCGGTCTGGCCACCGGCATCCTCGTCTACGGTGTCGCGCTCGGCGGCATCGCCGCGCTGGCCTTCTCCGTCGCGCTCGGGCGCGTCGGCCGGTTCGGCCCCCGGGCGACGGCCGCCCTGGTGTCGCTCGGCGCGCTCCTGACCGTCTATGTGGTGCCGTTCCTGAAATACCCGGCCAACCCGCCGTCCGTCGGTGACCCCGACACCATCGGCAAACGCACCACGCTGTACTTCCTGATGATCGCGCTCAGCGTGCTGCTGGCGGTCGGTGCGGTCGTCCTGGGCAGGCGGCTGGCGCCCGGACTGGGCAATTGGAACGCCACCGTCGCGGCGGGCGCGGCCTTCGTGGTCGCGGTCGGTCTCGCCTATGCGTTCCTGCCCGCGATCAACGAGGTCCCCGAGGACTTCTCCGCCACGCTGCTCTGGCGGTTCCGGCTCTCGGCCCTCGCCATGCAGATCCTCCTGTGGACGGGGTTCGGTCTCGTCTTCGGCCACCTGGCCGAACGTCTCCTCCTCCCCAGGGCGGCGTCCGACCGGAAGCCCGAGGTGGCCGCGCGAACGGCCGCTTCGACCCACTGAATCCGCGCCCGCTCCGAGCCAGAGCCCGTCCGGTCGACTCCGGGCGGGCTCCGGCATGTGCCCCCGGTGACGAGACGCGCGGCGGCCGCCGTACCCACCCGCACACCGACAGCCTCGGTACCTCGCCGTCAGCGGTCCCCCTACCCCCTCACCCATTAGGGTTTTCCGATTTCCTGACCGGTCCGGACGGGTGCGACGATGCGCTCGCCCCGACCCGGAACACGAGGAAATGGAGCACGCATTGGAGCGCTGTGGGGGAACACCGGCCGACCGGAGGAGCCGCTGGGCGGCGTCGCTGGCCGCGTCGGCCGCGGCCCTGGCCGTCGTACTCCCGGCCCCCGTGGCCGAGGCCACGCACGGTCCGTCGGGAATCTCCGCGAAGGGCGCCTTCCTGCTCGACAGCGGCGCCAACCGCGCCCTGTGGGGCAAGGACGCGGACACCCGGCGGCAGATGGCCAGCATCACCAAGATCATGACCGCGGTCGTGGTGCTCGACACCCCCGGGGTGGACCTCGACAGACCGGTCGAGATCGAGCAGTCCTACCGCGACTACGTCGTACGAACCGGCGCCAGCACCGCCGACCTGCGCACCGGCGACAAACTGACGGTCCGGCAGCTGTTGTACGCGCTGATGCTGCCGTCGGGCTGCGACGCCGCCTACGCGCTCGCCGACTCCTTCGGCAGCGGCGCGAGCGAGGACGAGCGGACCGCATCCTTCATCGCCCGGATGAACGAGAAGGCCGCGCGACTGGGCCTGCGCGACACCCACTACGACTCCTTCGACGGCATCTCCTCCCGGGGCGGCAACGTCAGCACCCCGCGGGACCTGGCGAAGCTCTCCCGCCACGCGCTGGGCAACCGCACCCTCGCGCAGGTCATGGGCGCCATGAGCACCCAGCAGAAGGCGACCAACGTCAACCGCCTCTACACCTGGTACAACACCAACCAGCTGCTCGGCTCCTACAGCGGTGTGATCGGCATCAAGACCGGCACCACCACGGCCGCCGGCCCCTGCCTGGTCTTCGCCGCCAAGCGCTCGGGCCGGACCGTGATCGGCGTCGTCCTCGACGACCGCGACGGCCGCTACCCCGACGCCGCCAGGATGCTGGACTTCGCGTACAAGAAGCACACCCCGCTGAAGCTGCGTCAGCTCCCCGTGACGACACGCGAGGACTGACGCTCCGTAACCGCCCGGCGGAACGGTTTCGTCAGTGCCAGTTCCATCGGCCCGGACCCCCGCCAGGGTCCGGGCTTGATTTATACCTGAACGAGTGAACCGTCAGCAGGGATGTGGAGGATGGTGAACTCCCCCTGGCGTACCGGCGGATAGAGTCTTCCTGTCCGGAAACGGGCGCCGGGCCCGCCGCCTCGACCGACGGTGTCGGACTGAACCACCGTCCCCCGGAGGCCGTTCACCACGCCGAGTCCGTCCCCCCTCCTTCGGTACGTCACCGCGACCGCGGCTTCCACGTGCCCATGGGCCACACCCCTGCCCGAGAACGGGAGCGCAGCCACCACCTCGTCCAACGACCCCTGGAGGCGTCATGTCCGCCCGAAAAGAGCTCCGAGCCCACCGCCCGAGGGTCCTGGCACCGAGGCCGTCGAGGCCACCGAGGCTCCCGGCGGCCGCGGCGAACGACGGGCCGGAGGCACGATGACGCTCTTCGGGCAGCGGACCGTTCACGACTTCCCCGTTTCCGACAGCGAACTCCTGCTGTTCGGCGGTGCCTTGCGGTACGACGGTCCCTTCGCCACCCGTGAGCAGCCCCTGCTGCGGCTGACGTTCTGGTCGATGGCACGGCAGTTCCCGGCCATGGTCGGCACCGTGGCGCGCGCCGCCTGGCGCGAGGACCCCGCCGCGCTGCTCACCCTGCTCGGCGCCGAGCTGGGACAGGGCCTGGCCCGCGCCTTCGGGCTGATCGCCACCAGCCGGGTGCTCGTCGCCCTCTTCTCGGCCGGTCCCACCCCCGAGCGGCTGCGCACGGCCCTGCCCGCGCTGCTGGCGGTCACCGTGGTCGCCGCCTGCTCCGCTCTGCTGTCGGCCGTCTCCGTGGCGGCCGCCGGACAGCTGGAGCCCAAGGTCGAGCGTGTGTGCACCGCCCGCTTCTACCGGACCGCGGTCCGCGTGGAGCTCGCGGCGCTGGAGAACAAGGAATTCCACCGCATGCTCGACGCCGGGCGCTTCGGCACCGACTCGGTGCGGATGATGCTGAGCTCCTCGGTGATGGTCCTCAACGCCCTGATCGGGCTGGTCGCGTCCGCCGGCGTGCTGGCGCTGCTCCACCCGGCGCTGGTGTGCATGCTGGTGCTGATCGCCGCGCCCAAGGGCTGGGGCGCGGTGGTCTCCGCCCGCCGGCAGTACGCCTCGCGGCACGCGTGGATCGAGCACCGGCGCGCCATCTCCGTCATCACCTCCACGCTCACCGCCCAGGACTCCGCCGCCGAGATCCGCGTCCACGGCGCGGGCGGGATGCTGGTCGACGCCTACGACGACATGTCCGCCACCATGGAGAAGGAACAACAGCGGCTGGCCCGCGCCCAGGCCGCCACCCAGAGCGCCGCCTCCGCGCTGTCGGGGGTCGCGGCGCTCGCCGCGTACGGGGTGCTGTGGGCGCTGCTCGCCGCCGGCGGCATGCCGCTGGCCGTCGCCGGCACCGCCGTGATCGCCGTACGCTCCTCCAGCTCCGTCCTCACCTCCCTGGTCATGCAGATCAACCGCCTCTACGAAGAGGCCATGTACCTCGGTGATCTGGAGGACGCCTGCGCGGCCGCCGAGCGGCAGGCCATCCCCACCGGCGGCACCCCGCTGACGGGCGGGGTGGAGGAGATCCGGCTGGAGAAGGTGTCCTTCGTCTATCCCGACACCGCCGCCCCGGCGCTCCACGACGTCAGCCTGGCCATCCCGCGGGGGAAGGTCGTCGCCCTCGTCGGCGAGAACGGTTCCGGCAAGACGACGCTGTCCAAGCTCGTGGCCGGGCTCTATCTGCCCACCTCGGGGCGGCTGTCCTGGAACGGCGTCGACATCCGCGAGGCCGACCGGGACCAGCTCTTCGACCGCGTCGCCGTGCTCTCCCAGGACTTCCCCCGCTGGCCCATGACGGCTCGCGCCAATGTCCACATCGGCCGCCCCCGTCAGCCGCTGGACCAGGGACGCATCGACCGCGCGGCCGCCGAGGCCGACGCGGCCGAGGTCGTCAAGTCCCTGCCGCACGAGTGGGACAGCCTGGTGATCAAGGGCTTCGAGCGCGGCACCCAGATCTCCGGCGGGCAGTGGCAGCGGCTGGGCAGCGCCCGCGCCCGCTACCGCCGCGCGCCCCTGCTCATCGTCGACGAGCCGACCTCGGCGCTGGACCCGAAGGCGGAGGTCGACGCGTTCCAGTCGCTGCGGACGCTGACCGACGACGGCACGACGGTGCTGCTGATCACCCACCGCCTCGCCGCGACCGCGACCGCCGACCTGATCTACGTCCTGGACCGCGGCCGTCTCGTGGGCAAGGGCACCCACGAGGAGCTGATGGCCGTCGAGGGCGGGCTGTACCGCTCGATGTACGAACTGCAGGCGGCCCAGTACGGCATCGGTTCCCCCGTGTCCGCCGCCTCCGGCACCGCTCGGCGCAATGGCTCCCCGCATGCACAGCCCGCCCAGACCTGACGACCGTCCCGCCGCCCCGCCGGAGCGGCCCCGGGAGCCGATGGGGCCGCTGGCGAGCACCTTGCGCGACGTCTTCGGCTGCCTGGGGGTGATCACGGCGGCGGTGCTCATCTCCATGCTCTGTGTGCACTTGGGTCACGTCTTCCCCGGGCTCTCGGCCAAATGACGCGGGTGCCGGGCGGGAAACGGGCCGGGCGGGCTCAGCCGACCGGCCGCGGCGCGGCGCTCGCCCGTGCGTCGAAGTCCTGACGAGCGGTCAGGATGTGGCCGACGTGTGCGAGCGCCCACTCGCCGATGGCCACGGTCAGCAGCCCGGCCTCCTGCCCGAGGGGCGTCAGGTCGTACTCCACGCGCGGGGGCACCGTGGGATAGACCGTGCGGACGACCAGGCCGTCGCGCTCCAGCGTGCGCAGGGTCTGGGTCAGCATCTTCTGTGTGATGCCGGGGAGGGCGCGGCCGAGCTGGTTGAACCGCATGGGCTCGGGGTGCTGCCGGAGCGAACCGAGGACGTAGAGCGCCCACTTGTTGGCCAGCACCTCGACCACCGTCCGGGAGGGGCAGTCCACCGACGGGACGGTCCAGGCGCCGTCGGCCTCGCCGGCCTCGTCGGGGGTGGCGTTCATTCGGGCAGTATCCATCAGGTACCTACCTTTCAATAAGGTGCCTACTTTACAGCGGATACCGCGTGATCGAGGATGAACGCATGCGAACGATCACACAGCAATCCCTGGGCGGCCCCGAGGTGTTGGAGGTCGCGGAAGCCGACCGGCCCCGCCCTTCCTCCGGCGAGGTCCTGGTCCGCGTGCACGCCACCGGTGTCAATCCGGCGGACTGGAAGGTCCGCTCGGGTCATGTGCGGTGGTTCGGTGACCCGCCGTTCGTCCTGGGGCACGAGTTCAGCGGGGTCGTGGCCGAGGTCGGGACAGGGGTGGGCGGATTCCGGACCGGCGACGAGGTCTTCGGGTGGGTGACCCCGCCGCACGGCAGCAACGCCGACTACGTGCTCGTACCCGAGACCTCCCTCGCCGCGAAGCCGGGGAACATCGACCATGTGCACGCGGCGGCCCTGCCCATCGCGGGGCTGACCGCCTATCAGGCCCTGGTCGGCATCGCGCGGGTACGGCCCGGGCAGCGCGTCCTGGTGCACGGCGCGGCGGGCGGCGTCGGACACCTGGCCGTACAGGTCGCCAAGGCGCGCGGCGCGCACGTCATCGGCACGGCGCGGGCGGCCAAGCACGCGTTCCTGCGCGAACTGGGCGCCGACGAGCTCATCGACTACACCACGGCGGATTTCGCGCTCACGCGGGACGTGGACGTCGTGGTGGACACCATCAGCAACGACTACGGGCCGAGGTCGCTGGACACGCTCACCCCCGGCGGCATACTCATCGACGTCGTGGGCGTCGGGATCGACCGCACGGCCGTGCGGGAACGGGCGGAGGCGAACGGGCTCCGCTTCGTCGAGTTCTACCTGGAGCCGACACCGGCCGACCTGGCGGGCCTGGCCGGTTTGGTGGAGCGGGGTTCGCTGCGCCCGGTCGTCCAGGAGACGCTGCCACTGACCGCCGCGGCCAAGGCCCACGGACTGAGCGAGACGGGCCGCGTACGCGGCAAGATCGTGCTCGTGCCCTGACAGGTGCGGATGCCGGTGCCCGGCGTGCATGGGGGCTCGGGGCTTGACGCGCCCGGTGCCGGTGCCGGTGCCCGGCGCGCTCGGTGCGGGGGATCCGGCGGCCTGGTGCCGGGGTCCCCTGCGGCCCGGTGCCCGGAACCCGATGCGCCCGGTGCCGGGCGGTGGCCTTGCCTGCCGTGCGGGGCAGTTGATTGACCCTGCACCGGCATGGCGCGGATGTCGTGCTCGTGCCGACCGGAGCTCATCGCCCCCGGCCCTCGGCTTCGCCCCGGACCCCGGCCCGGTATCCGGTGTGCCCCGGTGCCGGGAATCCG
Source organism: Streptomyces sp. NPDC023527 (assembly GCF_055560115.1). Classification (NCBI taxonomy): domain Bacteria; kingdom Bacillati; phylum Actinomycetota; class Actinomycetes; order Kitasatosporales; family Streptomycetaceae; genus Streptomyces; species Streptomyces sp. NPDC023527. The sequence continues at coordinate 82,370 of NZ_JBVHJJ010000010.1, forward strand.
GCGTGCCTGGCGCGCGGGATCCGGTGCGCCCGATGATAGGGATCCGGCGCGGCCCGGTGCCCGGAACAGGCGCGCTGGCGGCCTCGGCCGCCGTGCGGGGCGGTTGGTCGACGCCTGCGCCCGCACGGCGCGGATGCCGTGCCAGTGCCAGCCCGGGCCCGGCTCCCTCGGCCCGTCCTCACGGCCTGGCCCGGCCTCGGGCCCGGCCCCGGCCCGGCTTCGGGCCCGGCCCCGGCCCGACCCACCCCGGCCGGAGGCCCAAACGTAGGGACCGCCGGGTCCAAGCGCGCCCCGAGTGGCCGGTGGTGAGAGGTGGTAGGTGCCATTACGAGCCAAGGGCATGGATGACCTGTGCGCGGTATGGCGGAGCGGGTGGGGGCCTCCTACCATTCGAACGCTCCCGTCCCTCGGGCGGCAGGAGGGCCCAGCCTTGTCATGGGCATGCCCTGAATTGCTCGTGTCCTCCGCACGATTCGGGCCGCTTCCGCTCCGGCGCCCGGCCCCCGCTCAGCCGCTCGTCCCCAGGATCATCGATTGGAGAGCCATGCCCGGCGTTCTCGTCGCAGGTGCCGCGATAGCGACCCTGTTCACCACCCCGTTCTCCACGTTCGACGCCTCGGTCATCGTCAACCCGCCACCGGACAAGATCGTGATCGAGCTCGCCACGGTGAACGGTTCGGGATGTCGTCCCGGCACCGCCGCGGTGGCCGTCGCGCCCGACAACACCGCCTTCACGGTCACCTACAGCGAGTACCTCGCCCAGGTCGGCCTGGGCTCCAAGCCGACCGACGCGCGGAAGAACTGCCAGCTCAACCTGATCGTGCACGTACCGCAGGGCTTCACCTACGCCATCGCCAGCGCCGACTACCGCGGCTACGCGAGCCTGGAGAAGGGCGCCAACGGACAGCAGAAGGCGTCGTACTACTTCCAGGGCTCGTCGCAGACCGTGCCGAGCGTGCACAACTTCAAGGGCGCCTACGGTGACAACTGGCAGGCGACCGACAGAGTCGACGTGGCGGCGCTGGTCTGGTCGCCGTGCGGCGAGAAGCGGAACTTCAACATCAACACGGAGCTCCGCGTCAACGCCGGCACCTCGGACCCGACGAAGACCACGAGCTTCATGACCATGGACTCGACGGACGCCAACCTCAACACCATCTACCACCTGGCCTGGAAGGAGTGCCCGCGGAAGTAGCGGGCCGACCGGGAGGACGGCCGGCGGGCCCGCCGGGCACGGTCGGCCCGCCGGCTTCCCGGCCCTCCGTCTCCGGAGGCGGACGCGGACTTGGTGGAGACTTGACGGGGACTTTAAAACCGGAAATACCGCCCCCACCTGCGGCGATAGCGCTCCGCTGATTCCCGGTGACGAAGAGGGTATAGACCTCTGGCGAAAAGCGAGCGAATGTTGGGGGAACCACGCGAAGACAAGACGGTCCACAGCCCTCTCTTTCGAGGCTCCTCAGGGTCGTACGGCGGCGGAGACGAGTTCTCCCGCAACGCCCTTCGCGCTACCTCGATCGCACTTGAGCCCATGCCTGCTACCAGCCGCGACATCGTGAGTCCCGCGCATACGGCCGACGCCTTCACCGGCGTCCCCGACCCGGTCACCGACCGGCTCGCCCCCTCGCGGGGAGCGGCGGGCCACTGGGGCCCGGGCGCCCCGGGCATTCCCTTGTGCATGCACAGCCCGCCCACCCGGTGGCGGCTGCACCACCTGCCCCCGCCCGGCCACCCCTCCCGCGCCGTCTCGCTGCCCGCGACGACGTGCTCCGTCTCCGCCGCCCGCCGCTTCTCCGAGCTGCTGCTGGCCGAATGGGGACTGCAGGAGCTCGCCGACGACACCGCGCTCCTGCTGTCGGAGATCGTCACCAACGCCATCGTGCACGTCCCCGACGCCGCCGGCATCCAGCTGGTCCTGACCCGTGCGCAGGGGCATCTCGTCGCCCAGGTCACCGACGCGGGCGGGCACCTGCCGCGCTGCCGGCAGGCGGGCCCGGACAGCGAGGGCGGCCGCGGGATGTGGCTCGTCGAGCAGATCGCCGCGCGATGGGGCCACCACGCCTCCGGCAACGGCAAGACCGTCTGGTTCACCCTCCCTCTTCCGTAACCCCCTCCTCTCTTTCCCGGTCTTTTCCGGCTGTTCCTCCCCTTTCCTCCGGTTGCCGATGGACGCGCCTTGTGCCGCAGGCTGCGCGGTGGGCCCCTTCGGAGAGACGATGGAAGACGCTGCGGCGCACACCTGGCGGGCGGAAGGAGGACCCCGATGGGTACGACCGACGCCGATGCCTTCCGGTCGGAACCCGTCCGGCCCGCGGGGGCTCCCTTCGAGCCCGGCGGGCTGCTCGACGTCCTCAGCGTGGCCGCCGTGGTCCTCGACGAACGCGGCCGGATCGTCCTATGGAGCCCCCAGGCCGAGGAGCTGTTCGGCTGGACCGCGCGGGAGGCCCTCGGTCAGTACGCCGCACCGCTGCTGGTCCTCGACGAATACCTCGACGCGGTCCTGGAGCTGTTCGCCAAGGTGATGGGCGGTGGCGAGTCCTGGGCCGGCGTCTTCCCCGCCCGCCACAAGGACGGCACCGCCCGCCTGGTCGAATTCCGCAATATGCGGCTGGAGGACCAGAGCGGCCGCTTCTACGCCCTGGGGATGGCCACCGACCAGGAGATCCTGCGCCACGTCGAGCGCGATCTGGCCCTCTCCCTCCGGCTGGTCGCCCAGTCCCCGATCGGCCTGGCCGTCCTGGACAACGACCTGCGGTTCGTGATGGTCAATCCCGCCCTGGAGCGCATCCACGGCCTGCCCGCCGACGCTCACCTCGGCCGCCGGGTCGGCGAGGCCCTGCCGCACGCCGACGTCGAGGTGATCGAGTCGGCGATGCGCGAGGTGCTGGCGACGGGCACCCCGCTGCTGGACCGGTTCGCCGTGGGCGCCAAGGGCGGCGGCGCCACCGAGGGCACCGCGCAGCTGATCTCCTACTACCGGCTCGACGACCCCGTCGGCCGCCCCCTGGGCCTGGCCACCTCCGTGGTCGACGTCACCGACCGCTACCGCGTGGACACCGAGGCCCGGCGCCGCACGGCACTGATCGCCGACGCCTCCGTACTCATCGGCACCACCCTCGACCTCGACCAGACCGCACGCGAACTCGCCGACGTCGTGGTGCCCGGGCTGGCCGACGTCGCCGCCGTCGACGTCCTGGACACCGTCCTCGGCGGCGAGCACGCCCCGCCGGACGGGCATGCCGCCGTCTTCCGGGCGCTGGCCGTGGCCTCCACCGAGGCCCCCGACGCCGCCGACGCCGTCCGCGCCGCCGACCCGCCCGGGCAGATCGCGCAGTACGCCGCCGACCGGCTGGTCACCCAGTGCGTGAGCACCGGCCACCCCGTCCACGTCCCGTACGTACGCAAGGCGGACCTGCCCCGCATCGCCCGCGACGCCACCGCGGCCGCGCTCCTGGACCGCGCCGGCCTGCACTCCTACCTGGCGGTGCCGCTGATCGCCCGGGGCGAGGTGCTCGGCGCCCTGGACCTCAAGCGCACCGTCAACCCCCAGCCCTTCGGCGAGGACGACGTCGCCCTCGCCGGGGAGCTGGCCGCCCGCGCCGCCGTCTGCATCGACAACGCCCGCTGGTACCAGCGCGAACGCTCCACCGCCCTCACCCTCCAGCGCAGCCTGCTCCCGCAGCGGCCGCCGCGGTTGCCGGGCCTGGAGATCGCCTACCGCTACCAGCCCGCCGGAACCGCCAGCCGGGTCGGCGGCGACTGGTTCGACGTCATCCCGCAGGACGGGCAGCAGAGCGCCCTGGTGGTCGGGGACGTCATGGGCAGCGGCATCAACGCCGCCGCGGCCATGGGCCAGCTCCGCACCGCCGCCCGGACGCTCTCCCAACTGGGCCTGGACCCGGCCGAGGTGCTGCACCACCTCGACCACACCGCCAGTGGTCTGGACCAGATGATCGCCACCTGCGTCTACGCCGTGTACGACCCCGGGCGCGCCCGGTGCTGCGCGGCCAACGCCGGCCACCTCCCGCCCGCCCTCGTACGCCCCGGCCGCCGCCCGACGCTGCTGGAGCTGCCCGCCGGGGCGCCGCTGGGTGTCGGCGGCGTGCCCTTCGAGAGCGTCTCCGTGGACCTGGCGCCCGGCGACGAGCTCGTGCTCTACACCGACGGCCTGGTCGAGACCCGGGACCAGGACATCTACAGCCGCCTCGACGACCTGCTCACCGTCCTGGAGGCCGCCCCCGGCGACCTGGAGGCGACCTGCGACCTGCTGCTGACGTCCCTGCGCGCCGGCAACGACCAGGACGACGTGGCGCTGCTCATCGCCCGCGTCACCGGCGGTCCGTGACCGGCAGCTCCTTCAGCGCGTGCGAGCGGAACGACGCCCGCCACCGGAGCTCGCCGGCCGGAACCGCGAGTCCCAGGCCGGGGAAGCGGCGCACCAGCGTCTCCAGCGCGATCCGTATCTCCATGCGGGCCAGGGGAGCGCCGAGGCAGTAGTGGACGCCCTGGCCGAGGGCGAGGTGGGCCTTGTCCTCGCGGTGGATGTCGAAGCGGTCCGGATCCGGATAGCGGGCGGGGTCGCGGTGGGCCGAGGCCAGGCACAGCAGCACGGTGTCGCCCGCCGGGATCCGTACGCCACCGATGTCGACGGGCTCGGTCGGGAAGCGGCGGATCGCCATCTGGTTGGGGTGGGCGTAGCGCAGCAGCTCCTCGACGGCGCCGGGCATCAGCGCCGGGTCGGCGCGCACCTCGGCCAGCTGGGCCGGGTGGCCGAGCAGGGTCAGCAGACCGCCGCTGATCAGGTGCTGGGCGTTCTCGCTGCCGGCCATCAGGATCAGGAAGGCCAGCGAGACGAGCTCGTCCTCGCCGAGCCGGTCGCCGTCGTCGCGGGCGGCGATCAGGGCGGACAGCAGGTCGTCACCGGGTGCGGCCCTGCGCGCGGCGACGAGGCCGAGCAGGAAGCGGTGCACGCGCTCCACGGCCTCGGCGACCTGGCCGGGGCGCTCGGGCGCGAACATGGTGGAGACGTCGGCGGAGAAGGGCTTGCGATCGGCCTCCGGGACGCCGAGCAGGTCCCCGATGACGACCAGCGGCAGCGGGTTGGCGAACTCGGCCAGGAGATCGGCGCGTCCCCGGGCGGCCAGGGTCCCGGCCAGCTCGTCGGCCAGGTGCTCGGCCGCCGCCCGTATCCGCTCGCGCAGATCCTCCACGCGGCGCGGGGTGAAGCCCTTGGACACCAGCCTGCGCAGCCGCAGATGGTCGGCGGGGCCGACGTTGAGGAGGTTGGCGTCCAGGGCCGGCGGCAGGGAGAAGCCCTTGTAGCCGGTGCCCGAGTGCGTCTTGTCGACCGTCAGCCGGTCGTCGGTGAGCCAGGCACGCACCTCCGCCTCCCGGGTCACGAGCCAGACGGGGGAGCCGTCGGGCAGGGCGATCCGGTGCACGGGCCCCGCCGCGCGCAGCCGCGCGTACACCGGGAAGGGGTCGGCGAAGGAGGTTTCGCCGAACGGCCGGGGGAGCAGGGGGAGTCGGGGGAGGGGGCTGGTCAAGGCGGGAACCGATCTGTCGTGCCGGGAAGGGGCGTCTCGTCTCCCCGAAGCGTGCCACGGCCCCCGCCGCCCCCCGGCGTTCCGCGCCCGGCCCGGCGGCTCTTGGCCGGTTCGTCCCTGTGATCTTCGCCGTCGGGCGGCGAGGCTGATCCCGTCCGCCGCGACAGCACCAGCGGGAACGAGGAAGGACGGCACCGATGAGCCACGACACCAGCGCACCGGGCACCGGCGAGGACGCGACGCGCCGCTACTACGACTCCGACGACGTCGACGCCTTCTACGACACCGTGTGGGGTGGTGAGGACATCCACACCGGCATCTACGCCCACGCCGACGAGCCGATCGCGGACGCCTCCCGCCGCACCGTCGAACGGGTGGCGGACCGGCTCGCCGACCGTCTCGGCCCCGGCGGCCGGGTGCTGGACCTCGGCGCCGGCTACGGCGGGACCGCCCGCCTCCTGGCCGGGCGCTTCGGCTGCCGCGTCGTCGCCCTCAACCTCAGCGCCGCCCAGAACGAGCGGCACCGCCGGACCAACGCCGAGCGCGGCCTGGACGGCCTCATCGAGGTCGTCACCGGCTCCTTCCACGACATCCCCTGCGAGGACGGCCACTTCGACGCCGTGTGCTCGCTGGAGGCCTTCTGCCACAGCGGCGACCGGGCGCGGGTGCTCGCGGAGGCGGCGCGCGTCCTCAAACCCGGGGGAGCGCTGGCCTTCACCGACCTCATGGCCGCCGAGGCCACCCCGCCCGAGGTGCTGCGCCCGGCCGTCTCCCGCCTCGGCGTGGACGCGCTGGCGACCCCGACCTTCTACGGCCACCGGCTCGCCGAACTCGGTCTCACCGACGTCGAATTCGACGACCACAGCAACCAGCTGGCCCACCACTACCGGCGGCTCACCGACGAGACGGGCAAGCGCGAGGCGGAGCTCCGCGAGATCATCAGCCCCGCCTACCTCGACCACCTGCTCGGCAACCTCCCCCTGTGGGTGGACGCCTGCCGACGTGAGCAGCTGCGCTGGGGCATCGTCCACGCCCGCCGCCCCCGCTGACCGCACGACGCGGCGCGGGCCGCCGGTCCCCCCCCGATCGGCCCGCCGGGCCGGCCCCGGCCGTCAGCCGCGCAGTTGCACGCGGTACGAGGCCCGCTCGCCGTCCATCGTGACGCGGGCCTCGCCGGTCGCGCCCGCGTACGTGCCGGTGCCGCCGGTGACGGCCGCGGTCGTCGTCCACGGACCGCGGCCGAAGCGGTCGGTCATGGACGTCAGGACCAGAGCGCCCCGATCGGTCCGCAGGACCCGCTGACACTGCGTCACCAGGCCCTCGTAGCGGGCCAGGACGACGTCACAGCGGTCGCTCGCGTCCCCGACGCGCTTGCCGGCGCTCTCCTTGCCGTCCCTGTCGACCGCGGTGGTGTGCAGGTCGAAGTAGGTCACCCAGCTGTCGCCGGTCTTCGGATGCTCCGGCTGGGTGCCGGTCTTCTGCACCGCCGTCAGCCGGAGCTCGCGCTCCCCGTCCGCGGCGGCGGGTTGCAGCGACAGCACGGTGAAGGTCGCGGCACCGGCGACGGCCACGGTGGCGGCGGCGACGGTCATGGCACGGCGGGGACGGGCACGGAACATCGGGGCCTCCAGGTCAAGTCCGGGGCAGCGCCACCGAGTCACGGTCCCCCCACCCGCCTCGCCCGGCGCTGCGTTCACTCGACGCCGACGGTATCGCGGAGTGATGGTCCGCCGACACCAAGTCACCCGTGAGATAGCGCCATTGTTCGAACGAGCCCCGAGTCGATCAGGCCGGTCCGGAGCCGCCCCCCAGCCGCAGGCGCTGTGGCACGGGGGTGCGCAGCAGACCCAGCTGGGCCGCGCGGGCACCGGCCTGGAAGCGGCTGACCGCGCCCAGCTCGGCCATCGCGGCCTTCATGTACCGGCGGCACGTCCGGGTCGAGATGGCGAGCCGGCGCGCGATCACCTCGTCCTTCAACCCGGCGGCCATCAGGTGCAGTACGGTCCGGTTCAGCTCGTCGGCGACCTTCTCGTACGGCGCCGCCTGTGGGTCGAACGGCTGGCCGAGCATCCAGACGTCCTCGAACCGGCGGTACATGAACTCGGCGACCGTCGTATTGGTCACCAGCGCCGCGCCGGCGCCCTCCCCGTCCGCCGCCGCCTGCGGCACGAACACCAGGGACCGGTCGAACACCACGAGGTACTCGCAGACCTCGGCGCTGGTGCGCACCTCGGCCCCGGCCTCGGCCGCCTGGCACACATAGGCGCGGGTGGCCAGGCTGGAACGCTCGGCGTGCTGGTAGAGGATGCGCATCCGGACGCCCCGGCGCAGCAGGGCCAGGCTCCACGCGCGGGTGTGCGCGACGGCGTCCGCGTCGCGGCCGTTGTTCGGCTGGATCGCCACCACCTCGTGCCGGCAGCGGCGGGCGGCCGCGGCGAGCTGGCGCCGGACCTCTTCCGGATCGTGGATGGTGCGGGTGCCGCCGTCCTCGGCCGGCTCCGGCGGTCCGATGGTGTCCAGATAGACCGGCAGCAGGGCGTGCAACTGGCCGCGCATCCGCGCGATGCGCTGCTCGTGCTCATGGATGTCCCGTTCGAGCGGGCCGCACACGATCGCCTCCGCCACCTCGGGGTGGACGGCGACGAGCGGGCGCCCGGTGCCGCCCGGGGCGAGCAGTCCCAGGCCGAGGAGCGCGTCGCGGGCCCGCGCCAGTTCACCTGGGGAGATGCCCAGCGCATCCATGATCATGACTTCGTGGAAAGAACCGTGCCGAAGAGCCAGCGTGTAGACGGAAACGCAGGTCGAATCCAGCTCTGTCAACTTTGACCCCCGGTATTCTCAACGTCCTTGACCGCCCCCCGATTTCCACTTCTTGCCAGGTCACTATAGGACACCGCTTTCCGGTTTTTGCCAGGTCACTATAGGACAGCGCCATCTCGTGGCCGGGCGCCCGCCGCTCCGCGCATACTCGAAGCGTCACGGCCGGTGCCCGCCACGCACCCGTGCCCGTGACGGCAGAAGTGCCACAAGGGGGGACAACGGGGTGCACGAAAAGCGGGCGACATATGCCCAGATCATTGATGTGGTCAACTTCCTTCCCGAACGCGTCGTCGCCAATGGCTCGGGGGACGCCGGCGACGAACTCGGGGATGATCCATTTTTTCGCGGGGTCGCGGAGCGACGGTTCGCCTCGCCCGACCACACCTCGGCGGAGCTGGGTGCCCAGGCCGTCGAGAAGCTGCTGACCCGCACGGGCCTGCCCGCCGCGGACATCGACCTCATCATCTACAACTGCGTCTTCAACGACACCTTCTGGCCGGGCATCGGGCCGGCGGTGCAGCACAGCGTCGGCGCGCGCCGCGCGGCGATCCTCCAGGTCGACACGAGCTGTTGCTCCTGGCTGTCCGCGCTCCGGACGGCCAGTGCCTTCATCGAATCCGGACAGCACCGCAACGTCGTGGTGCTCACCGTCACCAACTTCGTCTCGCGGCTCCCGGAATTCCAGAAGTCCGCGCGGTCGCGCGTCCTGGGCGACGGCGCCACCGCGACGCTGCTGGCGCCCGGGGAGCGGACGATCCTGTCCACGTACGAGCGCTCGCACGGTGAACACTACGGACTGCTCCGCTTCGAACCGGACCTGGTGGACGGGCGGTTCAAGGACTACTGGGAGCGGGGCTGCGGCCCCATCACCGTCAACTTCACGCGCGAGCGCATCGAGGCGCTGCGCCAGAACGCGATGAGCCTGGTGCCCGAGGCCGTCGCGATCAGCCTCGACCGGGCCGGGCTGGAGAGCCGGGACGTCTCGCTCCTCATCACCCACCAGCCGAACGAGGAGTATCTGGCCGAGTGGCGCCGGCGCTGCGGCATCGATCCGTCGCGTACGCACGACACGCTCGCCAAGTACGGGAATCTGTTCGCCGGCTCGATCCCGGTGACGTTGGCCGACGCGCTGGACAACTCCCTGGTCAAGCCGGGTGAGGTACTGGCGCTCGGCACCTTCTCCAATGGTGGGGACATGGTCAGCGCGATGACCCTGCGCTGGCCCGCCGCTCGCGTGTGAGCCGGGGGGCGCGGATCCGCCGAATTCTCGTGGACCTCGCCGGCGCCTTCCTGGTGCCCGCGCCGTTCCCCGATGGTTAAGAATTCACGATTCCGCATTCCGCCCGGTCCGTTCCGCCTGCTCCGCCTGTTCCGCCCATTCCGTTTTCTCGACCTTCCCGCATTCAAGGGGGCCCCATGACGCCTGTACCGAATGCCGCCGCCGAGCCGAGCGGTTCCGACCTCGCCCGGCTGGATCTCATCCGCTGTGAGAACACCAACGCGGCGGACATCCACAAATTGATGGTCGACATGACCAAGGAGACCTACTCGCACGAGGAGATATTCGGCCCCTACTGCACGCTCGGCGAGCACATCGACGTCCCGTACGACGTCGTCTTCGACTACCTCGCCGACGTCCGTTCCCTGGAGGAATGGACGTACAGCATCCGGAACCTCCGGCACCTCGGCGGCGGCCTCTACGTCGGCCGCGAGGCCATCCAGCCGAACACCGAGATCTTCGTCCGGGCGGATGTGAGCAAGGGCCCCGAGCACGGCCTCGTCGTCTGGCCCTGCGCCTGGGACCAGGGCCACGAGCTGTGGATGCGCTACTACTTCACGATCGCCGACGCCTGGCGCACCCTGCGCCGCCCGGGCACGGTGATCACCTGGACGAACTGCCGGCACCCCTACTACGACCGCGCCGTGACGGACGTACCGGAGTACATCGCCGCCGGCCGGGCGCGCACCGACCGCTACTGGGTCGGCGACATCTGGCCCCAGTTCGACGCCATCCACAAGGTGGAGATGGCCAACCTCAAACGCATCCTCGAGCACCGGTTCTCCGGCGGCGCCGCCGTCGGCCCGGCCACTCCCCGTACCGCGTCAGGACCGACCGATGCGGCTGGATGACGCGCTGGTCACCACGCTCCGCGACTGGGACGTCCGCCACGTCTTCGGCGTCAGCGGGGCCAACATCGAGCACCTCCACGACGCGATCCACCGCCTCGGCGGCGACCGGCTGCGGTCGGTCATGGCCCGGCGCGAGGACGGCGCCGCGTTCATGGCCGACGGCCGGGCCCGCGTCCACCGCACGCTCGGCGTCTGCTGCGCGACCTCCGGCGGCGGCATGGTCAACCTGATGGCCGGACTCGCCGAGTCCTACGCGGAGTCGGTGCCGGTCCTGGCCCTCATCGGACAGCCACCACGCCCGTTCGAGGGACGCGGGGCCTTCCAGGACTCCTCCGGCATCGGCCGTACCGTCCACGCCGCGGGCCTGCTGCGGGCGGCCACCAAGCGCGTCGCCAAGATCGACGATCCGGCCGCCTTCTGGCCGGAACTGCGCGCCGCCGCGGTCACCGCGCTCACCGGCCGGCCCGGCCCGGTGGCGCTGCTGCTGCCCCGCGACGTCTTCGAACTGCCCGTGGGCCCCCGGCCCGCCGACTGGCCGGCCGACCTGTCCGCCCTGCTCACGCCCGGGGAGGTGGCCCCGTACACCGTCCGCCCGCTCTTCGACGCGCTGCGCGCGGCCCGCCGCCCCGCGCTGCTGATCGGACACGGCGTCCGGCGCAGCGGCGCCGCCGACACGGTGACCGCCTTCGCCCGCCGGGCGGGTGTCCCGGTGGCCGCCACCATGGCGGCGCGCGGCGAGTTCCCCAACGACGACCCGCTGTTCCTGGGCGTCGCGGGCGCCGCGGGCCACCCCTCGGCGCACGCCTACCTCAAGGACGCCGACCTCGTCGTCGCGGTCGGCACCGGGCTCGGCGTCATGACCCGGGCACCGCTCGGCCGGCTCGACCCCGCACGCCTCGCCGTCGTCAACATCGACCCTGGCGAGGCCGAACGGGCCACCGCGCCCGGCATCGTGGTCGCGGAGGACGCGGGCGCCGCCTTCCGCGCGCTGCTGGGCCTCCTCGACGCCGAACCGTTCACCGCGCCACCGCCCGACGGGTACGAGCTGCGCCGCTACCGCCCACGCCTCGCACCCGCCACGGACAAGCCCTGCGACCCGCGCACCGCCCGCGACACCCTGCGGCAGAGCGAGGCGATCCGGGCCATCGAGGACTACCTTCCACGCGGCGGCAACATCCTGCTGGACGCCGGCAACTGCGCCTCGGCCGCCATCCACCTGGCGCAGGTGCCCGAGGGCGCCTCGTCGACGATCGCCCTCGGCATGGGCGGCATGGGCTACGCCATCGCCGCCGCGGTCGGCGCCCAGCTGGGCTCGGCTGCGGACACCCGCACCGTCGTCCTGTGCGGGGACGGGGCGTTCCTGATGAACGGCTTCGAGGTCCACACCGCCGTGGCCGAGCGGCTGCCGATCCTTTATGTGGTCTTCAACAACAACATGCACGGCATGTGCGTCACCCGCCAGCAGACCTTCTTCGACTCGCGGCTGGAATGCGTGAGCTATCCGCCGCTCGACGTCGCCACCGTGGCGTACGGACTGGGCGCGCCCGACCGGCTGTGGGTGGGCACCGCCGGCACGCTCGACGAACTGCGCGACCGCCTGGCCGACTACCACGCCGGCCACACACACCTCCCGGGTGTCCTCGAACTACGGCTCCAGGCCGAGGAAGTGCCGCCCTTCGCGGCCTTCCTGCCGGAGGACGAGCCGACGTACGTCGTCGGACGCCGGGCCGACAGCCGGGTACTCACCGGCTGAGCACCAGAACGATCAGGGGGAAACTGATGGAGCAAGACACCCGTGCCGCGACGGCCGGAGCGGTCACGGTCACGCCCGGCGACCCGCGCTACGCCGACCTCACCCGTGGCTACAACCTGCGCTGGGTCTTCCGGCCCGATTCCATCCGCCTCGTCGACTCACGACGACAGGTGGAGGACGCGGTCCGCGAGGCGTTCAGGGCCGGCAAGAAGATCGCCGTCCGCAGCGGCGGACACTGCTACGAGGGCTTCGGCACCGACGCGAAGGTCGTCATCGACCTCTCGAACATGAACAGCGTCTCCTTCGACCAGGAGCGCGGGGCGTTCGCGATCGAGCCCGGCGCGACGCTCGGAGAGGTCTACGAGGCGCTGTACGAGACCTGGGGCGTCGTCCTGCCCGGCGGCGCCTGCCCTTCGGTCGGCATCGGCGGACACATCGCCGGCGGCGGCCACGGGCCGCTGTCCCGGCTGCACGGGCTGACCACCGACTACCTCCACGCCGTCGAGGTGGTCACCGTCAACGCCTCGGGCCGCGTGGGCACCGTCGTCGCCACGCGCGAGGACTGGGAGCACGACCGCCCCAAGGGCGCGCTGTGGTGGGCGCACACCGGTGGTGGCGGCGGCAACTTCGGTGTCGTCACCCGCTACTGGTTCCGCACCCCCGGCGCCAAGGGCCACGACCCCAGGAAGCTGCTGCCCAAGCCGCCGAGCGAGGTGTTCGTCTCCACCGTCACCTGGTCGTGGGCGACCCTGACGGAGGCGTCCTTCACCCGGCTCGCGAAGAACTTCAGCTCCTGGTGCGAACGGCACAAGGACGGCTCGGCCTACGACAGCCTCTACAGCCAGTTCCAGCCGACACCGCGCGCCGCCGGATCGTTCAGCATGGTGGCGCAGTTCGACGCCACCGGCCCGGACGCCGAACAGCTGCTGGACGCGTACTTCGCGGAGATCTGCGAGGGGACGGGCGTGACCCCGCAGATCGAGAAGCGGCGCCTGCCGTGGCTGCACGCGACCCAGTGGCCGGGCCTCGCCGGCCCGAACACCCCCACGTTCCGGTTCAAGGCCAAGTCGGCGTACCAGCGCCGCACTCTCCCGGACCGGCAGATCCGGGCGATGTACCGCTACCTCACGGAGGTCGAGTACCCCAACCCGGCCGCCCGGTTGCTCATGATCGCCTTCGGCGGGAAGACCAACACCAGGCCCCGGGAGGCTACGGCGTTCCCCCACCGCGACTCGGTGATGGAGATGCACTACGTCACCGCCTGGTACGAGGACGCCGACGAACCCGTCCACCTCAAGTGGATCCGCGACTTCTACGGCGAGGTGTACGCGGACACCGGCGGCGCGCCCGTCACCGACGACGAGACCGACGGCTGCTACGTCAACTACCCCGACGTCGACCTCGACGACCCCGAGTACAACCGGTCCGGAGTGTCCGCGCACCGCCTCTACTACGGGGAGAACTACGAGGCCCTCATCGAGGCCAAGCGCGCCTTCGACCCGCACGACGTCTTCCAGCACGCCCAGTCGCTGCCGGCGAAGTGAGAGGAGCGACGCGATGTCGCCCGAACTCGAACTAAGGCTGCACCTGAACGAGAACCCGTATCCGCCGCTGCCCGAGGTGCGCGACGCCCTCGCGGCACAGCTGGAATCGGTGAACCGCTACCCGGAGTTCACCCCGGACACGCTCGTCGGGATGGTCGCCGAATGGCTGGGCGTCACCCGTGAGCACGTGGCGGTGGGCAACGGCTCGGTCGGCATCGCCCTGCACGTCCTGGACATGTGCACCCGGCCGGGCGACGAAGTGGTGTACGGCTGGCGGTCCTTCGACGCCTACCCCCTCATCACCCGGATGGCCGGGGCGGAACCCGTCGAGGTGCCGCTGACGGACTCCGGTGAGCAGGACCTCGACGGGATGCTCGCCGCCGTCACCCCCCGGACCAGGGTCGTCGTGCTGTGCAACCCGCACAACCCGACGGGCACGATCATCCGCCGGGCCGCGCTGGAACGCTTCCTCGCCGCCCTGCCGGACCGGATCACGGTCGTCCTGGACGAGGCGTACCACGAATTCGCCCGCGACCCGGGGATCGCCGACGGTCTGGACTACGTCGGGGCCCACCCCGGCGTCGTGGTCCTGCGCACCTTCTCCAAGGCGTACGGGCTGGCCGCCCTCCGGGTCGGCTACGGCGTCGCGGCACCGGCGACGGCCGGCCGTCTCAGGGACCGGGCGCTGCCGTTCGGCATCAGCCACCTCGCGCAGGTCGCGGTGGCCGCGTCGCTGCGGGCCAGGGGGCAGCTCATCGACCGCGTCGACGCGATCGTGCGCGAACGCGACCGGCTGCGCGCGGAGCTCGGCCGCCTCGGCTGGAGCAGCTTCCCCAGCCACGGCAACTTCCTGTGGCTGGACGCCGGGGCCCGCAGCGAGCACCTGGCCGCGGAGCTCGGCCGGGTCGGAGCGCTCGTGCGCTGCTACCCGGACGAGGGCATCCGGCTCACCGTCGGCTCGCGGGAGGCGGACGACCTCGTCCTGCGCGCGGCCGGATCCGCGGCCTCCACCATCACGAAAGGGGCGCCGACACTGGCCCGTTGACCCGAGCAGGGATACGAAGAGCGCAGGAAAAAACGAACACACCGTGAAAGGAAACAATGAGCGACACAATCTTGGTACTGGGCGCCACCGGTAAGACGGGCCGCCGTGTGACGGCGAGGCTGCGCGAGGCCGGACGGGACGTACGGGCGGCGAGCCGGAGCGGGGAGACGCGCTTCGACTGGCAGGACGAGTCGACCTGGGCGGCGGCGCTGACCGGTGCCCACGCCGTGTACGTCGTACCGCCGACCCTGCCCAGCCAGGCGCAGCAGGTGATCCCGCAGTTCGTCAAGCGCGCCGTCTCGGCAGGCGTCCGGCGGCTGGTCCTGTTGTCCGCGCGCGGCATCGACGCGGCGGGCGACGAGAAGCTCCTGACCTCCGAGCGCACGGTACGGGAGTCGGGTGCGGAGTGGACCATCGTGCGGCCGGCCTGGTTCGCGCAGAACTTCAGCGAGGCGTTCTTCCACCCGCAGATCATGGACGGCGTCCTCGCGGTGCCCGCCGGCGACGGCAAGGAGCCGTTCGTGGACGTCGACGACATCGCCGACGTGGCGGTCGCCGCGCTCACCCAGGACGGCCACCACGGCAAGATCTACGAACTCTCCGGCCCGGAGGCGCTGTCGTTCGCCGAGGCGGCGGCCCGCATCGGCACCAGGATCGGCCGCGAGATCCGCTTCGTCGACCTCGACAGCGACGCCTTCCTCAAGGGCTCGGCCGCGGCCGGTGTCCCGGACGAGCACGCCGCCATCCTCCTGGGCCTCTTCCAGGCCATCCGCAACGGATGGGACGCGCACCTCAGCAATGGCGTACGCGAGGCGCTGGGCCGCGAACCCCGCGACTTCGACTCGTATCTGCGCGCCGCCGCCGAGTCGGGCGCGTGGGCCGGCACGTCCGACTGATCACGTCCACACATGCGGGTGGGCCGGCACCGGTCACGGTGCCGGCCCACCCGGGGGAGGTCGTATGAACAACACGTCGTACACCGGGGTCCAACCGCTGACCCCCGCACCGCTGATGGCGATGGCGGACGGCTTCCGGGTCGCCAAGGTGCTCGCCGTCGCCCTCGAATTCGACCTGTTCACCAAGGTGAGCGGCACCGACGGCATCACGGCCGAAGACCTGGCCCGCGCCGAGGGAATCGCCGAGCGGCCCGCACACCTGCTGCTGACGGCGTGCGCCTCCCTGGGGCTGCTCGCCAGGCGCGACGGACGGTACGCCAACTCCGAGATGTCCGAGGAGTTCCTGGTCCGCGGGAAGCGCTACTTCTTCGGTGACCTGGTGACCTTCACCGACCGGCGCGAGTACGACGCGTGGGGCAAGCTGGACGTCGCGATCCGCTCCAACCGGCCCACCACCTGGAACCCGGAGACGGACGAGACGCTGTTCGACCCGCAGGACGAGCACATGGCCCAGCTCTTCCCCAAGGCGGCGCACGCCGGGGCGGTGTTCACCGCCCGCGCCATGGCCCTGTCGGTCGACTTCCGCGCCTACCGCAAGCTGCTCGACGTCGGCGGTGGGCTGGGCTCCTTCTGCGGCGAGCTCTGCGCCCACCACCCGCACCTCAAGGCCACCGTCTACGACCTGCCGTTCGTCACGCGGATGGCCGAGAAGCGCCTCGCCGAGACGGCGCAGGGCGACCGGGTCGACGCCGTGGGCGGCGACTTCTTCGCGGACGACCTGCCGACCGGCTACGACGCCATCCTGCTGACCAACATCCTCCACGACTGGAACAAGGAACAGGGCGCCCGGCTGCTGGCGAAGTGCCACACCGCGCTCGGCGGCGGCGGCGAGGTCATCATCGGCGAGGCGTTCATCGACGACGACGGCAACGGCCCGGTGGCGGGGGCCGTCGCCGGCCTGAACATGCTCGTCGAGACGGCCGAGGGTGCGAACCGCAGCCGGGCGGAGTACGCGGCGATGCTGACCGACGCGGGCTTCACGGACATCCGCCGCGTCGCCTTCGTCATCGACGCGCCACTGGCCAACGGCGCCCTCATCGCCCGCAAGCCCTGACCGCGCACCCGGCCGGCCGCCGTCCCGCCTCGGCTAACGGCCGGCGGCCAGCCGGTGCCCTTCTCCCGCGGCGGCCCGCAGCAGCACATCGGCCAGTTCGCCGGGGGTGGAGAGCATCGGCCAGTGCCCGGTGGCGATCTCGAAGAAGCCCACCCGGTCGGCGGCGAGCCACTGGAACATCGGCTCCCCCGATGCCACCAGACCCTCCAGCGTGGCGATGTCCATCGTCCCGTCGGTGGTGCAGAAGATGCCGCTCGTCGGCAGCTCGGCGACCGCCGACGGCAGCCGGAGCGGCTGGAGGTACGTGCCCAGCGGGTGCGGCGCGGCAAGGCGGGCCAACCGCTCCAACGCCTCCTCGGACACGCCCGCGACGTTCCCCCAGGTCCGCCACTCCTCCAGCGACGGCGGGGGAACCCGCCATCCGTCCTCCGCCCGCGCGGGCTGCCCCAGCATCCGGTCGCGGGTCGGCGAGTCCGGCATGAGATCGCGCACCTGGTCGAGCAAGGAGGAGCCGTCCTGCGGCATGGGCGAGTCCAGATACACGATCCGGGCGATCCGGTCCAGGCGCCGGCCGGCGGCGCCGAGGGCCGGGTAGATGCCGTAGCAGAAGCCGACGAGGACCACCTCCGGCGCGTCCACATGGTCGATCAGCTGCACCAGGTCCTCGATGTGCGTCTCCAGGTCCGTCTCCGGGCCCGCCAGATGGCGGCGGTCCCCCAGGCCGGTGAGCGTCGCCGGATACGCCTCGGCCCCCGATTCCCGCAGCCGGTCGGCCACCTCCCGCCACAGCCAGCCCGCGGTGTGACCACCCGACACCAGCACGAACGCCGTCATGAACGCCTCCTCGTATGTACGGTTCCGCACGGGCGACCACCCCCGTGGGGCGCCCGCGTTCACCGGTACGGTAAGAACTCCTGCTGGGGGAGGTTCAAGCCGTGGACACCAAGGACATGTGGAGCATCGGAGAGCTCGCCGAGCACGCGGGCGTCACCGTCAAGACCGTCCGCTTCTACTCCGACCGCGGCCTGCTGCCCGAAGCCACCCGCAGCGCCGGCGGCCACCGCCGCTACGGCC
This sequence comes from Streptomyces sp. NPDC023527, assembly GCF_055560115.1. Lineage (NCBI taxonomy): Bacteria > Bacillati > Actinomycetota > Actinomycetes > Kitasatosporales > Streptomycetaceae > Streptomyces > Streptomyces sp. NPDC023527. Next base: position 100,292 of record NZ_JBVHJJ010000010.1, read on the forward strand.
CCGAGGCGCTCGACCGGCTCCACCTCATCCGCTCGCTGCGCACCCTGGACCTGCCGGTCCCCCAAGTGGGCCGGATCCTCGACCAGCAGGACGCGCTGGAGGACGTCATCGAGGGCCAACTGCGCGAGCTCGGCTCCCGGCTGACCGCCCTGCGCTGGCGGGAGGCCGCCCTCCAGCTGCTCCAGGAGTGCACCGCGGAGGAGCGCGCCGACCGGCTGCGCCTGATCGGCGCCGTGTCCACCCCGCCCAGCACCGCCGCGCTGACCCGCTTCTGGCGGCGCTGGCTGCCCGTACGGCTCCCGGCCCGCGTGGTCTCCGCCTTTCTCGAACACACGGTTCCGCAACTCCCCGCCGACCCGACCCCGGCCCAGGTCCTGGCCTTCGCCCGGCTGCACGCCTTCGTGTCCGGCCCCTGCACCGGCACCGACCGAGGGCAGCCCGAGGCGCACGCGCCCCGCAAGGGCTACCGCCCCGCCGTGCTCTACGACGGCCTCGGCGAGGCGTACGCGCTGACCTCGGCCGACCTGCGGGCGCGACGGTCTCCGCGGGCGGGCGAGGCGCTCGACTGCTTCGTCTCCGCCCACGCCCACGCCCGCGGCCTGCGCGACACCCCCGCCTTCCGCCGCCGGCTCAGCGGCCTGCTCGCCGCCGAGCCCCGGATCGACCACTACTGGCGGCTCACCGCCGAACTCTCCGGCCCGGAGCCGAACGCCGGCGCCGCCGACGCCTGGCTCCGCGCCGCGCTGGAGAGCCACGTGGCCGGTTGAGCGTCCGTACGGGGCTCAGTCCTCCGCGCCCGGCAGTTCCGCCGCGGTCGGATACGAGGGCTGCGCGCCCGGCCTGGTGACGGACGCGGCGCCGACCCGTACGGCGAAGCGGGCCGCCTCCGCCAGCGGGGCACCGGCCGCCAGACGGGTGGCGAGCGCGCCGGTGAAGGCGTCACCGGCACCCGTCGTGTCCACCACCTGGACCTCGACGCCGGGCACCGGGACCGCCTCCGCGCCGTCCAGGGCCAGGGCGCCGTCGCCGCCCAGCGTGACCACGACCGAGCGGGCACCGAGCTCCCGCAACGCGCGGGCCCATTCCTCGGGACCGCCGTCCGCGATCCCCGACAGCTGCCGCGCCTCGTGCTCGTTGACGACCAAGGGGTCGGCCGCCGTAAGGAGCTCGGGCGCGAGCCGGTCCGGCGCCGGCGAGGGGTTGAGCACCACGCGCGCACCGGACTCCCGCGCGACCTCGACCGCCGCCCGTACGGTCTCCAGGGGGATCTCCAGCTGGAGCGAGACCACCGCCGAGGCCGCGACGACGTCCCGCGCCGCCTCGACGTCGGCGGGGGAGAGACGGGCGTTGGCACCGGGGGAGACCACGATGGTGTTGTCGCCGTCCGGCCCCACGACGATCATCGCCGTGCCCGTCCGGGCGCCCTTCTCGACCCGTACGTGCCGCACCTCGGCACCGGCCTCGCGCTGGCCGTCCAGCAGCAGCTCGCCGAACGCGTCGTCACCGACCCGCGCCAGCAGCGCCGCACGGGCCCCCAGCCGCGCGGCCGCGGCGGCCTGATTGGCGCCCTTGCCGCCGGCCGACTCGACCAGGTCCGAGCCCGGCACGGTCTCGCCCGCGCCCGGCCGCCGGTCCACGCGCACCGCCAGATCCGCGTTGGCCGACCCGATCACCAGCACGTCGTAGGTCTCGGTCTTCTCCGTCCTCGTCACGGCTCCCACTCTCTCAGCCCGCGAACCCCGCCGCGCCGGCCGGGTGGCACCCGTCATGCACACGTCACGGACAGTCGCAGGCTCTCAGCCCTCCCACGTCCAGTCCGCCACCTCCGGCATGTCCGTGCCGTGTTCGCGGATCCAGGCGTGGTGACGGGTGCGGGCGTCCGCCATGGCCTGGCGTACGGCCACGGCGCGCACGCCGAGGCCGGGGACGCGGTCGACGACGTCCATGACGAGGCGGTAGCGGTCGAGGTCGTTGCGCACGACCATGTCGAACGGCGTCGTGGTCGTGCCCATCTCCTTGTAGCCGCGTACGTGCAGATTGGCGTGGCCGGTGCGGCGGTAGGCGAGGCGGTGGATCAGCCAGGGGTAGCCGTGGTAGGCGAAGACGACCGGCTTGTCGGTGGTGAACAGCGCGTCGTACTCCGCGTCCGGCATGCCGTGGGGGTGTTCGTCCCGCGGCATCAGGCGCGTCATGTCGACGACGTTGACGACCCGTACGGCCAGCTCCGGCAGATGGCGGCGCAGCAGCTGGGCGGCGGCCAGCACCTCCTGCGTGGGCACGTCGCCCGCGCAGCCCAGCACCACGTCCGGGGGCCGCTCGCCGGTCTCGGTGCCCGCCCAGGCCCACGCCCCCGCGCCGCGCGCGCAGTGCGCGCGGGCGTCGTCCAGGCTCAGCCAGTCGAAGGAGGGCTGCTTCCCGGCGACGATGACATTGACGTAGTCGCGGCTGCGCAGCGCGTGGTCGGCGGCGGAGAGCAGGGTGTTGGCGTCCGGGGGGAGATAGACGCGGACGACGTCGGGGGACTTGTTGAGCACGTGGTCCACGAACCCGGGGTCCTGGTGGGAGAAGCCGTTGTGGTCCTGGCGCCAGACGTGCGAGGTCAGCAGGTAGTTCAGGGAGGGGACGGGGCGGCGCCAGGACAGTGAGCGGGAGGTCTTGAGCCACTTGATGTGCTGGTTGACCATCGAGTCGACGATGTGCACGAACGCCTCGTAGCAGGAGAACAGCCCGTGCCGGCCGGTCAGGGTGTAGCCCTCCAGCCAGCCCTGGCAGAGGTGTTCGGAGAGCACCTCCATCACCCGTCCGTCGTGCGCGAGGTGTTCGTCGGTGGGCAGGGTCGCCGCCTGCCACGCCTTGGAGGTCGCGGCGTAGAGGGCGTCCAGCCGGTTGGAGGCGGTCTCGTCCGGGCCGACGACGCGGAAGTCCCGGCTGCCGGAGGTGTCGGCCATGATCTGGGCCAGCAGGCCGCCGAGGACATGGGTGGGCGAGTGCGTGGACGCGCCGGGCTTGTCCACCGGCGCGGCGTAGTGCTCCAGCGGCGGGAGGGGCAGGGCTCGGGTGAGCAGGCCGCCGTTGGCGTGCGGATTGGCGCCCAGGCGCCGGCCGCCTTCCGGCACGCACTCCAGGACCTGGGGGAGCGGCCTGCCGTCGCGGTCGAAGAGCTCCTCCGGGCGGTACGAGCGCAGCCAGCCCTCCAACTGGCGCAGGTGCTCGGGGTTCTCGCGGACCCCGGACAGCGGCACCTGGTGGGAGCGCCAGGTGCCGGCGACGGGGAGGCCGTCGACCTCGCCCGGGCCGGTCCAGCCCTTGGGGGTGCGCAGCACGATCAGCGGCCAGTGCGGCCGGTCGGGCACGCCCTCCTCGCGGGCGACCCGCTGAGCGGTGGCGATGTGGTCCAGGGCCCGGTCCATGGCGGCGGCCAGGGCGCGGTGCACCTGCCGCGGGTCGTCCCCGCTCACGTACAGGGGCTCGTGGCCGTAACCGCGCAGCAGCCGGTCGAGCTCCTCCTCGGGGAGACGGGCGAGGACCGCCGGGTTGGCGATCTTGTAGCCGTTGAGGTGGAGGATCGGCAGCACCGCGCCGTCGTGGACGGGGTCGAGGAACTTGTTCGCGTGCCAGGACCCGGCGAGCGGGCCCGTCTCGGCCTCGCCGTCACCGATGACGCAGGCGACGAGCAGGCCGGGGTTGTCGAAGGCGGCGCCGTAGGCGTGGGCCAGGGAGTAGCCGAGCTCGCCGCCCTCGTGGATCGAGCCGGGCGTCTCCGGGGCCACGTGGCTGGGCACGCCCCCGGGGAACGAGAACTGACGGAACAGCCGCTCCATCCCCTCCGCGTCGCGGCTGACGTCAGGGTAGACCTCCGAGTAGCTGCCCTCCAGCCAGGAGTTGGCGAGCACGGCGGGCCCGCCGTGCCCCGGCCCCCACACGCAGATCGCGTCCAGGTCGCGCGCCTTGACGACGCGGTTGAGGTGGGTGTGGACGAGGTTGAGCCCGGGGGAGGTGCCCCAGTGCCCCAGCAGCCGGGGCTTGATGTGCTCGGGCTCCAGCGGCACCGCCAGCAGCGGATTGCTCAGCAGATAGATCTGGCCGACCGCCAGATAGTTGGCGGCGCGCCAGTGCGCGTCCAGGGCCGCGACCTCGGCCTCGGTGAGCTCCGCCGGCTCGGCGGGGTGGTCGGAGCGCTGGGGGCGCGTGGACATGGGGCCTCCTCGTGGTGACGGCACCGGTGACGGTCGGCGGCGGTCGCGCCTCGTGGCCGCCGACGCCCCCGGCGTTCGGCCGACCGGGTGAACCGGGACGGCCGAGGCGCTTCCGGGCCGACGTCCGTGACCTCGACGGAGTACCCCCTGCCGGACGGGGGAAACGGCGGATTCCGGGCGACCCGCCAAGGGGGTGGCCGCGCCGCCGGTCACGGACGCCCGTAACCCTGTGCGAGAGCTCGTACGCCCCGAGTCGCGGGATGCCCGGACGGGGGTGATGCTGAGGGGACCTGGCCGACACCGGCCGCCCCGGCCCGGAGGCGTACTGGCGCCGACCCTGTGACCCAGCGCCTCGCGCGGGCAGCCGCAAAACCTGGAATGTGCTTCAGCCGGCGGGCACTCCTTTTGCGCAGGAGCGAAGGGACAGCTGTGACCATGGCCGAGACAACGCCCCGGCGTCGCAACCGCGACGCGCCCGATACCGCGGAGGCCTTCGAACGCCTGGTGGCCCTCCCCCCGGGCTGCGAGCGCGACCGGCTGCGGCAGGAAGTCATCGCCGCCTGGCTGCCCATGGCCGAGCGCATCAGCCTGCGCTTCCGCAGCAGCGGCGAGAGCCCCGCGGACCTGCGGCAGGTGGCCGCGCTCGGCCTCGTCAACGCCGTGGACCGCTACGACCCGCGACTCGGCTACGCCTTCGAGACCTTCGCCGTGCCGACCATCAACGGCGAGCTCAAGCGCCACATCCGTGACCACGCCTGGTCCGTCCACATCCCGCGCAGGGACCAGGAGTTGCGTACAGCCGTCCGCTCCGCCCAGGTGGCGCTGGGGCAGCGCGGCGCCCGTACCCGCGTGAGCCCCGCCGAACTCGCCGCGGAATGCGGGCTGTCGGAGGACGAGGTGCGGCGCGGACTCGCCGCCGAGGGCGTCCACCACACGCTGTCGCTGGACCATCCGGTGCTCGGCGCCGACGACCTCCCGCTCTCCGACACGCTCGGGTGTGCGGACGTCGCACTGGACCTCGTGATAGATCGGCAGTCCCTGCGACCCCTGCTGAGCGCGCTGCCGGAGCGCGAGAAGTACGTCCTGTACTGGCGGTTCTTCGGCAATCTCACCCAGAAGCAGATCGGCGCCCGGCTGGGCGTGTCCCAGATGCAGATCTCCCGCATCCTCAGCCGTACGTGCGCCCGGCTGCGCCGGGAGATGCTCGGCACCGCCGCACCCCCGGGCCGGGCCCGGGCCGCCGGCTGAACCGGCCGGCTTCGCCCGTCTCCCCCTCTACCCCCGCGTTCCTCCGTCACGACAGGGCAGGCGCATCATCATGACGTCGAGTCACACCCACCTCACCCCCGACCTTCCGCCGACCGTCGAGGTGCCCGATCTCCCCGGCGCCCAACGGCCCCACGGGGACGGCGCGAAGCCCGAGGACGTCGACGGCCACGAGGCGCCCGGACATGGCGGTGGCGCCCACCATGAGCATGGTGGGCGCCACGACCGCGCAGGCGAGGATTCCGGCGGCTGACTGTGACCCTCCCCGCGCTACCGCGCGGATGCGGCTAGGCCGCTCCGGACGCGGGGCTTACCACTTGTCGTGGTCGTCGTCGCCGTGGTGGTCATCGTGGTGGTCGTCGTGGTGACCGCCCTCGTGGTGGCCGCCCTCGTGGTGGCCGCCGTCGTGGTGACGACCCTTGTGGTGGCGGTGCTGGTGGAGGTGCTGGTGCTCCTCGACGTCGGCGTTGATGCAGGTGTTGCCGAAGGTCGGGTTGAGCAGGCCGATGAGGTCGATCGTGTTCCCGCACAGGTTGATCGGGATCTGGATCGGGACCTGGATGACGTTGCCCGAGACGACGCCGGGGTTGCCCACGGCCGCGCCCTGCGCTCCGGCGTTGGCTACGGCGACTCCCGCGGCACCGGAGACGGCTACACCAGTGGCGATGGTGAGTGCGGCGGCCTTGGCGATACGCGACATGGCTAAACCTTTCTAATGGGTGGTGAGCGGCAATTCTTGCCGGAGATTTAGGAGAGACTCATCCAATTCGGGCATGAAAGGCCATAATTAACCCGGTAAGCCCAATAAGTCGTATGGAATGCCCGGAGGGTTGAGGGTGGGCGTTTGACCGCCCTTCCGCGGGAAACCCGAGGCCGCCAAGGGGTCGGCCGCCGCGGCGCGGGGCGTAGGCCGGGATGCGCTCGGCCGGTATACCCGTTATGCGCTGTATGCCGGATAGGGCGAGTCGGAGGAGGTCCGGGGCGATGCGCCACAGGATCGGGACGTACGCGGGCGTCGGCGTGTTCGCCGTGTGGTGGACGCTGCTCCTGCTGCTCGATCTCGTCCTCATCGGCCCGATCACCGCCCTGGAATGGGCCGTCGGCGGCTGTGCGGCCACGATCGGCGCGGCGGGCGCGTCGGCGGTGCGCCGGGCCGCCGGGCAACGCGTGGGCGGCGCCGCCCACGCGTGTGCCGCGTGTGCCGCGTGGCCCCTCACCCTGCTGAAGGAGACCGGACAGCTCGCCCGCCTGACCGCCGCGGCACTGGCGGGCCGGCCCGCCGCCGGGACCCTGCGGACCGTCACCCCGCGACCGGGCACCGGCGGGGCGTGGGCCGCGGCGCTGCTGTCCGGCACACCGGGCGCGTGCGTCGTCGAGACGGAGCCGCTGGACGGCGGCGAGCGGATGGACGGTGGTGAGTCGCTGGACGGTGATGAGTCGCGGGGGCGCCGCGTCCGGCTGACCGTCCACGCGCTGACGCGGCGTGTCTCACCGGTCGAACGCGCTGTCGCCGAGAGGACCCCTCGGTGAACGCCTGGCTGATCGCCGCCTGTCCGCTCGTCGCGGCCGGGCTGGGGCCGTGCGTATGGCGGGCGTGTCACGGCGATCCCGCGCAGCGGCTCGTCGGCCTCACCCTCGCCGCGACCATGACCATCACGCTCTTCCTGCTCCTGGCGCGGGCCCTGAACCGCGTCTCCTACCAGGACCTCGCCCTGGTCCTCGCCGTCCTCGCCCCCGCGGGCACCCTCGTCTTCGTCCGCTTCCTCACCGGAGAGGAGCGCTGACCATGGACATCCGGCATCTCGCGACCCTCGCCCTGCTGGTCGCCGGCGTGGCCGTCCTCCTGCTGGCCGCGCTCGCCGTGACCGTCCTCCCCGGCCCGTACGCGCCCCTGCACACGCTCGCCGCCGCCACCTCCCTCGGGCTGCCGCTGGTGGCCCTCGCGCTCGCCGTCGACGCCGGGCCCGGGCGGACCGCGGCCAAGGTGCTGACCATCGCCGCCCTCTCCGCCGCCACCGGCCCCGTCACCTCGATGGCCATCGGCCGCACCATCCGCCGCGCCCACCACGGCGCCGGACGACAGGCACCGCCATGAGCGGCGCCGCCGCGGACTTCCTGCTGGTGGTCGCCCTCGTGCTGGTGACCGCGGCGGCGACCGCGGCCGCCCTGACCCGCGATCCGGTGCGCCAGGCCACCGTGCTCGCGGTGCTCGGGCTGTGCCTGTCCCTGCTCTTCGCACTCGTCCAGGCGCCGGACGTCGCCCTGTCCCAGCTCGCCGTGGGCAGCGCCGTCACCCCGCTCCTCATCCTGCTGACCGTCAGCAAGGTCCGCCGCACCGGCCGATCACCCCACGACGGATCGCGGGACGGACCCCACGAGCCTCCGGGCGGAAAGGCCGGACGCGCGCGGAGGCGGGGGCGGTGAGCCTCCGCGTCCGCCGGCTGCTCTTCCTCGCGGCCGGCGCCGTCCTCGCCGCGGCCTTCGCCCTCGCCTGCTTCGACCTGCCGCCCTTCGGCACCGCCTCGCACCCCTACGGCGACCGGGCCGTCCAGGCGTCCCTCGCCCACCGCACCGCCAACGCCGTCACATCCGTCAACTTCGACCAACGCGCCTTCGACACCCTCGGCGAGGAGTCGATACTGTTCGGCGCCGTCCTCGGCGCGCTGATCCTCCTGCGCCGCGCCCGCGACGAGCGCCGCGGCCCGCCCTCGCCCACCCACGTCATGCCGTCCGTCCGACTCCTCGGCACCCTCCTGATGCCCGTCACCCTCCTCGTCGGCGTCTACCTCGTCGCCCACGGCCAGCTCAGCCCCGGCGGCGGATTCCAGGGCGGCGTCGTCCTCGCCACCGGTCTGCACCTGGCCTATCTGGCCGCCGACTACCGGGTGCTGCGCCGGGTGCGGCCGCTGGCCGTGCTGGACGTCGCCGAGGCCGTCTCGGCCGGGGCGTTCGCGGCGCTCGGCTGCGCGGGGCTCCTCGCCTCGGGCGCCTACCTGCAGAACGTGCTGCCGCTCGGCACCTTCGGGCAGCTCTCCTCGGGCGGGCTCGTCCCTCTGCTCAACGCCGCCGCCGGTCTGGAGGTCGGCTCCGGGGCCGTGGTGCTGCTCGCCCAGTTCCTGGACCAGGCCGTCGAGATCGAGCCCCCGGCGCAGTCCGACCGGCAGTCCGATACGGAGCCATCATGACCGTCCTGCCCTTCCTCGCCGCCGGCTGGATCTTCCTGGTCGGCGCGTACGCCCTGGCCACCAGCCGCAACCTCGTCCACGCGGTCGGCTGCCTCGCCGTCACCCAGTCCGCCACCTACGTCCTGCTGCTCGCCGTCGGCTACCGGCGGGGCGCCACCGCGCCCGTCTTCTCCGACCTGCCCGTCGGCTCGCCCGTCGTCGACCCCGTCGTCCAGGCGCTCGCCCTGACCGACGTCGTCGTCGGCGCCACGGCCACCGCCCTGCTCCTGAGCCTGGTCGTCCAGATCCGCAAGCGCCACGGCACCCTCGACCCGCAGGCCCTCACCGGACTCAAGGGCTGACGCGCGGCCGTGCAGCCCGCCGCCCTGCTTCCGCTGGCCGTCGCCGTGCCCCTGCTGGGCGCCGCGGTCCTCGCCGCCGCCGGGCGGCTGCTGCCGCGTACGGCCATCGACGCCCTCGCCCTCCTCTTCGCCGCGCTCACCCTCGCCGACCTCTGCCTGCTGTGGGTGCGCACACCCGGCGACGGACACGCGGTGTCCTGGCTCGGCGGCTGGCGGCCGCACGGCGGCGAGGGGGTCGGGATCGCCCTGGTCGGCGACCGGCTCGGCATCGGCCTCGCCCTGCTGGTCGCCCTCCTCCTCCCGGCCGTCCTCACCTACTCCTGGCGCTACTTCGACGAGCCGTCGGACGAGCGGGCCGGGACCTTTCCCGCCCTCCTGCTGATCTTCGAAGCGGGGATGTGCGGCTACGCCCTCACCGGCGACCTCTTCAACGCCTTCGTCTTCTTCGAGCTGATGGGCGTCGCCGCCTACGCCCTCACCGGCTACCGGATCGAGGACCCGCGCCCGCTCCAGGGCGCCTTCACGTTCGGCGTCGTCAACTCCCTCGCCGCCTACGCCTCCCTCCTCGGCATCGGCATGCTCTACGCCCGTACCGGCGAGCTCGGCTTCGCGCAGACCGGCACCGCCCTCACCGGTCACCGCACCGACGCGCTGACCGTCGCCGCGTTCGTCCTCGTCCTCGTCGGTCCGCTCACCAAGGCCGCTACCGTCCCCTTCCACTTCTGGCTGCCCGACGCCCACGCGGTGGCGCCCACGCCGGTGTGCATGCTGCTGTCCGGCGCGATGGTCGAGCTCGGCGTCTACGGCGTCGCCCGCGCCTACGGGACGGTCTTCGCGGGATCCGGCGGCATCCCACCGGACGTCTTCCGGCACACCCTCGTCGCCGCCGGACTGCTCACCGCCGCCGTCGGCACGGTGATGTGCTGGCAGCAGCGCCACCTCAAACGGATGCTCGCCTTCTCCACCGTCGGTCACACCGGCCTCTTCCTCCTCGGCCTCGCCCTGCTCGGACCCGGCGCCACCGCCGGCACCGCGCTCTACGTCGCCGGGCACGCGGGCGCGAAGGCCGCGCTGTTCGCCCTGGTCGGCGTGGTGCTGGACCGCTACGGCTCGCTGGACGAGCACGGCCTGCACGGGCGCGCCCGCCGGCTCTGGCTGGTCGGCGTGCTCTTCGGCGCCGGCGGCCTGGCGCTGGCCGGCCTGCCGCCCTTCGGCACCGGCCTCGGCAAGGCCGTCGCCGAACACGCCGCCACCGCCTACGCCGGGTGGCTGCCGCTCGCCTACCTCGTCGTGTCCGCCGTCACCGGCGGCGCGGTCCTGCGCGTCGCCCTGCGGGTCTTCGCCGGCGCGGGCCCCGCGCCCCGCCGTGACGCCCCGGCCCTGGAGACCGACGGCGACGCCGAGGAGCCCGAGATCCGGGACCCGCGCCGCCCCGTGCCCCGCACCATGACCGCCGTCCCCGCGCTGCTGCTCGCCGCGTGCCTGGCCGTCGGGACGGTGCCCGCCGTCGGCCGCGCCCTCGCGGCCGCCTCCGTGACCTTCGCCGACCACGCCGGCTACCTCGCCGCCGTCCGCGGCGACGGCGTACGGCCGCTCGCCCCGCCCGTGCCCGACACCGCCTGGACGACCTCCGGCGCCCTCCTGGGCCTGCTGTCCGCCGCCGCGGCCACCGCCCTCGCCGCCGCCGCGGTCTGGGGCCCCCGCCTGCCCGCCCGCCCACCGCGCCGCACAGCCGTGGCCGCCGCCCGCACCCTGGTCGTACCCCTGCGGCGCCTGCACTCCGGACACCTGGGCGACTACGTCACCTGGCTCGTGGTCGGCATGGCCGCCCTGGTCCTCGCGGTCGGCCTCCAGACGACGTTGCTCACACCTTAGGGCGGAAGTTTGGCGTGGCAGCCGTCCGCTCCGTACAGTTCTTCGAGGCTCAAAACAGATCAGAGCTCCACTCGATCAGAAGAACTGGGAAACGACACCGCCGATGACGGTCACTGAAGAAAGCCGCGACGGTGCAGCCCTCCGCGCGGGTATCGATCCGGAGCGCATGGCGATCTGCCTGAGCGTGCTGGACGAGCTCGACGAGCTGCCGGTCGACCACCCGCAGGCGATCGAGATCCGGCGTGCCACCTCCGGCATCTACCGGACGGTCAAGCAGCGCCGCCGCCAGGAGCGCCGCGCCGCCAAGACCGCCAACGACAAGGCCGTCACGGAGGCAACCGCCACCGGTGCCGCCGACCGCATCGACGACGAGACGCGCGGCGTTCCGCTCGCCGCCACCTCCGCCGCCCAGATCGTCGGCATCCTGGAGCGCCCCCGCTCCTGCTACATCTGCAAGACCCGCTACACCGAGGTCGACGCCTTCTACCACCAGCTGTGCCAGCCGTGCGCCGCGGAGAACCGCGCCCGCCGCGACGCCCGCACGGACCTGACCGGCAAGCGCGCGCTGCTCACCGGCGGCCGGGCGAAGATCGGCATGTACATAGCCCTGCGGCTGCTGCGGGACGGTGCTCACACGACCGTCACCACCCGGTTCCCCAATGACGCCATCCGCCGGTTCAAGGCCATGCCGGACAGCGCCGACTGGCTGCACCGCCTGAAGATCGTCGGCATCGACCTGCGCGACCCCGCCCAGGTCATCGCCCTGGCCGACTCCGTCGCCGCCGAGGGCCCGCTCGACATCCTGATCAACAACGCCGCCCAGACCGTGCGCCGCTCCCCGGCCGCGTACCGCGAGCTGATCGCCGCGGAGGCCGCCCCGCTGCCCGCCGGCGAGCTGCCCGCCTCCGTCGTCTTCGGCGCCTTCGGCAGCGGCGCCCAGCCCGCCCTGCCCGCCCCCGCGGGCAGCGGCCACGACGAGCTCACCCCGCAGGCGCTCACCGAGCTCGCGCTGACCAGCGGCTCCGCCTCCCTCGCCCGCGTCGAGGCCGGCACGGCGATCGACGCCGGCGGGCTCGTGCCCGACCTGGACCCGACGAACACCTGGATCCAGAAGGTCGGCGAGGTCGACCCGGTCGAGCTGCTCGAAGTGCAGCTGTGCAATGTCACGGCGCCGTTCGTGCTGGTCAGCCGCCTGCGCCCGGCCATGTCCGCCGCCGCGGCCCGCCGCAAGTACGTGGTGAACGTCTCCGCCATGGAGGGCGTCTTCAGCCGCGGCTACAAGGGCGCGGGCCACCCGCACACCAACATGGCCAAGGCCGCGCTGAACATGCTCACCCGCACCAGCGCCCACGAGATGTTCGAGTCCGACGGCATCCTGATGACCGCCGTCGACACCGGCTGGATCACCGACGAGCGCCCGCACCCCGACAAGGTGCGCCTCGCCGAGGAGGGCTTCCACGCCCCCCTCGACCTGGTCGACGGCGCGGCCCGGGTCTACGACCCGATCGTCCGCGGCGAGCAGGGCGAGGACCTCTACGGCTGCTTCCTCAAGGACTACGCGCCCTCCAACTGGTAGACCGCGCGTCTCCTTCGAAACCGCCCGCCCGGGACCGCCCGGACGGGCGGTTTCGCCGTGCCGGGGCCGCGCCCCGCCGCCCGTCCACGGGCCGGCCGCACCCGGAAGGACCAGCCCCGTCTGGCGCGAAGCGTCCCCGGCGGGGGAGCGTGGAACCCATGGACGCCACAGTGAACGGCCACGGCCCGACAGAGGGTGGCACCGCCGGGCGGCCGGCGCCTCGCGTGCTCGTCGCCGGAGCCACGGGCTACATCGGCGGGCGGCTCGTCCCCCAGCTCCTCGACGCCGGATACCGGGTGCGCTGCCTGGTCCGCGACCCGGGGCGGCTGCGGGACCAGCCGTGGGCGGGCCGAGTCGAGGTCGCCAAGGGCGATGTGACCCGCCCCGAGACGCTCCCCGGCGCGATGGAGGACGTCGACGTCCTCTACTACCTCGTGCACGCCCTCGGCACCGGCCGGGACTTCGAGAGCACCGACCGGCGGGCCGCGCTCGCCGTCGGGCGCGCCGCGAAGGCCGCGGGCGTCCGCCGCATCGTCTACCTCGGCGGCCCGGCGCCCCGCCAGGTGCCCGAGAGCCACCTCTCCCCGCACCTGCGCTCCCGCGCCGAGGTCGGACGCATCCTGCTCGCCAGCGGCGTGCCCACCGCCCAGCTCCGCGCCGCCGTCGTCATCGGCTCCGGCTCGGCCTCCTTCGAGATGCTGCGCTACCTCACCGAACGGCTGCCCGCGATGGTCACGCCCACCTGGGTGCGCACCCGCGTCCAGCCGATCGCCGTCCGCGACGTCCTGCGCTATCTGCTGGCCGCCGCCCGACTGCCGGCCGAGGTCTCCCGCAGCTTCGACATCGGCGGGCCCGACGTGCTCACCTACCGTCGGATGATGGACCGCTACGCGGCCGTCGCCCGCCTCCCGCGCCGCCTCATCCTGCCCGTGCCGGTGCTCTCGCCCCGGCTGTCCAGCCTCTGGGTCGGCCTGGTCACGCCCGTACCCGGCGGCATCGCCCGGCCGCTCGTCGAATCCCTGCGGTACGAGGTGGTGTGCCGCGAGCACGACATCGCGCGGTACGCCCCCGACCCGCCGGAGGGCCTGATCGGCTTCGACGAGGCCGTACGCCTGGCCCTCCAGCGGGTACGGGACGCCGACGTCGCCACCCGCTGGTCCTCCGCGTCCCTGCCCGGCGCCCCCAGCGACCCGCTGCCGTCCGACCCCGACTGGTCCGGCGGCAGCCTCTACCAGGACCGGCGCGAGGTGACCGTCGAGGCCCCGCCCGCCGATCTCTGGCGCGTGGTGGAGGGCATCGGCGGCGAGAACGGCTGGTACTCCTTCCCGCTCGCCTGGTCCCTGCGCGGCCTCTTGGACCGCCTCCTCGGCGGCGTCGGCCTGCGCCGGGGCCGCCGCGACCCGCACACGCTCCGGGTCGGGGACTCCCTCGACTTCTGGCGGGTGGAGGAGCTGGAGCCCGGCCGCACGCTGCGGCTGCGCGCGGAGATGCGGCTGCCCGGCCTGGCGTGGCTGGAGCTGTCCGTCACCCCCGACGGCCCGGCCCGCGCGATCTACCGCCAGCGGGCGCTGTTCCGCCCGCACGGACTGGCCGGGCACGCCTACTGGTGGAGCGTGGCCCCCTTCCACGCGGTGGTGTTCGGGGGCATGGCCCGCAACATCGCGCGACGGGCGAAGGGGTGAGCGAAGCCGGTCCTGCGCCGCCGGGCGCCGGTGTCGTGGTGACGCGCCGCCGCAGCGGCCATCGTCCCGCCGCGGCGGCCGCCTTCGGGGCTGCCGCGCGGGGGACGGTCGCCGCCGGGCGGCGCCGCTAAGCCACCCGCGCGCCGCGGGCGACGGGGTGCAGTGCCGCGTACTCCAGCGGCGCGGAGGGGTCGATGGACACGTCCAGCGGCGCCGGCTCCGCGCCCGCCCGTACGAGCAGGTCGCCGACGGCGGCGATCATCGCGCCGTTGTCCGTGCACAGCCGCAGCGGCGGCACCCGCAGTTCGATCCCCGCCGCAGCGCACCGCTCCTGGGCCAGGGCCCGGACCCGGGAGTTGGCGGCCACGCCGCCGACCACGACGAGCGTGCCCACCCCGTGCGCGACGCACGCGGCGACGGCCTTGCGGGTGAGCACGTCGGCCACGGCCTCCTGCAAGGAGGCCGCGCCGTCCGCGACGGGCAGCGGCCGGCCCGCCGCCCGGTGGCCCTCGGCCCAGCGCGCGGCCGCCGTCTTCAGGCCGGAGAAGGAGAAGGCGTACGGGTCGTCGCGCGGGCCCGTGAGCGGACGCGGGAACGGCACGGCGGCCGGGTCGCCCTCGCGCGCCGCCCGGTCGACGGCCGGGCCGCCGGGGTAGGGCAGGCCGAAGACGCGGGCGACCTTGTCGAAGCACTCGCCGGCCGCGTCGTCGAGCGTGTCGCCGAGGTGGACGATCGGGTCGCGCGCCAGGTCGCGCACGAGCAGCAGCGAGGTGTGGCCGCCGGAGACGATCAGCACCATGCACGGGTCGGGCAGCGGGCCGTGCTCCAGGGTGTCGGCTGCCACGTGCCCGGCGAGGTGGTGCACCCCGTACAGCGGGACGCCCAGGGAGTACGCGAAGCCCTTCGCGGCCGCGACGCCGACCTGGAGCGCGCCGGACAGGCCGGGGCCGGTCGTCACCGCGACCGCGCCGATGTCGGCCATGGTCAGGCCGGCGTCGGCCAGCGCGGCGTGGACGACGGGCGCCGCCGCGTGCACATGCGCGCGGGCCGCGATCTCCGGAACGACGCCGCCGAAGCGCGCGTGCTCGTCCATGCTGGAGGCCACCGCGTGACCCAGCAGCCTGCCGTCCCGGACCAGCCCGGCGCCGGTCTCGTCGCAGGACGACTCGATACCCAGCACCACCGGTGAACGCACCACGTCGACGCCTCCTGCCTTTGTTGAGTAAATGCACATTGTATGCAGCAAGCCTTCGGCGAGGTCCCGGTCGTGGCGTCATCCCCGCAGGTCAGTAGAGTTCCCGTGCCCCTGTCCCCTCCGCCGCCCGAGGTACGCCCAGTGAGCTCCGCCCCCGTGACGGTCGTAGGCATCGGCGCCGACGGCTGGCCCGGCCTCGCCCCCGGTTCGCGACAGGCGCTGCGCCAGGCCGACGTGATCATCGGCGGCCCGCGCCAGCTCGCCCTGGTGCCGCCGGACTGCACGGCGGAGCGCGTCGCCTGGCCTTCGCCGCTGCGCCCCGCCGTACCGGGGCTGCTCGCCGCCCACGCCGGGCGCCGGGTGTGCGTCCTGGCCAGCGGCGACCCCATGTTCTTCGGCATCGGCCGCACGCTCGTGGCCGCCCTCGGCGACGCGAGCCGGCTGCGGGTGCTGCCGCACCCCTCCTCCGCGTCGTACGCCTGCGCCCGGCTCGGCTGGCCGCTGGAGGAGACCGAGGTCATCAGCCTCGTCGGCCGCCCCCTCGCCGCGCTGCACGCCGCGCTGCACGACGGCCGCCGGCTGCTGCTGCTCAGCGCCGGCGCCGCCACCCCCGCCGAGGTCGCCGCGCGGCTGTCCGCGCACGGCTTCGGCCCCAGCCGGATGACCGTGCTGGAACAGCTCGGCGGCGAGGACGAGCGGCGCGCCGAGGGCGCCGCCGACGACTGGACGCACCCGCCCGGCGACGCGCTGAACGTCATCGCGGTCGAATGCCGCCGGCTGCCCGGCGCGCCCCGGCTGCCCCTCACGCCCGGCCTGCCGGACGAACTCTTCGAGCACGACGGGCAGTTGACTAAGCGTCACGTCCGGGCCGTGACGCTCGCCGCGCTCGCCCCCGCCCCCGGCGAACTGCTGTGGGACGTCGGTGGCGGCTCCGGCTCCATCGGCGTCGAATGGATGCGGGCCCACCGCTCATGCCGTGCCGTCGCCGTCGAACGCGACCCCGTGCGCGCCGAGCGGATCGCCCGTAACGCCGACGCGCTCGGGGTGCCCGCCCTGCGCGTCGTCACCGGTGCCGCGCCCGCCGCGCTCGCCGGACTGCCCGCGCCCGACGCGGTGTTCATCGGCGGCGGGCTGACGGCCCCCGGCCTGCTCGACGCCTGCTGGGACGCGCTGCCCGCCGGTGGCCGGCTCGTCGCCAACACCGTGACCCTCGAATCCGAGGCGCTGCTCACCGAGCGGTACCGGCGCCACGGCGGCGAGCTGACGCGCCTGGCCGTCGCGCGCGCCGTCCCCGTCGGCGGCTTCACCGGCTGGCGGCAGGCCATGCCGGTGACGCAGTGGTCGGTGGTCAAAACGGAGCGAGCCATGACCGAATCCGCACAAGGAGGACCCCAGTCATGACCGTGTACTTCATCGGCGCCGGCCCCGGCGCCGCCGACCTGATCACGGTGCGCGGCGCGCGGACGCTGGCCCGCTGCGGCGTCTGCCTCTACGCGGGCAGCCTCGTCCCCCGTGAACTCCTCGCCGAGTGCCCGCCGGACGCCCGTCTCGTGGACACGGCCCGGCTGAACCTCGACCAGATCACCGAGGAGTTCGTACGGGCCCACGCCGCCGGCCAGGACGTGGCCCGGCTGCACTCCGGCGACCCGGCGGTCTTCAGCGCCGTCGCCGAGCAGATGCGGCGCCTCGACGCGGCCGGCATCCCGTACGAGATCGTGCCCGGCGTGCCCGCGTTCGCCGCCGCCGCCGCGGCGCTCGGCCGCGAGCTGACCGTGCCCACCGTCGGGCAGACCGTCATCCTCACCCGCATCGCCCAGCAGGCCACCCCGATGCCGGCCGGCGAGGACCTCGCCACCCTCGGCGCGAGCGGCGCCCTGATCGTCCTGCACCTCGCGGCCCGCTACGCCGACCGCGTCGTCGCCGAGCTCCTTCCGCACTACGGCCCGGACTGCCCGGCCGCCGTCGTCGCCATGGCCAGCCGCCCCGACGAACTGGTCCTGCGCGGCACGCTCGCCGACATCGCCGATCAGGTGAAGTCGGCGGGGGTGGTGCGCACGGCGGTCATCATCGTCGGCCGCACGCTGGCGGCGGAGCAGTTCCCCGACAGCCATCTGTACTCCACCGAACGGGACCGCTGCGCGAACTGAGGGGGCGCGGGCTCAACGCCCAGGCCCCGCGGGCCCCTTCGGTTCCGCGCGCCCCACGATCGTGCCCGCACGGTCGATGCAGATGACGTCGACCGTGACGGGCGCGCCGCGCAGCACCGCCAGGGCCTCGTCGCGGGCGGTGGCCGCCACCAGGTCGCCGAGGGGGACGCCACGGGCCGCGCAGCGCTGGAGGGCGTCCAGGCCCGTGTTCGCCGCCGCCACGGCCGAGGCCAAAGCCTCGTCGGCGCCTCCCCTGCGGGCCAGTTCCGCCAGGAAGCCCTTGTCGACCTGCGAGCGCGCCGAGTGCAGGTCGAGGTGGCCCGCCGCGAGCTTCGACAGCTTCGCGAACCCGCCCGCGACGGTGAGCCGGTCCACCGGGTGGCGGCGTACGTACTTCAGCACCGCCCCCGCGAAGTCGCCCATGTCCAGCAGCGCGTCCTCGGGCAGCCCGTGCACGGCCACCGCGACCTTCTCCGACGTCGAGCCCGTACAGCCGGCCACATGCGTACGGCCCGCAGCCCGGGCCACGTCCACGCCGCGCCGGATGCTGTCGATCCACGCGGAACAGGAGTAGGGGACGACGATGCCCGTGGTGCCCAGGATGGAGATGCCGCCCAGGATGCCCAGGCGGCCGTTCCACGTGGACCGGGCGATCTCCTCGCCGTGATCGACCGAGATCTCGATCTCGACGTCGCCCGTGCCGCCGTGCCGGGCGGCGACCTCGGCGACGTGGTCGCGCATCATCTGCCGGGGCACCGGATTGATCGCGGGCTCGCCGACCGGCAGCGGCAGACCGGGCCGGGTGACCGTGCCCACCCCCGGCCCCGCCCGGAAGACCACCCCCGAACCGGGCGGCAGCACCCGTACCGTCGAGCGGATCAGCGCGCCGTGCGTCACGTCCGGGTCGTCGCCGGCGTCCTTGACTATCGCGGCCATGGCGCTCCGCCCGCCGCCGCGCATGTCCTCGGCGGCCAGCGCGAACGCGGGCGTCTGCCCCTTGGGCAGGGTGATCGTCACCGGGTCGGGGAACTCGCCCGTGAGCACGGCGGTGTACGCGGCCGTGGTGGCGGCGGTGGCACAGGCACCCGTGGTCCAGCCGTGGCGGAGCCCGGTGTGGGCGAGCTGCGCGGTGCGCCCGCCGGTGGCCTTGCCGGGGGAGTCGGTCACGGGGCGCTCCCAAAGGATTTCCCGCCGCGGCGGTGAGCGATCACAATGTGCGGGACCGGCGGTGCCCAAGCGGCCGGGATCGCAAGAGAGAGGCCCATCGTGAGCGCCGAGCGCCACATCCTGATCCTCGGCGGTACGACCGAGGCGCGACGGCTCGCGGACGTCCTGGCCGCCGACCCCACGCTGCGCGTGACGACCTCACTGGCCGGGCGGGTCGCCCGGCCGCGGCTGCCCGCCGGGCAGGTCCGCATCGGAGGGTTCGGTGGGCCCGGCGGCATGGCGCGTTGGCTGCGCGAGCACCAGGTGGACGCACTCATCGACGCCACCCATCCTTTCGCCGGCACGATCAGTTTCAACGCGGCACAGGCGGCCGCCGACGTCCATGTTCCCCTGCTCGCCGTCCGCCGCCCCGGCTGGGTCGCCGGTCCGGGCGACGACTGGCACCCGGTCGGCTCGCTCGCCGAGGCGGCGGACGCGCTGCCGGCGCTGGGCGAGCGGGTGTTCCTGACCACGGGCAGGATGGGCCTGGCCACCTTCGCACACCTGAGCGCCCTGTGGTTCCTCGTACGCTCCGTGGACGCCCCCGAACCACCGATGCCGCCCCGCACGGAGGTCCTGCTGGACCGCGGCCCGTTCACGGTCGAGGGCGAGCGGGAGCTGCTGCGCCGCCACGGCATCGACGTCCTGGTGACGAAGGACAGCGGAGCGGCGGCGACCTCCGCGAAGCTGGTCGCCGCGCGGGAGCTGGGGGTGCCGGTGGTGGTGGTCCGGCGGCCGGAGGTGCCGGCCGGGGTGCCGGTCGCGGCCGATCCGGCGGGGGCGGCGGAGTGGCTGAGCGGGGCGCTGCGCTGACGGTCCGGACCGCCCGGGGGCTCGTCCTCAAACGCCGGACGG
Source organism: Streptomyces sp. NPDC023527 (assembly GCF_055560115.1). Taxonomy (NCBI): domain Bacteria; kingdom Bacillati; phylum Actinomycetota; class Actinomycetes; order Kitasatosporales; family Streptomycetaceae; genus Streptomyces; species Streptomyces sp. NPDC023527. The sequence goes on from NZ_JBVHJJ010000010.1 coordinate 119,816, forward strand.
GCTTGATCAGGCGCCTGATGCCGCTCCGCCGTCCTCGCGCCGGTGCTCGCATCCCGGAGCCCGCCGTAAATCCCTGCGGGCTCCGGGCCGTGACCCCCGCGAGCAGCCCGCTCGCGACCGTCTCCGTCAGCCCTCCGGATACCGCCTCGGTGTCCACACGATCTCCTCGGCGCCGTTCTCGCCCCGGCGTGCGCGGCGCGTCTGCGTCGAGCCCACCAGCAGGATCGTGCGCATGTCCACCTGCGCCGGGTCCAGGTCGCCGAGCCGGACGATGCGTACGCTCTCCTCGGGGCCGCCCACGTCGCGGCCGAGGACGACCGGGGTGTCCGGCGTGCGGTGCTCCAGCAGGAGTTCGCGGGCCTTGCCGACCTGCCAGACGCGGCTGCGGGAGCCGGGGTTGTACAGGGCGAGGACCAGGTCCGCCGCCGCCGCGGCGCGCAGCCGTTCCGCGATGACCTCCCACGGCTTGAGCCGGTCGGACAGGGAGATGACGGCGTAGTCGTGGCCGAGCGGCGCGCCAGCCCGCGCGGCCGCCGCGTGGGCCGCGGTCATGCCGGGCAGCACCCGGACCGGCACCTCGCGGTACGGGTCCTCCGAGGCGACCTCCAGCACGGCCGTCGCCATCGCGAAGACGCCCGGGTCACCGGAGGAGACCACCGCGACCCGCCGCCCCTGCCGGGCGAGGTCGAGCGCGAACTCGGCGCGCTCGGACTCCACCTTGTTGTCGGAAGGGTGGCGGCGCTGACCGGGCCGCACCGGCACCCGGTCGATGTACGTGCTGTAGCCGACCAGGTCCTCCGCCGCCGCGAGCTCGCCCCGCGCCTCCGGCGTCAGCCACAGCGGACCCGCCGGGCCGAGCCCCACGACCACGACCTCGCCGCGCCCGGCCGGGGGCGCGGCGTCGACGCGGCTCGGCAGCACCGCCACCGAGAAGTACGGCACCGACTCCGGGTCCACGTCCGCCAGCGCGCCCGTACGCTCACCGCTCATCGTGGCGCGTTCGACGTACCGCGCCTCCGCGAGCCGTCCCGAGCTCTCCAGCGCGCCCCGCACGGACGGGAAGGTCCGGCCGAGCTTCATCACCACGGCCGAGTCGGTCGAGGCGAGACGCGCCGTCAGCTCCTCCTCCGGCAGCGTGCCCGGCAGGATCGTCAGCACCTCCTCGCCCTCCACCAGCGGGGTGCCCAGCGCGGCCGCCGCGGCGCTGACCGACGTCACACCGGGGATCACCTCGGTGGGATAGCGGTCGGCGAGCCGCTTGTGCATGTGCATGTACGAGCTGTAGAAGAGCGGGTCGCCCTCGGCGAGCACGGCCACCGTGCGCCCGGCGTCCAGATGCGCGGCCAGCCGGGCCGCGGCCTCCTCGTAGAACTCCTCCATCGCGCCCCGGTACCCGCCGGGGTGATCGGTGGTCTCCACCGTGACGGGGTAGACCAGCCGCTCCTCGATGTGGTCGGGGCGCAGATGGCGTTCGGCGATGGAACGCGCGATGGAACGGCCGTGCCGGGCGCTGTGGTACGCCACGACGTCCGCCTCGGCGATGACCTCCACGGCCCGTACGGTCATCAGGGACGGATCGCCGGGGCCGAGGCCCACTCCGTACAGCCGCCCGGGCTTGTGCTCGCTCACTCTTCCTCGCTCGCTATCGCGTTGATCGCGGCCGCAGCCATGGCGCTGCCGCCGCGCCGGCCCCGCACCACCAGGTAGTCCAGCCCCAACGGGCTGTCGGCCAGCGCGTCCTTCGACTCGGCGGCGCCGATGAAGCCGACCGGTATGCCGATGACCGCCGCCGGGCGCGGCGCGCCCTCGGCCACCATCTCCAGCAGGCGGAACAGGGCCGTCGGCGCGTTGCCCACCGCCACCACCGCGCCGTCCAGCTTCTCGCGCCACAGCTCCAGCGCCGCCGCGCTGCGCGTCGTGCCCATCCGCCGCGCCAGCTCCGGCACGGCCGGGTCGGCGAGGGTGCACAGCACCTCGTTGTCGGCGGGCAGCCGCTTGCGGGTGACGCCGCTGGCGACCATGTTCGCGTCGCACAGGATCGGCGCCCCGGCGCGCAGCGCCGCGCGGGCCCGCGCCACGACCTGGGGGCTGTGGGCGAGGTCCCGTACGAGATCGGTCATCCCGCAGGCGTGGATCATGCGCACCGCGACCTGGCTGACGTCCGGCGGCAGGGCGCCGAGGTCGGCCTCGGCGCGGATGGTGGCAAAGGACTGGCGGTAGATGGACGCGCCGTCCTTTTCGTAGTCGAACACTCTGCCTCGCTTGCTGCTGTCGCTCTGTGGGTCGTTCCGCGCCGCGGGCCGGTGCCGCCGCCCGTGCCGCTGTCTGTTCCGCTATGTCGTTCCGCGTGCCGCCGCCACCGCGTCGGGCAGCCGGTCCGCGGTCACGGTCCGTACCGCCGTCTCCGGTGCCGCGCCCGGTATGTCCCGCCGCACGGCGACCTCGTAGCCCTCGCCGGTCGCCAGGACGTCGACCCAGGTGCCGTCGGCCGGGTGGCCGCACCGCCGCTCGCAGCCCGACCAGTACACCGGCAGCCCCGCGGACCGCCGGTCCGTGAGGCAGGCCCGTGCCACCGCCCGTACGTCCGCGAGGGACTTCGCGCAGCCGGGCCGGCCGGCGCAGGCGCCCGCGCGGTGCCAGGCGCTGTCGGCGGAGGTGACGAGACCGGCGTCCGCGAGGGCGGCCAGCCGCGCCGGAGCCGTTCCGGCCGACAGGCCGGGGACGACGACGCCGCGCCAGGGTGTCACACGCAGCTCGCCGTCGCCGTCCCGGTCGGCGGTACGGGCGAGGAGCCGCCACTGGGCGACGGTGAGCCGGCCGAGGGGGGCGGCCACGGACAGGGCGTGCCGGCCGTCCGGGCCGGTGACCGTGCCGGGCTCCGCCGGCGGGCCGAGCGGCAGCGCCGGGTGGGGGAGCGGGTCGGAGCCGATGCCCGCCGCCGCCAGCCGGTCGGCGAGCCGGTCGGTCCGGGGCCGGTGCTCCGGCGGCAGTTCGCGGACCCGCCAGGCGCGTTCGCCGCTGCCGCCCGCGGCCGTCAGGAACTCCGCGGCGGCCAGCGCGGCCGCCCGCGGCCCGTCCTCGGCGGCGATCAGCAGGCCCGGTCCGGCGGTGCCGAAGCACAGGACGGCCCGGCCGGAGTCGCTTGCGATCAATGTCACATCGGGGGCGAGCGCCACGATGTCGCCGCGCCCGTCGTCCAGGCCGAAGAGGAACCGGCCCGACAGACCGGACAGATCGGTGGAATCCGATTCCGCTGCCCGTCGTTCGCCGCGCGCTCCGGCCCGCGCGCCGTCGGCGCACAACAGCGCGTCCAACTCCCGCGCCCACGCCTGCACGTCCACCCGTCCGCCGGGGTGGTGCCCCCGTGCGGGCTCCCGTCCGTCCAGCCCGCACAGCGGTGACGCCGCCACATTGCGGATCCGTTCGTTCCGGTCCGTCGGCAGCAGTCCCGCCGCGCGCAGCCGCCCGCCCAGCTCGCCGCCGCAGTCGGCGGCGAGGCCGCGCAGCTGCACATTGCCGCGCGAGGTGATGTCGAGACGGCCGTCGCCCAGCTCCCCGGCCAGGTCCGCGAGCACCTGTGCCTGACGAGTCGTCAGAAGTCCGCCGGGCAGCCGGACGCGCGCCAGCGCGCCGTCGTCCGCGGCGTGCAGCCGCAGCGCACCCGGACAGGCGTCGCCGCGCTCGCGGACGGGCCGCTCCGCGGGCGCCCCGGCCGTGTCGGAGTCATCCCGGTCCGTGGGGGATGAGGGGGTGACGGACATGGCGGCGAGCATACCGACGATCACACCCGGTGCACCGTCCCGTACGGCATCTGCCAGCGCTTACTATGCTCAGCGGCGGACCGTTCTGCTTTCCGGTCCGCCAAAACGCCAGCGACGGCGCCAGGGGAGGAAGCCGGTGGAACTCCGGCACGGTCCCGCCACTGTGAGCACGGCAGCGATGCCGCGCGAGTCAGGAACTCCCGCCGTCCTCCAACCGCCCGGGGCGCGGACCCCGAGGAAGGCCTGCCGCCGCATGCGCATGTCCCGGTCCCGCGCGCCCCGAGCGACCCTCGAAGCCCTGGGGAGCGCCGCGTGATCCTTCTCCTGTCGACCTCCGACACCGACCTGCTCAGTGCCCGCGCGGCCGGAGGCCCGGTCCCGTACCGGCTCGCCAACCCCGCCCGGCTCGAACTCGACGAGCTCCCTGCCCTCCTCGACGGCACCGACCTCGTCGTCGTACGCCTCCTCGGCGGCATCCGCGCCTGGCAGGAGGGGCTGGACCAGCTCCTCGCCGGGGACCGGCCCGTCGTCGTCCTCACCGGCGAACAGGCCCCCGACGCCCAGCTGATGGAGGCGTCCACCGTCCCCATCGGCATCGCCGCCGAGGCCCACGCCTATCTCGCCCACGGCGGCCCCGCCAACCTCGAACAGCTCGCCCGCTTCCTCTCCGACACCGTGCTGCTCACCGGCCACGGCTTCGAGGCCCCCGCCGCCGCCCCCACCTGGGGTCCGCTGGAGCGCACCGCCAAGCCGGACGCGACCGGCCCGCTCATCGCGGTGCTCTACTACCGCGCCCACCACATGAGCGGCAACACCGCCTTCGTGGACACCCTCTGCGGCGCCATCGAGAACGCCGGCGCCCGCGCCCTCCCGCTGTACGTCGCCTCCCTGCGCGCCCCCGAGCCCGAGCTCGTCGAGGCGCTCGGCACCGCCGACGCCGTCGTCACCACCGTGCTCGCCGCGGGCGGCACCAAGCCCGCGGCCGCCTCCGCCGGCGGTGACGACGAGTCCTGGGACGCCGGCGCCCTCGCCGCGCTCGACGTACCGATCCTCCAGGCCCTGTGCCTGACCGGCCCGCGCAGCGCCTGGGAGGAGAACGACGAGGGGCTCTCGCCGCTCGACGCCGCGACCCAGGTCGCCGTCCCCGAGTTCGACGGCCGCATCATCACCGTCCCGTTCTCCTTCAAGGAGGTCGACGAGGACGGCCTCCCGGCGTACGTCGCCGACCCCGAGCGCGCCGCCCGCGTCGCCGGCATCGCCGTACGCCACGCCCGGCTGCGCCACATCCCGGCCGCCGACAAGCGCCTCGCGCTCGTCCTCTCCGCCTACCCCACCAAGCACTCCCGCATCGGCAACGCCGTCGGCCTCGACACCCCCGCCAGCGCGGTCGCTCTGCTGCGCCGCCTGCGCGAGGAGGGCTACTCCTTCGGGAACGAGGCCGACGAGGCGGTCCCCGGCCTGGAGTCCGGCGACGGTGACGAACTGATCTACGCCCTCATCGAGGCAGGCGGCCACGACCAGGAGTGGCTCACCGAGGAGCAGCTCGCCCGCAACCCCGTCCGCATCCCCGCCGCCGACTACAAGCGCTGGTACGGACAGCTGCCGCAGGAGCTGCGCGAGTCCGTCGAGGAGCACTGGGGCCCGCCGCCGGGCGAGATGTTCCTCGACCGCAGCCGCAATCCGGAGGGCGACATCGTCCTCGCCGCGCTGCGCCGCGGCAACCTCCTCATCCTCATCCAGCCGCCGCGCGGCTTCGGCGAGAACCCCATCGCCATCTACCACGACCCCGACCTGCCGCCCTCGCACCACTACCTCGCCGCCTACCGCTGGATCGCGGCCTCCCGCGAGGACGGCGGCTTCGGCGCCGACGCGATGGTCCACCTCGGCAAGCACGGCAACCTGGAGTGGCTGCCCGGCAAGAACGCCGGCCTGTCCGCCGCCTGCGGCCCCGACGCCGCCCTCGGCGACCTGCCGCTGGTCTACCCCTTCCTCGTCAACGACCCCGGCGAGGGCACCCAGGCCAAGCGCCGCGCCCACGCCACCCTCGTCGACCACCTCGTACCGCCGATGGCCCGCGCCGAGTCCTACGGCGACATCACGCGCCTCGAACAGCTCCTCGACGAGTACGCCGCCATCTCCGCGATGGACCCGGCCAAGCTGCCCGCCATCCGCGCCCAGATCTGGACCCTGATCCAGGCCGCCAAGCTCGACCACGACCTCGGCCTGGAGGACCGCCCCGACGACGACGGCTTCGACGACTTCCTGCTGCACGTCGACGGCTGGCTGTGCGAGGTCAAGGACGCCCAGATCCGCGACGGCCTGCACGTCCTGGGCGGCGCGCCCACCGGCGAGGCGCGGGTCAACCTCGTCCTGTCGATCCTGCGCGCCCGCCAGATCTGGGGCGGCACGGCCGCCCTGCCGGGCCTGCGCGAGGCGCTCGGCCTGGACGAGTCGGCGGCGACGCGCACGACGGCGGACGAGGCGGAGGAGAAGGCCCGGGCCCTCGTCCAGGCGATGGAGGACGCGGACTGGGACCCGGCAGCGGTCGCCGCTGTTGTGCCCACGGTGCTGGGCACCGATGCCGCGGACCCCGACCTCGTCGCCGCGATCCTGACCTTCGCCGCCACGGAGGTGGTCCCGCGCCTGGCCCGCACCACCGACGAGATCGACCACGCCGTCCACGCCCTGGCGGGCGGCTTCGTCCCGGCGGGCCCCTCCGGCTCGCCGCTCCGCGGCCTGGTCAACGTCCTGCCGACCGGCCGCAACTTCTACTCCGTCGACCCCAAGGCCGTCCCCAGCCGTCTCGCCTGGGAGACCGGCCAGGCCCTGGCCGACTCCCTCCTGGAGCGCTACCGCACCGACCACGGCGACTGGCCGAAGTCGGTGGGCCTGTCGCTGTGGGGCACGAGCGCGATGCGCACCGCGGGCGACGACGTGGCGGAGGCGCTGGCCCTGCTGGGCGTCCGTCCGCTGTGGGACGACGCCTCGCGCCGGGTCAACGGCCTGGAGCCCATCTCCCCGGAGGAACTGGGCCGCCCCCGCATCGACGTCACCCTGCGCATCAGCGGCTTCTTCCGCGACGCGTTCCCGCACGTCATCGGCCTCCTGGACGACGCGGTACGGCTCGCCGCGTCCCTGGACGAGCCGGCCGACCAGAACTACGTACGCGCCCACGCCCAGGCCGACCTCGCCGCCCACGGCGACGAACGCCGCGCCACCACCCGCATCTTCGGCTCCCGCCCGGGCACGTACGGCGCGGGCATCCTCCAGCTCATCGACAGCCGCGACTGGCGCACCGACGCCGACCTCGCCGAGGTCTACACCGTCTGGGGCGGCTACGCCTACGGCCGCGAGCTCGAAGGCCGCCCGGCCCGCGAGGAGATGGAGACCGCCTACAAGCGCATCGCGGTCGCGGCGAAGAACACCGACACCCGCGAGCACGACATCGCCGACTCCGACGACTACTTCCAGTACCACGGCGGCATGGTCGCGACGGTCAAGGCCCTCAAGGGCAAGGCACCGGAGGCGTACATCGGCGACTCCACCCGCCCGGAGACGGTCCGCACCCGAACCCTGGTCGAGGAGACCTCGCGCGTCTTCCGCGCCCGCGTGGTCAACCCCCGCTGGATCGAGGCGATGCGCCGCCACGGCTACAAGGGCGCCTTCGAACTCGCGGCCACCGTGGACTACCTCTTCGGCTACGACGCCACCACCGGCGTCGTCCCCGACTGGATGTACGACAAGCTCGCCCAGACCTACGTCCTGGACCCGGAGAACCGCGCCTTCCTCCAGGACGCCAACCCCTGGGCCCTGCACGGCATCGCCGAACGCCTCCTGGAGGCCGAGAGCCGCGGCATGTGGGCCAAGCCGGACGCCGAGACCCTCGACGCCCTGCGCCAGGCCTTCCTGGAGACGGAGGGCGACCTGGAGGGCGGGGACGACGCCTGACGGGCGAGCTGCGGTTCGCGCCCCGGGCGAACGCGTCCCGGCCTAGAGTGCAGTCCCATGAACGGGGGATTACACGGGCCGGGGCGCACCCTCGGTGTGACGCTTGAACAGATGATCGGCGAGTCGCTGTGGAACGCCCTGGTGGCCAAGGGCCGTCCACGCGAACACCGGTCGGGGGACGTGCTGCTGCGGCAGGGAGACCGCGGTACGCACGTCCTCGTGCTCTGCGGGGGAGTCGTCAAGGTCTCCCGCGTCGAACGGGACGGCCGGGTACGGGTGCTGGCCTTCCGCGGCGGCGGAGACGTGGTCGGCGAGGCGGCGGTCATCGAGGAGGACGAGACCCGGCTGGCGTCGGTCGAAGCGATCTCCGAGTGCAGGGTCTCGGTGGTGTCCAAGCGGGAGTTCCTGGAATTCCGCGACCTGCACGAGCTGACCGAGACGCTGCACCGGCACACCGCGATGCGCTGGAGAGAGGCCACGAGGGTCGGCGACGGCGACGCCCGGACCCGGCTGGCCGTGGCGCTCCTCGCCCTGGCATCGGCCGCCTGCCCCGCGGGCCCGCCGGCCGCGGTGGAAGTGGCCGTCACGAGGCTGGACCTCGCCCAGTACCTGGGCGTCTCCCGCAACACCGTGAGCACCACGCTCCAGTCGCTCGGCGAACGGACCGTGACGGCCGAGCGCAAGAGCATCGTCATCCGCGACATCGCGGCCCTCCGCTCGATCGCAGACGCCGGCTGACGGCAGAATCATGCCGCCTGTGTGACGCCCGTCACGGGTGATGTGCACCGCGGGTGCACAAGCGACCGGGCGCCCTCGCGAGGATCGACGACATCAGGCCCGGCACGGCGAGCGTGCCGGTGTCAAGCCGTCTTCTTCGCAGGGGAGTTCCGCATGCCTTCAGCCGACATGCCGTCCGCCGGACCCGCGCCCTGGAGCGTGAGCCGTGATCTGCCGCCCTACCGGGGCATCCTCGCCGTGGACGCGAAGGACTTCACCGGCAGGCCGGCCGTCGATCACGTGGAACTCACGTCGATCATCCCGCAGTTGCTCGAACTCGCGCTCGACCGTGCCGGTCTGCGGCAGCTCTGGGAGGAGCAGAGGTTCGCCAACAACACGGGCGACGGTTTCGTCTTCGGCTTCGACCCGGTGGCCCTTCCCCGGGTCATCCACCCCTTCCTGGGCGAGCTCCAGGAAGTACTGACCGACTACAACATCCACGCCACCGGCACCCGCCGGCTCCGCCTGCGGGCCAGCCTCCACGTGGGCCCCCTGCCCGACGGCGGCTCGCCCGGCGACGGCAACGGCACCCCCCGGAACGACACCCACCGGCTGCTGGACTCCCGTCCCGTGCGGGCCATCCTCGCCGCGTCCAGCGAGAGCATCACCCAGGTCGCCGCGATCCTCTCCCAACGGGTCTTCGAGGACGCGGTGCTCTCGGGCTACACCCGCCGCCATCCCGACCACTTCATCGAGGTGGCGGCGAGCGTCGAGGGCAAGCCCTTCCAGCAACTCGCGTGGCTGTACGTCCCCGCCCCCTCGGGAAACCTCTACGACCGCCGGATCCTCGGCGACCAGCCGTCGCCCGCACCCGACCGCGACGTGGCCGCCGCCCAAGCCCCGGCCCCCGACGCGGCCACGAGGCCCCCGGCGGCCCCGCCGCAGGGCACCGCCATCACGAACAACCACAACCGGGGCTTCATCTCGCACGGAGAGGTGCACGGCGGCCAGCACCAGAACAACACCTATGGCAGCGGCTACGAGCCCGACGGCGGCGGGGCCACGCGATGAGCCTGCCACGCGACCCGGCGATGCCGGAGGAGCCAGGGGCCGCGACGTCCTTCGCGGCAGACGAGGCGGGTGCGGAGTTCACCCAGCACTTCCACACCGTAAACATCTGGGACAACCAGGGCTTCGTGAGCCTGGCCGGCATCGTCCGCGGCGGCCAGCACCTCGGCACCACCACCGCCGACGCCCTGGCCGGAGCGGCGGGAGCCGACGGCGTCGAGCGGCGGGAAGGGGACATCTCCGCCGAGCAGATCACCGCGGCCATGAGCGGATTCGCCGAACCGGCATGGTTCTCCCAGGCCCTCGGCCTGCTCCGCAGCCGCTTGGTCTTCCTCGCCGGAAAGCCGGGCAGCGGCCGCCGGACCGCGGCGCTCAACCTCCTGCGGCGGCACACGGGAAGCTTCGCGCTGCGTGCCGTCGACTCCGACACCGAACCGGCCACCTGGACGGCCGGCGGCACCGCGACCCGTGGCTATCTGATCGACGGTCTCCTGGAGTCGAGGGTCCTGGCTCTGGGGAGCATCGGTCTGGGCAACCTGCGGCAGCAGCTCGACCGGGCCGACGCCTGCATGGTCATCGTCACCGACAGTACGCCGCAGGTCCTCGCCCATTTGCGGGACGTCCTGCACACCGAACCCGTGTCCGCCGGCCCGCCGGCCCCGCGTGCGGTCCTGGACGCCAAACTCGCGACCGTCTTCGCCGGTGCCGAGCGTCGCCGGTCGATCCTCGACGCGCTGCCGGCGGGTTTCCTCGACGAGAACCTGCGGGGCCACCTGAACCCGGCACAAGTCGTCGAGATCGCAACCGAGATCGTCAGGGTGGCGGACGGCGAGGCGGAGGCGGGGGAGATCGGCGAGCACCTGAGCCTCCGGGCGGCCGAACGCGCACCCCAACTGCTGCGATCCGTCCAGGACAACGCCGATGACCTGGCTCTTCTCCTGGCCGCCTGTGTCTTCGAACACTTCGACCACGCTCTGGTCGAGAACGAGGCCCGACGTCTTCTGAAGGTGGCCGCCGGGCGCCTCGACGCGACCCCGCCACCGCCCCTCACGGATGAGGGCGTGGCAGCCGATGGCGCCGTCTTCGCCTTCGGGCGGTCACGGCAGGAGCGGCTGACCGCCATCGAGGCATACCGCGCGAAACGGGTGGTGCGCTCCGACGCGAACCACAGCTACTTCTGCGAACCCGTCGCCTTCACCCGACACCTCCAGGGGCGGGCGGTTCTCGACCACGTCTGGCATGAGTACCGCGACGCCGGCGAGTTGATCGTGGAGTGGCTCCAGCAGACACCGTCCGCCCACCGGCTCGGTGATCGCGCCGGATTCATCCTCGGCCAGTTCGCCCAGTGGAGCTCCGGTCACCGCGCGCTCGCCCCCATCGAGGAGCTGGCCGCGTCGGACCGGCCGGTCGACTGGCGGATGGCGGCACGCGCCTTCGGCGCCGCCTCCGCCGATCCCGTACTCGCCACCGCCGTCAAGAACCGGCTTCGTGGCTGGGCCCGGGCGGCCACGGTCTCCTACCGTTGCATCGCGGCGCTGACCTGCGCCACCGAGTTCGGCCTGGCCCGCCCCGAGGCGGCGCTGAACCTGCTGCACACCACCGTGGTGTCGCGGGACGACGGCTCCACCGCGGTCGAGTCCGCCGTCCGCAGGGCCTTGCTCTCCCTCTTCACGGAAAGCGCCGTCCGGCCCCGCGTCATCGACGCCCTCGTCCAGTGGACGTCCGAGGGCGGGGCGGCGAGGCGCACGGCGTGTGCCGCGGTCGCCCAGCTGCTGAGGGGCGCGGCCACCGCCAGGGAAGCGGGGGAGTGGTGGAGCGGCCACCTGCTCGCGAGGCCCACCGCATCAGGAAGCTCCCCGGCGGAGCCCCCCGGCCTGGTGCTGATCCGCCATGCCCTCATGGAGCAGACGACCTACGACGCGACCCGCGCCGCCCTCCTGGAGTGGCAGCGCCGCTCGGCCGGAGACCCCCGCCGGGCGCAGGCCCTCGAACACCTCGTCGACCGACTGGCACCACACTTGCACGGCGGCGTCTTCCGCCTGTTCACCGACCTGGAACGCACCGCATCCGCACCCGGCGCCGGACGCGCGGCGCGTGCCCTGGCCGAGTGGCGCAAGGACATCCCGCAGAAAGGCCGAGCATGACCACGACCACCTACTACGCGACGCCACCGCTCCCGGGCAACGGTCTGTGGGCCACCTGCCAGGGCGGCCCCTTCCGGCAACTCCTGCGATTCCGTACGTCTCCCCGGCCCGACACCGCCCTGGTACTGATCGACCGCGAACACAGGGCCCTGTGCGAGCCCGGGACGCGCGCGTCGCTGACGCGAGCCGCCCTGGGCGGCTACGCCGAGGCCCATCTCGTCGACACGGCCCGCCGCAGCGGAGTGTGGTACTTGCCCCTCGGCGCCCGCCCCACCGCTCTCGAGGTCACCTGGTGGGCCGACGACCCGGGGCTCGTCGTCCTCAACCGGCACCGGCTGGCCGACCCCTGGGCATCGGTCAGCGCACACCTGGACGGGCTGCTCGACGCGGCTACGGCCCGCTGTCGCGCCGTCGGGCGGGAACTCACCGCGCAGGAATTCATCCCGCACCTTTCCCAGCCGCAGCACCTGCCGCACCTCGGCCTGTCCTGCCGTCTCGAGACCGCCCCGCCCGAGGTCGAGACCTTCGGCCCGGCCATCGGTTCCCCGCCCCGATTGTGGTCGCCGCAACGCCGCGAGGAGTACGAGTTCTACCTCCAGGCCGTGCGCACGGGCCCGGACGCACTCGCCGCGTTGTGGCTGCTCCACCACCCGGACGAGGTGCGCCAGGTCCTGGAGTGGGTGACGGACCATCCGCGCGAGGTCATGGCGGGAGCGGGCGAGAGGGACGTCACCCGCACCCTCTTCGACAGCCTTCCCCACGAGATGAAGGAGCAGCTGGCGAAGGCCAACGCCGAATTCATCCACGCCACCGTGCAACCCGACGCCGAGTTGTGAACCGGAGAGGACATCATGCGCGAGGAGTGGTACTACCGTCGCGGCCACTGGGTACGGAAGCCCGCTCGCGGGCGGAGCGACGGCAACAGCCCGTGGATCGCCCTGGCCGTCGTCGCGGTGCTCCTCTGGGCGATGCTGAACAGCTGCCTGAACGACGACACCTCCGACGAGCCCGCCCCGAAGTCCCCCGCCTCCTCGACGGCACCCCGGTGACCCGCCACGCACCCCGGAGGCGACTTCGGCCACGCACCTCGGGCGAGGCCACGGCAGCCCTGATCGCGCTCGTGGCCGTCGTGCTCATCCTCCGGAGCCTGCTGCGCCTGCTCGCCGGACTCGGGCCGTACCTGTGGCCGGCCCTCCTGGCCGCGGCCGGCTGCGGGTCGGCCGTGGGCCTGGTCCGCGCGGCCCGGCGTCGCGCCGAGCGCAGGGAGCGGGCACGACTGCTGGAGCAGCTGCGCTTGCCGCTGCACGAGGTGGACGCCCTGTCGCCGGACCGGTTCGAACTGGCCATACGGGATCTGATGATCCGCGACGGCATCAGGGCACGGCACGTCGGCCGCCGGGGCGACCAGGCGGCCGACGTCATCGGACGGGACCCGGACGGCAGGGTGATCGTCGCCCAGTGCAAGCACACCATGTTCGGAGGCAGGGTCGGATCGCACGTGATGTACGAGGTCAACGGCACCGCCACGCCCGTGCACGGCGCCGATGTCGCCGTCGTCGTGACCAACGGTGGCTTCACGCGCGACGCCCGCCTCTGGGGCGACCGCAACGGCGTGCACTGGGTCGACCGGGACCGCCTGCGTGCCTGGGCGGAAGAGGGGAGGACCTTGCACCAGGTGCTGGGGCTGGGACGTATCGGACCCTGACGTACCGCTTTTGGGCCGGGACTCGGTCCGTCATTAGGATCCTCGGATGATCATCACAAAACGGCTGGCGGCGGGCGCATGTGCGCTGCTCGCCGCGCTGGCCGCAGGAATCGCCCCGGCGCAAGCCGCCGACGGGCCACCCAAGGACTCCCCGAAGGTCGAGCTGGTGCTGGATGTCAGCGGCTCGATGCGGGCTCGGGATGTGGACGGCCAGTCCCGTATGTCGGCCGCTCAGCAGGCGTTCAACGAAGTGATCGACGCGGTGCCCAGCGGGGTGCGGCTCGGGATCCGGACGCTCGGGGCCGACTACGCCGGTGACGACAAGGAGACCGGCTGCCGGGACAGCAAGCAGCTCTACCCCGTCGGGCCCGTCGACCGCACCGAGGCCAAGGCCGCCGTCGCCGTGCTGCGGCCGACCGGCTGGACGCCCGTCGGCTACGCGCTGCGCGGCGCCGACCAGGACCTGGGGACCGACGGCGGTACGCGCCGGATCGTGCTCATCACCGACGGCGAGGACTCCTGCGGACAGCCCGACCCGTGCGATGTGGCGCGTGAACTCGCCGCCAAGGGCACGCACTTGACCATCGACACCCTCGGTCTGGCGCACGACGACAAGACGCGCGAGCAGCTGAGCTGCATCGCCGAGGCCACCGGTGGCACGTACACCTCCGTGCAGCACAAGGACGAGCTGTCGGGCCGCATCAAGCAGCTCGTACGCCGCGCCGAGAAACCCGTCGAGACGCCGAAGGCCACCCAGGGCGCGGCCGAGTGCTCCAAGGCGCCCGAGCTGGGCGCCGGGATCTGGACCGACCGGGCGACGTTCTCCGAGCACCGCTGGTACCAGGTGAAGGTGAAGTCGGGTCAGGAGCTGCGCACCTCGGTCAGCGTCGGCGCGGACCGCGCCGTCGACCGGGACTACGGGGTGCTGCTGCGCGCCGTGAGCGAGGGCGGACAGGAGCTCGTACGGGGCAGCGACGCCGGCAGCGGGCGTACGGACGTGATGTCGTCCGGGCTGCGCTACCCCATCGGTGAGAAGAAGGACGACAAGGAACCGCGGACGGTCTGCCTGGAGGTCTCCCACTCCTTCTCCGCGCCCGCGTCCGTCAAGCGCGACCCGGGCCTGCCCGTCGAGCTGGCCGTCGACCTCGTGGAGTCCCCGGACGACCCCTCCGACCTGGCCGCCTTCGGCCTGGGCCGGGGCTGGGTGCTGCTGGCCGTCCTGGTCGTGACCGGGCTGCTCGCCGGACTGGTGTGGGGCTGGCTGTCCCGCTGGCGCGTCGCGGTATGGAGGCAGAACTGATGCGTGGAACACGTGTGATGGTCTCGGCGCTGCTGGCCGGCGCCGCGCTGTTCACCTCGGCCGGGATCGCCGCCGCCGACGATCCGAGCCCGAGCCCGTCCCAGGGCGCCGAGGAGGCGCCGACGGAGGCCGGTACGACCTTCCGTACCGCCACCGCCGTGAAGCAGGGCCAGAAGGCGACGGCGAGCGCCTCCACCGGTGACTACCTCTACTGGCAGGTCCCCGCCGGGGCCGGGCAGAACGTGACCGCCACGGCCACCGTCCGGCTGCCCGAGGCCGCCACCCGGCACGGCGCCGCCACCTGGCGGCTCGATGTCTTCGACGGACTGCGCCGCCGCCAGGCGTGCGCCTCCGGCAAGCCGGCCGCGCGCGCGGCGCAGCAGGACACCGAGGTGACGGTGGTGTGCGGGCTGCGCACCGTACGGCCCTGGTCCGAGCGCTGGTCCAACGACCCGCTGCCCGGCGCGTACTACCTCCGCCTGACCGTCACCGACGTCCCCGACCAGGACCTCGGTCTGCCGGTCAAGGCCGAGGTCGAGGCGACCGCGAAGGACGCGGGCGGTGCGCGCGCCGAGGGCGGCGAGCTGGGTGCCCCGCTGCACGCGGCGGCCGTCACCGAGCCGGACAGCGGCTGGAACGGCAGCTGGTGGAGCGGCCGTTGGGGCTGGACCGTGGGCGGCGCCGTGCTCGGCGCCCTCGCGGCCATCGGCGGTTACACCCTGACCCGCCACCCCCGGCGCTCCTAGCGCTCGTTCCCGACGGCGCCCGCGGCCATGTGGCCGCGGGCGCCGTCGTGCTTCACGGCCTCGCCGGCGGGTCGCCCTCGACGGCGTGCAGATACAGCGCCAGCAGATCCTCGTTGAAGTACGAGCTGTACGAGATGTCGGGTGTGTCGCCGCCCGTGTGGTAGCCGCCGATGACACCGATCAGCGCCGGCCCGGTCAGACCGCGCACCAGGAACGGCCCGCCCGACGTGCCGCCCACATAGCCCGCGCAGGCGATCTCCAGGAAGTCACCCGGCGCCCTCGGGTCGGTGCTGGTGTAGCGGTGCGTGGCGGAGCGGCAGTCCAGCGGCTTGGGGTACTTCGCGTCGCTGCTGCCCGGATAGCCGATGAGCCGTACGTCGCGGTGCGTGTACCCCATGCGGACCGCCAGGTCGAAGCCGCCGACCGCGCTCTCGGCCTCGGTGCCGTCGGCGCGGGGGCCCAGCCGGACGACGGTGAAGTCCCAGCGGGCGCCGCCGTCCGTGCCCAGGTCGTAGTACCGCTGATCGATGTGGATGTCCTCGACGGGGAAGACGCCGTGCGGTTTGAGCCCGTCGTGGTACTGCGGTACGAACGACAGCCGCCGCTTGGGGTCCGGCGAGCGCAGGCAGTGCGCCGCGCTGACGGCGAGGTCGCGGTGCGGGCTCTTGACGACCGTACCGCCGCAGAACCGGCCGGTGTTCGAGCCGTCGGTCCAGAAGAACGTCCCCACCTGCGGAAGCCCGTCGAAGGGGTGGCTGGGCGGTACGGGCTCCCGGGCGGCGGGGCGCGACTGCCCCTTCGCCGCCAGGGGCGGCCGCGCGGCCGCCATCCGCTCGGGCGTCCAGTAGGCGTCGGCCGAGACCGCCGCCGTGCGGCGCCCGCCGGTGTCCACCCCGAGCGCGGCCGGCCCGGGAACGGCGACGGCCAGCAGGCCGGCGAGCACGGTGACGAGGCCGCGGAGGGCCGAGGGTCTTCTCATGGGACGGTTCCCTCTCTCTGATGCGCGGGGACGAGCGAGGACACGTACGGGGCGAGCGTGCCATCGTCCTGCTGCCGGGCGGCCGTGACGAGCCGTCGGTGCGCCAGTACGAGCCGGAATTCGAGACCGCGGTGGTCGGCGGGGAGCGCTTCGGAGCGGCCGGAGGGCAAGGGCCGGGCGCGCCCGGCGGAATGCTCGCCGACGGCCTCGGCGCTGCCTTGCCGGGCGACGTCCCGTGGTCGCTATCAACTCGTGGTTAAGTCCTTGGTCCAGCCGTAACCTGGAGTGGACTAGTGCTGGGCCCACTTCCCGTGACAGGATGCTCTGCGCGGCCACCGCGGGCTTAACTGGCCGTGAGGTGACGTGAAGAAGGTGGCGAAAACGGCCCGTAAGGACGGAGCAGATGGCAGTCGGGGGCGACAGGTCGGCAGGTGAAGCGGGCAGCCCGCTCGCGGAGCGGCTCAATTACCTGTTCGCGAACATGCATCCGCCCGGGGCGCCGTACACCAACGGACACGTGGCCGAGGAGATCAGCAGCGGCACCGAGGAGTACGGCGGCGTCAAGCTGACCGAGCAGTATCTGTCGATGCTCCGCAACGGCAGGCGTGCCAACCCCAGCCCGGACGTGCTCCGCGCACTGGCGAAGTT
The DNA here is from genome assembly GCF_055560115.1 of Streptomyces sp. NPDC023527. NCBI lineage: Bacteria > Bacillati > Actinomycetota > Actinomycetes > Kitasatosporales > Streptomycetaceae > Streptomyces > Streptomyces sp. NPDC023527. The sequence goes on from NZ_JBVHJJ010000010.1 coordinate 136,832, forward strand.
CTTCGCCGTGCCGGTCGGCTATCTGATGGGCGACCTCTCCGCCTCGCAGGCCGAGCGCGTGGAGGAGGAGGTCCGCTTCCTCGTCGCCATGAGGGATCAGCGCGTACGGGCCATCGCCCTGCGGTCGGTGGGGCTGCCGCCCGAGGTCCAGGACAGCCTCAACACGATCATTGCCCAGTTCCGGCAGCAGATGAATCTTCCGGCCGACCCGCCTGACGCGGGTGGTGAGGAGCGCACGTGACCGTCACGGCGGATGACCAGCTCTTCACCTACTGGCGGCGTACCGAGGACGAGGACGGTGCAGTCATGCGCGTGGGGCGGATACGACGCCGCTGCAAGCAGCTCATCCATGAGCTCGCGCTGCCCGCGTCGACCGATCTGCAGGGCCTGTGCGACGTCGTCGCCCGCCGTGTGGGCCGGCCCATCCGCCTGGTCCCGATGAGCCTGAACGGTGTCGTCTCGGGCATGACCGCCACCACGGACGACGCCTTCTGGGTCATCTACGAGCAGAAGACCTCGCCCTGGCACCAAGTGCACATCGTGCTGCACGAGATCGGTCATCTGCTGCTCGGCCACGACCAGGACCCGGCCGTCACCGAGGACGCCCTGAAGGTGTGGACGCCGTCGGTCGACGTGGCCACCGCCATGCGCCGCATGGGTCTGACCATGGGCCTCGCCCGCCACCACTGCTACGACAACCTCACCGAGCGCGAGACCGAGATCCTCGGCACCCTCCTCATGGAGAAGGTCGTGCCCCCGCCGCCGGACCAGGAGACCTCCCTGGAGGGCCCGGCCGCCGAGCTCGCCGCCTCGCTCGGCCCCGCGCTCCAGCACGTGCGCCAGCAGTTGCGGGACGGCGGCGCCGATGTTTGACGCCATCTACCTCGTCTTCTCCGCCGTCACCTGGGCCATCGTCGGCTACAAGGCCCGCGCCTGGCTGCGCGACCGCGACAATGTCGACCTCGGCCTGACGGCGTTGATGACCTCGGGCGTCCCCGTCGTCTTCCTCTTCTCCGCGCCCAGCGTCTACCGCGCCTTCGACCGCCTGACCGGCGTGCCGAACCTGGCGATGGTCTTCCTGTACTCGGCCGTCGTGCTGTTCGCGTCCGGCGCCACCGTGCTGCTGCTGCGCTGGACCAGCCGCGGCGACGAGGCGGCCCGCCTGCGCTCCGCCGCCCGGGCGCGGATCGCCATGACCGTCGTGGCCGTCGCCTGGACCGCCGCCATCGTCTGCTTCGCCGTCGGCCGGCCGGACGACGTGGAGCACCCCCGCGACTTCTCCACCGCCTACGCGGACGCGCCCGGAGTGGTCGCCTTCCTGGTGCTGTATCTGGCCATCTTCGGCACCAGCCTCGCCGGGCTCGGCGCGCTCTGCCCGCGCTACGCCACCCAACTGGGCCCCTGCTGGCTCTCCAAGGGCCTGCGGACACTCGCCGCCGGCTGCTGGCTGGGCCTGCTGTACTGCCTGTGCAAGCTGGTCGGCTTCGTCCTGAGCTGGGTCGGCCACGAGGCGTACTGGCTGTCCAACGGGGTCGCGCCGATGAGCGCCTCGGTCGCCGCGCTGCTGGTCCTGCTCGGCTTCTCGCTGCCCGCCGCCGGGCCCCGGGTGTCCGCCTGGCGCCGGCTGCGCCGGCTCCAGCCGCTGTGGCGGGCCGTCACCGCGCACGCCCCCGAGGTCACCATCGAGGAGCGCCGCTGGTCGGCCCGCTGGCCCCTGGCGGACCTGGAGTGGCGCGCCAACCGGCAGATGGCGGAGATCCGCGACATCCAGCGCGGCCTGCGGCGCCACGTCGAGGCCATGACCTTGGACCTCGCCCGGCAGAAGGCCACCACGGCCGCCCTGGACGAGCGCCGGGTCGCCGCGGTCGTCGAGGCCGCGGCCCTCCGCCGCGGCCTGCAGAACCAAATCACCGGGCATGTGCCGGCGCCGCACGCCGACAGTGTCGTGATGACCGTCAGCGCCGATCCGGCGGAGGAACACGAGCACCTGGCGCGCGTCGCCGACGTCTACCACGACCCGCTGGTCGACGCGGTGCTCACCGAACTACGGGAGATCAGCGCGGCACGCCGTCCCTGACGGCGCGCGGCCCACAGACGAGGCGGCCATGGACGGGGGTCAAGGCCGCCTGCGCCACAGGCCGGCGCCGGGTCCGTATCCCTACGGACCTGGCGCCGCCCGTGCGCGTCACCACCCGGTCACCCGGCCCTCGGAGCGAACCGAGCGGCCCCGTCTAGAGTCGGGTTCCATGCAGAAGCCCATGCAGACGTCCACGACGTCCACGCAGGAAACCGCCCTGCCCGGCGCCTCCGCGCCCATCGACACCGCAGCCCTGCTCACCGACCCGTACGGCACCTACGCCCGGCTGCGCGAGGCCGGCCCGGTCCACCGGTTCCCCGGCCCGGACGGCCGGCCCGCCTGGCTGGTGACCCGCTACGACGACGTGCGCCAGGCCCTCAACGACCCCCGGCTGTCGCTGGACAAGGCCAACGCCAAGCGTGACAACTACAGCGGCTTCTCGCTGCCGCCGGCCCTCGACTCCAACCTGCTGAACATGGATCCGCCGGACCACACGCGGGTGCGCCGCCTGGTGGTCAAGGCGTTCACGCCCGGCCGCGTCGACAAGCTCCGCGAGCCGGTGCGCGCGCTCGCCGGTGAACTCCTCGACGCCGTCGAGGCGGACGGGCGCACGGACCTGCTGGCCAGCTACGCGGGCCCGCTGCCGATCACGGTCATCTGCGACCTGCTGGGCGTGCCGAAGGCTGACCGGCTGGACTTCCGGACCTGGACCGACGCGCTGATCACGCCCGACCCCGAGCGGCCGCACCTGATGAAGGAGGCCGTGGGGCACATGATGCGCTTCTTCACCGGCCTCATCGCGAGCAAGCGCGCCGAGCCCGGCGACGACCTGCTCTCGGATCTGATCGCGGTCCGTGACGACGAGGGCGGCGACGACCGGCTCTCCGAGGAGGAGCTGACCTCGCTGGCCTTCCTCATCCTCTTCGCCGGCTACGAGAACACCGTCCACCTGATCGCCAACGCCGTACTCGCCCTGCTGGACCACCCCGACCTGCTGCGCGAGCTGCGCGCGGATCCGACCGGACTGGGCGCGGCGTTCGACGAGTTCAACCGGTGGGACGGACCCGCCTCGCTGGCGATCCGCCGGTTCCCGCTGGAGGACATCGAGATCGGCGGGGTGACCGTGCCGGCCGGGGAGACGGTGCTCCTCTCACTGGCCTCCGCCAACCGTGATCCTCGTCACTTCCCTGATCCGGAACGGCTGGATCCGAGCCGCGATCAAACCGGACATCTCGGGCTCGGCCATGGCATCCACTATTGCCTCGGCGCGCCGCTGGCCAGGATGGAGACGGAAACAGCGCTGGCAGTGCTGCTGGAGCGGCTCCCGGGGCTCACGCTCGACGTGCCGCGCGAGGAGCTGAAGTGGCGTCCTTCGGTGCGTGCGCGTGGCCTGATTTCGCTTCCTGTTCGATGGTAATCGGCAAAGCCGAACAGATTTTTGATGCATAACCCATCGTTGATGAGGTAGAACTGTCTTCGAGCCCGCCCGGTGTGCATCCCCCGTCGCACCGGGCGGGCCTTCGGCGTCAGGGGCCCGTCAGGTGCCGGCTCCGGTCGGGAACTTCAGCAGCGCCACCGCCGCCAGCATCTGGATGCTCACCGCCGCCACCGCCTTGTGCGTCGGCAGATGGTGCTGGCCGCGGATCAGCAGGGTGGCGAAGGCGTAGCCGAACGCCGAGGTGATCCAGGCCGCCGCCCGTACGGGATAGGAATCGCCCGCCAGGCACGCGTCGAGCGCCAGCCGGGGCAGGTCCGTCGCCCAGAACAGCACCACGAACAGCGTGACGGTCGGGCCGAACTTGCCGTTGCCGCCGAGCCGGCGCGCGATGGCGTGCGTGACGACGCCCAGCAGCAGGCTGCCGAGGAGCAGGACGCCGTCGGCTATGGCCATGGCCTCCAGCGCCAGGGCGGGGCTCACCCGCCACTGGCCCCAGAACGAGTCCTTGCCCATCGTCCCCAGCGCCCCGCACAGCATGCACAGGAACGCGGCCGCGCCCCAGACGCTCCGGTCCCGGGCCTCGTCGAGCACTTCGACGGGTCGGTACCAGAGCCCGAATATCAGGCGGTGCCACAGCAGTCTGCGCGGTTTCGAGGCCGGCGCACGCGAAGGGGAGGACATGGGGGAGGGGCTCACAGGCATGGATGCAAGTTCTATCACCGCCTTCCCCGATTACCGGTGCCCGGTCCGGAATTCAGGATTCCGCTGGTGCAGGGACAGGCGCCTGACCAGCGGTCAGACGGGCGCGGGGGTCCTGCTGTCGGGGTCGGCGTCCGGATCGATGTCCTGGTCCGGCGCGTGCAGGTACTCCTCGGTGATCTCCCGCGGCCCGAACGGCCATACCTTCTCGAAGCGCGCCCAGAGCACGAACGCCACACAGCCCGCCGCCACCCAGGCGAGGGACCATTCGATGGGGTGCCGGCCGGGCGAGTTCTTGTCCGCGTAGCCGTAGATGACCAGCCAGCCCACCAGCGCGACCAGGCTGGGCAGCGGATAGAGCCACATGCGGTACGGGCGCGGCAGCCCCGGCTGGCGACGGCGCAGCACCGTCACGGCCAGGACCTGCGCCAGGGCCTGCACGATCACCATCACGGTGGTCAGCAGCTGGATGAGCGTCGCCAGGTCCGTATGACGGCCGATCAGGAACCCGACGGCGGTGATGGCGCCCATCGACGCCAGCCCCAGCACCGGGAAGCGGTGGCGCGGATGGAGCTTGCCGAAGGCGCGGAAGAAGACCTTGTCCCGCGCCGCGTCGTAGGGCACCCGGGAGCCGCCCAGGAGCCCGGCGAGCACGGAGGCGACGGCGGTGATCAGGATCAGCACCGTGACGGTCCGGGCGGCGCCCTTGCCCCATGCCTTCTCCAGGACCGCGGAGGCGACCGAGGAGGAGGCCGCCGAGTCGGGGTCGAGCATCTGCTTCCAGTCGATGACGCCGAGGGTGCCGATCTGGAGGAGCAGGTAGATCGCCATGATGCCGAGGATGGAGTAGACGATGGCGCGCGGCAGGGTCCGCCCCGGGTTCTTGATCTCGGCGCCCAGATAGGCCGCGGTGTTGTAGCCGAGGTAGTCGTAGATGCCGATGGTCAGGCCGGCCGCGAAGCCGATCCAGAAGTGATTGGTCGTCAGCTCGAAGGCGTGCGCCGGATAGGTGAACGCCCGGTCCGGGCTGAAGTGGGTGAAGGCGGCGACGATGACGAGCACCACGGAGGCGATCATCACGCACCACAGCACGACCGAGATCCTCGCGATGTTCTCGACCCGCCGCCACAACACCGCGACGATCAGCGCGATGACGGCCAGCCCGACGAGGTCCCCCTGGTTCTGCCCCATGCCCGGCCACAGATAGCCCAGGTACTGCACGAAGCCGATGATCCCGGTGGACATCCCGAGCGGGATGAAGAGCATCGCCGTCCACACGAACAGGAACGGCATCAGCTTGCCGGTGCGGTACTGGAACGCCTGCCGCAGATAGACGTAACTGCCGCCCGCCCCCGGCAGTGACGCCCCCAGCTCGGCCCAGATCAGCCCGTCCGCGAGGGCCAGGACCGCGCCCGCGACGAATCCGATGACCGCCTGCGGGCCGCCGAACGCCGCCACCATCAACGGGATCGTGACGAAGGGTCCGATGCCGCACATCTGACTCATATTCAGAGCGGTGGCCTGGAACAGCCCGATGCGGCGTACGAACCCGACGCGCTCCGGCCGTTGTCCCGTGTCTGCCATGGCGGTCAGCCCTTTCTCGTGCCGGATGGGTCGTCCGTCCAGTGCACTCGTACACCGGCGTGCCGGACACGTCCATCACCTGGACAGCGGTGAACCGCGCGGGCGTGACGCCACCGCCCGGACGGCGCAGTGTAGATTCCGCCGATCGCCCAGGGGCGGGGAACGGCGGAACGCGCCCGGCGCGGCACCCGACGGGCCGCTGTTGCTTATGTGTGGCAACTACCACCTATGTGTCACAAGTGCCGGTCAGAGCGCTATGGTGGCCCGGCCGTGGTGTTCGGGAAGACCGGTGACAGGCCCTCGTGGCCCGATTCCGGAGCGGCCCTCGCCACTGTGATCGGGGAGTTCCCGTCCCGTTCCGCGTGCCGCCACGGCGCGCGGAGCCACTGGCCGCCGACGGCGGCCGGGAAGGCAGGGGCGGGCGCGTGACCACCCGTAAGCCAGGAGACCGGCCACGGCAGACGACGCATTGATCCACGAGGTGCTTGGAGCGTTCACCCTCAGATGTCCCTGCCCACCGACACCCCCACCGGCGCGCCGCCGGCCTTCCGCTGGCGCCGCCAGGACACCGTACGGACCGCCGGCCTGCTGGCCGTCATCGCCGCCCTGCACGTCGTCGCGTTCGGCGTCCTCTACCTGCTCGTCGTGCCCGACCACTACACCGTGGGCTCCAAGGTCTACGGCGTCGGGCTCGGCATCACCGCCTACACCCTCGGCATGCGGCACGCCTTCGACGCCGACCACATCGCCGCCATCGACAACACCACCCGCAAGCTGATGGCCGACGGCAAGCGGCCGGTCTCGGTCGGCTTCTGGTTCGCGCTGGGGCACTCCAGCGTCGTGGTCGCCATGGCGGCCCTGGTCGCGGGCGGCACCCAGGTCGCGGGGAAGCTGATGGACGAGGAGTCCACCACCCACCAGACCCTCGGCATCATCGGCACGACGGTCTCCGGCGGCTTCCTCTACCTCATCGCCGCCCTCAACCTCGTCGCCCTCGCCGGCATCCTGCGCATCTTCCGCGCGATGCGCGAAGGGCGCTACGACGAGGCGGAGCTGGAGCGGCACCTGGACTCGCGCGGCTTCATGAACCGCGTCCTGGGCCGCTTCACCCGCTCCATCACCCGCCCCGGCCAGATGTACCCGCTGGGCTTCCTCTTCGGTCTCGGCTTCGACACCGCCACCGAAGTCACCTTGATGGTGATGGCGGGCAGCGGCGCCGCCGCCGGCCTGCCCTGGTACGCGATCCTGTGCCTGCCGCTGCTGTTCGCCGCGGGCATGAGCCTCTTCGACACGCTCGACGGCACCTTCATGAACTTCGCCTACCAGTGGGCGTTCTCCAACCCCGTCCGCAAGGTCTTCTACAACCTCACCATCACCGGGCTCTCGATCGGCGTCGCCTTCCTCATCGGCACCATCGAGCTGGTGAGCGTGTTGCACGAGAAGCTCGGCCTCGACGACGCGGTCACCGCCTGGATCGCCGGTATCAACCTCGACAACGTGGGCTTCATCATCGTCGGCCTGTTCGTGGCCGTCTGGGCGGCGGCCCTCGCGTACTGGCGCTTCGCCAAGGTCGAGCAACGATGGGCCGCCCGCACGGCACCGGCCGCGTCGGAGGGCTGACGGGGCCGACGCGTCCGCACGGACCTCCTACGGCCGGGCCGCCGGGAGTACGACCTCGAAGCGGCAGCCGCCGGTACGTTGCGGACCGCCGCCCGGCCCGCGTGGGCCCCGACGATGCCGCGGACGATCGCCAGGCCGAGCCCGGCGCCCGCCGGCGGTCCGGGCGGTGGCCGGGCGGTGCCCGGCCGGGATCAGCGGGACCGGCGGCCCAGGGAGCGCGGGCGCAGCAGCGCGGCGGCCAGTACGGCCGGGGCGGTGACCAGCAGGGTGGACGTGACCAGCGAGGTGCCGTGGTCCTGTTTCTTGCCCTCGGTCGCGAGGGCACTGCGGTACGAGTGGCGGGGAGAGAACGGCGGACGCGTGGGCGGCGGGGTCGGTACCGGTGTCGAAGGCGGCCGGGCGGGGGTGGAGGGCGGCACGTCGGACGGCTCGCTTCCGATGGGGACGGGCCCTGGCCGAGCCGGGGCGGGCGCGGGCCCGGGCTGCCCGGGGGCGGGCCCGGCAGGGACGAGCGGTGGTACGGGCGCCGGGGGAGCGGGCGCCCCAGGGGCCGCGGGCGCGGGAGGTGCCGGGGGTGCGGGCGCCGGTGGTGCCGGGGCCGGGGGTACGGCCGGAGCCGGTGCGGGAGGTACGGGCGCGGGCACCGCGGGCGCGGGGGCCGGCGGTGGCGCGGCCGGGGGAGGGGCCGGGGCCGGAGGAGCCCCGGGAGCGGGCGGCGCGGGGGCCGGCGCCGGTGGAGCCCCGGGCCCGGGCGCGGGCGGTGCGCCGGGCGCGGGTGCCCCCGGACCGGGCGGCGCGGGAGCGGGGGCGGGAGGCGCCGGAGCGGGAGGCGCCGGAGGTGCGGGCGCGGGTGGTGCGGGTGCGGGCGGCGCCGGAGCCGGTGGTGCGGGCGGCGCCGGGGGCCCCGGTCGTTGCCTGCGGCAGTTCAGCCACACTTCCGCGTCGGTCGCGGGCGCCTGCGCGTTGATGTTCAGGCACCCCCTGCCGTTGTCGACCACCTCCGCGTTCACCGCGCCGCCCAGCGCGCTCACGGTGACGTGCGAAGGAGGGTGGTCGGGCAGCAGCCTCGGCAGGCCGTCGACGACGGCCGTCACCGGCGCACCGCCGATCACCGCGTGCGCGCCCAACTCGTCCGCGGTCGCCGTGCCCGCCAGCGCGAGCACGACGGCCGCGGCCGACGCCACCCCGCCTCCCGCTCTCAGCCATCCCCTCACCGGAACAGCCGCGCGTCAGAGCCGAGACCCGGACGTGGCCGGATACGGCCGGTCCTGACGTACGCATTCGATCAAATAGTCGCCGGTGTCGGGATCCACCGTGACGCCGTGGGTCTCGCTGCGGAAGCCGGGGAACTCCCGGTCGAAGGACTCCAGGGCGCCGAGATAGCGCAGCAACGGCCCGTCGGGACCGCCCACGGACTCGCCGGGCATCAGCACGGGGATCCCGGGCGGTGTGACCGTGACCATGGCCGCCGCCACGCGCCCGGCGGCGTCGGCGATCCGGACCCGCTCCGTCCCCGAGCGGATGAGTTGCTGGTAGCACCACTGGGGTGGCGCGACCGGCTCCGGCAGCTTCTGGAACGCCGTGTCCAGCAGGGTGACCAGATCGGCGGCGCGCAGGTGGTCGTGCATGGACCGGCACAGCTCGCTCAACGACATCCCGTCGTAGCGCCGCGGGTACTGCGCGAGGAGGTCGGGCAGCACCTGGTCGAGCGGCGCGTCGGTGTCGTGGAGCGCCTTGAAGTCCATCAGGGCGTCCAGCAGCGTTCCCCACTTGCCCTTCGTGATGCCCATGGAGAAGAGGATGAGTGTGGTGTAGCTGTCGGTCTTCTCCACCACGATGTTCCGGGTGGCCAGATAGGCCGTCAGGATCCGGGCGGGGATTCCCTGGTCCGTCGTCTCGCCGGCGGCGGTGATGCCGGGGCAGGTGAGCGTGACCTTGACCGGGTCCAGCAGGCAGTAGCCCTCGCCGAGGCCGGGGAAGCCGTGCCAGTCGGCCCCCGGCTCCAGCTGCCAGCAGGACGGCTGGGTCCGCAGCAGCTCGGCGGGGGCGTCGGCGAAGGCGTGCTGTTCGCCGGTGGCCGGATCGGTCACGGTGTCGGGCTGCCAGACGCCGAAGAACCAGCCGGGCCGGTCCCCGGCGGCCGCGATGCGCTGCCCGGTGCGGACCACGGCCTGGCGGAACCGGACGGCCTCGGTGACCGCCTCGTCGATCAGCCAGTGCCCTTGCGGGCCGTCCATCATCCCGGCGGCCACGTCGAGGGAGGCGATGGCGGGGTAGAGCGGCGACGTCGTGCCGTGCATCATGAACGCCTCGTTGAAGCGCTCGTGCTCCACCGGAGCCCGGGGCGAGGGCTTGACGTGCACCATGGCGCTCTGCGACAGCGCGGCCAGCAGCTTGTGCGTGGACTGGGTGGAGAAGACCGTGGGGCGTTCCGGCGCGTCGAAGGTGTCGGCGCCCACGGACATGCCGTACCGCCCGGCGTAGAGGGGGTGGAAGCGCGCGTACGCGAACCACGCCTCGTCGAAGTGGAGCCGAGGGGTGCTGGGCGCCAGCTCGCGGGCGACCCGTACGGCGTCGTAACAGAGCCCGTCGTACGTGGAGTTGGTGAGCACGGCGTACTCCGCCCCGGGCGACACCGCGCCCTGGGCCAGCGGATTGCGGGCGATGCGGTCCGCGACCGCCGCCGCCCCGATCTCGGCCGGGGGCAGCGGCCCGGCCAGTCCGTAGCCGTTGCGGGTGGGGACGAGATAGACCGGGCGGGCGCCGGACAGGATCAGGCCGTGCAGCACGGACTTGTGGCAATTGCGGTCGACCAGCGCGATCTCGTCGTGGGAGACGCAGAAGTGGCCGACCATGCGGTCCGCCGTGGAGTCGCCGTGGAGGACGAAGTAGGTGCGGTCGGCGCCGAAGATCCGGGCGGCGTTGCGCTCGGCGTCCCCGATCGGGCCCGTGTGCTCGAAGAGGGACCCCAGCTCCCCGACCGAGATCGACAGATCGCTGCGGAACAGCCGCTCCCCGTAGTAGTCGAAGAAGGCGCGCCCGACGGGGGACTTCAGGAAGGCGACGCCGCCGGCGTGGGCCGGGGTGTGCCAGGAGTACTCGTGCGCGTCGTCGAACCGCCGCAGCGCCTTGAAGAACGGCGGCAGCACGGCCTCGCTGTAGGCGCGCGCCGCGCTGACGATCCTGCCGGCGATGAACGCCGGGGTGTCCTCCAGCGGCCAGACATAGCCGACCACGCTCTCCGACACCCACAGCGGCAGGCGGTCGAGGTCCTCGTCGGCGCCGTCCGACATGACGAGCAGCACCGGCAGGTTCTTGAAGCGCCGGCCGATCTCCCGCAGCACCGCCGCTCCCCCGGGCACGTCGCCGTCGCCTTTGCCCGGGGAGAGGTCCCACGCCACGACCGCGGCCGCCAGTCCGGCCTCCGTCCGCAGCACCGCCCGCGCGTCGGCCTCCGTGCGTGCCCAGCGCACCTCCGGGCCGTGCGCCTCCACGGCCTTGCGGATCCGGCGCAGTTGTTCGCCGTGGGAGCTCTCTCCGAGCGGGTCCTCGCGCAGCGCGAACAGGACTGTGCCGGCGGCCATCTCGTTCCCCCCGTTCGTGATCCCGGAGTTGGGACCAGCGGATCGTCTCCCGCCAGTCTCCGCAGGGGAGTTCGGCCGGATGGCCCGTGTGCGGCCAAACCACCCGACGGAGGGACCTCTGGAACGGAGGGTCCCCCGTCACACCTCCGGCAGCCCCGCCCCCGCGCACCGCACATCCGCCCCCGGCACGACGCCGTCGACCATACGCCTTGACCGCCCCCTGGCAGGGCATCGGCGGCACCGACGGCACCGTACGCACCGGCGACCGCGCCGGCCTCGGCGTACGCCCGACGACGGCGCCCGCGTCCCCGACCGTCCGCGCGCCCGCCTCCATACCCGCCCCCGCCACCGCCCGAGGAGAGACCGTACGTGAAGCCCGACGCGGGTCCTCCGCCTGCTGGACACCCTGAGACACGCCCCGGACGGCCCCGCGCTGATCCTCATCACCCACGACCCGGACACAGCCGCCCTCGCCGGGCGGGTGGTCGCCCTGGACGGCGGGAGGGTCGCGCCGACGGAGAGCGGTAAAATCGGGCCGAACCGTACGCACAGCGCCGACCCGCGGAGACGAGCCCCATGACCACCCCCGCCGGCGGGTCCGCCCATGACCCCTACGTCCGGGTCCGCGGTGCCCGGGAACACAACCTCCAGGCCGTCGACGTCGACATCCCCCGCGACGCGCTCGTCGTCTTCACCGGCGTCTCCGGCTCCGGGAAGTCCTCGCTCGCGTTCGGGACCGTCTACGCCGAGGCGCAGCGGCGCTACTTCGAGTCCGTCGCCCCGTACGCGCGGCGGCTGATCCACCAGGTCGGCGCGCCGAAGGTCGAGGAGATCACCGGGCTGCCGCCCGCCGTCGCGCTCGAACAGCGGCGGTCCGCGCCCACCTCGCGCTCCTCCGTCGGGACCGTCACCACCCTCTCCAACTCCCTGCGCATGCTGTTCTCCCGCGCCGGCAGCTATCCGGAGGGAGCCGCGCGGCTGGACTCCGACGCCTTCTCGCCCAACACGGCCGCCGGGGCCTGCCCGGAGTGCCACGGCCTCGGCAAGGTGCACCGGGTGACCGAGGAGTCCCTGGTCCCCGACCCGTCGCTGTCCATCCGCGACGGAGCCGTCGCCGCCTGGCCGGGCGCCTGGCAGGGCAAGAACCTCCGCGACATCCTCGCCGCGCTCGGCCACGACATCGACCGCCCCTGGCGCGAGCTGCCGCGCGCCGACCGCGACTGGATCCTGTTCACCGACGAACAGCCGGTCGTCACCGTGCACCCCGTCCGCGACGCCGAGCGCATCCAACGCCCGTACAAGGGCACCTACATGAGCGCCAAGCGCTATGTGCTGCACACCGTCGCGGACTCCAAGAGCGCCCCGCTGCGGGCCCGCGCCGAGCGGCACCTGGTCAGCGGGGCGTGCCCGGTGTGCGGGGGCCGGCGGCTGCGGCCCGAGGCGCTGGCCGTCACCTTCGGCGGGCAGGACATCGCCGCCCTCGCCGCCCTGCCGCTCTCCGGCCTCGCCCGCGCCCTGCGCCCGGCGTGCCAGGGCGACGGCGCGGCCGCCACCCTCGCCACCGACCTCCTCGCCCGGATCGAGGTGCTCACCGAACTGGGCCTGGGCTACCTCAGCACGGACCGGCCCACCCCGACCCTGTCCGCCGGCGAGCTCCAGCGGCTGCGCCTCGCCACCCAGCTGCGCTCGGGCCTCTTCGGCGTCGTGTACGTCCTCGACGAGCCCTCGGCGGGCCTGCACCCCGCCGACAGCGCCGCGCTGCTCACCGTCCTGGACCGGCTCAAGGCTGCTGGGAACTCCCTGTTCGTCGTCGAGCACCACCTGGACGTCGTACGCCGCGCCGACTGGATCGTGGAGGTGGGCCCGCGCGCGGGGGAGCACGGCGGCCGGGTCCTCTACAGCGGGCCCGTCGCGGGCCTGGCCCACGTCGAGGAGGCGGCGACCCGCCGCTTCCTGTTCCCCGGCGGTTCCCCCGACGCCGCCGCGCCCTCCCGTACGCCCCGCGAACCCTCCGGCGCGCTGCGCCTGCGCGGCGTCACCCGCCACAACCTCCGCGACCTCGACGTGGACGTCCCGCTCGGCCTCTTCACGACCGTCACCGGCGTGTCCGGTTCGGGAAAGTCGACGCTGGTGGGCCAGGTCCTCGCCGACACCGTCGCCGACCACCTGGCCGGCACCACGGACGGCGGCGCGCGCAAGCCGACCGAGGGCCTCGACGCCGTCCACCGGCTCGTACGCGTCGACCAGAAGCCCATCGGGCGCACCCCGCGCTCCAACCTCGCCACCTACACGGGCCTGTTCGACGCGGTGCGCAAGGTCTTCGCCGCGACCGACGGCGCCCGCGCGCTCGGCCACACCGCGGGCCGGTTCTCCTTCAACGTCGCCGGCGGGCGCTGCGAGGAGTGCCAGGGCGAGGGGTTCGTCGCCGTCGAACTCCTCTTCCTGCCCGGCAGCTACGCACCGTGCACCGCCTGCCGGGGCGCCCGCTACAACCCCGAGACGCTGCGGATCACCTACCGGGGAGCGAACGTCGCCGATGTCCTCGACCTGACCGTCGACGCCGCCGCCGACTTCCTCGCCGACGTGCCCGCCGCGCGGCGGAGCCTGCGCACGCTCCAGGACGTCGGCCTCGGCTACCTGCGCCTGGGCCAGCCCGCCACGGAGCTGTCCGGCGGCGAGGCCCAGCGCATCAAGCTCGCCACGGAGCTCCAGCGCGCGCACCGCGGCCACACGCTGTACGTACTGGACGAGCCCACGACCGGACTGCACCCGGCGGACACGGAACTGCTGCTGCGTCAGCTGCACGGACTGGTCGACGCGGGCAACACGGTCGTGGTCGTGGAGCACGACATGGCCGTGGCGGCCGGCTCCGACCATGTCATCGACCTCGGCCCGGGCGGCGGCGCGGAGGGCGGCAGGGTCGTGGCCGCGGGATCGCCACGGGAGGTGGCGGCGGCGGCCGGAAGCGTGACGGCGCCCTACCTCGCGGCGGCGCTGCGCCCCTAGGCTTGTCCTCGAGTGCCGGACAGACTGGACCCAGTCTGTCCGGCACTCGACGACGACGGAGGGACATGACCCGCGCCCTGATCATCGGCGGCGGAATCGCCGGCCCCGTGACCGCCATGGCCCTGCGCCGCGCCGGCATCGACGCGGTCGTCCACGAGGCGTACCCCCGCGGCGGCGCCGACCACCTCGGAGCGTTCCTCGTCCTCTTCGCCAACGGGCTCTCCGCGCTGCGCGCCGTCGACGCCGAGCGGCCCGTGCGGGAGAGGTCCTTCCCCGCCGACGCCGTGGAGTTCCTCGGCGACACGGGCGAGCCGCTCGGCACGTACCCCATCGCCGGCTCCCGGGACCCGGAGCTCAGCCCCCGCACCCTCCAGCGCTCCGCCCTCTACCGCGCCCTGCACGACGAGGCCGTCCGCCGCGGCATATCCGTCGAGTACGGCAAGCGCCTCGTCGACGCCACCACCGGCCGCGCCGGCACGGTCGTGGCGTCCTTCGCGGACGGCACCCGCGCCGAGGGCGACCTGCTCATCGGCGCCGACGGCATCCACTCCACCACCCGCGCCCTCCTCGACCCGCACGCGCCACCGCCCCGCTACACCGGCTACGCCACCGTCTGCGGCAGCACCCGCGACACCGGCCACCGCGCCCCGCCCCGCACCTACCGCATGATCTTCGGCCGGCGGGCGTTCTTCGGCTGCACCACCGGACCCGACGGCACCACCCACTGGTTCGCCAACATCCGCCGCACCGAGCCGCCCCCGTCCGGGCCCGCCGCACCCGCCCGGTGGCGGCGGATCGCCGCCGAGGCCCTCGCGGCCGACCGCTCTCCCGCCGCCGCCATCGTCTCCTCGACCGGCGCCGTCGTCGGCATGAACACCTACGACATGCCCACCACCCCCGTCTGGCACGACGACCGCACCGTCCTGGTCGGCGACGCGGTCCACGCCACCGCGCCCAACGCCGCCCAGGGCGCGTCCATCGCCATCGAGGACGGCGTCGTCCTGGCCCGCTGCCTGCGGGACCTGCCCGACGCGCGGCGGGCGTTCGAGGCGTACGAGCGGCTGCGGCGCGAGCGCGTCGAGCGCGTCGTGGCCATGAGCGCCGGCCTCGCGGACCGCCCCCGGCCGACCCCCGGGGCGCGCGGCGCGGACGGCGGCGAGTGGCTCACCGGCTACCGCGTCGACTGGGACGCCCCCGCCCGCTGACTTGCCGCCCCCGACCGCTGCGGCAGACTGGAGGCATGCCGGAGCTGCCGGAGGTCGAGGCCCTCGCCGGGTTCCTGGCCGAGCACGTCGTCGGCCGCACGGTCCAGACGGTGCTCCCCGTGGCCGTGAGCGTCCTCAAGACCTACGACCCGCCGCTCGGCGAGCTGGAGGGCCGCGCGGTCACCGGCGTGCGCCGGTACGGCAAGTTCCTGGACCTCGCCACCGACGGCGGCCCGCACCTGGCCTGCCACCTCGCCCGCGCCGGCTGGCTGCGCTGGCACGACCGCCTCCCCGACGCCCCGCCGCGCCCCGGCAAGGGCCCCCTGGCGCTGCGGCTGCGGCTGACCGACGGCGCGGGCTTCGACCTCACCGAGGCGGGCACCCAGAAGCGGCTCGCCGTGCACTGCGTGCGCCAGGTGGCGGACGTACCCGGCATCGCGCGCCTGGGCCCCGACCCCCTCGCCCCGGACTTCACCCTCGACGCCTTCGCCGCGCTGCTGCGCGACGAGCGCCGCCAGCTCAAGGGCGTCCTGCGCGACCAGAGCGTGATCGCCGGCATCGGCAACGCCTACTCCGACGAGATCCTGCACGCCGCGCGCATGTCCCCCTTCAAGCTCGCCGCGAGCCTGACCCCGCCGGAGACCGCCGCCCTGTACGAGGCGCTCGGCACGACGCTGCGGGAAGCCGTCGAGCGGGCGCGCGGGCACGCCGCGAAGGAGCTGAAGGCGGAGAAGAAGAGCGGGCTGCGGGTGCACGGCCGCACCGGTCAGCCCTGCCCGGTCTGCGGCGACACCATCCGCGAGGTCTCCTTCAGCGACTCCTCGCTCCAGTACTGCCCCACCTGCCAGACAGGCGGGAAGCCCCTGGCCGACCGGAGGCTGTCCCGCCTGCTGAAGTGAGCCGTCCCGCTCCTGGGACCTACTCCTTGGGCGTTCCGGCCCGTGCCAGCGCCGAGTGCCGGTAGGAGTAGGCGAAATAGACGACCAGGCCCACCGCGAACCACACCGCGAACCGCACCCACGTCTGCCACGCCAGATAGGTGATCAGCCAGATCGACGCCGCGACCCCGATCGCGGGCACCAGAGGCACCGCCGGGCAGCGGAACGCGCGCGGCAGCTCCGGCCGCTTGTAGCGCAGCACGATCACCGACGCGCACACCACCGCGAACGCCAGCAGGATGCCGATGTTGGTCAGCTCCGCCGCCTCACCGATCGGGATGAAGCCCGCGATCGCCGCCGACGCGACACCCACGATCCACGTCACGCGCGTCGGCACGTGCCGCGTCGGGTGGGTCTTGGCGAACCAGTGCGGCAGCAGTCCGTCACGGCTCATCGAGAACCACACGCGCGTCACACCGAGCATGAAGGTGAACATCACCGTGAGGATGCCGATGATCGCCCCGACCGCGATGACGTCCGCCAGGGCGCCCAGCCCCACCGACTTGAAGGCGGTGGAGAAGCCGCTCTCCTTGTCGATCTCCGTGTAGTTCTGCATGCCGGTCAGCACCAGGCACGCCAGCACGTACAGCACCATCGAGATCGCGAGCGAGTACAGGATGGCCTTGGGCATGTGGCGCTGCGCGTCCTTGGACTCCTCGGCCGCCGTCGACATGGCGTCGTAGCCGAAGACCGCGAAGAACACCGTGGCCGCGCCCGTGAACGCCCCGCTCACCCCGAACGGGAAGAACGGCTCGTAGTTGGCGGACTTCACATGGAAGAACCCCACCACGACGACGACCGCCACGACGATCACCTTCAGGACGACCACGATCGTCTCGAAGCGGGCCGCGTTCTTGATGCCCAGGGTGAGCGTGTAGGCGATCAGCAGGCACAGCACCGCGGCGAAGAGATCGACCCGGTGACCGTCGCCCGTGCCCGGGGCGCCCAGCATCCATTGCGGCAGCTCGGCGTCGGCCTCCCCGAGCAGGAAGTTGATGTAGCCGGAGATGCCGATCGCCACCACCGCCACGATCGCCGTGTACTCCAGCAGCAGGTCCCAGCCGATGAACCAGCCGCCCAGCTCGCCCAGGACCACATAGCCGTAGGTGTAGGCCGACCCGGCGCGCGGGATGAGCCCGGCGAACTCCGCGTAGGAGAAGGCCGCCGCCGCGCTCGCGATGCCCGCGATCAGGAAGGAGATCAGTACGGCCGGCCCCGCCACGCCATTGGCGATCGTGCCCGCGAGGCTGAAGATGCCCGCGCCGATGATGCCGCCCACCCCGATCGCCGTGAGCTGCCACAGCCCCAGCGTCCGGGTCAGACGCTCGTCGGCGCCGCCCTCCTCGATCGTCTCGATGGGTTTGCGGCGCAGTACGCCCTCACCCGCCCGGAGCCCGGCCATGTGATGTGTCCTCTCGTCGACGCTGACGGCGGGTCATCCTCGCGGAGCGGGGGCGACGACGGAAGGCGCCGCCCCGCACCCGCCGCGTGGTTCAGCCGATGGCGGGCGCCCCGGCCGAGCGCCCCGTGCCCCAGTCGGACGGGGAGTGACCGACGGTGAAGTCCAGGCGGCCGTTCCGCATCAGCTGCCGGGTCGTCAGATACGTTCGCCCGTAGGGCTTCCCGTCCAGCCGGGCCGACCGGATGTAGCGGTCGGTGTCCGAGGTCCCCGGCGCGGTCACCGTGAAGCCTCCGTTCGGATACCAGCGCCGGTCCAGCCGCAGGTCCACCCGCTCGAACACCGGAGTGCTCAGCCCCCACGCGTCCCCGCCCGGCTGCACCGGATAGACACCGATGGCGGACAGCACCATCCACGCCGACATCGTGCCCAGGTCGTCGTTGCCGGTCATCCCGGTCGGCGCGTCCGTGAAGAGGGTGAGCGCGGCGTGCACCACGTCCGTGGTCTTCCACGGCCGGCCGGTGGAGAGATAGGTGTACGGCGCGATGAGGTCGGGCTCGTTCTGCGGGTTGTACTTGTCCGCGTTGTAGTAGTCGTACGGACCGTGGACCCACACCTCGCGGGCGGTCCGCGCCGGATCCTTCAGCAGCCGGTCGTAGGCGAAGAAGGAGTCGAGCCGGGCGTCGGCCGCCTGCCGGCCGCCGATCAGCTCGACCATCCCGGGCAGGTCCTGCGGCACCAGCCACTGGTACTGCCAGGCGGTGCCCTCGTGGAAACCGACGCTCTTCGCCGGGTCGGCCGGCCCGGCGAACGCGCCGTCCGCGCCGCGCGCCCGGAAGAAGCCGGTGCCCGGGTCGTAGATCTTGCGGTAGTTCCGGGAGCGGGCCGCGTAGCGCTCCGCGTCCCGGTCGTGGCCCAGGTCCTTGGCCATCCGGGCGAGCACCGCGTCGGCGAGCGCGTACTCCAGCGTCGCCGAGGCGCCCTGCTGGAAGTCGGAGTCGCCCGGCTTCGACCGGGGCCGGTCGGGGAGGTAGGGGACGTAACCGTGCTCGATGTACTGCGTGTTGCCGTCCCGGCCGACCGCCGGCGACCCCGCGGGCGGCACCCCGTCCGCGTTCTTCCGCAGCGCCCGGTACGCCTCCTCCTCATGGCCGGTCAGCAGCCCGTGCTGGTAGGCGTTGGTGAGGAACGGCGTCACCGGGTCACCGGTCATGATGTTCGTCTCCACCGTGCCGTAGCCCCACTTGGGCAGCCAGCCGCCCTCGGCGTCCACGCGCAGCACCGACAGCGCCATGTCCCGCGACTCGCGCGGCGCGAGCAGCGCCAGCAGCTGCGCCTGGGTGCGGTAGGTGTCCCACAGCGACCAGTTCTGGTAGTACGTGAACCCCTCGGCGCGGTGCGGCTTCTGGTCCCAGCCCCGGTAGCGCCCGTCGACGTCGCCGCCGATGTTGGGGGCCAGGAACGAGCGGTACAGCGAGGAGTAGAACGTCCGGCGCAGCGTGGCGCCGCCGCCCCGGGTCCGTACGCCGTCCAGGCGCCGCTCCCACGCGGCCCGTGCCGCCCGCTGCGTGCGGTCGAAGGCGCCGTCCTCCGCGCCGAGGTTGGCCGCCGCGCCGTCGGCGTCGACGTAGCTGATCGCGGTGGTCGCCTCGACGGTCCGGTCGTCGGTGGTGTCGAAGCGCACCCAGGCGCCGTTGCGGCCGGTGCCGGTGGAGGACTTGGAGCCCGCGGTGACCTTGTCGTCCTTCCACGTGCCGTACGCCCTGAAGGGGCGGTCGAAGCGGGTGAGGGTGTAGAGGGTGTACGGGCGGGTGTCCTGGCAGAAGCCGCGGCCGGTGATGGCCGAGCGGACCGTGCGCGAGTCGAGCACCTCGACGGTGGTGGAGACCGTGCGGTGCAGCGACTGCCCGGTGTTGAGCAGGACGTTGGCCTTGTCGGTCGCGGGGAAGGTGTAGCGCTGGTGGCCGGTGCGCGCGGTCGCCGTCAGCTCGGCGGTGACCCCGCCGGAGAGGCCGACGCGGTAGTAGCCGGGCCGGGCCGTCTCGTCGCGGTGGTCGAACGTCGCCGCGTAGCGGGCGTTGTCGGTCCGCGTCACCTCGCCCGTGGTGGGCAGGACGGGCAGGTCACCGCCGATGCGGCAGCCGACTCCGGAGAGGTGCACCGCGCTGAAGCCGCGGATGCGGTTGTGCTTGTAGTCGTAGCCGGTGCTGTGCCCGGTGTCGGGGGAGAGCTGCACCATGCCGAACGGGACGGCGGCGCCGGGGAAGGTGTTGCCCTCGTTCTGCGTGCCGATGAAGGGATTGACCAGCCCGGTCAGGTCCTCGGCCGCGGCGGCCTGCCGCGGGGGCAGGAGCCCGGTGGAGCCCAGCACCGCCGCGAGGGCGAGCGCGGCCGCACCGCAGCGCGGTCCCAGGTGTCCGGTCCATCTCATGTCCCACGCCCCTCGGGTGACGCTCCGTCTGGCTCCGACATCGTTGTCAGCCGAGAGTACAGAGAGGTTGACACGCTGTCATGATGCTCCACGCGCCTGGTGTGGCGCCCCGCGCCTCAGCGGCTCATCCGAGCGAGAGCGAGGCGGCCCCGCGGGGGCGTCACTGGCAGCCGCCGAGGTGATCCGCGACAGTGGCAGCGTGACGGTCTCCACCGGTACCCGACCGGCAGTCAGCCCCCGGCTCCGCCTCGCGGTCTCCGCGGCGCTGGCCGCCGCCCTGCTGGGCGCCCTGCTCGCCGCCCCGGCGTCGCCGACCGCGACCGCCGGGCCGCCGCCCGCGTCCGCGCGGGAGGAGCTCGGCACGGCGGTGGAGAAGGCCCGCCGCGAGGGCGGGTTCGTCGGGCTCGCCGTCCGGGTCCGCACCGGCGGGCACGTCCTGCGGGCGAGCGCCGGTGAGGCGGAGCTGGGCGGCGGCCGGCCCGTTCCCGGCACGGCGTTCTTCCGGGCGGCCAGTGTCACCAAGGTGTTCGTGGCCACGGTGATCCTTCAGCTGGCCGCCGAGGGACGGCTCTCACCGGCGGATACGGTGGAGGAGTGGCTGCCCGGCCTGGTCCGGGGCCACGGCAACGACGGCCGCCGCATCACCGTGCGGAACCTGCTCCAGCACACCAGCGGCCTCCACGACTTCGCCGACGACATCCCCGACACGGTGGCCCACTTCGAGCGCCACCGGCTCGCCCACGTCAGCCCCCGGGACGAGATCGCCGCGGCCCTGCTGCACCCGCCGGGCTTCCCGCCCGCCGGGCCGCTGGAGACGGAGCCGCGCTGGTCGTACTCCAACACCAACTACCTCCTCCTCGGCCTGATCATCGAGAAGGCGACCGGCCGGCCCTGGCCCGCGGCGGTGCGGGACCGCGTCGTCCGCCCGCTGCGCCTCACCCATACGTACGAGCCCGGCGACACCCCGTACCTGCCCGCACCCCACGCCCACACCTACCACCGGTTCTCCGACTCCCCGGCATGGGTCGACACCACCGTGCGGAACCTGTCCCTGGCCGGCGCGGCGGGCACCATCGTCACCACCGCGGACGACCTGGACCGCTTCCTCACCGCGCTGCTCACCGGCCGCCTGCTGCCCGCCGCCCAGCTCGCCGAGATGCGCCGGACCGTGCCGGCCACCAGCAGGGGCTTCCAACTGCTGCTGCCGGGGCTGCGCTACGGGCTGGGGCTGATGAGCCAGCCGCTGCCCTGCGGCATCACGCAGTGGGGACACGGCGGTGACGTGGAGGGCAGCTCCGTCAGGACCGGCGTCACCGACGGGGGACGCCGGTCCGTCGTCGTCACCGCCACCGGCACCAGCGCCGACCCCGATCCACTGATCACGGCGCAACGCGCCCTGCGCCACCTCATCGAGGATCTCCTCTGCCGGCCGGCGGCCCCCTGAACCACCGGCGACTCAGAACGCGGAGTTGGCGGACCAGAGCGTCAGGAGGTCCTCGTTCCCGAGCACCTCGAAGGCGTTCGAGCGGCGGTCGGCGCGGCCGTACATCAGCAGCAGCAGATCCGCGGCGGACGCCCGGACGGTGGCGTCGGCGGGCGCCTCGGCGCCCTCGGGGTCCGGGACGAGCCCGAAGCCGTCGGGCCGGAGCCGGACCAGCCAGTGCCCGCTCGTATCGGTGCACCGGAAGGCGAGGGTCTCGCCCTCGCCCCGCAGGTCGGCCACCCCGGGGGCGAAGAACGCGGCGAAGGGCAGGTTGACCAGGAACTCGTCCACTCCGTCGGCCGCCAGGTCGCGGTCGATCACGGGCCGCAGACCGAGCGCGAGTTCCGCGTCGACGCGGTGCACCAGGGTCTCGAACAGCATGCGCCGCACCCAGAACCTGGCGTGCTGATCGGCGCCCCACGCCCACATCGGGGCGTCCGGGTCGAAGGTGGCGAACGCGCTCTCCGCCTCGGCCGCGCTCGCCGTCAGCCAGTCGGCGTAGCCGTCCTCGCTCGCCGGCAGCCGCAGCTCCACGTCGCGGCTCCGCGGTGGTTCCTGGACGAGCTGACGCAGCAGGACGGAGAACCAGCGCTGCACGCTGCCCGCGTGCCTGACGAGGTCGACGAGCGTCCAACCCGGACAGGTGGGCACCGGCGTGGCCGGGTCGGCGCCCTTGACGGCCGCCACGAACCTCGCGGTCTCCGCCGCGACGGCGTCGCGGTGGACGGCGGGGGCGGATGTCCAACCCGGACGGCCTGAATGATCCGACGTATTCACTTCGCTGCGCTTCCCGCTCCTCCGGCCCGGCGACCTGACCGGCCGGGCGCCTCCCCGCAGCCTGCCACAGCCACCACCTCCGAGAACCGGCACCTGGGCCACGCACCCCCGCGAGCCGTCTGGGACACTGCGATTCCGCCGCGTCCCCTCTCCCGGCCAGGTGCGATGACCCACGATCCAGCAGTCGGCCCGTTCTTCACCCTGCGGACCGAAGACGACCGCGCGCTCGCCTACGAGGGCTACCTCCCCCTGGACGAGGAAGCCGTACGGGCCCGCGTCGGAATCGTGGCGGAGCGGCTGGGGACGGCGGACCGGCGCGTCGCCGCCTCCATCGCCTTCCAGGGCATCGCGGGACGGCTGCTGTCCATCGCCCTCGGCTCGGCCGCGCGGACCGGGCGGGTCCCCGACCTCGCCGACGGCCGGCTCCGATGGCACCCCGCCCGTACGGCCCCGGACGATCTGTGGCTGCCGCACCCGACCGCCCTGCCGCCCGCCCCGGACCTCACGGGACTCGCGGCGCTGATCGGCACCCACGTCCTGCACGGGCCGCTGAGCACCCTGCACCTCCACACGCGCGCCGTCGTCCCCGTCTCCGGCCGGCTGCTGTGGGGCAACGCCGGCTCGTCCCTGGCGGGCGCCCTGGGGGTGCTGCACACCTGGTGCCGCGAGCACGACCGGCCGGGGACCGCGGCCCGCGCGCTCGCCCTGACCCGGGCACTCCTGGAGGACCCCCTCCTGCGCGACACCGGCACCCTGGGCAGCCGGGGCCGCCCGTCCTTCGTCCGCACGACCTGCTGCCTGTACTACCGCGTCCTGCCCGGTGGGATGTGCGGCGACTGCGTACTGCGGCACGCCCCCCGCCGCTGAGACGCCGGGGCCGGCGGCCACTCGCGGACGGAGAGCACGCCCAGGACGTACGCCTTCGCCACCAGCGCCGTACGGTTGGGCACCCGCCACCGCCGGGTGAGCCGGGTCAAGTGGTAGTTGACGCCGTCCACGGTCAGCCCCACGGCCTTGCCGATGGCCGCCGTCGTGGCCCCGGCGGCGGCCAGCGCGAGGATGTGCCCCTCCACCCCGCTGACCTCCGCCATCGGCTCGACCTGACGCGGCACCTGCTCGGCCCGTACGCGCAACACCGCCAGCAGCATCGGGCTCGCCGGGAACGCCTCGCCGACCGGGTCCACGAGCAGCTCGCCCTCCCGCTCGACGCCGTCCATGCCCACCAGCCAGCGCACCTCGATGGGATGGCGCGGCCGGCGGCCCAGCCGCAGCGCCTCGATGTGCCGGTCCAGCCGACCGGGGGCGCGCGGCCGGAACAGGTCCTGGAGGTTGCGGCCGCGCAGCCGGACGGGTGCCGTGCCCCATTCGGCGGCCATCGCCGGGTTGGCGAGCGTGACCTCGCCGTCCGCCCGGCAGATGGCGATCGGGGTCGGGATCCGGTCGAGCAGCAGCAGGAAATGGTTGCGCCAGCTGATGAATTCGTCGCCGCCCACGCTCGTACCGGCCCCTCGCTCGTTCCGCGCCCGTCCAAGGGCCCGTCCAGTGCTTGCCCGGCACGCCGCGCGCGGGAGCGTCACGCCCCGAACCACTGCACAATCATGCAGTTATGTATACGAGCGGCAGGGCTTGTTGACGGCGCGTTTGAGCGCGGCGCGCGCCGGTTACCCGGAACGACAGCCGTACTCGCCCCGTCACCCGGCAGTGGCACTCGCCCCGCCACCGGACGCACCCGACCCAGGAGCCGTCAGTGAGCAGCCGAGCCCGCATCGTGATCGTCGGAGCCGGATTCGCCGGCTACCACGCCGCCCGGGAGCTGTCGCGCACGGCGCGCGGCGCTGCCGAGATCGTGCTGATCAACCCCAACGACTACTTCCTGTACCTGCCCCTGCTGCCCGAGGTCGCCGCCGGTGTCCTCGAACCCCGGCGGGTCTCGGTCTCCCTGACCGGGACCCTGCCGGGGGTCCGGCTCGTCCTCGGCCACGTCGACACCGTCGACCTGGACGGCCGCCGGATCGAGTACGTCGACCCCGAGGGCGGGCGCGGCGAGCTGGATTACGACCGGCTCGTCCTGACCGTCGGCAGCGTCAACAAGCTGCTGCCCATCCCCGGCGTCGCCGAGCACGCGCACGGCTTCCGGGGCATGCCCGAGGCGCTCTACCTCCGCGACCACGTCATCCGCCAGACCGAGCTGGCCGGCGTCGCGACCGACCCGGAGGAACGCGCCGCCCGGCTGACGTTCGTCGTCGTCGGAGCGGGCTACACCGGCACCGAGGTCGCCGCCCACGGCGTCCTGGTCACCGACGCCCTCGTACGCCGCAACAGCGCCCTGCGGGCCATGGGCGTACGCGCCCGCTGGCTGCTCATCGACGTCGCGCCCCGCCTGCTGCCCGGCCTGGACGAGCGGCTCTCGCACACCGCCGACAAGGTGCTGCGCGCCCGCGGTGTGGAGGTCCTCACCGGAACGTCCGTCAAGGAGGCGACACATGAGGGCGTCCGGCTCGACAACGGCGAGTTCCTCGCCACGCGCTCGCTCATCTGGTGCGTCGGGGTACGCCCCGACCCGCTGGTCGAGGGCATGGGCCTGCCCACCGAGCGGGGCCGGCTGTGCGTCGACGAATACCTGACGGTCCCCGGCCACCCGGAGGTCTTCGCGTGCGGCGACGCCGCGGCCGTCCCCGACCTCACCCGTCCCGGTGAGCTCACCCCCATGACCGCCCAGCACGCCCAGCGCCAGGGCAAGGCCGTCGCCCGCAACGTCGCCGCCTCCTACGGGCGCGGGGCGCGCCGCCCGTACAAGCACCGCGACCTCGGGTTCACCGTCGACCTGGGCGGCGTGCAGGCGGCGGCCAACCCGCTGCACATCCCGCTCTCCGGCCCGCTCGCCAACGCCGTCACCCGCGGCTACCATCTGGCGGCCATGCCCGGCAATCGGATCCGGGTCGCGGCCGACTGGCTGCTGGACGCGGTGCTGCCGCGCCAGGGCGTCCAGCTCGGGCTCGTACGCTCCGGGTCCGTCCCCCTGGACACCGAGATCCCGGAGATCGCCCGGACCCCGTACGACCGGGACTGAACCCACGTTCGAACAATAGGTGTTGCTCACGTACCCTGCCTCTCGCTCATATCGGCGAGATGAACGAAAGCGGTGGGGGACGTGGGCGCACGCCTGGTCGTACGCGGAGCAGTGAACAGAGCGGTGATCGGGCTCACGGCCGGGGCCGCCGCCCTGGCCGTGTCGGCGGCACCGGCCGGCGCGGAAACCGGCGGGGCCGACAGGGCCGACGGGTCCGCGTACTCCGCCACCACCTCCGTGGGCGTCCACAACGCCTACGACAAGGCCAAGTACCCCTACTTCGCCGACGCCCTCGACTCCGGCGCCTCGCTCCTCGAACTCGACGTATGGACCAACGGCTTCGGCGGCCGCTCCTTCCGGGTCTCCCACGGGAGCCCGCTGCGCAACGACAACAACTGCGAGGGCGCCACGACCCCCGCCGAGCTGCGGACCAAGGCCCGCAACCAGCCGCTCGCCGGCTGCCTCGCCGACATCCGGGCCTGGCACGACGCCCACCCCGGTCACCGGCCGGTGCTGCTCAAGGTGGAGATGAAGGACGGCTTCAACGCCGACAGCGGGCGCGGCCCGGCCGAACTGGACGCGCTGCTGACCGAGAAGCTCGGCGACGCCCTCTACCGCCCCGCCGACCTCACCGGCGACGCCAAGGGCGCCACCCTCGACGCGGCCGTACGGGCGAACGGCTGGCCCGCCCGGTCCGCGCTCGCGGGCAAGTTCGTCGTGGAGCTGATCCCCGGCACGCTGGAGGAGAACAACCCCGCCGACCGGCTCTGGACCGACCGGGAGTACGCGGGCCACCTGCGCGACCTCGCCGCCGCCGGCCGCCTGCGGCAGGCGGCCGCCTTCCCGGCCGTGCACGGCGCGGCCACCGGGGACCCGCGCACGCGCTACACCGACGCGGCCCTCCGCCCGTGGTTCGTCCTCTTCGACGGCGACGCGAGCACGTACGTCAACGGTGGCATCGACACCGCCTGGTACGACAGCCGTCACTACCTCGTCGTCATGACGGACGCGCACAAGGTGCCGCCCGCCATCGACATCACCCGCCCCACCGAACCCCAGGCCCGCGACCGCGTCGCCCTCCTCGCCAGGGCCCACGCCAGCTTCGCCACCGCCGACTGGTACCCGCTGCCGCAGGTCCTCTCGCTGGTACGGCCCCGGGGCTAGCCCCTGACGCCAACGGCGGCGCTCGCCTCGCGGCGCGCCGCCGGGTGCGCCACGGTGGTGGAGTCCGGACCGGCCACCGCCTGGAGACGCACGATGACGAACCACACCTATCGCGTGACCGAGATCGTCGGTTCCGCGCCGGACGGCGTGGACGCCGCCATCCGCAACGGCCTCACCCGCGCCGCGCAGACCCTCCGGAACCTCGACTGGTTCGAGGTCACGCAGATCCGGGGCCACTTCGTGGAGAACGGCGCGATCGGCCACTACCAGGTGGGGCTGAAGGTCGGCTTCCGCCTGGACGACGGCGACTGAAGGGTCCACGACAGTTCGATCGGCGGGCCACCGCTGTGGCCCGCCGACGACCCGTGGCCGCACTGCGACGCCCCGCACGAGGGTGGGGACCACGCGCTGGCTGAGCTGCGCGCGTCCTGGTCGTAGCCCGTGCAGTCGAGGTCGGGCAGCTCATCGAGGATGTCGGCCAGAAGCACACTGTCGTAACCGGCAAGATCGCTGGAACGGTTGTCGACGATGACGATCTTCGCCGCCGACTCGTCGTCCACCAACCGCCCAGACATCCCCGCCGTGATCAGGTGAGACGAGGGTGACATCGAGCGGCTCGCGGCTTGACCAGGAGGCCGAGAACCGTCTGCCTTCCCAAGCCACACCGGTCCCAGGCATTGCGGGCCTCCGCCGGCGCTCCGGTGGCCGCACGGGGCCGGCGTGCGGGCAGACCGCGTACAACGGAAAGTGCCCGGCTGAGGCATCTCAGCTGGGCACTCGTCCGGGTCCCGTACTTCACTGGCTGCGCGTCAGTGTTCAGTAGTCACGGTGTGTGGTGCTCCGGATCCGGGCTTCTGTCGTGCCGCGGTGACCCGTTCACGGGAGTTGTTCAGCAGGGGAGAGTGGTCTTGCCGGCAGCGCCGGTGGCACCGGTGGTGCCGTCCGCGAGTAGCGTGGCGGCGGTGCCGTTACCGCCGGGCTTGCCCGGGCACACAGGGCTGGCCGCACCGCCGGCCCCACCCGTGCCGCCCGTGTGGCCGCCACCGACGATGGAGGCGCCGCCGTTGCCGCCCTTACCACCGGCGATACCGGCACCGGCATCGCCGACACCGCCGACGCCACCCTTGCCACCGGTGCCGCCGAGCTTGGCCTCTCCGCCGTAGCCGCCGTTACCGCCGTTGCCGTTGGCGCCCCCCGCGCCGCCCGCGCCCCCGGCCCCGCCGACGCTCGCGATGCCGGTGGCGTTGCCACCGGCGCCTCCGGTGCCTCCGTTGCCGTTGGCACCCGCGGCGCCACCGGTGCCACCGAGGCCGCCGATACCGCCGAGGGTCCCGACCCCGTTGGCGCCGTTACTTCCGGGGGCTCCGGCGGCGTTGTGAGTCCGGGCGCTTCCCGTACCGGACTGGGCGGAGGCGAGAGCGGGCGCGACGGTGAAGCCGGCTACGGCGATCGCGGCGATCAGGAAGGTCCGGACAGTGGCCGTGTTGCGCATGGTGCGCATGAGGTACTTCCTTCGGTTTGCAGGGGGAGAGATTCCCCGCCTGACAGCCTTCAACCTAGGGAAATACGACGCACTGCGCGCGCTGACGGATGATCAAATGTCTTTAAATGGACCAAATCGTCAAACTGTGGCTGCAAATTCCCATTTCTGGATCCGCCATCGACGATGCTCCGCCTTCCACCCGGTCTCCGCTCCCGCCCCCAGCGTGCAGTGGGAAGGAGGCAGCCTAGTCGTGTCCGGCGAGTGCCCGCTACGGCACCACCGTCACCGGCCACCGGCCCGCCTTCACCAGGCGGACCGCGACCGAGCCGACGATGCGGTGCCCCGCCTGCTCGGACGCGCCGACGATCACCGCGTCCGCCGTCAAGTCGTCGGCCGCCCGGACCAGCCCGTCGGCAGGCTGTCGCCGTCCGTCCGCTCGACGTCCTTGCTCACACCGGCAGATCGACCGGCACGGACAGGGACAGTGCGAAGCGGCCCTCCTGGTCCGTCCACCAGTGGCTCAGGGCGAACCCGGCCGCCGCCAGCTCCGCCCGCACCCCCTCGCGGCGGAACTTCGCCGAGACCTCCGTGCGCAGCTCCTCGCCCGCCGCGAAGTGGGCGGCGAGGTCGAGCGCGGGGACCTTGACGACGAGGGCGCGCCGGGCCCGCAGCCGCATCTCGATCCACTCCTCCTTCGCGTCCCACAGGGCGACGTGGTCGAAGTCGTCGGGATCGAAGTCGGCGCCGAGCTCGCGGTTGATGACGGTGAGGACGTTCTTGTCGAACGCGGCGGTCACCCCGGCCGCGTCGTCGTAGGCGGCCACCAGCGTCCGCTCGTCCTTGACCAGGTCGGTGCCCAGCAGCAGCGCGTCGCCGGGGGAGAGCTCGGCGCGGACGGCGGCGAGGAAGACCGCCCGCTCGGCGGGCCGCAGATTGCCGATCGTGCCACCGAGGAAGGCGAGCAGCCGCGGGCCGGGGGTGTCCGGCAGGGCGAGGCCGTACTGGAAGTCGGCGACGAGGGCGTGCACGGTGAGCGCCGGATGGTCGGCGAGCAGCGTGCGGGCCGCGCCGGTCAGGGCGCTCTCGCTGACGTCGACGGGCACGTAGTGGTCGAGCGAGCCGAGCGCGCCGATGAGGTGGCGGGTCTTGTCGGAGGAGCCCGAGCCCAGCTCCACGAGCGTACGGGCTCGGGTGGCCGCGGCGATCTCGTCCGCGCGGGCGATGAGGATCTCCCGTTCGGCGCGCGTCGGGTAGTACTCGGGCAGCAGGGTGATCTCGTCGAACAGTTCGCTGCCGCGGGCGTCGTAGAACCACTTGGGCGGCAGTTCCTTGGGCGAGCGGGTCAGCCCCGTGGCGACGTCCGCGCGCAGGGCGGCGGCGGTCGCGTCGAGGGGGAGCGTGCGGGTCAGGGCGAACGGGCTCACAGAACGGGCTCCTCGATCGGCACGTGCGGGGCGTGCGCGGACAGCGGTGTCAGGGCGAGCGCGGTGCGGGTGGCGGTCAGCAGCGTGCGGTCGGGCGCCTCGGTCCAGCGCGGGTCGTCGTCGTAGGGCTCGGAGGCCACGGCCGTCCGGCCGTCCGGGCCGGTCAGGTACCACAGCGTGTCGCCCCAGGCGGTGGCGGTGATGGTCGCGCCGTCGGTGAGCAGCAGGTTGAGCCGGGCGCCGGGCGCGGCCGCGGCCACGTCGGCGACGGTGTCGGCGAGCGCCCGCTCGGCGCTCTCGCCGCCGCGCAGCCGCTGCTCGACCAGCGTCCACACGAACGCCGAGTCGCAGCGCGCCGCCAGCCGCAGCAGATCGCCGGGCGGCACCCGCCCGGCGAGCGCGGCCATGGAGTCCGGCCAGCCCGGCAGCGCGCCGTTGTGGCTGAACAGCCACGGGCCGGCGGTGAACGGCGCCGCGGCGGCCTCGCCGTCCGCGCTCGCCTCGGTGGCGTCCCGCACGGCCGCCAGCAGCGCCCCGGTGCGCACCACGCGGGCGAGGTCGGTGAAGGACTGGTCGGCCCAGATCGGCCCGGCCCGCCGGTAGCGGGCCGGCACCGGGTCGCCCGGCGCGTACCAGCCGACCCCGAAGCCGTCCGCGTTGACCGTGCCGAACCGCTGCCGGCGCGGCGCCCACGACTGGCGGAAGAGCGCGTACGGCGGCTCCATGACCGTCGCGCCGATGGCGGAGTCCGGGCCCAGGACTGCAAGATGGCGGCACATCAGGAGGGCTCCGCGTCGCGCGCCGTGCGGAAGCCGGCGAAGATCTGCCGGCGCACCGGCAGGTCCCAGTTGCGGAACGTCCCGCGGCAGGCGACCGGGTCCACGGCGAACGACCCACCGCGCAGCACCTTGTGGGCCTCACCGAAGAACACCTGTGAGTACTCCCGGTAGGGGAACGCCCTGAAGCCCGGATAGGGCAGGAAGTCGCTCGACGTCCATTCCCACACGTCACCGATCAGCTGCCGCACGCCCAGCGGCGAGTCACCGGCCGGATAGGCACCCACCGGGGCCGGCCGCAGGTGCCGCTGGCCGAGGTTGGCGTGCTCGGGCGTGGGGTCGGCGTCACCCCACGGATAGCGCCGGGAGCGGCCCGAGGCCGGGTCGTGGCGGGCGGCCTTCTCCCACTCCGCCTCGCTCGGCAGCCGCCGCCCCGCCCACGCCGCGTACGCCGCGGCCTCGTACCAGCTCACATGCAGCACCGGTTCGTCCGGCGGTACGGGCTCCACGACCCCGAACCGCCGCCGCACCCAGCCGCCGCCCTCGCGCCGCCAGAACAGCGGCGCGCGCAGCTCGTGGCGGCGCACCTGCTCCCAGCCCTCGGGGTGCCACCAGCGGGCGTCGTCGTAGCCGCCGTCCTCGATGAACCGCAGGTACGCGCCGTTGTCGACCGGCAGCGTGTCGATGAGGAAGGACGGCACGAAGCGCGGGTGCGCCGGCCGCTCGTTGTCGAGGGACCAGGGCTCGGTGGAGGTGCCCATCGTGAACGGGCCGCCCTCGACGAGGACTTCCGCCGGCAGCCGGGCCGTGTCGGGACCGGCCGGCGGTGGTTCGGGGGCGGCGAGCGCGGCGGGCCCCCGGCGCAGCTGATGGGTGATCAGCATCGTCTCGTCGTGCTGCTGCTCGTGCTGGGCGATCATGCCGAAGGCGAAGCCCGCCTCCACCAGCGGGGCGCCGCGCAGCGGCGCCGTCTCCAGGACGTCCAGCACCCGGTCACGCACGTCCGCGACATAGCCGTGCGCCTCCGCGGGCGGCAGCAGCGGCAGCGCGGGGCGCTCGGCGCGCGGGTGCTCGAACGCGTCGTACACCGAGTCGATCTCGGGCCGCAGCGCCTCGTGGCCGCCCACGGCGCGCAGCAGCCACTGCTCCTCCTGATTGCCGATGTGCGCCAGGTCCCACACCAGCGGGGACATCAGGGGGGAGTGCTGGGCGGTCAGCTCCCGTTCGTCCACGCAGTCGGTGAGGGCGCGGGTGCGTTCCCGGGCGGCGCGCAGGGCCTCCCCCGCGCGCCGCCGGAGCGTTTCGGGATCCAGCTCCGAGGTGGTCATGTGCGGCTCTCCTTGCCGAGGACATGGTCGAGAAGATCGTCGGCGGGGCACCGGCGGCGCTCGACGTACCGCTCGGTGAAGGCGTCGACGGCGTCGAGGACGCGCGGCGGCGCGCCGAGCCGGGGCAGCGCCTCGCGGGCCGCGGCGAAGCAGCCGACCGCGGCGGTGTGCAGCTCGGGGTCGGACAGGCCGTGGCGGGCGGCCTTGCGCCACAGCGGATTGGCCGGCGCCGGCTCGGGTCCCGCCGTGTCCGCGAGGGCCTTCACCGCGCGGTAGGCCGTCTCGGCCGCCACGGGATCGTCGAACAGGGCGGCCGCCACGGCGAGCGGCACCAGCCAGCCGTCCTCCCCGGGCTGCGCGTCGATCATGCGCAGCTCCAGGTGGCCACGCGGCCGTATCGGCGGGAACAGCGTGGTCAGGTGATAGGCGACGTCGTCGGCCGTGGGCGGCCGGAGCAGCGGGGCGCGCGTCCAGCGGCGCAGGTTCAGGCCCGCGGGCGCGTCCCAGGGCCCGTCGTCGGACCGCAGGCACATCACCGGCGCGTCCAGGACGTACGCCGCCCACGCCGCCCGCGGATCGGGGCCCTCGGGCGGGGCCAGGGCGCGTCCGGGGTCGACGCGCGTGTAGGCGGCCTGCCGGGTGGAGCGCCAGCCCGTGGGGCGGCCCCGGTGCAGCGGGGAGTTGGCGAACGCGGCGACGAGGACCGCGCCCAGCAGGTGCCCCAGCCGCCAGCGCCGGCCGAAGCCGAGCGGGCCCGGCTCCTCGAACCCGGCGTCGACGCAGACCTGGACGGACGCCGTACGGCACATGATCGTCCGGCCGGCGTCGTTGCGCCGGTCGTAGAAGGCCTCCATGGCCCGGTAGCGGGGGGTGTCGAGGACGCGGCGCGGGGGATGCCAGGGGTCCTGGCCGTAGCCGGCGAGGACGAGCCCCAGGTCGCGCAGCGCGGGACGGGCGGCGGCCAGATCGGCGGAGACCTCCTTCACACAGGCGGTGAGGGAGTCCGCGGGCCGGGAGCTGAACTCCAGTTGGCCACCGGGTTCGACGGTGATCAGGGACCGCAGCGGCAGGGCGCGCAGGCGGTCGGCGGCGGCCGCCAGCACGGGCGGCGGTACGGGCCGGGTGGGGTCGCGCAGGTCATGGACGAGCCATTCCAGTTCGACGCCGAGCAGGCGCGGTGGCCCGGTCTTGAAACAGATCCCGCGGACGAGCGCGTCCACCTCCGCCTCGCCGACGATGTCGGATGGACCCGCCCTGTCGGACGCGATGTCGGTCATTGTCCGGTACCTCCTGTCCGTTGTCCGTGCCGCCGCGGAGCCGGCGCGCCACCCCAGCCAAGACCATGGGAAGCGGCCGCCTCAAGAGCGCGTGGAGTGCCATCCGGCCACCGGGCCCGCCGTGACGCGCACGGCCGGACCGGGTCGGCCGGGTCAGCCGGGGAACGCGTACACGGTGCTCGCGTGCGCCGCCGGGCCGTCCGAGCCCTGTGCCGTCAGCGTGACGTCGGTGAACGCGAAGCGCCGCCCGAGCTTGGTGACCCGCGCCGTGACCAGCACGTCCGTACCGCTCACGGCCCGTTGGAAGGTCGTCGACTGCTGGACGGTGGTCATGGGTCCGTAACCGCCCCGGGCGGACGACACGGCGAGGACGGTGGCGGTGTCGGCCGCGGCCATCAGCGCCTGGCCGGAAATCGCCCCGCCTTCGCGCGCGAGCCGCGCCGACCACGGTAATCGCAGGACGGCGTGCAGCTCGCCCGTCTCCTCCACGGTCAGGCCGAGCTCCAGCACCCACGCCGCGAAGTTCTCCGCGAGGACCTTCTGCGCTTCTTCCGGACTCAGGGTCACTCCGCCATTGTGGCGAGGGCTTGACGCCCACGCCAGAGGAGGGCGTACGGTCCGAAGGATGACCCCGTCCGAGGCGACCGCCGACGTCTATCTCCCCGAGACCTACGCCCGCGGCGTCCCCTACGACCGCTTCCGCGCGTTACGGAACAGCAGCCCCGTGTGCCGGATCGGGGAACCGGCCGTCGGGCCCTGGCCCGCGGGCCCCGGATTCTGGGCCGTCTTCCGGCACGCCGACGTCAAACACGTGCTGCGCAGCCCCGAGCTCTTCTCCTCGCACCTGGGCGCCACCCAGATCGCCGACCCCGACAGCGCCGAGGACCTCGCGTTCGTCCGGACCATGATGCTCAACCAGGACCCGCCCGCCCACGCCCGGCTGCGCCGCATCGTCGCGTCGGCCTTCACCCCGCGCGCCGTGCGGGAACTGGAGGCCGTCGTCGAGGCCCGCGCCCACGCCCTCCTCGACGCCGTCGCCGACCGGGGGGCGGCGGACTTCGCGGAGCTCGCCGCGGACCTGCCGGTGTGGACCCTCGCCCACGTCATGGGTGTACCGGAGCGCGACCGGCGGCTGCTCCGCGACTGGTCCGACCGGGTCATCGGCTACCAGGACCCCGACCTCGCGCGCTCCGTCACCGCCGACGCGGCCGCGCTCAGCCCCATCGGCCGCGCCGCCCTCGCCCACCGGCCGGCCACGCTCGCCCGCCCCGACGGCACCATGATCAGCCCGCGTTCGCGCGCGGCCCTGGCCGACATGTTCGCCTACGCCCACGCCCTGGCCGACGAGCCGCGCCCCGGCAGCGTGATGGCCCACATGCGCGAAGGCGGCCTGAGCCGCGAGGAGTTCGAGACGATGTTCTTCCTCTTCGCGGTGGCCGGGAACGAAACGCTGCGCAACGGCGTCCCCGGCGGCCTGCTGACCCTCCTCGACCACCCCGAGCAGTACGAACTCTTCCGGACCCGGCCGGAGACGACCGGCACCGCCGTGGAGGAGATGCTGCGCTACTGGCCGCCCGTCATGGACTTCCGGCGCACCGCCACCCGCGACACCGAGCTCGCCGGGGTGCGGATCCGGCGCGGCGAGAAGGTCGTCGTCTACCACGCCTCCGCCAACCGCGACGAACGCGTCTTCCCCGACCCCGACCGCTTCGACGTCACCCGCACCCCCAACGACCACGTCAGCTTCGGCTTCGGCCCGCACTTCTGCCTCGGCGCCCACCTCGCGCGCGTGCAGACGCGGGCCATGCTGCGCGCCACCGTCGAGCGGCTGCCCGGCCTGGAGCGGGCGGGCGAACCGGTGCGGCTGGCCTCCAACTTCCAGAACGGGCTCAAGCACCTGCCCGTCAGATGGAGAACAGATCGGTGAACGGGCCCGTCGCGTCGGCGACGGTGTGGCCGAAGGGCGAGTTGAAGTCCCAGATGAGGAAGAGGAGGAAGGCGATCAGGGCGCTGTAGATCCCCGCCAGCAGCAGCTCCCGCGGCGACCGCCGGATCTGGAGGGTGAAGATCAGCCCCACCGCCACCAGCGCCCCCGCGATCAGCCCGAACCACACCACGCCCGGCATGGTCTCCTCCGCGTTCTGCGCGCGGGCGGAGCGCGCGGCGTCGATGGCGCCGACCTGGTCCATCAGCGGCTGGTACGACTGTCCCTCGTGGTCGTCGCGCGGCTCGTAGGAGGTGACGTCCTCGCGCACCTTGCCCAGCAGCCGCGCGCCTTCGTCGGTCAGCTTGCCGGTCTCCAGCATCACCGGCCACTCCTTGTGCACCACGTGGCTCACATACGCCTCGACGTCCTCGCGGATGCGGCCGCGGGCCTCCGGCGCGTACACCTGGACCCGCTCGCTGACCTCGTGCAGCGCCTGGGCCTCCGCGACGACCTCGGACTGGGCGCTGCTGCGCGCCTCCCAGACGCCGGCGATGGCCAGGCCCAGCACGATGGCGTAGACGACCCCCACCATCATCGTCATGTACTCGATCACATCGGGTGTCTCGCTCGGGTCGACGTCCGCGCCGCGCCTGCGCTCCCGCAGCACGGTGATGGACAGGACGACCACGCAGGCGGCGGCCATCGCGATGGTCAGGACCAGCCACTCGGACAAGGGGGGCCTCCGGGTATGAGGATGGGCGGGCGAGGGGATCAGCCGCGTCGTCCGCCGCCGCCACCGCGCGGGCGCAGCAGGGCGGCGGAGAGCACGGCCGGGGCGGTGATCACGAGGGTGAGGGTGACCAGCGACGCGCCGCCCTGGGGCGGCCGGGGCATCGACTGGTGGTAGGCGCGCGGCGCGACGTGCCGGACCGGCGCCGCCGCGGGGGTGGCCCTGGGCCGCGGAGCCGGAGGCGCGGGAGCTGCGAGGGCGCGCGGGCGTACGGGCTCGGGCGCCGGCGACCGGACGGGCTCGGGCGGCGGGGGCGGTGCGGGCTCGGGCGGCCGGGGCGGTGCGGGCCGCGCCGGTGCGGGCGGTGCGGGCGGTGCGGGCGGTGCGGGGCGTGCGGCCGGTGGGCGCGGTGCCCCGGGGCAGCCGATGACGACGGCCGCACCGCTGCCGGCGCGGGCGCTGACCGTCCGGCACCCCGGGCCGCCGCCGATCACCACGGCCGCGCCGTCGCCGGCGTCGACCGTCATGCCGCCGCGGGGGCCGAAGACGACCGAGGGCCCGTCCTTGGCGGAACGGTTCGGCGGCGTCCCGAGCGCGACCCTGCCGACCGTGGCGATCAGACCACCGGGGCCCTCGGCGGTCGGGGCGCCGGTGAGGCGGACCTCTCCCGGGCCGTCGTCACCCGGAGCCGGTGCGGCCCCCGCTGTCGCCAGCACGGCCACGAAGGCCACCATCCCCGCCCGCCCGGCGCGCACCCATGCACTCACGACGCAGATCTTGGTGGCCTCGCACGCGGAGAAGTCGCGCCTGGGCCGTAATCCCTGCGAACGGATGAAAAGTGTGCCGGTTCTGTGCGGAATCTATCGGGCAACTGGGCTATAGCGGGCGGGAGTCGGGAGGGCGGCGGCCGATCGGCCGCTCACAGCTCCGAGAAGTCCCCGTGCCGCCCCGCCCCCGCCGTGAAGCGGGCCGCACCGGCGGCCGCCCCGGGCAAGGAGGCCAGACCGTAGGCGAGTTCACCGGCCATGGCCCGTTCCTCCGGCGCCCCCTCCTGGTCCAGGAGGGAGGCGCGGTCGCCGCGCAGGCAGTCCTGGGGGAAGCGGGCGATCTCCGCCGCCAGCTCCTCCGCCGCCCGGCGCGCCCGGCCGCGCGGCACCAGGCGGTTGGCGAGCCCGATCGCGTACGCCTCCTGTGCCGCCACCGGGCGGCCGGTCAGGATCAGGTCCATGGCGCGGCTCGCCCCGATCAGCCGGGGCAGCCGGACCGTACCGCCGTCGATCAGCGGCACGCCCCAGCGGCGGCAGAAGACCCCGAGGACCGCGTCCTCCTCCACCACCCGCAGATCGCACCAGAGCGCCAACTCCAGTCCGCCCGCAACCGCGTGGCCGCTGACCGCCGCGACGACCGGCTTCGACAGGCGCAGCCGGGTGGGGCCCATCGGGCCGTCGCCGTCGGGCGCGACCCGGTTGCCGTCGGCGGTGCCGAACGCCTTCAGGTCGGCGCCCGCGCAGAACGTGCCGCCCTCGCCCCACAGCACCGCCACCCGCGCCGCCTCGTCGGCCTCGAACTCCCGGAAGGCGTCGGCCAGCGCGGCGGCCGTCGGCCCGTCCACGGCGTTGCGGGCGGCCGGCCGGGAGAGGACGACGGTGGTGACCGGACCGGAGCGCTCCGTGCGGACCGCCGCCGTCACCGCGCGTCCTTGGCCAGCGCCCGCTCCAGGATCGCCCCGAGATCGGCGCCCGTCGGCAGGGTGCCGAAGGCGTTGCCCCAGTCCGCGTCCAGCCGCGAGGCGCAGAAGGCGTCCGCGACGGCCGGGTCGCCGTAGCGGACGAGCAGACTGCCCTGGAGGACGAGCGTGAGCCGCTCGGCGACGCGGCGGGCGAGGAGCTGCGCCCGCCCCGGGTCGGAGAGCGTGCCGAGGAGGTCGCGCAGGCCGGCGGCGGCCGCGTCGAGCCGGGGGTCCGCGCCCGCCGCCGCGTCGACCTCGGCGAAGTAGGCGTCCAGGGCGGCCGGTTCCCGGGTCATGGCGCGCAGCACGTCCAGCGCCGCGACATTGCCGGAGCCCTCCCAGATCGACAGCAGCGGCGCCTCCCGGTAGAGCCGGGGCATGCCCGACTCCTCGACGTAGCCGTTGCCGCCCAGGCACTCCAGCGCCTCGGCGGCGTGCGTGCTGCCGCGCTTGCACACCCAGTACTTGCCGGCGGCCAGCGCGAGCCGCCGCAGCGCCCCCTCCGCCGCGTCCCCCGCCTCGGACCGGTCCAGCGCCGCCGCCAGCCGCATCGCCAGCACGGTCGCGGCCTCGGACTCCACGGCGAGGTCCGCCAGGACGTTGCGCATCAGCGGCTGGTCGATCAGCTCGGCGCCGAACGCCCGCCGGTACGTGGCGTGGTGCAGCGCCTGCCGCAGCCCCGCCCGCATCCCGGCCGCCGAGCCGATGACGCAGTCGAGGCGGGTCATGTTGACCATCTCGACGATCGTGCGCACCCCGCGCCCGAGCTCACCGACCGGCCAGGCCGCGGCCCCCTCGTACTCGATCTCCGCCGAGGCGTTGGAGCGGTTGCCGAGCTTGTCCTTCAGGCGCTGCAGCCGCATGGCGTTGCGGGTGCCGTCGGGAAGGACGCGCGGCATGAGGAAGCAGGTCAGGCCCTCCTCCGCCTGCGCGAGCACCAGGAAGACGTCGCTCATCGGCGCCGACGTGAACCACTTGTGCCCGGTGATCACATACGAGCCGTCGCCCGCCGGCGCGGCCGCCGTCGTATTGGCGCGGACGTCCGAGCCGCCCTGCTTCTCCGTCATCGACATCCCGGCGATCAGCCCCCGCTTGTCCAGCGGGGGCCGCAGCCCGTAGTCGTACGTGCGCGACGCCAGCAGCGGCTCGTAGACGGCGGCCAGCTCGGGCTGGGCGCGCAGCGCCGGGACGGCGGCGTACGTCATGGAGACGGGGCAGCCGTGGCCCGGCTCGGCCTGCGCCCAGACGTAGAACTTCGCCGCCCGCACCAGGTGGGCGCCGGGACGGGCCTCGACCCAGGGCGCGGCGTGCTGGCCGCTGCCGACCGCGGCGGCCATCAGCTGGTGCCACGCCGGGTGGAACTCCACCTCGTCGACGCGATGGCCGTAGCGGTCGTGGGTGCGCAGCACCGGCGGGTGCGCCTCGGCCATCCGCGCCCAGTCCTGCACCTCCTCCGACCCGGCCCGCATCCCCAGGGCGCGGACCTGCGCCTCACCCCAGGCGCCGCCGTCCCGGCGCAGGGCCTCCAGCAGCGCGGGGTCGTCGGCGGTGGTGAAATCGGCCAGGAGCGGTACCTGGTTGAACACTTCGTGGGTGGTCATGCCACCTATGTAACCGCCCGGTAGCCCGGAGATCCAGAGTCCGGTCGGGTATCCGCGCGACCCCCGGGCGGGCCACCGCGGTCGCAGCGCCCGCCGCCGCGTACGACGCTGGCCCCATGCTCCGCGCCGCCGCCCTCACCCTGCTGCTCGTCCTCACCGCGACACCGGCCCCGGCCGCCGCACCGCCCCCGCGGACCGTCTCCGCCTGGCTGCCCTACTGGGAACCCGGCGCCTACCGCGACGCGCTCGCCCACGCCGACCAGCTGCACACCGTCAGCCCGTTCTGGTACGAGGCCACCGCCGCCGACAGCGTCACCGCGCACGAGGGCGCCGGCGACCGGACGGTGATCGACGGGCTGCGCGCGGCGGGTGTGAAGGTCGTGCCGACCGTCACCGAGAGCCTCGACGCCGCCGGGATGGCCCGGCTCATGGGCGACGCGAAGAGCCGCGCCACCCACGTCGATACCCTGGTGCGGCTCGTGGCCGGCGGCCCGTACGACGGGCTCGACCTCGACTACGAGCGGATGAACGAGTCCGGCGCGGCCCCGGAGCTCGTCGAGCGCCTCCGCACCGGCTTCAACGCCCTGACCACCGAGGTGTGCGACCGCCTGCACGCCCTGCGGAAGGAGTGCGCGGCCGCCGTCTTCCCCCGCACCGCCGCCCGCGACCACGACGAGGGGCCGGTCTACGACTACGCGCACCTGGGCCGCACCCTCGACCGGCTGCGGATCATGGGCTACAACCTCCACGACGCCCTGGAGGAACCCGGCCCGCTGTCCACCCCCGGCTGGTACGACGAGATCCTCGCCTACGCCACCGCGCGGGTACCGGCACACAAGATCGAGATGGGAATCCCGGCCTACGGCTGGGACCACCGGGTGGGCGACCCCGCCCGCGCCACCCACCGCACCGCCCGGGAGGCCGAGGCGCTGCGCCGCCGCGTCGGCGCGCCCTACGCCCTGGACCCGGGCTCGGGGACCCCGCACTTCTCCTACACCGAGGACGGCCGGCGGCGCGAGGTCTGGTACCAGGACGCCCGGGGCATCGCGGCACACCTGCCCGTCCTGCGGAAGTACGGCGTGGAGGGGACCGCGCTGTGGGCGCTGGACTTCGAGGAGCCCGAGCTGTGGCCCGTCCTCGCGGGCGGCGCCGCACCGGCCCGGTGAGAGCGCGGAGGAATATGAGCAGTCGGTGACAGTTCGCCCGCCCGAGGCCCCTGAGGCGCACAAGTGTGCTGATGGGAACGATACTGTCCGCATGTCACGGGTGCTGTTGATCGAGGACGACCGGGCCGTGCGGGAAGGAGTCACCCTCACCCTGCGCCGCCGCGGCCACGACGTCGAGGGCGCGGCGACCGGCGAGGCCGGTCTCGCGGCCC
This sequence comes from Streptomyces sp. NPDC023527, assembly GCF_055560115.1. Classification (NCBI taxonomy): domain Bacteria; kingdom Bacillati; phylum Actinomycetota; class Actinomycetes; order Kitasatosporales; family Streptomycetaceae; genus Streptomyces; species Streptomyces sp. NPDC023527. Next base: position 176,960 of record NZ_JBVHJJ010000010.1, read on the forward strand.
TGGACGTCTTCCGGCCCGACCTGGTCCTGCTCGACCTGATGCTGCCCGACAAGAGCGGCTTCGAGGTCTGCCGCCGCATCCGCGCCACCCAGCAGATCCCGATCATCATGCTCACCGCGCGCGGCGACGACATCGACGTCGTCCTCGGCCTGGAGGCCGGCGCCGACGACTACATCGTCAAGCCCGCCCGCGGCGAGGTCCTGGAGGCCCGCATCCGCGCCGTGCTGCGCCGCGCGGTCGCCACGGGCGGCGGCCCGGACCCGGCCGTCACCCAGCCCGTGGAGACCCACGGCGACCTCACCATCGACCGGGCCGGACTGCTCGTGGCCAAGCACGGCCAGGACCTGGCCCTGGCCCCCTCCGAGATGAAGCTGCTGCTCTACCTGTCCTCGACGCCCGGCCAGGTCTTCAGCCGCCAGCAGCTCCTGGAGCACGTGTGGGAGCACAGCTACCACGGTGACGCCCGCCTGGTCGACGCCTGTGTGATGCGGCTGCGGACCAAGGTCGAGGACGCCACGCGCTCCCCGAAGTACATCCAGACCGTGCGCGGCTTCGGCTACCGGTTCGGGCCCCTGTGAAGCGTCCCGCGCCGCCCCGCCTCACCCTGCGGCGCCCCTCCCCGAGGGCGCTCGCGGGCGGCCTGCGCGCCCGGCTCGTCGTCGCGTTCCTGCTCGTCGCCGCGCTCAGCGCGCTCATCACGGCGGCGCTGACCTTCCGCGAGGCCCGCACCGCGATCCTCAAGCGCACCCAGGACACGGCGGTGCAGGCCCTGCGCTCGCAGGTCAACTCGCAGGTCCCCGACTACACCCTGCCGCCCACCCAGCAGAAGCTGACGGAGCTCACGCACGGGCTCACCCGGGCCGGGGAGGCCCAGCACTGGATCATCCACGTCCGCTACGCGGACGGGCCGATGGTCCCCGCCGCCGACGCGCGGATGGCCATCCCGAAGGGGCTGCAGAAGAAGGTCCGCGCGGGCATCGCGGCGTTCCAGCGCATGGACATCGACGGCAACCCCTGGCTCGCCATCGGGCTGCCCGTCACCTACGCCGACACCGGGCAGCCCTCCGGTCTGGAGGTCTACGCGCAGCTGCCGCTCCGCGAGGACGAGGCCAACGTCCGGTCCCTGGTCGAGGCCGCGCAGCGCGGCGCCGTCCCCGCCGTGGCCCTGGCCGCCGTGCCCGCCCTGATCGCCGCGCGCGGCGTGCTGCGCCCCGTGCGCGAGCTGCGGCGCGCCTCCCGGAAGATCGCCGCCGGTGAGCTCGACACCCGGCTGAAGGTCACCGGCCGCGACGAGCTCGCCGACCTCTCCCGCACCTTCAACGACATGGCCGAGGCGCTGGAGGAGAACGTCGCCGAACTGCGCCGCATGGAGGCCAACTCCCGGCGCTTCGCCGCCGACGTCTCGCACGAGCTGCGCACCCCGCTCGCCGCGATGACCGCCGTCGTCGACGTCCTCGACGAGGACGCCGGCACCCTCGACCCCGACACCGCCCACGCGGTCCGCCTCATCAGCGAGGAGACCGGGAAGCTCGCCCGCATGGTCGAGGACCTGATGGAGGTCTCCCGCTTCGACGCGGGCGCCGCCGCCCTCCACCTGGACGAGGTCGACGTCTCCGAGACCGTGCGCAAGACCCTCCAGGCGCGCGGCTGGCAGGACAAGGTGACCGCCGACCTGCCCGACGGCGTACGCGCCCGGCTGGACCCGCGCCGCATCGACGTCGTGGTCGCCAACCTCGTCGGCAACGCCCTCAAGCACGGCGGCGAACCGGTGGACGTCACGGTCCGGGCCGCGCGGGACGACGACGGGCGGCGACTGCTGATCGAGATCGCGGACCGGGGCGAGGGCATCGACCCCGAGGTGCTGCCGCACGTCTTCGACCGGTTCTTCAAGGCGGACTCCGCCCGGGCCCGCTCCGAGGGCAGCGGTCTGGGCCTCGCCATCACCCTGGAGAACGTACGCCTGCACGACGGGACCGTACGGGCCGCCAACCGACCCGGAGGAGGCGCGGTGTTCACCGTGGACCTGCCGCTGCGGCAGGGCGGGGGCGAGAGCGCGTGAAGGCACGACGCACCGCCCTGGCCGCCGCGCTGCTCACCACGCTCGCGGGCTGCGGCGTCACCACCACCGGCGTCATCGACGTGGGGCAGCCGGCCAACGGTGCCAAGCGGCAGGGCGCCATCGACGACGTCAGGCTCTACTTCATGTCGCCGACCGGCGTGAAGCCGATCCCCCGCAGCGCCAAGGCCAAGCTCGGCGCCGAGGACGCGATCGCGCTGCTGCTCGACGGGCCCGGGGAAGCGGAGCGGATCCGGGGCCTGTACTCCGAGGTGCCGAAGATGAGTACGGACAAGGTCCACGTCACCACCGGCACGCTGCGGGTCAGTGTCCAGATGCCGTTCAACGTCCTGCGGCTGACGCCCGTCGCCCGGAGCCAGTTCGTGTGCACGGCGGCGGACAACGAGGCGCCCAAGGGGCGCCCCGTCCACGATGTGAAGGTCGAGCTCAGCGGCGGCGGTGTCGTCATCTCGGACCTGGTCTGCGACAGCAACAACGCCTTCCCGGCGGAGAAGCTCCCCACCCCGCTGGGCGGCGGCCGGTGACGGCCGCCCGGCCCCGGGGGGATCAGATCTTGGGGAAGCTGAAGGCGTAGCCCTCCTGCTTCAGCCACGGCAGCAGCCGGCCGAGCGCCTCGACGGTCTGCGCGCGCGAGCCGCCGCCGTCGTGCATCAGGACGGTCGGCCCCTTGTCCAGCTGGCGCTTGACGGTGTCGAGGATCTTGTCGACGCCGGGGTGCTCGAAGTCCTTGGTGTCGACGTTCCAGCCGAGCGGGCGCATCCCGTTCTCCGCGGCGATCCGCCGGCTGTCGGGGGTGAACGCCCCGCCCGGCGCCCGGTAGTACTGGACGGGCGCGCCGCCCGCCGCCTCCTCGATCAGCTTCTTCGCGTCCAGGATCTCCTTCGACTGGTACGCGACCGGCTTCTTGTCCATCGTCGTGTCGTGCGTCATGGAGTGGTCGCACAGCCGGTGCCCGGCGGCGACCACCTTCTTCACCAGGTCCGGGTGGTTCCGCGCGTTCGGGCCGATCATGCAGAACGTCGCCTTGGCGCCGTAACGCTCCAGCAGCGCGAGGACCTTAGGCGTCCAGGCGGGGTCCGGGCCGTCGTCGATGGTGAGGTTGACGGTCTTCCCGGGGTCCTCCGAGACGCGCCCGATCTCCTGGCTGACGCCCGCGGCCGTGGTGGGCCGGTCCGCCACCCGCGGGTCGTTCCCGCCGGACCTCCGGTCGTGGCCGGCGACGGCGAGCGTGCCGGCGGCTATGGCGAGGACCGCCGCCGTCGCCGCGATCCGGTTCCTGTGCTTCCTCGGCAGCGCCATGGCTTCTCGTTCCCTCCCTGTCGGTGTGGCTATCACAGGAGAAGAGGGAACGAGGGAGGGGAAAGGGTGCGTCTGTTACGGATTCATCATCGATCGGGCACAGGGGGGTCACGCATGGCCCCGGCGCCTTCAGGGCTGGAGGCCGCCGAGGCGTCCCTCCAGGAGGACGAGCAGCTCGGCGAGGGTGTCCGCGAGCTGCGCCCGGCGGTCCGCGTCCAGTCCCTCCAGGAGCGCGCTCTCGTAGTCGAGCTGATGGGGGACCAGCCGGTCGATGAGTTCGTCGCCCGCCCCGGTGAGGGAGAGGTGGGCCACGCGCCGGTCGCGTTCGTCGGGGCGGCGGGCGACCAGGCCGCGCGCTTCGAGGACGCGCAGCCGCTTGGTGACCGCGGCGCCCGAGGCGAAGGTCTCCCGGGCGATCTGCCCCGGTGTCAGCTCGCGGCCCGTACGCCGCAGGGTGCCGAGGATGTCGAACTCCGCCCGGGTCAGGCCCTCCCGCACCAGCGGGGCGTCCGTCGCCTGCTGGAGCAGCGCCGCACAGCGGTTGAGCCGGCCGATCACGGCCATCGGCGCGGTGTCGAGTCCGGGGTGGACCTGCTGCCACTGGCGCAGCACGCGCGCGACGACGTCCTCGGTCACGGTGGCTTCCTTTCCCGTGGGGGTTCCGGATAGATTCTGCCGCCTGCCGGTCACCTTCCGGACAGGAGGCCGGTTTCGCCGCGCGCCCCCGTGGCGACCGTGCCCACGAGCGCGGCCAGCGTCCGGTGACCCTCGAGCTCGGCCTCCGCGACCCGCTCATCCGGCAGGGCGCGCTGCCACCACTCGCCGGCCGCGACGTCCGCGGCCTCGCGCAGCTCGACCAGGGCGCCCGCGAGCCGGTCGCGGGCCGCGCGCGCGTCGTGGGCGGTGTGCGGGGCCGGCGCGGCGATGGCCGCGGCCGTCGCCTCGGACACCCGGCCCAGCGCGGTCTCGATACGGTCCGCCGCGCGCCGGTTGGTCACCAGCAGGCACGCGAGCAGCCCCACCGCCGCGCCGACGAGCGTGTCGGTCCAGCGGTCGCCGATGAGCACCCGGGCCGGGTGGCTGCCGCCGAACTCGGTCAGCAGCAGCGCCATGGGGGTGACGCACACGCTCGCCAGCCAGTAATTACGGGCGATGAGCGCCTCGGCGCCGATCTGGAACGCGATGGCGAGCAGCACCATCGCGACATGCCCGGTCCGGACCGCCGGCAGCAGCGCGGCGAACAGCAGCAGACCGAGGAGGTTGCCGAGGGTGCGCTGGACCGCGCGCTGCCAGGACAGCACGGTGTTGGCCTGGAAGACGGAAGCGGCCGTCACCACGGCCCAGTACGGGTGCCCCACCCCCAAGGCCATCGCCGCCCACCCCGCCAGCGCGCACCCGGCCGCGACCCGCACCCCGACCGGCAGCAGCGGCGAACCGGGCGCGGGCCGGGAGAAACGGCGACGGGCCCGGCCCGATACGCCGGGGCGTGCTGTCGCCGGGCCCCCGCTCTCCGGCAGCGGCCGCCCCTTGCGCAGGTCGCGCGCCCACGCCTCGTACAGCGCCGCGTCGCGCCCGCCGGTCCCGTCCGCCGCCAGGGCCGACTCGGCCCGCACCAGCAGGTGCTCCAGCTCCGCGTGCGGAGCGGAGTCCGCGCGGTCGAGCGCCTGCCGGGCCGCGCGGGCCGCGACGGCCGTCGCGTGCCGGGCGCGCGGCACCTCGGCGGCGTCCGCGCGCAGCAGCCGGGCGGCCGCCTCCAGGGCCCGTGCGGTGAGGACCCGCTCCGGCCCGTGCGGCCGCATGAGCCCGGGAGCCATGCAGATCAGCCAGGCCACCGTGCCGCACGCCAGGACGAGCCCCAGGTGGAGGGGGACGTCGCCGATCCGCTGCGGGACGAAGCAGGCGGTGGAGGAGACGAAGGTGAGCACGATGCCGCCCGGCGGACCGATGCGGGAGGCGTCGCACAGTGTCTTCTGGGCCGCCGCCAGCAGCGCGGCGACCAGCACCAGCACCGCGGCCGAACCGGTCAGGGACGCGGCCGTCAGCGCCACGCCGACGCTCGCGGCCATGCCGAGCACCACACCGGCGAGCGCCCGGCGCCGCGCAGGGTACGGAAGGGCGTGGCCGTAGAGCGCGCACAGGGCACCCGCCGAGGTGTAGAGGGCGAGGTCGAGACGTCCGGCGGCGAGCAGCGCGGCGTCCGGCACCGCCATCGCCGCTGCCGCGCTGAAGGCGGGCTTGTGCCAGATGTCGGCGGGCCGGTTCAGCCGGAGCAGCCCGCGCAGGGGCAGCGGACGGATGCGGTGCGAGGTGAGCATGGCAAATACGTTAGCAAGTGTTTTACTCGCGAAATAACTCCAGCGCGCGGGCCCGGCAGCCGGCCGGGCCGCCCCACGCGGCTCGCAGCGCCCTCGCCTTGCCGATCCACAGCGACAGGTCGTACTCCGCGGTGTAGCCGATCGCGCCGTGCAGCTGCAGCGCCGTACGCGCCGCCGCGTACGCCGCGTCGCAGGCCGCCGCCTTCGCCACGGCGACCTCCGCGGAGGCGCTCGGCGCGTCCGCGGCGAGGGCGACCGCGGCGCCGTGGAGCAGCGGGCGGGCGAACTCCAGGCCCGTCAGCGTGTCCGCGAGCCGGTGCTTGACCGCCTGGAACGTACCGATCGCCGTGCCGAACTGGGTGCGCTGCCGTACGTACGCGACCGTCCGCTCCAGCAGCGCGAGCCCCACCCCGAGCGCCTGCCCGGCGACGGCGAACGCCGCCCAGTCCGCGGCGCGGGAGGCGGCGGCCCGGACGGCGGGGCCGGCCACCGGCAGCGCCTCGCCGCCGAGGGGCCGGGCGAGCCGCCGCGCCGGGTCGAACGAGGGCTGCACGGGACCGTGGGCGGTGGCGAGGAACAGCCGGTGCGGGGGCGGTACGCGCGTTCCGGTCCCGGCGTCGCCCCGGCCCCCCGCGCCCTCCTCGTCTCCCGTCACCACGAACACCGCCTCGCACACCTCCGCGTCCAGCGCGTACGGCCCACCGCCCGGCAGGGCGAGCGTGACCCGCGCGTCCCCGGCGCACACGCGCGGCAGCCACTCCTCCGCCGGTCCGCTCTCGCCGTGCGCGGCCAGCCGGGAGAGCAGCGCGCCCACGGCGGCCGTCTCCGCCAGCGGGCCCGGCACGGCGTGGCGGCCCGCCTCGACGCAGGCGACGGCGAGTTCCACCGGCAGCGACCCCGCCCCGCCGTACGCCTCCGGCACCGCCAGCCCGAAGACCCCCGCCTCCGCCAGCCGCCGCCACAGGGCGAGCCCCGGACCGTGGTCGCCGCGCGCCCAGGCCCGTACGGCGGACGGCGTGTCGGCCGCGGTCAGCATGCGGTCGAGGACACGGCCGAACGCGAGCTGCTCGGCGGTCGGCAGGAACCTCACGCGCGCCGCCCCTTCGGCAGGCCGAGCAGGCGCTCGGCGATGACATCGCGCTGGATCTCGTTGGTGCCCGCGTAGAGGGGACCGGCCAGGGCGAAGACATAGCCGTCGGCCCAGCCGCCCGCGGCCGGGGCGTCGTCCGCCGCGCCGGCCAGTTCGCCGTACGGGCCCAGCAGGTCCAGAGCCGTCTCGTGCAGCGCCAGGTCCAGCTCGGACCAGAAGACCTTGTTCAGGCTGGCCTCCGCGCCGAGCGGGTCCCCGGCCGCCACGCGCGCCGCGGTGGCGTAGGCGTGCAGCTGATACGCGCGGGCCCGTGCCGCGACGTCGGCGACCCGGTCGCGCAGCGCCGTGTCGGCCGGGTCCGCCGTCGCCCGCCACAGGGCGACGAGCCGACCGGCGGCCGCCAGGAAGCGGCCGGGGCCGCGCAGGGTCAGCCCGCGCTCCTCGCCCGCGGTGCTCATCGCGACGCGCCACCCCCCGCCGGGCTCGCCGATCACGTCCGCGTCCGGGACGAAGACGTCGTCGAGGAAGATCTCCGCGAAGGCCGGCCTGCCGTCGAGGCGGCCGATGGGCCGCACGGTCACCCCCTTCGCGTCCAGCGGGAACATCGCGTACGTGAGGCCGTGGTGCGGCGGGCGGCCCGGGTCGGCATGGCTGCGGAACAGTCCGAAGGCCCGGTCGGCGAACGCGGCCCGCGAGGACCACGTCTTGTGCCCGCGCAGCAGCCAGCCCCCCTCGGTGGGCACGGCGAGCGACCGCAGCGACGCGAGGTCCGAACCCGCCTCGGGCTCCGACCACGCCTGTGCCCAGACCGTCCCGCCGCTCGCCATCGCCGGCAGCAGGCGGGCGCGCTGCTCCTCGGTGCCGTGCGCGAACAGCGTGGGGGCGAGCAGGCCGATGCCGTTCTGGGTGACGCGGGCGGGCGCGCCGGCGGCGTAGTACTCCTCCTCGAAGATCAGCCACTCCAGGAGCGAGCGGCCCCGGCCCCCGTACGCGACGGGCCAGGAGACCGCGGACCAGCGGTGCGCGAACAGCGTCCGCTCCCACGCCCGGTGCTCGGCGAAGCCCTCGCGGGTCTCCAGCGAGCGCGGGGGGACGCGCGGCACGTGCGCGGTGAGCCACGCGCGGGCCTCGGCGCGGAAGGCGTCCTCCTCGGCGGTGAAGTCCAGGTCCATCAGGCGCCGCGCTCCTTCATGGCCTTGACGTCCAGGCCGCCGAGCGGATCCGCCGAGGTCTCCGCGTTGTGCGCGTGCGCGAGGTGGTGGAGCGCGAAGGCGGCGTCCAGGCCGCTGTGCAGGCCCTGGAGGTCCTCGGCCTGGTTGACGGCGCGCTTGGTCAGGGCCAGCCCCATGCGGGGCATCTCGGCGACGCGGGCGGCCAGTTCGCCCGTGCGGAGGGCGAGTTCGGCGCGCGGCACCACACGGTTGACCATGCCCAGCTCGTGGGCGCGCCGGGCGCTCATGCGGTCGCCGGTGTAGAGGAACTCCTTGGCGACGCGCGGCGGCATCACCCACGGGTGGGCGAAGTACTCGACGCCGGGGATGCCCATCCGTACGACCGGGTCGGCGAAGAACGCGTCCTCGCTCGCCACGATCAGATCGCACACCCACGCCAGCATCAACCCGCCCGCCACGCAGGCTCCTTGGACGGACGCGATGACCGGTTTCGGCAGCTCCCGCCAGCGGCGGCACATGCCCAGATACACCTCGGACTCGCGCGCGAAGCGGCTCTCGGCGCCCTCCTTGCCGCAGTGGTCCCACCACAGTCCCGCCCGGCGGGCGTGGGGGAGGTGGGCGTCGCGCTGCGGGGTGCCGATGTCGTGGCCGGCGGAGAAGTGATCGCCCGCCCCGGCGAGGACCACGACCGCCACCTCGTCGTCGGCGGCCGCCCGCGAGAAGGCGTCGTCCAGGGCGTAAGTCATCGCGGAATTCTGGGCGTTGCGGTACTCCGGCCGGTTCATGGTGACCGTGGCCACCGGGCCGTGGCGCTCGTAACGCACCGTCGGGGCCGGAGGTGCGGGCGGTGCAGGGGACGCTGAGGACATGACATCCTTCCCTAACAAGTGTTTGGTAGGTTAACGTACGGCCATGAGCAGCGTCGAGGAGTCCCGCACCGCTGTCCGGCCGGTCCCGCCGCCCTGTCCCCCCGCTCATCACCTGCTGACCGGCCGCACCGCCGTGATCACCGCCGCGGCGGGCACCGGCATCGGCGGGGCCACCGCGCGGCGGTTCCTCGAAGAGGGCGCCCGCGTCGTCCTCGGCGACAGCCACGCCCGCCGCCTGCGGGTGTGCGTCGCCGCGCTCAGCGACGAGTTCGGCGGCCGGCAGGTCGCCGGACTGACCTGCGACGTCACCGACGAGGCACAGGTGGCCGCCCTCTTCGCGCTCGCCGAGGAACGGCACGGCGCGCTGGACGTCGTCGTCAACAACGCCGGACTCGGCGGCACCGCCGAACTGGTCGACATGACCGACGAGCAGTGGGACACCGTCCTCGACACCACCCTCACCGGCACCTTCCGCTGCACCCGCGCCGCGCTGCGCCGCCTGCGGGCCGGCGGCCGGGGCGGGGTCGTCGTCAACAACGCCTCCGTCCTCGGCTGGCGCGCCCAGCGCGGCCAGGCCCACTACGCCGCCGCCAAGGCGGGAGTCATGGCCCTCACCCGCTGCGCGGCGGTGGAGGCCGCCGCCTACGGGGTGCGGGTCAACGCCGTCGCGCCGAGCCTGGCCGTCCACCCGCACCTGGCGAAGGTCACCACGCCCGAGCTGCTCGCCGAGCTCACCGGCCGGGAGGCGTTCGGCCGCCCCGCCGAACCGTGGGAGATCGCCAACGTCATCGTCTTCCTCGCCAGCGGCTACTCCTCGTACATGACCGGGGAGACGGTCTCCGTCAGCAGCCAGCGGGCGTGACCGACAATGGGAGCGTGCCGACGAACAGCAAGACGCGCCCTCAGCCCAGCAGCAGGAAGTCCGGCGAGCAGCCCGCACCCGACCGGCGCCGCGAGATCCTCGCGACCGCCGCCGAGGTGTTCGCCGAGCACGGCTACAGCGCCACCACCGTCCGGAGGATCGCCGACGAGGCAGGGCTCCTCGCGGGCAGCCTCTACTACCACTTCGACTCCAAGGAGTCGATGCTCGACGAGATCCTCTCCACCTTCCTCGACGAGCTCTGGGCCGGCTACGACGCCGTGCTCGCCGAGGGCCTCGGCGCCCGGGAGACCATCGAGGCCCTCGTCACCGAGTCCTTCCGCGAGATCGACCGGCACCGCCCCGCCGTCGCCATCTACCAGAAGGAGTCCCGGCGCCTCACCGACCGGCCGCGCTTCGCCTATCTCGCCGCGTCCCAGCGGAAGTTCGAGACGGTGTGGCTCGGCACCCTCGAACGCGGCGTGGCCGAAGGGGCCTTCCGCGCCGACCTCGACGTCCGGCTCACCTACCGCTTCCTCCGCGACACCGTGTGGGTCGCCGCGTCCTGGTACCGGCCGGACGGACAGCACGGCCCCGAGGAGATCGCCCGCCAGTACCTGTCGATGGTCCTGGACGGCATCGCCGTCCGGACCTGACCCGGAGGAGCAGCAGCCATGGCCGAGGCCTACATCGTCGAAGCGGTCCGCACCCCCGTCGGCCGGCGCGGCGGCGGACTGGCCACCGCCCACCCCGCCGACCTCGGCGCCCATGTGCTGCGCGCCCTGATGGAGCGTACGGGCGTCGACCCGGCCGCCGTCGAGGACGTGGTCTTCGGCTGCCTCGACACGGTCGGGCCGCAGGCCGGCGACATCGCCCGCACCAGCTGGCTGGCCGCCGGCCTGCCCGAGGAGGTGCCCGGCGTCACCGTCGACCGGCAGTGCGGCTCCGGACAGCAGGCCGTCCACTTCGCCGCCCAGGGCATCCTCTCCGGCACCCAGGACCTCGTCGTCGCCGGCGGCACGCAGAACATGTCGCAGATTCCCATCGCCTACGCCACCCGGCAGGCCACCGAGCCGCTCGGCCTCACCGAAGGCCCCTACGCCGGCTCGGCGGGCTGGCGGGCCCGCTACGGCGACCGGCCCGTCAGCCAGTTCCACGGCGCCGAGCTGATCGCCGAGCAATGGGGCATCTCCCGCATCGAAATGGAGGAGTTCGCGCTCCGCTCGCACCGACGGGCCGTCCGCGCCCTCGACGAGGGCCGCTTCGACCGCGAACTCGCCCCCTACGGCGAGGTGACCGCCGACGAGGGCCCCCGCCGGGACACCACAGCGGAGAAGATGGCCGCGCTCACGCCCCTCCTGCACGGCGGACGGATCACCGCGGCGCTCTCCTCGCAGATCTCCGACGGCGCGGCGGCCCTGCTCCTGGCGAGCGAGCGCGCCCTGCGCGACCACGGACTGACCCCGCGCGCCCGCGTCCACCACCTCTCCGTCCGCGGCGACGACCCCATCCGCATGCTCACCGCCCCCCTCCCCGCCACGGCCCGGGCCCTGGAGAGGACCGGCCTGACCATCGACGACATCGACCTGGTCGAGATCAACGAGGCGTTCGCCCCCGTCGTCCTGGCGTGGCTGAAGGAGACCGGCGCCGACCCGGAGCGGACCAACGTCAACGGCGGCGCCCTCGCCCTGGGCCACCCCCTCGGCGCGACCGGCGCGAAGCTGCTCACCACCCTGCTCCACGAACTCGAACGCACCGGCGGCCGCTACGGCCTCCAGACCATGTGCGAGGGCGGCGGGCAGGCCAACGTCACCATCATCGAACGGCTCTGACCGCGATCGCGCGCGGCGCCCTCGTGCGCTCCGGCCCCCTCACACCGCCGGCAGCCCGGCCAGCGTCGCGCGCGCCTGGTCCATGACCCGCTCCACCAGCTCCGCGCACGTCGGCAGGTCGTCGATGAGCCCGGCCACCTGGCCCGCGGCCAGCACGCCCCCGTCCGTGCGGCCGTCCACCATCGCCGCCTTCAGCAGCATCGGGGTGTTCGCGGCCAGCAGCACCTGGCTCCACGTCATCCGGCGGCCGTGCCGCATCGCCAGACCGTCCCGCAGCATGGCCGACCGGCTCAGGCCCGACAGCGCGCGAAAGGCCGCCGCGTGCCGCAGGGCCCGTACGAGCGTGGTGGCGCGGCCCGAGCGTTCCAGCCCCGCGACGAACGGGGTCCGCAGCATCCGGTGCGGCAGGCCGTCGACCTTCGTGGTGACGGTGACGTCCTTGACCGTCGCGGCGAGGTACACGGCCTTCACCGCCGCCGGCACCGTGCTGTCGGCGGTCAGCAGGAACCGGGTGCCCATCGCCACCCCGGCGGCCCCGAACGCCAGCGCGGCCACCAGCCCGCGGCCGTCGTGGAAGCCGCCCGCCGCGACGACCGGGATGTCCACCGCGTCCACCACCTGCGGCACCAGCACCGACGTCGCCACCTCGCCCGTGTGCCCGCCGCCCTCGCCGCCCTGCACCACCACCGCGTCCGCGCCCCACGCCGCGACCTTCTCCGCGTGGCGCCGCGCGCCGACGGACGGCATGACGACGACACCGGCGTCCTTCAGCCGGGCGATCAGGTCCCGCGAGGGCGCCAGCGCGAACGAGGCGACGCGGACGCCCTCCTCGACGATGACGCCCACGCGCGCGCCCGCGTCCCCGGCGTCCGCACGCAGGTTGACCCCGAACGGCCGGTCCGTGCGCGACCGCACCTCCCGCACGGCCGACCGGAGTTGCTCGGGCGTCATCGTCGCCGAGCCCAGGATGCCCAGCGCGCCCGCGTTCGCCACCGCCGAGACCAGGCGCGGCCCCGCCACCCAGCCCATGCCGGTCTGCACGATGGGATGCCGGACGCCGGTCAGCTCGGTCAGCGGCGTCCTCACGCCCGTACCTCCCGCCCGCGCAACCCGCCCGGGTCGATCACGTCCCGGATCAGCCGCAGCTCCTCGGCCGTCGGGGTGCGGGTGCGCGGCACGTCACCGGGCACGTCGAGCGGGAAGCCCGTCGCCGCCCGTACCTCCTCGGCGGTGACACCGGGGTGCAGGGAGCGGACCCGCATCGTGCGGTCGGGCGTCTCGAAGTCCAGGACGGCCAGGTCGGTGACGACGCACACGATGCGGTGGAAGCGCGTCGCGGACGGCCCGGCGGCCGCCGCGCGGTCGTAGCCGACGCCGCAGACCATGTCGACCCGCTCGACCAGCACGCGCGGGGAGTGCCGGGGGATCCAGTAACTGGTCGGGTGATTGAGGGTGTTGACGGGCGCGCCGCGCACGCCGAGCAGCTGGCGGGTGGGCTGTTCCCGGTCCCCGATGCGGGAGATGTTCTGGTTGCCGTGCCGGTCGAGCTGGCTCGCGCCCATCATCACGTGCCGTTTGCCGCCGGCGGCCAGCGCCAGATGGCGGCGGAACGGCAGCCAGCCCTCGGCCACCCCGGCCCGCGCGCCCAGGGCCGGCACATCGGCGACGATCAACGCCTCCCCGTCCGTGAGCAGCAGATCCGGCGAGAACGTCAGCTTCGCCAGCCGCGCACCGGCCGTCGGCACCAACCCCATCGGACTCGCCAGGATCTCCCCGTCGCCCCGCCACGCCTCCGCACACGCCACCACGCACACCTCGGCCCGGTCGGCGGCGCTCACGCGGTGTCCTTCCCGCGCGCTTCTCCGGCCGCGCGGCCCCGAGGCGCGGGCATCACCGGCTTCCGTCGCCCGGAGGCCGCGCCCTCCCCGAAGTCCGCGACAGCGGCCCGGTACGCGTCCTCGTCCCCCGACAGGAACCGTCCCGTGAACTCCCGCCACGCCACGGGATCGGCCGCCGCCTTCGCGTACGCGGCCTGGAACGCCTCGTCCCGCCCGTAGTCCGGCAGGCAGGACGTGAAGTGCGCCCCGCCCGGCGCCTCCACGACACCGCTGACGCAGTGCCGCTGCACCAGCAGCGTCTGCGGGCCACCGCCAGCGGCGAACTCGGCGGTGTCCACCACCCGTTCGCAGGAGACGTACGCCTCCCGCGCCGCCTCGCAGAAGAGGTCGTCGAAGTACGGGTCCGGGCCCAGGTACTGGGCGTTGCCCCGGGCGTCCGCCCGGTTGAGGTGGACCAGCGCCGCGTCCAGCGTGAGCGCGGGCACGGCGACGAACTCCTCGCCGTCCTCGTAGGGCGAGGTGACCGTGCGCAGCCCGCTGCCGGCCGTCATCACATCGGAGCCCAGGCCCGCGCGGACCGGCAGGAACGGCATGCGGTGCGCGGCGGCCGTCAGGCCCCACATGAACATCGCCTCGTCCAGCTCCATCAGCTCCAGGCGCCCTTCCTGCCGGGCGGCCCGGAAGTGCGGTTCGAGGGGGATGGAGTCGAGCGTGGTGAAGGCCGCGACGAGCTTGCGTATCCGCCCGGCCGCCGCCAGCAGGCCGACGTCCGGGCCGCCGTAGGACACCACCGTCAGATCGCGGATGTCCGAGCGCAGCAGGGCCCGTACGAGCGCCATCGGCTTGCGCCGGGAGCCCCAGCCGCCGATGCCGATGGTCATGCCGCTCTCCAGGCGGGCCACGGCCTCGTCCGCGGTCATCGTCTTGTCGGGGCTCATGACGGCTCCTTCCTGTCCTCCCCGGCGGTGAACGCCGCACGGAGGTGGTCGGCGACTCCGCTGAGGTTCGCCTCGAAGGTGAAACCCTGCTCGTAGCGGTAGCTGCGGTGGACGTCGACGGGGTCGATGCCGTTGAGCGCGGCCTTGGCCAGGCGCAGCAGCGAGCCGTCCTTGGCGGCGATCTCACGCGCCAACGCCAGGGCCGCGGCGGGGAGTTCCGCCGCTGGTACGACCCGCCAGACCGAACCGTGCCCGTGCAGCTCCCGCGCGCCGATCGTCCGCGAGGTGTAGTAGAGGGTGCGCATCAGGTGCTGCGGCACGAGCCGGGACAGGTGCGTGGCGGCGCCGAGCGCGCCCCGGTCCAGCTCCGGCAGGCCGAAGACGGCGTCCTCGGCGGCGACGACGGCGTCGGCGTTGCCGGCGAGTCCCACGCCGCCGCCCAGGCAGAAGCCGTGCACGGCGGCGACGACCGGCACCTGGCAGTCGTAGACGGCGGAGAAGGCCGCCGCGCAGCCGCCGTTGGCGCCGATCAGGGCCCGGTGGCCGGGCGTGCGCCGGATCTCCTTGATGTCGACCCCCGCGTTGAAGCCGCGCCCGGCGGCGGCCAGGACCACGCAGCGGACGGCGGGATCGGCGCCCGCCGCGCGGACGGCCCCGGCGAGCTCGTACCACCCGTCGACGGGAAGGGCGTTGACGGGCGGGAAGTCCACGGTGACGACGGCGACGCCCGATTCGGGCCGGGAGGTGGAGACACCCATCAGTGGATCAGCTACCTTTCCACCAAACGTTTGTTAGGTGTGAAGGTAGCAGCGGATCGACCACCACGGGAGGTGGCCAGTGGGCAGTCCCGAGGGCTCGTGCGACCGGGTCGCCGTCATCACCGGCGGGACGCGCGGCGTCGGCGCGGGCATCGCCCGGGCGTTCCTGCGCACCGGCGCCCACGTCGTCGTCTGCGCCCGCCGGCCACCCGGATCGCCGGTCACGGCGGGAGGACGAACGGCCCGCTTCCTGCCGGTCGACGTGCGGGACGCGGCGGCCGTACGGACCGTGCTCGCCGAGGTCGTGGCGGCGTACGGGCACCTGGACGTGCTGGTCAACAACGCCGGGGGCACGCCCTTCCGGCCACTGGGCACGGCGGACGCGGCGAGCCACGCGCGCATCCTGGACCTCAACCTCACCGCGCCGCTGACCACCTCCCTCGCCGCGTACCACCACATGCGCGAACAGTCCTCCGGAGGCAGCATCCTGATGATCGGCAGCGTCAGCGGCACCCGCCCCTCGCCCGGCACCGCCGCCTACGGCGCGGCCAAGGCCGGACTGGAGCACCTCGCCCGCACCATGGCCGTCGAATGGGCCCCCGCGATACGCGTCAACACCCTCGTCCTCGGCATGGTGCGCACCGAGTCGGCCCACCTCCACTACGGCGACGCGGACGGCGTCGCCGCCGTCGCCCGGACCGTGCCCGCCGGCCGCCTCGCCGAGCCCGACGAGATCGGCGCCGCCGCGGTCTTCCTCGCCTCCGAGGAAGCCGCCTACATCACCGGTGCCGGCCTGCTCGTCCACGGCGGCGGGGAGCGCCCGGCCTTCCTCGACGCGGCCTCCGCCCATCATGAGGAGTGAGCGCATGACCGGAAACCGCACCGGACGGGTCGCCGTCGTCACGGGCGCCGGCCGCGGCCTCGGCCGCGCGCACGCGCTCGCCCTCGCGGCCGAGGGGACGCGGCTGGTCGTCAACGACCTCGGCGTCGGCCCCGACGGCGGGGGAGGCTCGGCGGGCCCGGCCCGGCGGGTGGCCGACGAGATCACCGCGCTGGGCGGCGAGGCCGTCGCCCACCACGGCGACATCGCCACCACCGAGGGCGCGGCCTCCCTCGTCACCACCGCCCTGGACGCGTACGGCCGCCTGGACGCCCTCGTCAACAACGCCGGCTTCCTGCGCGACCGCATGCTCGTCAACCTCGGCGAGGACGACTGGGACGCCGTCGTCCGCGTCCACCTCAAGGGCCACTTCCTGCCCCTGCGGCACGCCGCCGCGCACTGGCGCGCCGAGGCGAAGGCCGGCCGTACGCCCGAGGCCCGGATCGTCAACACCACCTCCGGCGCGGGCCTGCTGGGCAGCGTCGGCCAGGCGAACTACGCCGCCGCCAAGGCCGGGATCGTCGCCCTCACCCTCGTCGCCGCCGCCGAACTCGCCCGCTACGGCGTCCAGGCCAACGCCGTCGCCCCGGCCGCCCGCACCCGCATGACCGAGCAGACCTTCGCCGCCACGATGACGGCACCGGAGAGCGGCTTCGACGCGATGGCGCCCGGGAACGTCTCCCCGCTGGTCGTATGGCTCGCGTCGGCGGACTCGGCCGGTGTCACGGGCCGCGTCTTCGAGGCGGAGGGAGGCCGCATCACGGTCATGGAGGGCTGGCGACGCGGACCCACGACGGACAAGGCGGAGCGCTGGGCGCCGCGGGAGGTGGGGAAGGAGGTGCGCGGACTGCTGAGGCGCGCACGGGAGGCGGGACCGGTGTACGGCGCTCCGCGGGCCACGTGACCCTCCGGCGTCCGCGCGCCCGTCACCACCCGCTCACCCGGCCGCCCCTCCGATGATCTCGCGGGTGACCCGGTCCGCGGAGTGCAGGGCGCCCTCGATGTAACCGCACCAGCGGGTGGCCGTCTCCGTACCCGCCCAGTGGATACGGCCCACCGGCCGCCGCAGGGCGGGTCCCGGACCGGTCCAGGCGCCGGGAGGGAAGAGCGCGGCGTATCCGCCGCGGGTCCACTCCTCGGCCGTCCAGTCCTTCTCCGCGTAGTGCCGCGGCGCGGCGGCGCGGGCGCCGAAGAGACGGGCGGCCTGGGTGGTGACCGCGGCGCGGCGGGCGGTGGCGGAGAGACGGGCGTGGGCCCGGGCGGCGGGTCCCTCGACGAAGCCGGCCAGCACACCGCAGGAGCCGTCCGCGGGGCTGCTGTCGAAGACGACCGTCATCGGTCCGCGCAGACTCGTGACCTGGCCGCTGAAGCCCTGGTCCCGCCAGAAGGGTTCGGGGTGGACGGCCACGCACTTGATGACGCTGCCCATCGGCAGGCGCTGGGTGAGCGCGTCCCGTTCCGCGGGCAGCGGGGGGTCGTAGCGGATCCGGCCGGCGAGCGTGGGCGGGACGGCGACCACGGCGTGCCCGGCGCGCCAGAGGGCGCCGTCCGCCGTCCGGACGCCGACCGATCCGGCGTGCCGGGTGATGGTGTGGACGGCGGACCCCAGGTGCACGCGGCCGGTGAGCTGTGCGGCCATGCGGGCGGCCAGCGCGTGGGCGCCCTCGATGATGTGGTCCTGCTGGGCACCGCCCTCGGTGCTCAGGAGCGAGTCGAAGTCACCGGCGGCCCGGGCGTAGAACAAGGCGTGCAAGAGGGAGAGTTCGGCCGGATGGCCGGACCAGACGGCCTCGCAGGCGAGCGTGAACAGACGCCGTCCGCGGGCGGTGCGGACGTTGCCGCGGATCCAGCTCGCCAGGGTGACGGCGTCGAGCTCCGACGCGCCCGGTGTGTGCCAGGGTGCTTCGGGGTCGACGGTGCGGGCCAGCCGTTCGAACTTGCGCAGGGCCGCGGCGATGTCCGCCAGGGCGTGCGGGGGGCAGGCGGGAACGGACCCTCTGTAGCGCCGCGGCCGGCGCCGGGTGTCCTCGACGAGGTGATGGCCCGTGGTGTGGGTGGGGAGCGTGTGCGCGCCGAGTTCGGCCGCGAGGGCGTAGGCGCGGTGCTGTCCGGGGCCGAGGAACTGGCCACCGAGTTCGACGAGATGGCCGCCGACGCGGACGCTGAGCACGCGGCCCCCGACACGGTCGCGGGCTTCCAGGACGACGGTGCGCATGCCGCGCCGTTCCAGCGCGCGAGCACAGGCGAGACCGGCGATCCCGGCGCCCACGACGACGACGTCGGCACTGCCGGAGAGGGGACGGGGTGCGGGACGGTGAGGCATGGGGGCTCCTGGGCGAGACGGATCCGGCCCCTGCCCGGCGCCGCGCCGCCCGACGAGGGGAGCCGGGCGGCGCCGCGCGCAGGAGGAGTCGGAAGGACTCGGCCAGCGCATCCATCCACCATGCCGGCGCTGACCCGCTGTGTGCGGTGACGCCGCTCATGATGGGCGGCGGGGCGCCGGCGGTCAACAGGTCCGGTCAACAGGCCGGTTCCCGCGTTCCATAACGCCCGGGCGGACGGCACGATGAGCACTCCGGTTCTCCGTGGCAACGCATGACGGAACCCAAGATCATACATGCGTGTATGTATAATTGGTCCCCGAAGTGCCGGCCGCTCCGGGCAGTTCCGTGCGGCCGGGCGCCGGATCGACCGCCAGTCCATGGCTGGGGAGGGGGGCCCTTGGGGGCGTCAGACGGCTGTTCCGCCGCCCGGCGGGACCGAACCGTTCTCGAAGGAATCGCGGAGTTCACTCTGCGACGCCGCCGGGCCGTGCTCGTCTCGACACTGCTCTTCGTGGTGCTCGCCGGGTGGTACGGCTCGGGAGCCGTCGAACGGCTCTCCAACGGCGGGTACGCGGCCACGACCGCCGAACAGCGCGTGGCTCAGCGGGAGCTGAGCACCAAGTTCTCCGTGGACCGCCCCCATGTGGTGCTCCTGCTGCGCGCCGACGAGAAGGTGGACAGCGAGCGGGTGACCCGCGCCGGCACCGCCTACCTCCGGAATCTCCAGCGGCAGCCGGGCGTGGTCTCGGCCCAGTCCCCGTGGACCACCGGCGATCCGCTGATGCGCTCCGGCGACGGCCGCTCCGCCCTCGTGGCGGTGCGGCTGGCCGGGGACGACGACCAGGCGCAGCGGACGGCCAAGCGGATCGTGCCGGGCCTGACCGGCCGTCACCCTCCCTTCGAGGTCTCGGCCACCGGTGAGGCGGAGACCAACGCCGAGGTGCAGGAGCAGAGTGACAAGGACCTGATGACGGCGGAGCTGTTCGCCGCTCCCCTGGTCCTGTTCGTCCTCCTCATGGTCTTCCGCACGCCTCTGTCCGCGCTGCTGCCCTTCGCGATCGGCGTGATCGGGGTCGTCCTGACCCTCGCCATCCTGCGGCTGGTCACCGAGTTCACCGATGTGTCGGTCTTCGCGCTCAACCTGACGACCGCTCTGGGGCTCGGCCTGGCCATCGACTACAGCCTCTTCCTCCTGATGCGCTTCCGTGAGGAGACGGCCAAGGGGAAGAACGACCACGACGCGGCGATCACCGCGGTGCGCACCGCCGGGCGGACGGTGTTCTTCTCCGCGCTGACGGTGGCCCTGTGCCTGAGCGCTCTGCTCCTGTTCCCCCTGTACTTCCTGCGCTCCCTGGCCTACGCGGCCATCCCCGCCGTGCTCGGCGTCGGCGTCGCGGCCGTCACCGTACTGCCGGCCGCTCTGCTGGCCGCGGGCCGGTGGCTGGACGCGGGGAACATCACCCCACTGCTGCGCCGGCTCGGCCACCGGCCGTCCGAGGGGCCCGACCGGTCGTGGTGGTCGCGCGTGGCGGCGCGCGTCGCCCGCCGTCCGCTGGCCGTCGCCGCGCCCGTCGCCGTGCTGCTGGTGTTCCTCGGGCTGCCCTTCACCCAGGCCTCCTTCGGGCTGACCGACGAGCGGGTGCTGCCTGTCGGCGCCCAGGCGAACCGCACCGCCCGCCTGATCGAACGCGACTTCGACAAGGGTGCGCTCAACCCCATCCAGGTGATCATCCGGGAGGGGCCGCCGGCCACCGACGACACCTACCTCCGGCAGGTGTCGCGCGTCGACGGCGTCGCGTACGTCACGGGCGTCCCCGGCCGCTACGAGAACGGCAGGAGAACGGGCGAGGCCCCGCTGCCCCTTGAGGCGTACGCGCGCGACGGCGTCACCCGGCTCATGGTCGTACCCGAGGACAGCGCGTTCTCGCCCCGCAGCGAGGGGGTGGTCCGGCACATCCGGTCGGCCCCCGGCCCGGGAGAGCGGTTGGTCGCGGGCGAGTCCGCCCTCTTCGCCGACACCAAGGCGGTGATAGGCGAGCGGCTGCCGTACGCCATCGGCCTGATCGTCCTGCTGATGTTCACGCTCCTGCTGCTCTTCACCGGCAGCCTGCTCGTGCCGCTGAAGGCCCTCCTCTTCAACACGCTCAGCCTGTCGGCGTCCTTCGGCGCGATGGTCTACATCTTCCAGGACGGCCATCTCAAGTGGCTGGTCGGCGACTTCGTCTCGACGGGGTACCTCGACGTGACGGTCCCGGTGCTGATGTTCTGTGCCGCGTTCGGCCTGTCGATGGACTACGAGATCTTCCTGATGTCACGGATCCGTGAGTACTACTCCCTGCACGGGGACAACACCCGTGCCGTGATCGAGGGTGTCGGCAGAACGGGTTCGATCATCACGGCGGCGGCCCTCCTGATCGGAGGAGTGCTGCTCGCACTCGCCAGTTCCGGTATCTCGGTGCTCAAACTGCTGGGCCTCGGCATGTTCCTCGCCGTCCTGGTGGACGCCGTACTGATCCGCGGCGTACTCGTGCCCGCGTTCATGGTGGTCATGGGCCGGGCGAACTGGTGGGCACCGCCCTGGCTCCGCCGCCTGCACGCACGCGTCGGGATCAAGGGGGAGGGCTGAATCACACAGCACCGCGAGGCACCGAACCATGCGCACTCTGTTTCTCTTCGGGGGGATTGTTGTGATACGAACCATGCCGAGCGCCCTGACGAATCCGTCGTCCGCGTACCACGCGGTGGACTGCCACGTCATCCTCGTCGGGTCCTGGTCGGCCATGCCCGTGGGGCGGTTCCAGCGAGCGGACGGGGTGGGGGTCTACCGCTGTACCGAGCGCGACGAGCTGATGTCCGCCGTCCACACCCGTCGCGCGGAGTGGATCCTGGCCGGACGGGAGCTGGACGACGGCGACATCCAGAGCACGATCGCCGGTGTGCGGGCGGTGCGCGAGGGCGTGCGGCTGGCGGTGCTCGGCAAGCGGCGCGACTGGCGCCGGTGCGACCGGTGGATGCGCCGGGGCTGTCAGGTCTACTTAGAAGAAACGATTAGCCTCAAGCGGGCGTCCGCCGCCCTGAGCGCCGCCCGCTCCCTTGAGGTCAACGTGATGGACCGCGTCTTCAGCGACGCGCTCCGCGAGCGGGCCACGGGCCCCGCGCCCCACCTCACCCGCCGGGAACGCGACGTCCTGGAGCTCCTCACCCGCGGCCTGCGCAACCGCGAGATCGCCGACGCGCTCTTCGTCACCGAGAACACCGTCGAATACCATATGCGGCATCTGCTGGCCAAGTTCAGCGCCCGTAACCGGCTCGAAGTGGTCGAGCGCGCCACCGTATTCGGCCTCGCATAATCCCCTGACCCTTTCCCACGGCAATCCGTGATGCCTTCCGTGCGGCGCTCTCCTAATGTGGTGACGCACCCTCAAGAAACACTCACAGGAGGCGTATTTACATGGCAGACATCAAGTTCGAGATTGTCGACGAGCAGGTATCCAGCCTTGAGAGCATCAGCGTGGAAGAAGGCTGCACGACCACTACGTCCAGCAGCTCCCTCGACATCTCCGACGTCGAGTTCGAGTAATCGCGACGCACCACCGAGGCGTGCGCCCGTTCCCCGTCGCACGACGGGGAACGGGCGCACGCCGCCTTGTTCCCACCCCCTTGCCCGCATAACCCACCGGGAGCCGCCATGCGGAAGAACACCGCTGATCAGCGCCGGGCCCAGGGCGACTACCACCGCGAGATCTTCCACGCCCTGCACGACTGGGACCGCTCCTTCGCCGGCGTCCTCAACGTGGCCGGCGACGCCGCCCGCGCCCGCGCGCTGGGCTTCGACCAGCTCGGCCACTTCGGTGCCCCCGGCTGCGACCTCGTCATCGACGCGCTCACCCGCGCGTTCCCGCCCGGCAGCCGCATCGCGCTCGCCGAACTGGGCTGCGGTTTCGGTGGCGTGCTCCGCCACCTCACCGACGGTCTGCGCGCCCGCGGCCGCGTCGTCGACACCCCCGTCGGCATCGACATCGTCGCCGACCACGTCCGCCTGTGCGCCCGCATCGCGGCCGCCTCCGGGTCACCCGTCCTGCCGGTCCAGGCCGACGTCCGGGCCCTGCCGCTGCGCACCGGAAGCCTGGACGCCGTCGTGTGCACCGGCTCCCTGCCCCACTTCGCCGACGTTCCGGACGTCTTCGCCGAGACCGCCCGTGTGCTGCGCCCCGGCGGCCTGCTCGTCATGACGGAGGAGGCGAGCCTGCTCCGCCCCGGCCGCACCCCGTCCCCGGAATTCCGCCGCCACCACCCACCGGACATCTTCTTCCTCACCGAGGAGCCCGAACGCCTCCGTCAACTCGCGGCGGCCGGGTTCCACGACACGGAGATACGCGACCTCACCGACTGGGCCGGCGCCCTGCTGCGCGACCGTCTGAAGGTGATGAGACTGTTCTGCGGAGATGTCGCGGAGATATTCGGCGACGCCGAATCGGAGACCCTCCTCGCCACCCTCGCCGCCGCCCGCCAGGAATATCTCGACGGCGCTGTCAAGCCCGCCCTCGTCACCGCGCGGACAGCTCGCTGACACCCTGGGGAATTCCCCGAAAACTTCCTACGGAATTCCGGGATGGTTGAATTCGGTGCGCGTTCCCTAGGCTCACTGACCCATGGTCGAGAGGGGCGAAGCGTGAAGCCGCGGACGCCGAGCACGCGCACCACCGCACCGTTCCCCTTCAGGGCGGGCGCGCACGACATCCGTCACTTCGCCTCCTGCCTGAACCTCCCGGCGACCCCCGTCCCCGCCTTCTACGTGGTGCGCGTGCTGCCCCGGGCCGTCACCGCGGCCCTCACCGGCCCCGGCGCCCCGCACCCCGCGCCCGATCCGCCGCGACTGCGCCACACCGAGCAGCACCTGCACCTGTACCGCAGGCTGCTCCCCGACGAGCGGACCTCGGTGACGGCGACCGTGGAGGCCGAGGGCACCTACGGATTCCAGCACGCCGTCACCGTCCGGACCCTCGTCCACGACACCGCCGGCGAGCGCGTCGCCGACCTCCGCACGACGCTGGCCACCGGCCCCGCCCGGGGCGCGCCCCGGCTGGCCGCCGCCCCCTTGCCGCCCGGCCGCACCACCGCCTCGACCTGGCACGAACACGTCCCCGCCGACCTGGCCCACCGCTACGCCCGTGCCAGCGGCGACCACAACCCGATCCACCTCGGCGACGGCGCGGCCCGCCGGGCCGGCCTGCCCCGGGCCGTCGTGCACGGCATGGCGACCCTCCACCTCACCACACACTCCCTGGCCGCCCGCCTCTTCGACGGCGAGGACATGTGCCTGCCCCACCTGCGTGCCCGCTTCTGCCGGCCCGTCCACCCCGGGGACCGGCTCGACATCGCCGTACGCGCCGACCACCGTGCGGCGGGCCGCTTCGACGTCCACGTCGAAGGGCGGTGCGTCCTCAAAGCGGCCTGGGGTGCGCCCGGATCACAGGAGGAATCATGACCGTCTGGGTCTTCCCCGGCCAGGGAGCCCAACGGCCCCGCATGGCGGCCGGGTTCGACGAGGCCCCCGCCCTCCTGCGCGCCGCGCGCGACCTGCTCGGCACCGACCTGAGCGACATCTGCCTCGGGGACGCGCCGCCCGACGGGGACCCGGTGACCGTCCAGCCCGCCCTCTTCCTCGTCGGCGTCGCCGCCGCCAGGTCGCTGCTGCGCCACGGGCCACCGCCCGAGGCGGTCATCGGCCACAGCTTCGGCGAGTTCGCCGCCCTCACCGCCGTCGGCGCCCTGCCGTTCGAGAAGGGGCTGCTCCTCACCGCCCGCCGCGCGCGGGCCATGGCCCGCTGCGCGGACACCGGCACCGGCATGCTCGCCGTCCTCGGCCTGTCGGGCGCCGAGGTCCGCGCCGTCTGCGCCGACATCGCCCGCCGCGGCGGCGTCCTGTCCGTCTCCAACATCAACAGCCCCGGCCAGACCGTACTCGCCGGGCAGCACACGGCCCTCGAAGAAGCCGACCGCGCCTGCCGCGCCCGCGGCGCCTACCGCACGCGCACCCTGCGCGTTCCCTACGCCGCCCACACCGCGATGATGCTGCCCGCCGCGGCCGAACTGCGCGATGCCCTCCGAGACGTCGAACTCCGCCCGCCCGCCGCCCCCCTGTACTCCTGCGTCACGGCCACCGCCACCACCGACCCGGCGCGGATCAAGGACCTCCTGGTGACGGGCATGACCCGGACCGTGGACTTCCAGGCCGCGGTCCGTTCGGCGGCCGCCGACGGTCACCGGGCCTTCACCGAGCTCGGCCCCGGATCGCCCGCCCGCCTCCTCGGACTCGTCCGCGAGACGCTCCCGGACCTCCGGCCCGACCTGCGCCTGGTCTCCCAGGACGCCGAGGCCCGCACGCCCCGGCCCTTCGCACCCGGCCGGTCCGCGGACCGCCCCACCGACGCGGGGGCGCCCCATGGCTCCTGACCCCCGCGTCGCCCTCGTCACCGGTGCCAGCGGCGCCATCGGCGGCGCCACCGCCCGGGCCCTCGCCGCCGACGGCCTCCGTGTCGCGGTCTGCTACCGCGGCGGGGAGAGCGCAGGCCGGACGCTGGCGGATTCCCTGCCCGCCGCCGTGGCACTGCCCCTCGACGTGCGCGACCCCGCCTCGATACGCGCCGCCTTCCGCCGCGCGGCCGACTCCCTCGGACCCGTGACGGTCCTCGTCAACGCCGCGGGCACCCTGCGCGACCGGCCCGCCCTGCGCATGCGCGACGAGGACTGGGACGACGTCCTCCTCACCCACCTCACCGGCGCCTTCCGCTGCGTACGCCAGGCCCTGCCCGCCATGATCAGCGAGCGGTACGGGCGGATCGTCAGCATCGGCTCGGCCGGCGCCGCCCTCGGCCTGCCCGGCCAGGCCAACTACGCGGCCGCGAAGGCCGGTCTGCTGGGCCTGACCCGTTCCGTCGCCCGGGAGAGCGGCCGGCACGGCATCACCGCCAACGTGGTGGCGCCCGGCCTCGTCGACTCCAGCCTCACCGCGGAGGTGACCGGACCCGCCCGCGCGCGGTACCGCGAACTCACCGCGACGGGAGCCCTCGTGCGCCCCGAGGACGTGGCCTCGGCCGTCCGCTACTGCGTGGCCACCCCGTCCGTGACCGGACAGCTCATCAACGTCGACGGCGGCCTGTGACCACGGCCGCCGAACCCGCACCGACCCTTTGAGGAGAACACCCGTGAAGAGCACCAGGGACACCGTGGAGCACGAGCTGCGCAGCCTGCTCACCGACCGCTTCGCCGTACCCGCCGAACTGATCACCCCCCAGGCGCACCTCTTCGACGACCTCGGACTCGACTCGGTGGACCTCATGAGCGCCGTCGCCATCCTGGAGGAGCGCCACGATCTGACCGTGTCCGACACGGACCTCCAGGAGATGTTCGTCGTCCAGGGGGTCATCGACCGCTTCACCGGCTTGCTGGAACGCTCATGACCCGCCCCGCCCTCCGCCGCGTCGCCGTCACCGGCATCGGCCCCGTCACGCCCATCGGCACCGGCGTGAAGGCGTTCGAGGAGTCGTTGTGGGAGGGGCGCCCCGGCATCGGCCCCCTCACCCGCTTCTCCCTCCCGGGCTTTCCCGTCACCGCCGCCGGCGAAGTCCGAGACCTTCCCGAGGAACACCTCGACGGCCACGTCCAGCGCCGTGCCGAGCGCTTCGCCCAACTGGGCGTCATCGCCGCCGCCCTGGCCATGGAGGACGCCGGACTGACCGGCACCGAGGCCGACCCCTTCCGCTCCGCGGTCGTCATCGCCACGGCCTACGCGGGGATGGAACGCATCGCCGCCGAAGCGGCCGTGCTCGCCGAACGCGGCTGGCGCGCCGTCTCGCCCACCACCAGCATGGCCATGATGCCCACGGTGGCGGCCGGCCTCGTCTCGATGCGCTACGGCTTCATGGGCGCCCTGGAGTGTCCCACCACCGGCTGCGCCGCCTCCGGCCACGCCCTCTCGCGCGCCATGGACCTCATCCGCCACGACAGTGCCGACATCGTCCTCGCCGGTGGCTGCGACGCGCCCCTGAATCCCATCGCGCTGAGCACCTTCGCCCGCGCCCGCGTCCTGTCCACCCACGACGGCGACCCCGCCCGCGCCTGCCGGCCCTTCGACGCCACCCGCGACGGCATCGTCATGAGCGAGGGCGCCACGGTCCTGGCCCTGGAGGAGCTGGAGCACGCCCGAGCCCGCGGCGCCCATGTCTACGCCGAGCTCGTCGGCTACGGTCACACGGCCGACGCCCACAACCTCTCCCGGCCCCGCCCCGACGCCCGGGGCGCCCTGACCGCCATGGCCCGGGCCCTCGACATGGCCGGCCGGCCGCCCGCAGACGTCGGGTACATCAACGCGCACGCGGCCGGCACCCCGGCCGGCGACGCCTGCGAGGTGCGGGCCATCCGTGAGCTCATGGGCGCCCGGATGCCCCCGGTCTCCTCCACCAAATCCCTGCACGGCCACCTCATGGGAGCCACCGCGGCGACCGAGGCGGCCGCGACCGCCCTCGCCCTCGACCGCCGCACCCTGCCGCCCACCGCCAACCGCACCCGCCCAGACCCGGACTGCGACCTCGATGTGATCCCCGACCGGGCCAGGAGCGCGGACGCCGCACTCGCCCTCAGCAATTCGTTCGCGCTCGGAGGTGTCAATTGCTCCCTCGCCCTGGCCACTCCCCGGACATGAGCGCCACGGACCCCCGGCCCGGGCCGTTCGCGGGACAGGTGGCCCTCGTCACCGGCGGCACCAAGGGCATCGGCGGCGGAATCGCCCGCCGGCTGGCCGCCGACGGAGCCGATGTGGCCGTCACCTACCTCCGCGACCGGCAATCGGCGGAGCACACCGTCGAGGAGCTAAGGAAGCTCGGGGCACGGGCCTGCGCCCGCCGCGCCTTCTTCGGCGACAGCGACAGCGACGTCCCCGTCAAGGTCGTCGACTGGGTCACCGAGGAACTCGGCGCCCCCACCCTGCTGGTCTCCAACGCCGGCACCGGGGTGGAGCGCTCCCTCGTCGACACCCGCCGCAGCCACTGGGACTGGGCGATCGAGACCCACGCCCGTACCTTCCTGCGCCTGGTGCAGTCGGCGCCCGGGCTACGGGCCGTCCTCGCCGTCTCCAGCCTGGGCGCCAGCCGCGTCCTGCCCCACGCCTACGGCCTGCTGGCCGCGGCGAAGGCCGCCCAGGAGTCCCTGGTGCGCTACCTCGCCGTCGAACTCGCCCCGGGCTGCCGCGTCAACGCGGTCACCCCGGGCCTGGTCGACACCGACGCCGCCCGTGACTTCCCCTGGCACTCCGAACTCTTCGAGACGGCCCTGGCCCGCACCCCGGCCGGCCGCCTGACCCACCCCGACGACGTCGGCGCCCTCGCCTCCTTCCTCCTCTCCGACCAGGCGCGGATGATCACCGGTCAGACGGTCGTACTCGACGGTGGCTACTCCCTGCTGATGTGAGACCCCTATGGGCCCGACGCACCCGACGCGCAAAGGACACCAGCCATGCCCCACCCCTATCTCGTCACCGGAGCCGCCGGAGTCGTCGGGCAGAGCCTGATCGAGGCATTCCCGCGCCACGCGGTCATCGGCCTCGTCCGCCACGGGGGCCACCGCCCGCCCGGCGACGTGGAACTGCTCGCCGGCGACGTCACCGCCCCCGCCCTCGGCCTGGCGCCCGCCGTCCACCGGCGCCTCGTCGGCCGGATCGGCGGGGTCGTCCACAGCGCGGCCATCACCTCCTTCACCCGGTCCGCGGCCGACATCCACCGGGTGAACGCCGAGGGAACCGCCCACGCCCTGCGCCTGGCCGAGGAAGCCGGCGTCCCCTTCCACCTCATCAGCACCATCTACGTACAGAGGCGCCCCGGCAGCGCGACCACCGGGCGCTCACGTCCCTACCGCGAGTCCAAACAGGCCGCCGAACAGCTCGTACGCGCCGCCACCGTCCCGTGGTCGATCCTGCGCATGTCGCTGGTGATCGGCCACAGCGCGACCGGCTCCACCCCGCGCTTCCAAGGCATCTACGCCGCGATGAAACACCTGGTCACCGGGGAGGCCCATCTCATCCCCGTGGCCCCCGGCTCCTTCATCGACTTCCTGCCCCGCGACCATGCCGCCGCCCGGGCCGCCGCGCTGATCGGGGCCGGCGCCCGCGGCGAGCACTGGATCACCGCCGGCGAACGGGCGCTGAGCATCGAGCAGTTCACCGAGCGGTGCGCCGCCTACGCCCGCGGCCGGGGCTGGAAGGTGACCGTCCCCCGCATGGTCGACTCCGAGATGATCCACCGGCTGGTCCTGCCCGCCTTCGGCGACCGGCTCACCGCCGATGTCCGCAAACGGCTGGAGCTGTTCACCGACATCCTCGGCCCGCTGACCACCGACCGCCGACTGCCCACCACCGACGCCGGCCCGCCCCTCCCGGGCGGGCCCCCCGACCTCTCCGCCGCTCTGGACGCCTCCCTCGCCTACTGGGGAGAGCGCGTCCGCCTCAGCCCCCGGGAGGCACTCGTATGACGGAAGAGCAGCGCCTGCCCCGCGCCGACGTCCTCGCGCTCTACCGCCGCCACGTCAACTCCGGCCTCGCCCGGCTGGCCGAGCTGATGGCCGCGCCGGTCGTCACCCGCGCCGAGGGCACCCGCCTGTACACCTCCGACGGGCGGACCCTCCTCGACTGCGGCGGCTTCAGTGTCTTCCTGCTCGGCCACGGCTACCCGCCCGTCGTCGACGCCGTCCGCGCCCAGCTGGCCGACCTGTCCCTCACCGGCCCCTTCGTCTACCACGAGGAACTGGCCCGCGCCGCGCGGACGCTGGCCGCCGCCTGTCCGCCCGGTCTCGAATACGTCCACCTCACCAACTCCGGGGCCGAAGCCTGCGAGACCGCGCTCAAACTCGCCCGGATGAACGGCAGGAGCCACGTCGTCTCCACCCACGGCGGCTTTCACGGCAAGACCCTGGGCGCCCTGAGCGTCACCGGCCGCGACGCCTTCCGCCGCCCCTGCGAACCCCTGCCCGGCCCGGTGGACTTCGTGCCCTACGGTGACGCCGCCGCCCTCGCCGCCCGGCTCACCGACCGCTCCGCCGTCATCGTCGAACCCGTCCAGGGCGAGGGGGGCGTCCGCATCCCGCCCGCCGGCTATCTCCGTGACGTCGCACAGGCGTGCCGCCGCGCCGGCGCCCTGCTCATCGTCGACGAGATCCAGACCGGCCTCGGCCGGACCGGGGAGATGTGGGCCGTCGAGGCCGAAGGCGTGGTCCCCGACATCCTCCTCAGCGGCAAGGCGCTGGGGGGAGGGGTCGTCCCGGTGGGCGCCGTCATCGCCACCCCGGAGGTCTTCGCCCCCCTCAACCACGACCCCCTCCTGCACACCTCCACCTACGGCGGCAGCCCGCTCGCCGCCGTCGCGGTCCGCCACACGGTCGAGGCCGTCCTGCGCGAGGACGCACCCGGCCGGGCCCGGAAGCTCGAAGCCTCCCTCCGCCACATCCTGGAGACCCGCCTCTCCGCATGCCGGCACCTGGTCAGGGAGATCCGCGGCCGTGGCGTCCTCTTCGGCGTCGAGTTCGCCGCCGACTCCCACGCCGGTGAATTCGTCCTCGAACTCCTCGAGAACGATGTGGTGGTCTGCCCGACCGCCAACGCGCTCGGCACCGTCCGCTTCACCCCCTCGGTGTTCTACGGCGACAGCGAACTCGACCGGCTCGGCGACGCCGTCGCCGCGGCCGCCACCGCCCTCGGACACCGCCACCCGGCCCCCTAGGGGTGTCCGGTGGGCCTGCGCGGCGTCGCGACGCTCCTTCACCCACGCAGACCCACCGGACACCCCCTATCGACCCGCCTCAGGAGACACCCATGCGCCATGTGCGAACGGCAGGAACGGCCAGGGGCCGGAACGCCGCCGAGCTCTACCCCGTCATCTGCGACTTCGGCCGTTACCCCGAACTGACCGACGCGGTCCTCGACGTGCGCGTCGAGGACCTCGGCGACGGCCGGACCGGATGCTCGTGGGAGGTCAGGTTCCGCCGGGGAATCCTCAAGTGGACCGAGGAGGACCGCTTCGACGCCGCGCGGCACCGCGTGGACTTCACCCTCAAGGAGGGCGACCTCGACCACCTCACCGGCCACTGGCAGCTCCACGACGTACCCCACGGCGCGGGAACCGACTGCCGTGTCGAATTCGCCTGCGACTTCGACATGGGCATCCCGACCCTCGCCGACGTCATCGAGCCCATCGCCGCCCGGACGCTGAGCGACTACATCGCCGTCATCCTCCGGGCCCTCGTCGGTGACATCGACATCGACGAGGAGTCCGACGAGCAGAGCGGCGCCGTCGCCGACAGGGCGCGGCGATGACCGACGCGGGATTCCTCGCCGAGGACCGCCGGCTTCTGGAGGACCGGCTGCCGGGCCTCGACGCACGGCTCGCCGGGACCTCGCTGGACACCCTCGAACGGCCCGGCTCCCCGGCCGTCGACTGGTTCCGGCAGTCCGGCGCACCCGCTCTCTTCATCCCCGCCGAGTACCACGGCCTCGGTGTCGGACTCGCGGAAGGCGTCCGCATCCAGCGTGCCATCGCCAGCCGGGCCCCCTCCCTGGCCGTGGCCACCACGATGCACCACTTCTCCGTCGCCAGCCTCACCGTCTGGGACCGCCAGGAGGCCGGCATGGAGTGGCTGCTCGCCGAGGCGGTCGCCCGCAACGCCCTCCTGGTCGCCTCCGGCGCCGCCGAGGGCAGGCCGGGATCGGGCATCCTGCGCCCGGACATGACCGCCCGCGCCACGGACGGCGGTGTCCTCGTCTCCGGCAGCAAGAAGCCCTGCAGTCTCAGCCGCTCCATGGACCTGCTCTTCGCCACCCTGCGCGTCGAGCACCCCGACGGCGACCGGTCCGCCATCGCCGTGATCCCGGCCGGCTCCCCGGGCCTGAGCCACCGCCCCTTCTGGCCCAGCCACCTCCTCGCCGGGGCCGAGAGCGACGAGCTCGTCCTGGACGACGTCTTCGTCCCCCAGCGGCTGGTCTCCGACATCGGCCCCGCCGGCGCCACCACCGACGCCCTGCGCCAGTCGCTCGTCCGCTTCGAACTCCTCATCGCCGCCTCCTACGCGGGCATGGCGGCCGCACTCGTCGAACGCGTCCTGGCTGCTCGCCGCGCCGCCCCCGGGCCGCTCGCCGACATGGCGGTGGCGCTGGAGAGCGCCACCTACGCGCTGGAAGGCGTCGCCGCCCGCGCCGACGCCCCCGGGGCCGCGGACTCCCCGGGCGACCTCCTCGGCCCGGCCCTGCTGGCGCGCTTCCACACCCAGGAGACGGTCGTCGAGGTCGCGGCCACCGCCGCCGAGGCCCTGGGCGGTGGCGCCTTCCTCGCCGACCCCGAGGCCGCCTACCTGCAGGGGTGCACCCGCTGCCTGGCCTTCCACCCGCCCGCCCGCACCGCCGCCACCGAGACCCTGGCCGCCCATCTGCGCGGCCACGCCGCGACGGTGGACTAGGGAGCGGAAGCAGCCCACGTCCCTGAAAACCGTAGTTCCGTACTACGGGAAAACGGTATCGGAGAGGCCCATGCACGCGCCGTACCTTGACGACGTGAACACCACAGACGTCGCACAGACCATCACCGTCGGGGCCACCGACGTGGCCCTGACCGCCCTGGGGGACGACCGGTTCGAGGTCCTGGCCGGGCCGCGCCGCTACGTACTGAAGTTACCCGGCGAGCACGGGGCGGCACTGCGTGACGTGGTCACGCACCTGGTGCCCCGGCTCACCCGCAGCCTCCCGCTGCGGGAGCAGCTCTCGGAACAGGAGCTCACCCGTCTGCTGCCCTTCGCCGCCCAGCTGACGGAGATCGGAGTCCTGTTCCGCCCCGAGAAGAACAGCGAGATCCGCACACCGGCCGACCGCGCGCTGTACTCCTTCCTCGCCCGCCGCATCCCCACGCCGGACTCCGCCTACGCCGCGGTGAAGGCGAAGAGCATCGAGCTCACCGGCGACACCCCGCTGACCGGAGCCCTCGCCTCCGCCCTCGAACAGCAGGGCCTGGTCGTCGCACGGCCCGGGGACACCCCCGCCCTCACCGTGGTCTCCGCCACCCGCCAGGAAACCCTCGACGAGGCCAACCGGCGCCTGTGCGCCCTCGGCCGGCCCCTGCTGCCCGTCCGCACCGGTCCGCACGAGGTGCGGCTCGGTCCCTGGACCCTCCCGGGCGAGACGGCCTGCCTGCACTGCTGCGGGCCCGACGGCGCCGCCGAGGGCGAACGCAGCTGCCCGGCGAGCTGGTCCACGACCCAGCCCGCCGCCCTGCACTGGATCACCGGCCTGATCGGCCATCAGGTCCTGCGGGCCTTCCTCCCGATCGGCGGGGAACACCCCTGGGGCCGGGTCACCACCATCGACACCACCCGCTGTGAGCAGACCTCCACCCAGCTCTGGCGCGACCCCTACTGCGCCGTCTGCTCCGCACACGCACCCACCGCCCAGGCATGGGTGGAGGTCTGACCATGGCGGATCCACTGCGCTGCGTGACCGAACAGGGGTACGCGGTCAGGTCGCTGCCCCTGCCGCTCTTCGTCCGGGCCCACGCGGCGGCGCTGGTGCCCTCCGCACACGCCCGGGAGGACCTGGACCTGCGCGCCACCCCCATCCCCGTCCTGGACGTCGCCGTGGCCGCCGACCGCCCCGCCGTGCTGTGGCGGCTGGCCGAACAGGCCGCGGCCCACCGCGCGGGGCGCGCCGCCCCCGGCCGTGCCGCCCCCGCCATCGGCGCCGCCGCCACCCACGAGCAGGCCGTGTGCCGCGCCGTGTACGCCGAACTCGCCCGCCGCCACCGGGTCCCGGCCCGCGCCCCGCGCCTGACCGGCCTCCCCTTCGACGTCCTGCGCGAGGTCGCCGGCCGGCTCGACTGCTACCGGACGGGCGAGGTCGCCGGTGTCCCCGCGGTCACCGCCGTCCTCCGCCTGGACCGCGGGGGCCACCCCTGGTCCGCGACCGTCTGCGACCTCTGGGAACGCCGCGCCGCCGAGCGGGCCGCGCACGCGGTCCTGCGGGCCTTCGTGATCGACTCCCTCGACTCCGGTGCCGGTGAGGGCCCCCGGGAGGCGGCCCCCACGGACGGTCCGCAGGAGATGACCGGCGCCATCGAGGAGTCCGGCGGCACCGCGTACACCGACCTCCCGGACGGGCCACCTATGGACGAGCCCGCCGCACTCCGCGACCGGCTGCGCGAGGCCGGGTTCCGCGCCAGTACGACCCTGCTCAGCCCGGACACACCGGACGCCCCCGGCTTCGTGGCGGGCTGCCGGCTCACGCCCGCCGCCCCGGACCCCGGCGACGGGCCCGACGGCCTCCCGCCGGCCGGCCTGCGCGCACCCGTGCAACTGTCCCTGGCCTACGGCCGCGAGCAGGTCGGCGTCAGCCGCGCCTTCCACGAGAACTCCAAGATGCGCACGGCCTACGGCACCCTGCCGGTGGTCGACCTCGGCCGGATGGGCCCGCCGGCCCGCCGCCTGCTGGGCCGGGCCTACCGCGACTTCCGCCACACCCGCCGCGAATACCCGCTCCGGCCGACGGGCGAGCCCCCACTGCTGCCCCTGGACGCCTGCGTGCGCCGCCGCCGTTCCTGGGCGCCCATGAGCGGCGCCCCCCTCGACCGGGACGTGCTCGCCCACCTGCTCGGACTCACCTCCGGCATCACCGGCAGCGGCGCGGCCGGCGACGGCCTCCGGCTGCCCCTGCGGGCCACACCGTCCGCCGGCGGGCTCTACTCCTGCGACATGTTCGTCCTGGCCGACAACGTCACCGGCGTCGAGCGCGGCCTGTACTACCACCACCCCGGCAAGCAGGTCCTCCAACTGGCCGACGCCTCCCGCACCCTCGCCGACGTCGCCGTGTACACCGGCTACCAGGGCCGCGTCACCGACGCCGCCGCCCTGGTGATCTACGTCGGCTCCTTCCGCCGCAACCAGTGGAAGTACCGCGAACGCGGGTACCGCACCGTCCTGCTCGACTGCGGCCACCTCGCGCAGAACGTCGTGACCACGGCGACCGCGCTCGGCCTCGTGGCCCACCCGATGATCGCCTTCATCGACGACTACTTCAACGCGTTCGTCGGCGTGGACGGCATCGACGACGCCGTGCTGTACCTGACGCTGCTCGGCACCCGCGGCAAGGAGACGAAGACCGGATGACAGGCACCGACACCGCCGCCCCCACCCGCTTCCACGCGCTCGACGACGAGAACGGCTTCGTGGAGACCACCGACGGCGTCCGCCGCGTGCGCGGCAAGGGTCTGACCCGCCTGGCCGGACTCCCCGACTCCGCCCCCGAGTTGCGCCGGCTGCCGGCCCTCGGCGACCCGAGCGGACCGCCGCGGCCGCCGGTCCCGGCGGACGACACCGTGCACCGGCTGGCGGTGTACGGCCCCACGCACCTCACCCGGCACCTCCTCGCCATCGCCGATTCCACGCCGCTCCTCACCGCCCGCCACCTCGGTGAGACGTTCGCGGACGGCACCGGTCCCGGCACGCCGCGGGAGGAACCCGCCGCCCTCGTCGTCCTCGCCGCCGCCTCCCTCTTCGACCCGCGGACCGCCGCCATGAGCCGCGCCTGCGTCGAGCGGGGACAGGCCCACCTCGTCTACGGTGCCGCCCGCGAGGACGTCACGTTCGTCGGCCCCCTGTGGTCCCCCCGTCGGGCCGGTGCCTGCTACGCCTGCCTCCGGGTGCGGGTCTGCTCCAATTCGGTGCACGGGGCGACCTGGACGGCCTACATGGACCTGCTCACCCGCACCGGTGGGCGCCCCCTCCAGCACGAGGTGGCGCCCTGGGACGCCGCACGGCTCGCCGCCGCCGCCGGCCGCCGCGCGGCCGCCTGGCTGACCCACCCGGAAGCCGACGACCCCGACGAGCTGCTGTGGACCGAGAACGCCGGCGCCGATGAGCGCGGCCGCCACCTGTTCGCCGTCCCCACCTGCGCGGTCTGCGCCGGCCACGCCCCGGGCCCCGGAGCGGAGCCCGCCGCCCCCGCCGGGCTGGCGGCCGCGGAGGACGACCGCGTCGGCATCGTCCACGCCACCAACGTCCGCCGTGCCGAGAGCGGGCCCGCCGTCTACCTCAGCGGCAGTACCTCCGCCGACCTGTCCCTGATCAGGCCACCGATGCAGGTCACGCGCAACGGCGGGGCCGGCTTCACCAAGTCCGACGCCGTCGCCGCGACCATCGGCGAGTCCCTCGAACGCTACGCCGCCGGCATCTACCGGGGAGCGGACCTGCGCCTGGCACCCTGGGACGCGCTGGAGGAAACCGCCGTCCACCCGGGGGAGTTCGGCCGCTTCTCCGCCGAGCAGTACGCCCGGCCCGGCTTCCCCTTCGCGCCGTTCGAGGCCGCCACCCCCGTCCGCTGGACACCCACCACGGACTGGCTGACCGGCCGGCGCGTCCTGGCCCCCGCCTCCCAGGTGTACATGCACTACCGGCGGGCCCGGGGCGAGGCGGCCATCGGCCCCTCGATCTCCACCGGCCTCGCCGCCGGGCCCACCTTCCGCCAGGCGGTGCTCAGCGGCCTGTACGAGATCATCGAGCGCGATGCCCTGGCCATCTCCTGGCTGCACCGGCTGCCGCCCCGCCCCCTGCCCGCCGGGACGGTCGAGGCGTCCTCCCGCGTCTCCTACCTCGTCGAGCGGGCCAAGAACTGGCGTGTCCGCTTCCACGACCTGTCGCTCGACCTGACGCCGCCCACCGTGGTCGCCGTGATGGAGCACCACAGCGGCACCGAACAGATCATGTCCTTCGGCAGCGCGTGCCGCTGGTCCCCGGTGGCGGCCGCCGAGAAGGCGTTCCTGGAGGCCGCCCAGGGCCTGACCTATGTGCGCCGGCTGCTGCGCCTGCACGAGGGCTGGGAGGTCGCCGAGGACTTCTCCGACGTGGACGACTTCAACAAACACGCCATCCTCTACTCGAAGTACCCGGCCCTGCGCGAGCGGGCCGGCTATCTCGTCGGCCCCGCCGGATACGCCGGCGGCACCCGCCCCGAACGCCCCGCCCCGCCCGAGGACGACGACCCGCTGGACCGCATCGCGGCCGAGCTGCGCGACAACGGCCACCGGGTCCTCGTCGCCGACCTGACGACCCCGGACGTCCGGCGGACCGGCACGCACGTGGTACGCGTCCTCGTGCCCGGCCTCCAGCACCTGAACGGTGATCACAGCTGCCGCCTGCTGGGCTCCCGCCGCCTGCACACCCTCCCGGCCGCCCTCGGCTTTCCCTCGGCCCCGGACAACCCCTGTCCGCACCCCCTGCCCTGACACCCAGTGAAGGACGTGCTCCGTGCCGGCACCCTCATTCCTCGCCCTCCCCGCCATGAGCGTGGTCCGCAACGACGACTTCGCCCGTACCTCCGACATCGCCGAGGCCTTCGCCCGGCATGTGACGAGCCGCCAGTTGCCGCCCACCGAGCACCCGGTGAACTGCGCGATCGAGACACAGGCCGTCGACGGCGGAGTGAAGCTCACCTTCTCCAGCACCGCCGCCCACCTCACCGGTCCCGCCACCGTGGTCCACAAGTTCTTCTTCGTCGACCGGGACGAGTCCCGCGAGCGCCGCCGGACCCTCACCCCCGAGGAGCCCACCGGCACCTCCGAGATCCTCGTCCTCCTCGGCGAGGGCCAGGACCGCGATTACTGCCACGCCTCCGTCTACGACGGCGAGAACCGCCTGCTCGCCAGCCACGCCGTCGTATTCGACCGGACCGGCCGCCACGTCCCCTACCCCTTCACCGCCCAGTACGTCTGCCCGCGCACCCTCGGCGACGCGGACTTCCGGCAGACCCATGACGCCGACGGCCGCCGGGTGGCCCGCTTCTCCCTCTCCCTCACCGGCCTCGACGCCCCCCAGCACCTCTCCGTCGCCTGGGAAGCCGTCGGCACCGTCCACAAGACCGAGCTGGTGTGCACCCCCGACGAGCCGGACATCACCCACGACATGCCGCTGGACGACAACCCGCTGCTGACCCCCGGCGACTGGGTCGTCATCGCCGTCGACGACAAGGAACGGCTCCTCGCCCAGACCCTGGTGACCCTCGTGCCCGTTCCGGAGCCGCCGTGCCTGCCCTGAACGAGCCGCTGCGCCGCACCCTCCCCGGCGGGCTGCGCCTGGTGGCCCTCGCCCGGCCGGGCTCCGCCCTGGCGGCCCTGCGGCTCCACATACCCGTCGGCAGCGCCCACGAGTCGCCGGAGGAACACGGCCTGGCCCACGCGCTGGAACACCTTGTCGTCCGCTGCCCCATGGGCCGGGGCCGGATCGGCGCGGGCGCCCTGGTCACCGCGGCCACCTCACGCGAACACACCGTCTACCGGGCCCTCGTCCGCCACCACGACGTCGTACCCGCCGCGTCCGTCCTGGCCCGGGCCTTCGCTCCGCTACGGGTGGGTCCGGCGGAGCTGGCGGGAGAGATGGACGCCATCGGCGCCGAGCGCGCCCAGCGCGCCGCGGACCCGGGCTGGCGCCTTCAGGAAGCGCTGCTGGGCGCCCTGTGGCAGGGCACTCCGCACGCCCACACCACTCTGGGCGACCAGCACGTCCTCGCCCGGTGCGCCCCGGACCTCGTACACCGCCTCCACGCCGCCTGGTACCGGCCCCGCGACGCGACCCTGTTCCTGGCGACACCTCACCCCGAGCGGGACGCCGACGCCCTCGAACGGGCCGCCGCCCGGTTCCCCCGGCCCCCGGACCCCGGCCCGGGGCCCCCGGCCCCACCGACCCCACCCGCCCGTACGGCCGCTGTCGACAGTCCCGGCGAGGTCCGGGGCGCCGTCGGCATCGCCTTCGCGAGCACCGTACGGTCCGGGACCGCCGCTTCCCTCGCGCTGGCCCGCCGCGCCGTCCGCGCGGTGAGCGGCATCGACGTCCAGCACCTCGCGCTGCACGGCCACACCTGCACCTGGGTCATGGTCTCCGCCGGTGACCGGCGGGGCGCGGCCGAGGCCGTCGGCCGCGCCCTGTCCGACGTCCGCGCCCGGTTGCTCGGTCCGGACGGCCCCCACCTCCTGCGCACCGACGCGCTGATCCCGGAGCTGCGGACCGCCGACACCGTCGAATCCCTCGCGGACCGGGCCCTGCGGCTGGGCGCCGGCCACGCCGCGCGCTGGCCCGGAGAGGTCGAGGCCACCGGCCCGCGGGAGGTGGCCCGCACCGTGGCCCACTGGGCACACCACCTCGCCGGCGCGCGGCCCGTGGCGGTGCGCGCATGACCCCGGTGCGGGTACCCCTGCCCAACGGGGCGGTGCTGCTGGCCGCGGACCCCACCGGGCGGACCGCCGTCGCCGCCGCCACCCTCGCCGTGCCCCTGGCCGCGGGTGGCCGGGCCGCCGCGCTCGCCGCTCCGGCGGCCGCGGCCCGATGGGCCCGCGCGCTGGCCCTCATGGCCCGCCGGGACGGGGCCGCCGTACGGGCCGAACCCGTCGCCACAGCCGACTTCGCCGGCGTCACCGTCGAGGTGCCGCGCGACGACCCCCGTCCGTTGGGACGGCTCGTCCACTGGTTCGCGGCGCTGCCCGGCGAGCCCGCCGGCCCGGAGGAACCACCCCGGCCGGCCGCCGGGGAACGGTGGTCGGACGGCCTGCGGCGAGCCCTGTTCGGCCCGGTGCACCGCTACGGCATCGGCCACGACGAACGCGCGGCCCACACGCCCGCCGACAGCCGGTCGGCGGGCGGCGAACTCCTCGCGGCGGCCCCGGTGGTGGCCCTCTCCCACCCGGATCCGGCCGTGCTGGAGGAGCTGCGCACGGCCCTGGCCGCGCTGGCTCCCCGGTCGTGCCCGCCCGCCGTGCCGCTGCCCGCCCAGCATCCGGTGACGCTGTCCCTGCCGGCCGGCGCCGGCCGCGCCTACCACCTCCTGGGCACACCGGGCGTGCGCCTGGCGTCCGCCCGGAAGTACGCCGTACATGTGACGTGGGCGGTGCTCGGCGGCCGGGACGGCCTTCTCGACCGCAGCCTGCGCGGCGAGCGGGCCCTGACGTACTCCCTCGCCGCCTTCAGCAGGGAGTTCGCCGAGGGCGGTTACGGCATGTGCGCCGTGAGCTGCGACCTGGGCGCGCTGGAGGAGGTCGCCGGCCGCACCCGCGCCGTACTGGAGACGCTGGCGGCGGGCGACGTCCCCGGCCGGCTCCTCGACTCCGCCGCGGAACAGCTGGTCATCCGTGGCCACCAGGCACTGGAGACCGCCCGCGGCGTCACCGAACGGCTGGCCGGCCACGAGATCGCGGGCGCCCCGCCCGCCACGGCGGACGACTACGCCGACGCCGTCGGCCGTGTCCCCCCCGAAGAGGTCCACAGCGTGGCCCGGTGGTACGCCGGCGCCCCGAGGGAGGTACGGACGTGAAGGAACCGACGGTGCGCGAGATGTGGCGCTACCCCGTCAAGAGCATGGCCGGCGAGGCGCTGGACGGCTGCGCGGTGACGGCCGACGGCCTGCTGGGCGACCGCTGGTGGGCGGTGCGCGACGAGGAGCGCCAGTGCATCGCCGACGCCCGCAAACTGCCGGCGCTGCTGGACCTCCACCCGCGCTACACGCGGGAACCGGAGGCCGGCCTGCCGTCGCCGCCCGTCGGGGTGCCGCTGCCCGGAGGGGCCGAGGCCGTCGCGGGCGACGCCATGGCGGCCGTCGCGTTGAGCGGGCACCTCGGGCGGAAGGTCAGCCTGTGGCCCCGGTTGCCGGCCGGCGAGCGGACGCACTACCTGCGCGCCTATCCCGAGGACGTCGAGCAGTATCTCAAGGACCTCTTCGGTGTGACGGACCTGGGCGAGGTGCCCGACCTCTCCGCGCTGCCACCGGAGGTCGCGGAGTTCCAGACCATTCCCGGCACGTACTTCGACGCCTTTCCCGTCCACCTGGTCACCACCGGAGCCCTGGCCGCCCTGGCGGGGGCCGCGGGGACCACGGCCGACACCAGGAGGTTCCGGCCCAACCTCGTGGTGGAGGGCCCCGCCGACCCCGACTGGCTCGGTCGTGCGCTGCGTGTCGGCGGAGCCGTCCTGCGGGTGGAGGCGGCCTGCCCACGCTGCGTGATGATCTCGCTGCCCCAGCAGGGGCTGCCCGCCGACCGCGGGCTGCTGCGCACCGTCCACCGCGACTTCGGGCACGCCGTCGGCTTCTACGCGTCGGTGGAGCAGCCGGGCCGGGTGGGCTGCGGTGACCGGGTGGAGACCTTGGCCGGCTGACGGCGGGTGGCCAGCACCAGGGCGAGGACGGCCGCCACGCCGCCGGCGAGAAGGGTGGCGGCGGCCACGCTCATGGCACTGGTCATCGCTCCCGCGGCGAGGGGCGCCAGCGCGAGTCCGCCGGTGTAGGCGACGTTGTACAGCGCGTACGCCGCCCCGTAGGCGGCCGGGCGGGTGTGCTCGGCGAAGGTGGCGACCAGGACCAGGGTGGGGGCGAGGACGACCTGGGCGCCGAAGCCGACCACCACCAGCCCGACGACGGACAAGGCCGTGGAGTCCCGGCCCGTGAGGAGGAATCCCACCGCGGTGACCAGCGCGCCGGAGGCGGCCATCCGGGGCGCGCCGACCCGGTCGGCGAGGGCGCCCGCGAGAGGTGCGGCGGTGCTGCCGCCCAGGGCCGCGGCGGCGAAGGCCAGGCCGATCCCCGTGCGCCCCAGGCCCAGTTCGTCCAGGTGCAGCGGGAGGATGGGCTCGGGGAGCGCGATCGCGGCGGCGCCCATGGCGGTCAGTGCGATCAGCATTCCGGCACCGGGGCCGCGGAGCACCGTCCGGTAGGGCAGCCGCACGTCGCTGGTGACCACCGGCTTCACGAGGAGGATCCGGGCGAGGGCGTCCCCCGCGGCGAGGACCGCGACGAGGAGGAAGGGGGCGCGCGGCCCGAAGGCGTCGACGAGCGGGCCGCTGAGCGCCGGGCCGAGGAGGACGCCGACGCCGACGGCGGACAGGGCCAGCCCCATCGAGCGCCCGCGGCGGTCCGGGGCGTGCGTGGCGGCGATGAGCGCGAGCCCGGACGTCCACGACGCCGCCGCGGCGACGCCCTGGGCGGCGCGGGCGATCAGCAGCGCGCTCAGGCCCGCCGCCCCGCCGGTGTTGATGGCACCGGCGAACAGGGCGGTGGCGGCGGCGAGTCCGACCAGACCCGCCAGCATCGGGGCACGGGGGCCGCGCCGGTCCACCCACGCGCCGATGAACGGGGTCGCGCCCAGCAGCGCCACCGCGTACACGGCGAAGAGCACGCCCGCCGTCATGGCGGAGCCGTCGACGGCGGGGAGCCGGGGCAGCAGGGGGACGATGCTGCCGTAGAGGAACATGTCGACGCCCAGCGCGGTCGCGGTCACGGCGACGGCGGCGCCGGGGCGGGTCGTCGGAGAGGCCGACGGAGAGGAGGAGGAAGCGCCTGGGGAATCGGGGGAGTTGGATAATTTCACGGCAGAACACCTCGGAGTACGGGGGTGACACCGGCGACGCCGGCCGGCGGGAGGAGGTCCGGATCGGTGGCGGCCAGCAGTGCGGTGCCGCACAGCCAGGCCAGGAGGTGGGCCGCGGCGCCGTCGGTGCCGGCCGCGCGGCGGGGCCGGTCGCGGTCCAGGGCCCGCTGGAGCCGCCCCTGCCAGTCGGCCAGGCCGAACGCCTTGGCCTGCCAGCCCTCGGCGTCGGCGGACCCTTCGGAGGGAGCGCCGGAAGGGCTCGTGGGGGAGGGGGACGCCAGCGTCATGGTCAGCAGTGCCCGGAACCGCTCGTCCTCGCGCAACTGCCGCAGCCAGGTGAGGAGAAAGCCGCGCAACCGTTCTTCCAGCGTGCCGTCGGAGTCCAGGGCGGCCCACACCGGTGCGGTGACGGATTCCCAGGACTCGGCGATGACCGCCGCGTGGAGGTCGGCCTTGTCGGCGAAGTGGTGGTAGACCGCCCCGCGTGTCAGTCCCGCCCGCCGGGCGATGTCGACGAGTTTCGTCGAGGCGACGCCGCGCTCGGCGAAGAGGAAGAGGGCGGCGGTCAGCAGGGCCGCGCGGGTCTGGGCGGCTTCTTCAGCGGTTCTGCGCACGGGGCTTTTTATACATGCATGCACGTATGAATAGCAACCGCGGTGTGCGAAGTTCCGTGCGGGGGTGCGCTTCGGCAGCTCGACCAGTGCGTGTCCACCGGCCACGCGCCGGCACCGCATGAGGAGCCCCGGTTACGACACCACATCCTTGCCCCGGAAGTGCCGGAACGCGAAAGCGAAAAGCACCACCGCGAAACCCACCGACACCGCCACCCCCTTGACCATCCCGCCCCACTCCACCCGCGGCTGAAGCACATCCGCCCACGCGTACTGCCAATGCGCGGGCAGCACCTCCCGCCAGCCCCCCAACGCCGTCACCGCGTCCAGCACATTCCCCACGATGGTCAACCCCACCGCACCCCCCACCGCGCCCAGCGGCGCGTCCGTGACCGTCGAGAGCCAGAACGCCAGCCCCGCCGTCACCAACTGCCCCAGGAACACATACGCGACGGCGATCGCGAGCCGGCCCGCCGCCGTGCCCGCCGGCAGCGCCCCGCCGGTGGGGATCTGCAGCGGTCCCCACCCGTACGCGGCCGTGCCCGCCGCCAGTGCGACCAGCGGCAGCAGCACCATCGCGGCCGCGCTGAACACCAGCGCCACCGTCAGCTTGCTCAGCAGCAGCCGGGCCCGCGGCACCGGTGCCGCCAGCAGGTAGCGCAGTGACGACCAGCTCGCCTCGGACGCCACCGTGTCACCGCAGAACAGCGCCACCGGCACCACCAGCAGGAAGCCCGCCGAGACGAACAGGCACGTCGCCGCGAAGTTCGCCCCGGAGGCGGTGGCGGTGTCCATCAGCGTGATGCGGTTGTCCCGCCCGCTGGGCTGCCCGCCGATCGCGAAGGCCGCGATCAGCACGAACGGCAGCACCGCGAGCACCGCCCCGACCACCAGCGTCCGGCGCCGCCGCAGTTGCCGCATGGCCTCCACCCG
Source organism: Streptomyces sp. NPDC023527 (assembly GCF_055560115.1). Classification (NCBI taxonomy): domain Bacteria; kingdom Bacillati; phylum Actinomycetota; class Actinomycetes; order Kitasatosporales; family Streptomycetaceae; genus Streptomyces; species Streptomyces sp. NPDC023527. Next base: position 220,178 of record NZ_JBVHJJ010000010.1, read on the forward strand.
CAGCGGCAGGGTGCGCCGCGCGCGGTAGCCGGGCGCGGACTGCGGCGCGATCTCCGTGGCCGAGCTCATCCAGAGCCTCCGATCAGGGTCAGGAACGCGTCCTCCAGGCGGCGGTGCGGACCCATGCGCGCCACCGGGACCTCCAGCCTGACCAGCTCCACCAGCAGCTCCGGCGCGCTCATGCCGTCGAGCCGGACCAGCAGCCCGTCGTCGCCGACGACGGCGGAGGCGATGCCGGGCAGCGCCGCGACCTTCTCCACGGCCGGTTCCGTCAGCTCGCCCGCCACACCCACCAGCAGCGTGTCGCCCGAGCCGACGATGTCCGCGACCGGCCCGGCGGTCACCAGCCGGCCGCGGTCCATCACCACCAGGTGCGTACAGGACTGTTCGACCTCCGACAGGAGGTGGCTGGAGACGATGACGGTCCGGCCGGCCGCCGCGTAGCGGATCATCACCTCGCGCATCTCCCGGATCTGCGGCGGATCCAGACCGTTGGTCGGCTCGTCCAGGATCAGCAGATCGGGCAGGCCCAGCATCGCCTGCGCGATCGCGAGCCGCTGCCGCATGCCCTGGGAGTACGTGCGTACGGCCCGGTCCAGCGCGGAGTCGAGCCCGGCGATCTCCAGGGCCTCCTCGATGTGCGCGTCCCCGGCCGGCCGGCCGGTCGCCGCCCAGTACAGGTCGAGGTTGGCCCGCCCGGACAGATGCGGCAGGAAGCCCGCCCCCTCCACGAACGCGCCGACGCGCGAGAGTACCGGCGCCCCGGGCCGGATCGCGTGCCCGAAGACCCGCACCTCGCCGCCGTCGGGGCGGATGAGGCCCATGAGCATGCGCAGCGTGGTCGTCTTGCCCGCGCCGTTCGGGCCGAGCAGCCCCAGCACCTGGCCCCGCTCGACACGGAACGACAGCTCCCGTACGGCGTACCGGTCGGCGGACTTGGCGTACCGCTTGCTCAAGTCCGTGATCTCCAGCGGCACATCGGCGAGCTCCGGATCGGGCGCGGGCACGGCCGAACGCCGGCGCCCGGTCAGCAGCACGGCCGCCGCGACGACCACGCCGCCGAGCGGCAGCCCCCACGTCCACCAGGGCAGCGCCGCCGACGCGGTACGGACCCCGGGCGCGGTCGGCACGCTCAGACCGTCGCCGGCCAGGGCGACGGTGTACGTGGCGGGCTGGACCGGCGAGGCGTAGCCGAGGTCGGTGGCGGCCAGCACGAGCCGCATCCGGTGCCCCGACTCGAAGGTGTGGTCGACGGCGGGCAGCCGCACCTCGACCGTCCTGCCGTCCCGGGCGTCCGCGACGCGGACCGGGGCGACCAGCTGTCCGGGCAGCACCTGCTGCCCGTTCGGCCCGACGTCGTAGACCTTGGCGAAGAGGACCGCCTCCCCGCTGTCCGAGGCGACCTTCACCTTCACGGTGGGCGAGCCGGTGACCCGGACGCCCTCGGTGAGCCGCTCCGAGTCGAAACGCGCGTACTGGCCGGGGAAGTCCAGCGAGACGCCCACGCCCAGCCCCGACAGCTGCGCGAGGCCGCCCATCCCGGGCACCGCCGAGATCGCCGGGGGAGCCGCGCCCGCCGGATTGCCGAAGGACTGCGGGCGGCCGGCCAGGGCGACCGTCCGGGTGTCGTCACGCAGCCCCGGGTAGCGGTCACCGCTCGCCCCGCGCAGCCGCGCCTTGCCGTCGGTGGTGTCGATGCCCCCGGTCCGGCTCACCCGGAACACCGGGCCCGTGCCCACGCTCTCGTCGTCCTTGAGGTAGCGGTCGAACCACGCGCGCGTACGCCGCTCGACGCGGTCCCCCTCACCGATGCCACCGCTGTCGTGACCGCCCGCCACCCAGTCGACGGCCACGGGCGCGCCGTTGCGGCCGATGGCCCGGGCGGCGGCGTCGGACTGGCCGAGCGGGAACAGCGAGTCGCTCTGCCCCTGGACCAGGAGCGTGGGCACCTCGATCCGGTCGGCGACCGCCGAGGGGCTGCGGCGCTCCAGCAGCTCACGCGCCGGGTCGTCCGGCTTCCCGGCGACGGCCACCCGCTCGTACATGGCGCACAGCGTCTTCTCGAACCGGCCGCAGCCGCCCGGCGCGGGCGGCCCGGCGGCCGCGGCGTTCTTCCCGCCGGCCCCGGCGAGCCCGCCGCCGCTCGAACCGGTGGTGAAGAAGATCCCGGACCAGAGCTTCTTGAACACACCGTCCGGGAACAGCGAATCGGCGAGGTTCCAGTACGTGATCTGCGGGGCGATGGCGTCGACGCGCTTGTCGTGACCGGCCGCGAGCAGCGACACCGCCCCGCCGTACGAGGCGCCGGTGATGCCCACCTTGGGATCGCCCGCCGTGTCGAGCCGCACCTCCGGCCGCGCCGCCAGCCAGTCGATCAGCCGGCTCACATCGGCGACCTCGCGGTCGGGGTCGTTCAGACCGATCCGGCCCGAGGAGTGCCCGAAGCCGCGCGCGGACCACGTCAACACCGCGTAGCCGTCGCGCGCCAGCCCCTCCGCCTGCCGGCGCATATCTTCCTTGCTGCCCCCGAAGCCGTGCGCCAGCAGGACCGCCGGCCTGCGGCCCGTGCCGCCGGAGGTGAAGAACGAGGTGTCGATCCGCACCGTGTCCCCGCCGGCCGGAGCCTCGGGCATCGTCAGGGTCCGGTCCTCGCGGCGCACGGCGGCATCACCCGGACCGGTGGCCGACGCCACGGTCCAGGTGCCCGCCCCGGCGAGCACGGCACCGACGGCCACGGCGGCGGCCAGCGGCCCGCGCCGCCGGGGGAAACGGAGTCTCATGCCCGCATGCTAAGCGGAGGCCCCGCACAGCTGTCCGGGCGGTCAGCCCTCGGCCATGTCGGTGAGCCGGGTGACCGTGTTCCAGTTGCGCGCCGTGCCCACCGTGCCCAGCCGCCGCTCCGTCAGCACCTTCGCCAGCTTGGAGTCGCGGATGCCGTTAGCGCAGTGCAGATAGAGCTCGCGCTCACCGAGGACGAACTCCTCGGGCGCGTACACCGCCGGATCGAGATCGGCGACGGTCGCCGGGTCCGCGGGCCCGGCCAGGAACGTCACCAGGAAACGCGCGGGGTCGACCTCCCGCCCGGCGAACGGATTGCCGTCGACGACCCGGCGCATGTCACCCGCGCTGCGCACCAGGCAACTCACGGACAGGCCCAGCTCCCGCGAGATGGCCTGCTCCAGAGCACCGGCCAGCGTCTCCTCGTCGGTGTCCGGGTGCGTGAACACGGCGTTGCCGCTGTTGAGATGCGTACGGACCGCCCCGCACCCCAGGGCCGCGAGCAGCTCGCGCAGGGTCTGCATGGGGACGCGCTGCTTGCCGCCCACGTTGATGCCGCGCAACAGCGCCACGTATGTCGTCACGCCCTCACCGTAATACGCCCGGCGTCACCGGTGCGAAGGACGATCGACCGGGGCCCGGGCCGGGGAGCTCATCACCTCAGGAGCCCGCCAGCCGCAGCGTGACGATCTCGAACGGCCGCAACGCGAGCGCGACGCACCCGTCCTCGACGGTCGCCACCCCCGTCGGCCGCTCCAGCAGATCGCACACGGACACCGAACCCACGGCGAACCCCGCCCTCAAGCGCGTACGCGCCCGCCCGCCCTCCGCCTCGTACAGCCGGACCACCACATCCCCGCTGCCGTCGTCCGCGAGCTTGACGGCCGACACCACGACGGAGTCGTGGTCCACGGTCACCAGCGGCTCGACGCCCGTGGACCCCGGCACCCGCCGCTCGGGCAGATTGATCCGGTACCCCTCCCGCACCGCGTCCCCCACGGACGCGCCCGGTACCAGCGCGTACCGGAAGCGGTGCCTGCCCTGGTCGGTGCGCGGGTCCGGGAAGCGCGGGGCCCGCAGCAGGGAGAGCCGGACCGTCGTCGTGGTGCCGGTGTCCGCCTCGCGCACGGTGCGCGTCACGTCGTAGCCGTACGTCGAGTCGTTGACCACCGCCACCCCCCAGCCCGGCTCCTCCAGGTGGACGAACCGGTGCGCGCACGCCTCGAACTTGGCGGCCTCCCAGGTCGTGTTGGTGTGCGTGGCACGGTAGAGATGGCCGAACTGCGTCTCGGCCGCCGTACGGTCGGCGTGCACGTCGAGCGGGAAGGCGACCTTCAGGAACTTCTCCGTCTCGCGCCAGTCGACCTCCGTCTCGATGTCCAGCCGCCGCCCGGTGGGCAGGGCGATCCGCTGTTCCACCCGCGAGGCCCCGAAGGCCCGGACGACCCGTACCGCGCCGTCGTCCGTCAGCTCCAGCGACTCGACGTCCGTCAGGTCGGTCACGGAATTCCGGTAGAAGTGGTCGACGTCCCACGCGTCCCACATGTTCGGGAAGTCCTGGTGCAACTGCAGCAGGTTGGCCGCCGCGCCCGGCGCGACCGTCTCCCGTTCGGCCTCCCGGTCGTACACCGAGACCACCAGCCCGCGCCCGTCGACCTCGACGCGCAGCCACTCGTTGCCCAGGACGAAGCCGCCGCCCTCCCGCGGCCCGGCCGTGGGCGGCGTCGCGGCAGTCGGCCTCACCAGGACGGCGCCGTGCGCAGCGGCCCGGCCCCGCCCGTGCGGTGCCGCGTTGAAGACCACCGTGGAGCCGGCCGAGCCGTCACCGGCCAGCGCCGCCAGCGCCCCGCCGATGATCTCCTCCAGCTCCGCCGCCACCGCCGCGTACGTCGCCGCCGCCTCCCGGTGCACCCAGGCGATCGAGGTGCCCGGCAGGATGTCGTGGAACTGGTGCAGCAGCACCGTCTTCCACAGCCGGTCCAGCGCCTCGTACGGATAGGACAGCCCCGCCCGGACGGCCGCGGTCGCCGACCACAGCTCCGCCTCCCGCAGCAGGTGCTCCGAGCGGCGGTTGCCCTGCTTGGTGCGGGCCTGGCTGGTGAGCGTCGCGCGGTGCAGCTCCAGATACAGCTCGCCCACCCACACCGGGGCGTGCCCGTACTCCGCGTGAGCCTTCTCGAAGAACGCCGACGGCTTCTCGAACGCGATCCGTGCCGAGCCCTCCAGATCGGCCAGCCGCCGCGCCCGCGCCAGCATCTCGCGCGTCGTGCCGCCCCCGCCGTCGCCCCACCCGGTCGGCGCCAGCGAGCGCGTCGCCCCGCCCTTCTCCTGGAAGTTGCGGACCGCGTGCGCGACCTCCCGGCCCGACAATCGGGAGTTGTAGGTGTCGATGGGCGGGAAGTGTGTGAAGACCCTGGTGCCGTCCAGGCCCTCCCACCAGAACGTGTGGTGCGGGAACTTGTTCGTCCGGCTCCACGAGATCTTCTGCGTCAGGAACCACTTCGACCCCGACAGCCTCACCAGCTGCGGCAGCGCCGCCGAGTAGCCGAAGCTGTCCGGCAACCACACCTCCTCCGTCTCGATCCCGAACTCCTCCAGGAAGAACCTCTTCCCGTGCACGAACTGCCGTGCCAGCGCCTCCGACCCCGGCATGTTCGTGTCGGACTCCACCCACATGCCGCCGACGGGCACGAACCGGCCGTCGGCGACCGCCTTCTTCACCCGTGCGTACACCTCCGGCCGGTGCTCCTTGATCCAGGCGAACTGCTGCGCCTGCGACATGGCGTAGACGAAGCCCGGCTCGTCCTCCAGCAACGCCGTCATGTTCGACGTCGTACGCGCCACTTTGCGCACCGTCTCCCGCAGCGGCCACAGCCACGCCGAGTCGATGTGCGCGTGCCCCACCGCGCTGATCCGGTGCGCCGAGGCGTGCGCGGGCGCGGCCAGCACCCCGGCGAGCTCCGCACGGGCCCGCGCCGCGGTGCCCCCGACGTCCTGGAGGTCGACGGCGTCCAGGGACCGCTCCACGGCCCGCAGGATCTCCCAGCGGCGCGGCGAGTCCTCCGACAGCTCGGCCATCAGCTCACCCAGCACCTCCAGGTCCTGGACCAGCTCCCACACCGTCCGGTCCAGGACGGCCAGGTCCATCCGGGCCAGCCGGTAGCGCGGCGCCGGGTCCGCCGTCTCCCGGTCGCCCAGCTCGGTCGGCAGGAACGGGTGGTAGTCCAGGATCACCGGGTTCGACGACGCCTCGATGTGCAGCAGCACCTCCTCGCCGCCCGCCACCCTCTCGCCGATCCGCACCCATTGATTGCGCGGGTTGAGGCCCTTCACGGGTGAGCCGTCCGGGCGGTAGACCAGCCCCTCGCACTGGAAACCCGGCATGTTCTCGTCGAACCCGAGGTCGAGCAGCGCCTCCACCGTGCGGCCCGCCCACTCCCGCGGCACCCGCCCGGTCACGGTGAACCAGCTCGTGCCCCACGGCGGCCCCCACTCCGCCCCCACCTCGATGGGCGCGCGCTCCGCCGCCAGGCCCTCGGCGACGGACACGGGCTCACCCGGGGCGTTCCACACGGAGACGGCCAGCGGAACCGACCGCGGATACACGGCGGGCCGGATCCGCTCCTCCAGCACACGCTTCAGACGGGCTTCGGTGATGGCACGGTCGTTGTGCATGAACCAGGTGTCCTATCGCAGAAGGGCCAGGGCTAGCGGCGGAAGGGCTACCAACGGACGGTGACGGACGCGGGCGCCGAGGAGGCGTACAGCTCGTCCACGGCGCGCACCTCGACGCGGGTGGCCGCCTCACCGGCCGCGCGGCGCAGGGCCGCGACGTAGTAGGCATGCCCACAGGTGCCCCCCAGGAAGCGGCGGTCCCCGCCGGGCAGCACCTGACACAGCTCGTAATGGCGTACGGGCCCGGCCGACGCGGGCCAGGCGAGCCGCAGAGCGGCCGTCCCGTCCGGGTTCGGCCGGGACGCCTTGACCAGCAGACCGCCCGGCCGTCCGGGCGGGGCCGGCGCGGCGTCGCGCACGGCGAGCCCGCCCAGCCGCCACCGGACCGCGCCGCCGTCCGGCGCGGTCAGCCGCACACCGAGCGCGCGGACCGTCCGGCCGGCCGGCAGCGCACCGGTGCGGAGGGTCGCCGTCGTCCACCGGTGGCCGCCGGCCGGAAGGGCGCCGACGGGCACGTACACGACGTCCCGCTCGCCCTCCAGTGCCACGGCCAGTTCCACCCCCACGGCGGCGGAGCCCGGATCGGAGCGGTGCGCCAGCTCCACCACCGTCGCGGCGGACAGCGGCAACCGCGTCGCGTACAGCTCCACGGTCGCCGGCGCGGTGAGCCGGCCGTCGACGAGGAGGCTGCTGCCGCCGCGCCAGGCGTCGGCGAAGTCGAAGCCCACGGCGGGCCGGGCACCGGAGGCGTGGATCACCCAGCGGCGGCCGGGCAGCCGGTCCTGGAGCCCCAGGTGGTTCCAGGCGGCGTCGGAGGCGACCCGCCCCCGCTCGTACCAGGCCGTCCCGTGGCCGGTGTTGAAGGTCGTGGCGAACGGCAGCGCGGTGAGGGTGGAACGGTCCGCGACCGACGCGGCAGGCGGCCGCCACGGGCCGGTGTCCGGTGCGGCCGGGTCCAGGCGGTGCCCGGACCAGAAGCGGTCGTCCCGCGCGTGGAAGGCGGCGGGGGAGCGATCGGACGGCGGGAGGCTCTTCCAGGTCCACTCGGGGCGGTAGAAGCCGTACGAGGTGAGGTGAGGCCCGTCCGCCGGGACGATCGCGTCCCAGTCGACCCGGGTGTCCCAGCCGTTCGCCTCGACATCCACCCCGGCCCACAGTTCGTACCGGCCGCGCCCCAGGCGCTCGGCGAGCTCCCCCGAGGAGAGCAGCCCGGGGCGGTCCCAGGCGAAGTTCAGGAACATCGAGTCGGCGGCCCGGAAGAAGGGGGAGTTGTCGTCGTCGAGCCGGTTCTGCCAGGACACCTCACCGGAGATGGCCATCGCGTCGTACCACGTGACTCGCAACCCCTCACCACGCGCCCGCAAGTAGGCGATGAAGTCGCGCATGTCCGCCCCCAGACCGGCGTCACCGCCGCCGGTCTCGGCATTGACGAACCACCCGTCGAACCCGTACGCCCGCGCCACCCGGACCAGCTGGTCCGCCACCGGAAACCCACCGTCCGCCCCCCGCCGTACCAGCTCCCGCGTCCAGCGCAACTGCCCCCCGTACGCCACCGGCGGCAGGAACACCGTCCCCAGCACCGGCACACCGTTGCGGTGCGCGGCATCGACGACGGGCCCGTTCGGCGCCAGGATCAGCCCCTCGTCCGCCGAACCGCCCCAGAAGACCAGCTCGTCGAGGTAGGCCCAGTGCGTCAGCGCGTAGAAGTCGGCGGTGGCGGATCCCTGGGAGGGATTGCCCGACGTATGGGCGAAAGAGACGAGAGCGGAGATCCGAGCCTGCCCGGCGCGCGCACGGGAGTTGACCGGCGGGGGAGTGAAGCGCGAGGCGAGCGGCACGCTCGCCTTGTTGAACGCCAGATCACCATCACTCTCGGCCGCCCACGAACGAAGACTCCGCCACGTCACCCCGGGCGCGGGCGAGCCGGAGGGAAGCGAGTCGGGGAACCAGTAGGAGGCGTAGGGCTGAAGACCGGAGGCGGGGGAGGCGGGCCCGGCGGCCAGGACGACGGCACCGACACCCCCGACCCCGGCGGCGAGGACGCGCCGACGGGAGGGCCGGGGAAAACACGCGGATCTCTCATTCACGAGGACTCCTTCAGCAAGACGCTTCCGGGCAACCAATCCAGCCCGTCTGGGGGCACCTCCCAGCGGTAGCTGGGGGAGTTTGAGGACAACGGGGCCCGGGACGGAGCCCCGGTTACGGGAAGGGGCGGGCCTGGGAAAAAACCACCGCCCCCTACCGCACGTCACCCACCGCCAGCACCTCAGAAATCCCCCGAGCCGCCAAATACCCGCCATCCCCAGCCCAAGGAGAAAGCACCACCGCCGGCCGGCCCCCGCCGGAGGCAACCCGCATCCACGCCTCGAAATACGCACCCCCCGGCCCACACACAGACCGCCCCGGTGCCCCTTCCACCTCCCCCACATCCAGCAGCAACGCCGTACGCCGCCCCTCCGGCACCCGCCCACGCCCCCACTCCCGTACAAACCGGGCGAACGCCACCCCCACCGGCTTGACCCGCCGATCATTCGTCAGCAGACCCAACCCGTACTCCAGCTCGGGAAAGTCCGCCAGCGCCCGGTCCACATCGTGCGAGCACCACCACGTGACGCCCCACACCCCCGCGCAATCCCCGACGTGCGTCAACGTCGCCCGAGTGAACTCGGCGGCCCTCTCGGCCGGGACGTGCGGCGCGGGCGCCCCGATCTCCTGCAGCCACACCGGCCGGTCCGGTTCCCCGGCCCACGCCTTGGACAGCTCGACGAGGTACTCCGCATGCCGCGACGTGGCCGCGCCGGCGAACCCATGGCGCTGTGCCGTGCCGTTGAAGACCCAGGAGTGCACGGCCGTCATGGCCCCGAGCCGGGCGGAGTGCGCGGGCGTGAAAGGGTGCGTGCCGTCGTACCAGGCGGCGTCGTAGGAGGCGAGCAGATGTGTACGCCCCGGTGCGCCCTCCTCGCACGCGTCGAGCATCCGGCGCAGCCACCGCTCGGCCTGGTCGGGCCGGATGCGGTCGGGGTCGGGGTGCGGAGCGCCGGAGAACTGGTTGACCTCGTTGCCGACCGTGATGCCGAGGAAGTTGGGCCGGTCGGCGAGCGTGCGCGCGAGCGCGGAGAGGTAGGCGGCCTGCGCCTCGACGACGTCCGGGTCGGTGAAGAGGTTCCGGCGGTGCCATGTGGTGGTCCACGAGGGGATGAAGTCGAAACTGGACAGGTGGCCCTGGAGCCCGTCGACGCCGACGTCGAGGCCGCGTTCGCCGGCCGCGTCCACGAGCAGGCCGAGCTGTTCGAGGGCGCGCGGCCTGATCAGGGCGCGGTTGGGCTGGAAGACCGGCCAGAGCGGGAAGACCCGGATGTGGTCGAGGCCGAGGCCGGCGAGGGAGTCGAGGTCGGCGCGGATGTCGTCCAGGTCGAAGTCGAGCCAGTGGTGGAACCAGCCCCGGGTGGGCGTGTAGTTGACGCCGAAGCGCATGCGGGTCCGTCCCTTCGGAGTGTGGCCCCCGTGGTCCGTGGTCAGCCCTTGACGGCGCCTTCGCCGACACCGCGGAAGAAGTACCGCTGGAGGCAGGCGAACATCACGATGAGCGGAGCGACCGCGATGACCGTGCCGGCGGCGACCAGGCGGGGGTTCTGCTGGAACGTGCCGTGCAGGAAGTTCAGGCCGACGGTCAGGGTGAAGTTGTCCGTGTCGGAGAGGACGATCAGCGGCCACAGGAAGTCGTCCCACGCGCCCATGAACGCGAAGATCGCGACGACGGCGAGTGTGCCGCGCACCGACGGCAGGGCGATCCGGACGAACCGCTGCCACGCGTTCGCCCCGTCGATGACGGCCGCCTCCTCCACCTCGTACGGGAGGTTGGCGAAGGCATTGCGCATCAGCAGCACATTGAGCGCGCCGACCGCGCCGGGCAGGACGACGGCGGTGAGGGTGTTGTTGAGCTGGAGGTCGCGCATCATGGTGAACTGCGCGACGAGGATCGACTCCAGGGGCACCAGCAGCGCCATCACGAACGCCAGTCCCGCGACCTTCCGGCCCCGGAAGCGCAGCCGGGCGAGCGCGTAGCCGGCCATGGAGGCGCCGACGAGATTGGTGACCACGTTGGCGGCGGCGACCTTGAGCGAGTTCAGGGCGTAGTCCCAGACGGGGACGATGTCGGCGACGCCGGAGTAGTTCGCGAGGGTGGGGTGCTCGGGGAGGAAGCCGGGCGGGTAGGTGTAGATGTCCTCGGTGGTGCTCTTGAGCGAGGTCGACAGCTGCCAGAGGAACGGGCCGACGGTGACGGCCAGCACGCCGAGCATCAGCAGATACCGCAGCACCGTCTCCCGGCCGGAGGTGCGGCTCACGTGTGGGCCTCCTTGCGGTCGGCGCGCAGCACCAGGAGCATCAGCAGCAGGGTGACAGCGAAGACGACCAGGGAGAGGGCGCTGGCGTAGCCGACGCGGCCGTTGAGCCCGGTGCCGGTGCGCTGGACGAGCATGACGAGGGTGGTGTCCTGCCCCGCCGGCCCGCCCGTGGGCCCGGCCAGCAGATACACCTCGGAGAAGACCTTGAACGCCGCCACCGACGACAGGGCGCCGACCAGCACCATCGTGGAACGCACGGCGGGCACCGTGACGCTCGTGAAGCGGCGCAGGGTACCGGCGCCGTCGACGGCGGCAGCCTCGTGCAGCTCGCGTGGGACGTTCGCGAGCGCCGCCAAGTAAATGATCATGTAGTAGCCCAGGCCCTTCCACACCGTCAGCGCCATCGCGCTGAACAGCAGCAGCCACTGGTCGCCGAGGAAGGCGACCGGCCCGGCCCCGAGGAACCGCAGGGCGCCGTTGACCAGGCCGCGGTCGTCGAGCATCCACCCCCAGATCAGCGACACCACGACCACGGACGCCACGACCGGCGTGTAGAAAGCGGAGCGGAAGAAGGTGACGCCGGGGAGCCGCTTCTCGACCAGCAGCGCCAGCAGCAGGGGCAGCAGCACGGTGAAGGGCACGACCAGCACCACGTACAGGCCGCTGTTGCGCAGCGCCACCCAGAACTGCTCGTCCTCCAGCATGTCCCGAAAGTTCCGCAGCCCCACCCAGCCGCCGGGGGTGAGCGTCCGCGCGTCGGTGAACGCCTTGTGGACGGTGGTGAGGAAGGGATAGAGGTTGAAGGCGGCGACGATCCCGAGACCGGGCAGCAGGAACAGCCAGGGGGTGGCCGCCCGGTGCGTACGGACCCGTACCGCTGTTGTCCTCCTGGCACCCCGCTCCGCCGGCCGCCGCACGCCGGTCAGCTCCGCTCCAGGAGCTTGTCGCTCCGAGCGGCGGCGTCGTCGAGCGCCTGCCGGGGCGACTTCTTGCCCTGGAGCGCCTTGGCGACCTCGTTCTTGAGCACGACCTTCATCTCGTCGCTCATCACCACGGGCGTGTAGTTGACCGCGCCCTTGAGTGCCCTCGCCGAGGCCACCCGCACCCGGCCCTCGTCGGTGCCGTCGTCCTTCGTCCAGTACGGGTCGTCCAGCGAGCCCTTGGTGCTGGGGAAGACGGTGACCTTGTGGGCGAACGCCTCCTGGTTCCCGCGGTCCGTGACGAAGTGCGCGAAGGCGATGGCGGCCGCCTTGTGCCGGCTCTGTTCGTTGACGGCCAGACCCATCACATACATATTCGGCTTGCCGGTGTTGTTCGGCGCGTCGGTGATTCCGAGATTCCGATAGAGGCCGGGCGCGTTCTTCTTGAACGTCTCCAGGTCGTGGGCGTTGCCCGGATTGATGGCGACCTTCTGCTCCAGGAATTTCTGGCCGGATTTCTCGGGCGTGTTGGTGAGCGCCTGCGGATCGAGGCCGCCGTGTTCGTAGAGCTCCTTGTACTTGGTCAGCAGCTCGACGCCCTTGGGCTCGTTGTAGGTGAAGCGGGTGGCGTCCGCGTTCATCAGCTTCACGCCGTAACGGCCGAAGTCCTCGATGGACGGGGTGCCCGCCAGGGTCGCGGTCTTCCCGCCGGACTTCTTCGCCATCGTGGCCGCGGCGGCGAACAGCTCGTCGTAACTCTTCGGCGGCTTCTCCGGGTCCAGCCCGGCCTGCCGGAAGAGGGCCTTGTTGTAGAAGAGCGGGCCGGTGTTGAGATACCAGGGGAAGGCGTACGAACCGTCCAGTCCGGGCAGCGTGTTGCCCTGCCAGGCCTCCGCCGTGTACTCGCCCTTGAACCCGGCGGCGGCCTTCTCCTTGTCGAGGTTCATCAGCACCCCGGCCTTGGCCAGCGGATACGACAGATCCGGCGAGACATTGACGACATCGGGCAGGGTGCCGGCGCCGGCGTCCGCGCTGAGCTTGTCCGCGTAGTTCTCGGCGGGCTGGTCGAGCCATTTGACCTTGACGTCCGGGTTCCGCTTCTCGAATTCGCCGACCAGGCCGTCGAAGTAGTCCTTGAACCTGCCGCGCAGATTCCAGGTCTGGAAGGTGATGCTGCCCTCGGCCTTGCCGTCCCCGGTGTTCCCCCCTCCTCCCTCGCCCCCGCCGGAACCGCAAGCGGCGAGCAACAGCACGGAAGCGAGGAGCGGGACGGTGGCGGCTCTACGGGATGCGGGCATGGCCGGCGGAACTCCTTCGGACGGACGGGGGAGACAGGACTCGTACGAGGAGGAGCGCAACAAAAACTGCACCCGTCGCCGGGTCAAGTCAATACTTCCGCCGCGCGCTAATGCGCTTTAGTCTGCTGCCAGTTGCCGCGAACCGGCACGACTCGGCCGAAGGGGAGCCATGCGCCGCACACCGGCCCGCCGCCCGACGATGAAGGACATCGCGCGCCGTGCGGGCGTCTCGGAGAGCGCGGTGTCCTTCGCCCTCAACGGCCGTCCCGGGGTCTCCGAGGCGACCCGCGCGCGGGTCCGCCGCGTCGCCGAACAGCTCGGCTGGCAGCCCAGCGCCGCCGCCCGCGCCCTGTCCGGCGAGGGCTCGGCGACGGTCGGACTGGTCCTCGCCCGTCCCGCCCGCACGCTGGGTGTCGAGTCGTTCTTCCTCCAACTGGTCTCCGGCGTCCAGGAAGCGCTCGCGGTCCGCCGCCTCGGACTGCTCTTCCAAGTGGTGGAGGACCTCGACGCCGAGTGCGCCGTCTACCGCCGCTGGTGGGCCGAGCACCGCGTCGACGGCCTCCTCGTCGTCGACCCCCGCGCCGCCGACCCCCGCCCTGCCCTGCTGGACGAACTGGGCCTGCCCGCCGTGGTCATCGGCGCCCTCGACGACGACGGCGCCCCCCACCACGCGATATCCAACCTCTGGGCGGACGACACGGACGCGATGACCTCCGTCGTCGGCCACCTGTACGAGCTCGGGCACCGCCGCATCACCCACATCGCGGGCCTGCCCGAACTCGCCCACACCCGCCGCCGCATGGCCTGCCTGCGCGCCGAGGCCACCCGGCGCGGCCTGCCGGACACCACCTCCGTGACCACCGACTACTCCGACGCCCAGGGCGCCGAGGCGACCCGCCGGGTGCTGGCGGCGCCACGCCCGCCGACGGCGATCGTCTACGACAACGACGTGATGGCGGTGGCGGGCCTGGCCGTCGCGGCGGAGCGCGGCGTGCGCGTACCGGACGACCTGTCCATCGTCGCCTGGGACGACTCGGTCCTCTGCCGCAGCACCCACCCGCCCCTGACGGCCCTGACCCGCGACACGGCGACCTTCGGCAGAAACGCAACGGAACACCTCCTGTCCCTCCTGGACGGCAACGCCCCCATACGCGTCCGGACGACGACCCCGCGCCTTGCTTCCCGCGAGTCGACGGGCGGGGTGTGGACGTCTCCTCGACGGGGCGTTTGAGGAGGGGTACCGAGGTCGCAGGGCAGCCTCGTCGTTCAGGGCCGCCCACTCCCTAAAGGCCGGGCCGGGTGCCACCCCCACCCCCAGCCCCTCCGGCGATTGAGGAGGCCCGCCGAGGCGCGCGGTGGCGTGACACCCAAGCCCGTACGCCAAGCCCGTACAACAACCCTGAACCCAAGCCGCCCTCCCAAGCCCGTCCGGCGATTGAGGACACCCCCCGAACAACCCCCGAAAGCCCCCTGTCGCCGACCTTACCGACCGCTTAGTATGCGATCGGCAACGCCAACGGCAACGGCAACCGCAACCGAACCCCACGGAGCCCCCCATGAAGGCATGGCGAGTGCACGAAACCGGCGAACCCCGCACCGTGATGCGCCTACAGGACACCCCGGACCCCATCCCCGCCCCCGGCCAACTCCTCCTCCGCGTCCTGGCCGCGAACGTCAACTTCCCCGACGCCCTCCTCTGCCGAGGCCAGTACCAGACCCGCCCGCCCCTCCCCTTCACCCCCGGCGTGGAGATCTGCGGCGAGGTCATCGCCCTCGGAGAGGGCGCCCCCGGCACCGAAGGCGCCCGCGTCCTGGCCCAACCACCCCTACCCACCGGCGGATTCGCCGAGCGCACGGTCGTCGACGCCCGCACCGTCCTGCCCGCCCCCGAGCCACTGGACGACGCACAGGCGGCCGCCCTGCACATCGGGTACCAGACAGGCTGGTTCGGCCTGCACCGCAGGGCCCGCCTCCAGCCCGGCGAGACCCTGCTCGTCCACGCCGCCGCCGGCGGCGTCGGCAGCGCGGCCGTCCAGCTCGGCAAGGCCGCAGGGGCCACCGTCATCGGCGTGGCGGGCGGCCCCGAAAAGACCCGCGTCGCCCGGGAACTCGGCTGTGACCTGGTCCTCGACCGCCACACCGACGACATCGTCGCGGCCGTCAAGGAAGCCACCGGCGGCCGCGGCGCGGACGTGGTCTACGACCCGGTCGGCGGCGACGCCTACACCCAGTCCACCAAGTGCGTCGCCTTCGAAGGCCGCATCGTGGTCGTCGGCTTCGCGAGCGGTACGATCCCCAGCGCCGCCCTCAACCACGCCCTGGTGAAGAACTACACGATCCTGGGCCTGCACTGGGGCCTGTACAACACCAAGGACCCGGCCGCCGTCCGCGCCTGCCACGACGAGCTGACGAAGCTCGCCGCGCGCGGCGCGATCCGGCCGCTCGTCAGCGAGCGCGTACCGCTGGCGGCCGCCGCCGACGCCGTACAGCGCGTAGCCGACGGCCGGACCACCGGCCGCGTCGTCGTCATCCCCGGCGAGGAGCCCACCCGATGAACGCCACCGACGCCACCGGAGCCACCGGAACCCCCGACGCCGACGGACTGCGCGACCGCGTCGCCGCACTCCTCGCCGCCCATGACCCCGCCACCACCGACCGCCTCGACTTCCTGCGCGCCCGCTTCGACGCCGGACTCGCCTGGATCCACTTCCCCGAAGGACTCGGCGGACTTGGCGCGCCCCCCTCCCTCCAGCCGGTGGTGAACGCCGCCCTGGACGCGGCCGGCGCCCCCGACAACGACCCCCGCCGCATCGGCATCGGCCTCGGCATGGCCGCCCCCACGATCCTCCAGTACGGCACGGAGGAGCAGCGGCGACGCTTCCTGCGCCCCCTGTGGACCGGCGAGGAGGTGTGGTGCCAGCTCTTCAGCGAACCGGGCGCCGGCTCCGACCTGGCCGCGCTCGCCACCCGCGCCGTACGCGACGGCGACGACTGGACCGTGGACGGCCAGAAGGTGTGGACCTCCAGCGCCCACCTCGCCCGCTGGGCGATCCTGCTGGCCCGTACCGACCCCGCCGTGCCCAAGCACCGCGGCCTGACCTACTTCGTCTGTGACATGACCGCGCCGGGCGTGGAGGTGCGGCCGCTGCGCCAGATCACCGGCGAGGCGGAGTTCAACGAGGTCTTCCTGACCGGCGTACGCGTACCCGACACACACCGCCTGGGCGACGTCGGCGACGGCTGGCGGGTCGCGCAGACCACGCTGATGAACGAGCGCGTCGCCATCGGCGCCACCCAACTGCCCCGCGAGGGCGGCATGATCGGCATCGTCGCCGACACCTGGCGCCGCCGCCCCGAGCTGCGCACCCACGACCTCCACCAGCGGCTGCTGAGGCTGTGGGTGGACGCGGAGGTCGCCCGCCTCACCGGCGAACGCCTCCGCCAGCAGCTGAAGCGCGGCCGGCCCGGACCGGAGGGCTCGGGCATGAAGCTGTCCTTCGCCCGCCTCAACCAGGAGATCAGCGGTCTGGAGGTGGAGTTGCTGGCCGAAGAGGGCCTGACGTACGGCGACTGGACCATGACCAGGCCCGAACTGGTCGACTTCACCGGCCGCGACGCCGGCTACCGCTATCTGCGCGCCAAGGGCAACTCCATCGAGGGCGGCACCTCCGAGGTCCTGCTCAACATCATCGCCGAGCGCGTCCTGGGCCTGCCGCCCGAGCCCCGCACCGACAAGGACCTGCCCTGGAAGGACCTGCCCCGATGACACCGGACCTGCTGTACTCCGAGGCCGAGGACGACCTGCGCGCGGCCGTCCGTTCGCTGCTCGCCGACCGCGGCGCCCCCACGTCCGTACTCGCCGGGGCCGAGAACGGCCGCCCGCACGACCCCGGGCTCTGGCAGTCCCTGGCCGTCGGCATCGGGGCGGCCGGGCTGCTCGTACCCGACAAGCTCGGCGGTCAGGGCGCGACCGCCCGCGAGGCCGCCGTCGTCCTGGAGGAACTGGGCCGCTCCGTCGCCCCCGTGCCCTACCTCACCAGCGCCGTCCTGGCCGTCACCACCCTGCTGGCCTGTGACACCGCCGACCCGGAGATCGCCGCACCCCTCACCGCCCTCGCCGAGGGCCGCCGGATCGGCGCGCTCGCCGTCCCCCTGCCCACCGCCCCCGGCACCCGCCCGCCGGAGACCGTACGAGCCGACGCCACCGGTGCCGGGCGGGCCCTGCTGACCGGAGAGGTCACCGCCGTCGCCGGCGCGGCCGGCGCCGACCTGCTGCTCGTCCCCACCGACCGCGGCCTGTACGCGGTGACCGCCGACGCGGAGGGTGTCGAGGTCACCCCTCTCACCCCGCTCGACCTCACCCGGCCGATCGCCCGGCTCACCCTCACCGACGCCCCGGCCACCCTCCTCGCCGAACCCGCCCGGGCCCGTACCGCCGTCGACACCGCCCTGCTCACCGGCGCCGGACTCCTCGCCTCGGAACAGCTCGGCATCGCGGACTGGTGCCTGACGGAAACCGTTCGCTATACCAGCGATCGCAAACAGTTCGCCCGCCCCGTCGGCTCCTTCCAGGCCCTCAAACACCGCCTGGCCGCCCTATGGCTCGACATCGCCCAGGCCAGGGCAGCCGCCCGCAACGCCGCCGACGCACTCGCCACCGGCGCCCCCGACACACAGCTCGCGGTCGCCGTCGCCCAGGCGTACTGCGGCGAGGTCGCGGTCCGCGCGGCCGAGGAGTGCGTACAACTCCACGGAGGCATCGGCATGACCTGGGAACACCCCGCCCACCTCTACCTCAAACGCGCCAAGGCCGACGAACTCACCCTGGGCACCCCCGGCCACCACCGCGAAACCCTGTCCCACCTGACAGACCTGCCCGCCCCGGAACGCTGATCACCTACTTCGCGGCCTAGGCGACGCTAGGCGATCGGCCGGGTGAGCACCGCAGCGAATGTGGCGGCATTATTGGCTCTGGGGTGGCCGCTTGTTAAGTGGCCCTTCTTCGTCACAGCGAGCCCTTATTCGCCGGCTTTCTGCGTGGGCAGGGCGGGCTGTGCGATGGATCGGTGCATCTCCCAGTGCTTGCTCAGCCACTTCTCGTGGTCGGCTGCGATCGTGACGGCCAGCGGTGCGCCGTGTAGCTTGGCGTAGTCCGGATAGGGCTTGAGCTCGTTCGACAAGTCCAAGGTCTTGGTTCGCGGGTCTATGGCGATCAGGCCAAGGTCGAAGAGGCGGTGCAGGTCGCGCCGCAGCAACAGTCCGCCGCCTTTGTGGTGTTTGCCGTTGGCGGCGTAGCTGTAAAGATGGGCCGCTTCCAGGGCCTGCGCGGGAGCCGCTCCGGTGAACGCGCAGGTCTCTTCGAAGACGCTCAACAGGTGTTTGCGGAAAGCGGACTGTCCTTTGCGGACGCGGATGGTGGCCTGTCCGTGGCCGCCGGTGATGACCTCGCGGGTGGTTTCGATGATGCGCAAGGGAAGCGGGACGTCGCCGTGGGTGAGCGCGTGCTGGAAGTCATCCCAACGCAATTCCCGCAGGCTCAGCTGTGAGCCGGGATGAACACACAGTGCCCGTAGTTCGACGGCGGTCAACGCGCCGCGTGCGGAGAGCCAGCCGGCCTCATGGCGGCTGCGATAGGTGGTGACATTCTTCCGCTTCCACCCGGCCTGGGCATCCTCGTGCTTGCAATCCTGGTTCCAACACACGTACCGCGGCATCTTCTTCTTGCGCTCGGCTACGTCAGCCTTACCGCATTTCAGACAGTACGGGGTCTCCTTCTCGGCCTCGCCGACCTCGATGTCCTCGATTACGGACAGGCCCAGCAGTTCGTTGCCATCCCACAGGACGATCTCGTCACCAAGGTGGAGGTTGCCGGAGTTCGCGACCGTGCTGTCCCAGCTGTAGTGGGTCGAGGGATGGTCGTCATAACCCTCGCTCACCCGCTTGCGCTCTGCCTTCGCCAACACCAACCATGCCGCCATGAAGCTCCTCCCATAGCTAGATCAGCACGCAGGCGTGGTGAGAGGCCACGCCGCACAACGCTTGTGATCAACGTACCGGGCGCCACTGACAATCCCCGCCGGCTGCTTCGCCCACCCATGCGGCCGCTCCATCTCCTGACCCACTGCCCCAGTGAAGGCCTTCAAGAACGTCGGGGATCGCACGCAGTGAGGTGGTCGATTCGCTGATGCTGTGCGCCCCACGTGTGGCGGCCCGGGCGTCTCCCGGACGAGATCTTCGGGGCCAGGGACGCCTCACCTCCCGGTAGGGCTGGCCCGCCCCGGTGCGGTGGCTACCGGAGCCCTGCTCCCGTGCCCGCTCTCACCGCCTGACCTGCGCACTCACAGCCCCGGACCGCGCTCGCACCGTTGCGTCAGGTTTAATTGCGAGTGATTTGCAAAAGCATTTGATCGTGAAGAAGTGGGCAAGTGAGCAGGGGTGTGGGCATGACGGCCCGGTCCATACGGGGAGTGGCCGCCACGGCCATGGCAGGCGTACTGGCGGCGGGCGCGGTGGCCTGTTCGACGCCCGGGGGCGGGGGCGGCGGCGCGAAGGACTCCCTCGTCGTCGGTCTCGCCAATGAGCCCGAGACCCTCAGCCCCCTCCTCGGCTACGGCAAGGACGGCAACTCCAAGATCTTCGACGGGCTGCTCCGCCGCGACGCCGCGATGAAGCTCCAGCCCGCCCTGGCCGCCGCCCTCCCGACGGTCGGCGACGACGGCCGGACGTACACGTACAAGCTCCGCCACGGGGTGAAGTTCAGCGACGGCAAGCCCTTCGGCGCCAAGGACGTCGTCTTCACGTACCGCACCATCCTCGACGAGAAGACCAACAACGCCGCGAAGGGCGAACTCGACGCCATCGACCGGGTCACCGCCGACGGCGACGACACGGTCGCCTTCAAGCTGAAGTACCCCTACGCCCCCTTCGCCGAGCGCACCGTCCTGCCCATCGCCCCCGAGCACGTGGCCAAGGGCCAGGACGTCAACACCGGCTCCTTCAACACCGCCCCGATCGGCACCGGCCCGTACGTCCTGACCGGCTGGAGCAAGGGCGAGAAGCTGAACTTCAAGGCCAACCCCGACTACTGGGCCGGAGAGCCGAAGATCAAGAAGCTCACGATGGCGATCATCAAGGACGACGACGTCCGCGCCACCCGGCTGCGCTCCGGCGACCTCGACGGTGCCATCCTGCCGCCCAACCTCGCCAAGGGCTTCAAGGGCGACACGTCCAAACTGACCGTCACCGCCCGCACCACCGACTTCCGCGGCGTGACGCTGCCGACCGCGGGCAAGGTCACCGGCGACATCGCCGTGCGCCGCGCCCTCGACCTCGCCGTCGACCGCGAGGCGATGGTCGACAAGCTCCTCGACGGCGCGGGCAAGGCCGGTTACGGTCCCGTCCCCACCGACAGCGAGTGGTTCGCCAAGGGCACCGAGCGCCCCCACGACCTCGGCCGGGCCAAGAAGCTCCTCGACGAGGCGGGCTGGAAGCCCGGCGGGGACGGCGTCCGGGAGAAGGACGGACAGCGCGCCGCCTTCACCCTCTGGTTCCCCGCCGGTGACAAGCTGCGCGAGGAGCACGCCCTCGCCTTCGCCTCCGACGCCAAGAAGGCCGGTGTCGAGGTCAAGGTGCAGAGCGGCACCTGGGAGGTCATCGAACCGCGCATGAAGGACGACGCGGTCCTCGCCGGCGGCGGAAACCCCGCCGACCCCGACTTCGACCTCTACAACCTCCTGCACTCCTCCCTCGCCCTCGACGGCTTCAACAACATGGCCGCCTACGCCGACCCGGACGCCGACAAGGCCCTGGAGGAAGGCCGCCGCAGCGGCGACAAGGGCGCCCGCAAGGCCGCGTACGACAAGGTCCAGCGCGCCCTCGCCGACAACCCCGGCTACACCTTCCTCACCCACGTCGACCACCTCTATGTCATGAACGACGACTGGCAGGGCATCACCACCCAGGTCGAACCCCACGACCACGGCCTCGGCGCCGGCCCGTGGTGGAACGTCGAGACCTGGCAGCCGAAGCAGCCGAAGCAGCCGAAGAAGTGACCGCCCGGCTTCCCTGGGGGCCGATGGCACGCATGACGGGACGGCGGCTGCTCGCCGCCGTCCCCGTCCTCGCCGTCGTCACCTTCGGCGTCTTCGCCGTCGCCGCCGCCTCGCCCTTCGACCCCGCGCGGGCGTACGCCGGCTCCGCCGGGCTCGGCGCCGGCCGGGGCGTCCTCGACCAGCTGCGGGACAACCTCGGCGCCGACCGGCCGTTCGTCGCCCGCTGGTGGGACTGGCTCACCGCCGCCCTCACCGGCGACCTCGGCGACTCCACCTCCCTGCGCCAGCCCGTCGCCGACGTCATCGGCGACCGCGTCGGCTGGTCCGCCCTGCTGTGCGCCGTCGCCTTCACGCTGGCCGTGACCGTCGGCACGGCGCTGGGCGTGCTCGCCGCACGCCGCCGGGGCGGCCTCTTCGACCGGGCCGTCACCTCCCTGGCGTACGCGCTCGAAGCCGCCCCGCCCTTCTGGCTCGGACTGCTCGCGATCTGGTTCTTCGCCCTCAAGCTCGATGCGCTGCCGGCCGGCGGACTCACCGACACCGGCAGCGACGTCGCCACGGCCGGGCAGATCGCCTCGCACATCGTCCTGCCCGCCCTGGTACTCGCCGTCTCCCAGCTGCCGTGGTTCGTCCTGTACGTACGCCAAGGCGTCGGCGACGCGCTGGAGGAGGACCCCGTGCGCGGCGCCCGCGCCCGCGGCCTGCGCGAACGCACCGTCCTCCTCGGCCACGCCCTGCGCTCCGGGCTGCTGCCCGTCCTCACGCTCATCGGCTCCCGGGTACCCGAACTGATCACGGGCGCGCTGCTCGTGGAGACCGTCTTCAGCTGGCCCGGCATCGCCTCCGCCACCGTCGAGGCCGCCACGAAGGTCGACTTTCCGCTCCTGGCGGCCCTGACCGTGCTGGCCACCGCCGCGGTCCTGATCGGCAACCTGCTCTCCGACCTGTTGTACGGACTGGCCGACCCCCGGGTGGGCTTCGATGGCTGAGCCGATCCGGCGCGGCATCCGCGCCCACGCGTCCACGGTCCTCGTCGCGGCCATCGTCCTCGGCGCGCTGCTGGTCCCCGTCCTCGTCCCGCTGGACGAACAGGCCGTCGACCTCGCCGCGAAGCTCCGGGCACCGAGCCCCGCCCACCCCTTCGGCACCGACGAGGTGGGCCGCGACCTGCTGCTGCGCTGCGTGCACGGGCTGCGGATCTCGCTGCTCGTCGGCGTCGTCGCGGCGCTCACCGCGACGGTCGTCGGCACGGCGGTCGGCGCACTGGCCGGAGCGCTCGGCGGCTGGGCGGACCGGATCCTGATGCGGACCGTCGACCTCTTCTCCTCCGTGCCGCACCTGCTGCTGGGCATCTTCATCGTGGCGATGTTCCGGCCCGGCGTCTGGCCGGTGATCGCCTCGGTCGCGCTCACCCACTGGCTGTCGACCGCGCGCATCGTCCGCGCCGAGATCCTGTCGCTGCGCTCCCGCCCGTACATCGACGCGGCCATCGCCGGCGGCTCCTCCCGATGGCGCGTCACCGTGCGCCACCTCCTGCCCGGCGTCCTGCCCCAGGCGGGGCTCGCGGCGGTACTGATGATCCCGCACGCGATCTGGCACGAGTCCGCGCTGTCCTTCCTGGGCCTGGGCCTGCCCACCCACCAGGCGAGCCTGGGCAACATGGTCCAGGCCGCCCGCGGCTCCCTCCTCGCCGGCGACTGGTGGCCCACCCTCTTCCCGGGTCTGTTCATCATCGTGCCCACCCTCGCCATCGCCGGACTGGCCGGTGCCTGGCGGGAACGGCTCAACCCCCGGCGCCGATCGGAGCTGACGCTGTGACGACGCACGAGCCGGCCCGCCCGGCGTTCGAGCACCGGGAGCCGGAGAACGGGGACCCCACGGGCGCACCGGCCCTCGACGTACGGGGTCTGTCCGTACGCTTCCGCATGCGCGGCGGACGGGACGTCGCCGCCGTCACCGACGTGACCTTCCGGCTCCGGCAAGGGGAGTGCCTCGCCCTCGTCGGCGAGAGCGGCTGCGGCAAGTCCGTGCTGGCCTCGGCCCTCCTGGGCCTGCTGCCCGGCAACGCGCGGACGTACGGCCACGCGTACGTCGACGGCCTCGACCTCCTCGCCGCCGACGAGCGCACGCTCTCCCGCACCGTACGGGGCCGCCGCGTCGGCCTCGTACCGCAGAGCCCGGCCGCGCACCTCACGCCCGTACGCACCGTGCGCTCGCAGCTGGCGGAGACGGTGCGGGAGCTGACCGGCGCCCGCAAGAGCGAGCTGTGCGACGCCGTCGAGGCCGCCGCCGAGCGGGCCGCGTTCCCTCTCGACCACCTCGACCGCCACCCCCACCAGCTCTCCGGCGGCCTCGCCCAGCGCGCGGCCACCGCCCTCGCGCTCGTCGGCGGCGCCCCGCTGCTGCTCGCCGACGAACCGACCACCGGCCTCGACCGCGACCTCGTCGAGCGCACGGTCGACGAACTGCGCCGCCACGCGGACGCCGGCCACGCCCTGCTGATGATCACCCATGACCTCGCGGCGGCCGAGCGCGTCGCCGACCGCGTCGCCGTGATGTACGCGGGCCGCATCGTCGAACTCACCGACGCCCACACCTTCTTCGGCACCCCCGGCCCCCGCCACCCCTACGCCCGAGGCCTGCTCGACGCCCTGCCCGAACGTGCCTTCACGCCCATCCCCGGCATGCCGCCCGAACTCGGCGACCTGCCCGACGGCTGCGCCTTCGCCGCCCGCTGCCCCCGCGCGAGCGGCGCCTGTGCCACGGTCCCGGCGCCGGCCGACGGCGTCGCCTGCCACCACCCGGAGGAGGCACCGCGTGCTTGAACTGACCGGAATCACCGCCGGCTACGACCGGCGCGCACCCGTCGTACGGGACGTGTCGCTGACCGTCGCCGCCGGTGAGGCCGTGGGGCTGCTCGGTCCGAGCGGCTGCGGCAAGTCCACGCTCGCCCGGGTGGCCGCGCTGCTGCACCGGCCCTACGCGGGCCGTGTCGTGCTCGACGGCGAGCCGGCCCACGGCTGGCGCCACCGCGCCCCGCGCGCGCAACGCACCGCCTGCGGTGTGGTGTTCCAGCAGCCCCGCCTGTCCGCGGACCCGCGCATGCGCCTCGCCGACCTGATCGCGGAACCCCTGCGAGCCACCGGCCGGCGCGACGAGGCGGCGGCCGCGGTGGGGGAGCTGGCCGCTCGTGTCGGCCTGTCGGAGCAGTTGCTGCGGCGGCGGCCGCACGAGGTCAGCGACGGCCAGTTGCAGCGCGCCTGCCTGGCGAGGGCCCTCGTACTGCGCCCGAACCGGCTGATCTGCGACGAGATGACGGCGATGCTGGACGCGTCGACGACGGCCGCGCTGGTGGCCGTCGTCGAGGAATACCGGGCGGAGACCGGCGCGGCGCTCCTGGCCGTGGGCCACGACCGCGTCCTGCTGGACCGCTGGTGCGACCGCACGGTGCGGTGGGAAGACCTGGCAGCCTGAGCGGACGGGAAGGAGCGGGGGAGGGAAACCCCTACCGGCGCCCGGCCTCGACCCGCACCCGCTCTGCCTTCCGCCCCGAAGCCACCACCGTGGACCGCCCCGCCCGGCGAACCGACGCCACAGCGACACCACCCAGCACCAGCACCCCACCCAGCACCGCGGTCACCGCGGGAACATTCCCCAACAGCACCGCGTCCAGAACAAGCGCCGCGACCGGCACCGCGTACAGCACCAGCGAAGCCGTGGACGCGGTCGAAGCCCGCAGCGCCCGCGACCACGTCCAGAACGCCATCGCCGTACAGCCCAGCCCCAGCCAGAGCACCGCCGCCGTGCGGTGCCCGTCGGCGGCCGCCACCTGCGCCACCGCGTCGGGCGCCGTGGCCAGCAGCGGAACGAGCCCGAAGAGGCTGCCGTAGAAGACGCACTCGGCGCCTGAATACCTGGTCAGCAACGGCTTCTGGAGCGCGAAGGACGTGGCCTGCGTCGCCGCCGCGGCCAGCACCATCAGTGCGCCCGTCGGCGAGCCGCTCCCGCTGCCCGTGGTGACCGCGACCAGCAGCGCGCCGCCGAGGGCGAGCCCCAGCCCCGCCAACCCCCGCCGACCGGGCCGGTCGCCGAGGAACGCCATGCCCAGGACGGTGGTGAAGACGGGCGACGCGGCGATGAGCATGGCCGCGGTACCCGCGTCGACACTCTCCTCACCCGCGCACAGCAGCACCTGATAGGCCGTCATGCCGGTGAGCCCGAAGGCCGCCATCCGCAGGGCGTCGCCCCGCCGGAGCCGGCCGATGCGCCCCAGCGCCAGGCACGGCAGGAGCAGGAGAACGGTGATCGCGATGCGCAGCAGGGCGATGGCGGCCGGCGAATAGTCCGGCAGCGCGATCTGGATCGCGGTGAACGCCGACCCCCACAGCACCGCTGTCGCGGCCATCGGAAGCCACGGGGTCGCCGCACGCTGTGCCGCCGTCATAAGAACACCACCAGCTCGGTCAGGGGCTGAGCGGCCAAATTAACAATCACCGACCTATAAGGCAAATAAAGAATTCTATCCACTTCTCAAAGGAATGCTTTGGGGAGATGGTGGTGCCGGGTTGTTTCTGCGGGTGGTTGGTCAGCGCCGCCGCACCAGCGGAAACGGCAGCGTCTCCCGGATCGACAGCCCCGTCAGGAACATCACCAGCCGGTCCACCCCGATCCCCAGCCCGCCCGTCGGCGGCATCGCGTACTCCAGGGCCCGCAGGAAGTCCTCGTCCAGCTCCATCGCCTCCGGGTCGCCGCCCGCCGCCAGCAGCGACTGCGCGGTCAGCCGCCGGCGCTGCTCGACGGGGTCGATCAGCTCGGAGTACGCCGTCCCCAGCTCCGTACCGAAGGCGACCAGGTCCCAGCGCTCGGCCAGGCGCGGATCGGTCCGGTGCGGGCGGGTGAGCGGCGAGACGTCGGTGGGGAAGTCCTTGTAGAAGACGGGCAGCCCCGTCCGCTCCTCGACCAGCCGCTCGTACATCTCCAGCACGATGTCCCCGCGCCCCTGCTCCGGCCGGTGCGGCACGCCCGCCGCGTCGCAGTGCCGGCGCAGCACCGTCACCGGCGTATCCGCGTCGACCACCTCGCCGAGCACCTCCGATACGGCGCCGTAGACGGTCTTGACCGGCCACGGCCCGGAGATGTCGTGCTCGACGAGCTTGCCCTGCCCGTCCGCCCGCAGCGCGACCGGCGAGCCGTGGGCGGCGACGGCCGCGCCCTGGATCAGCTCGCGGGTCAGGTCGAGCATCACGTCGTAGTCCGCGAACGCCTGATAGGCCTCGAGCATCGTGAATTCGGGATTGTGTTTGTACGAGACGCCCTCGTTGCGAAAGGTGCGGCCCATTTCGAAGACCTTCTCCATACCGCCCACGCACAGCCTTTTCAGATACAGCTCGGGCGCGATCCGCAAATACAGGTCGAGGTCGTAGGCGTTGATGTGGGTGGTGAACGGGCGGGCGTTCGCGCCGCCGTGGATCTGCTGGAGCATCGGCGTCTCGACCTCCAGATATCCGCGGTCGAGCAGCCCCTGGCGCAGCGCCTGCACGGCCGCGCTGCGGGCCCGTACGGTCTGCCGGGCCTCCGGCGAGACCGCCAGGTCCACGTAGCGCATCCGCACCCGCGCCTCCGGGTCGCTCAGTCCCCGGCGCTTGTCGGGCAGCGGGCGCAGGCACTTGGCGATCATGCGGCTGCGGGTGACGAAGACGGTCGGCTCGCCGTGGTCGGTGGTGCCCACCTCGCCCTCGGCCTCGATGTGGTCGCCGAGGTCGATGTGGCGGGCGAGGCGCCGCAGGCACTCCGGCCCCGAGTCCTGCCGGGTGAAGGTCAGTTGGAGATCGCCGGACCAGTCGCGGAGCACGGCGAACGCGACCCCGCCGTGGTGGCGGACCAGCAGGACCCGCCCGGCCACGGTCACCCGCTCGCCGGTACGGGCCGACGGCGCGAGGCCCGGGTGCGCGGCCCGTACGGAGGCCAGGGTGTGCGTGCGGCGGGCGTCGACCGGGTACGGGTCGACGCCCGCCTCCCGGAGCCGCTCCAGCTTCCGCCGCCGCACCCGCACCTGCTCGGGCAGGCCCGCGAGCTCGTCCCGCCCGGCCTCCTCGGCCGTGCCGCCGAAGCCCAGCTCCGACAGCGGCGGCAGCCCCGCCGTCGACGCGGGGCTCACGATGCCCCGGGGCCGCCGCCCACGGCTCCACAGCTGGCTCAGGCTCGGCACGGCGACGAAGCCCTCCGCGATGCCGGCGGCCAGCCCGATCCGGGCCAGGGCCCCGGCGTCGGCGTAGCACAGGAACCGCGGATGCCACTCGGGGTTGTACTTCACGTTCGAGCGGTAGAGCGCCTCCAGCTGCCACCACTTGGAGAGGAACAGCAGCAGCTTGCGCCACAGCCGCAGCACCGGTCCCGCGCCGATCCTCGCGCCCTCCTCGAACGCGGAGCGGAAGACGGCGAAGTTCAACGAGATCCGCTTGACGCCGAACCGGCCCGCCTGCGCGCACAGCTGGGCGACCATGAACTCCATGACACCGTTGGGCGCGGCGCGGTCGCGGCGCATCACATCGAGGGAGACCCCGTCGCGCCCCCAGGGCACGAACGACAACAGCGCGATCATCCGGTCCTCGCTGTCGAACGCCTCGACCAGCAGACAGTCGCCGTCGGCCGGATCGCCCAGCCGCCCCAGCGCCATCGAGAAACCGCGCTCGGTCTCGGTGTCCCGCCAGGCGTCCGCCCGGTGGATGACCTCGTGCATCTCCTCGTCGGAGAGCGCCGAGTGGCGCCGGATCCGGGTGGTCGCGCCCGTCCGCTCCACCCGGTTGACGGCCTGCCGGGTCACCCGCATCTCGCGGCCGTCCAGATCGAAGGCGGCGACCTGGAGGATCGCCTCGTCGCCCAGTTGCAGCGCGCCGAGGCCCGAGCGCGCGTACGCCTTGGCGCCCGCCTCGCTGGCGCCCATGACGGCGGGCTGCCAGCCGTAGCGGCCCGCGAGCTCCAGCCAGGCGTCGATCGCGGGGGTCCACGCCTCGGGATCGCCGAGCGGGTCGCCGGAGGCCAGGCAGACACCGGCCTCGACGCGGTAGGTGACGGCCGCCTTGCCGCTGGGGGAGAAGACGACGGCCTTGTCGCGGCGGGTCGCGAAGTAGCCGAGCGAGTCCAGGCCGCCGTAACGGCCGAGGAGGGCGCGGATGCGCGGCTCCTCGTCGTCGTGCAGGGCCGCTTCCAGGCGCTGCGAGCGGAAGAGCGTCATGGCGGCGTTGAGCAGCGCCAGCGCGCCGAACAGGCCGAGCAGGAAGTACAGCCAGGCCGGCGGGTGCCCGGTGAAGTGCCGTCCGCTGACGAGACCACCGCACACCTTGTTGGCGACGAACAGCAGCCGGTTGCCGCCACCGGGCTCCAGGCTGCCGGGGAACAGCGACACCAGGCCCCAGCCCAGCAGGATCGCCACGGCGAGCCCGGCCGCCAGCACGCCCAGGGCCCACAGGAACGCGCCGCGCCGCGACGCCGCGTAGAACTCCCGCCGGGCCAGGAACAGCAGCGTCATCGCGGCCGCGCACAGCACCAGCGAGGGGATCGCGTCCCAGTAGCCCACGGCGAGCAGCAGCGCGTCCGCGACCAGCAGGAGCGCGAGGTAGGCCAGGACGAACCAGAGCGTGACCCGCTTGCGGGCCGCCATCGCCGCGGCGAGGAGCAGCAGGAAGACGGCGTAGGCCAGGTTCGGTGCCGTCGGGACGGTCAGCGTGTCCAGCGCGTCGGTCAGCGGAGCCACCGCGCGCCGCAGCGGCATGATCAGCGAGGTGACCGCGCAGAAGACACCCAGCAGGGCGAAGAAGATCGCGAACCCGTTCGGCACCCGGTGCAGCAGCCGGACCCAGGCCGTGCCCGGGCCGCCCCTGCCGTCCGGGCCCTCTTCCGGCCGCCGCGCGACGGCGGGCCGGCCCGTGGTGTCCTGCGGGTCCGGGGCGGTGCGGCTCATTCCGCCAGCCTAGGCACGCCGCGCCCGGCGTGCCCGCCGAGCGGAGCGGCGGGGTTTCAGCTCCTCCCCGGCGGCCGGCCGGGCGGCGCGCCGTGGCCCGGGGCGTGCGAGGCGGCGCGCGGGACCATCGCGGGTTCGCCGCGGCGGACGGCCCCGGGGGCCCGGCCCACCGGCCGTCGCGGCCTGCGCTTGGACGAATCGAGCTGCCAGGGCACGCTGGTGACCATCACCCCGGGAGCGAACAGCAGCCGCCCCTTCAACCACAGCGCGGACTGGTTGTGCAGCAGGTTCTCCCACCAGTGCCCCACCACGTACTCCGGGATGAAGACGCTGACGACGTCCCGCGGACTGTCACGGTTGACGGAGCGTACATACGACAGCACCGGCCTGGTCACCTCGCGGTAGGGGGACTCCAGCGTCTTCAGGGGAACCTCGATGCCGTACGCGTCCCACTTCTCCCGCAGCGCCTGGGACTCCTCGGGGTCGACCGCGACGGTCAGCGCCTCCAGGCTGTCGGGATGGCCGGCGCGGGCGTAGGCGAGCGCGCGCAGCGTCGGCTTGTGGATCTTGGATACGAGCACGATGGCGTGCACCCTGGCGGGCAGGACACTCGCTTCCGCCGGATCGGTGACGGCGAGCTCGGCGGAGGTGTGGTCGTAGTGCCGCCGGATGCCTCGCATCATCAGCCACAGCAGCACCCCGGCGATCACCGCGAGATAGGCGCCCTGGGTGAACTTCGTGAGCAGCACGATGACCAGCACCAGCCCGGTGACCACGGCCCCCACCGCGTTGATCACCCGCGCGGTGTGGACGCGCCGGCGCTCCTGCGGGCCGGGCTCCTCCCGCAGCACCCGGTTCCAGTGCCGGACCATGCTGGTCTGGGAGAGGGTGAAGGAGGTGAAGACGCCGAGGATGTAGAGGTGGATGAGGCTGGTGACCGAGGCGTTGTACACCCACAGCAGCACGCCGGCGACCGTGGCGAGGGCGAGGATGCCGTTGGAGAAGGCGAGCCGGTCACCGCGGGTGTGGAGCTGGTGGGGCAGGTAGCGGTGCTGGGCCAGGATGGAGGCCAGCAGAGGGAAGCCGTTGAACGCGGTGTTCGCCGCCAGGATCAGCACCAGCGCGGTGGCCGCCTGGATGTAGAAGAAGCCGAAGCTGCCGGGGCCGCCGAAGACCGCGGCGGCGAGCTGGGCGATGACGGTGCGCTGCGGTGTGGTGTCGCAGTCGCCGCCGAAGCCGGTCAGCCGACAGGTATCGTCGGCGATCCGCACATCGGCGATCAGCGCCAGCGCCGTGATTCCCGAGAACATCACCACCGCGATCAGGCCCATCGCGGCCATGGTCGTGGCGGCGTTGCGCGACTTGGGCCGGCGGAAGGCCGGCACACCGTTGGAGATGGCCTCGACACCGGTCAGCGCGGTACATCCGCTGGAGAACGCCCGCAGGACGAGCAGTAGCAGGGCCGCCCCCGCCAGATGCGCGTCGCCCGGGTCGGGCGTGATCCCGTAGTGGGCGGACTCCGCCACCGGCGCGTCCCCGACGATCCAGCGGAACAGGCCGGTCGCGCACAGCACGACGACACCGGTGATGAAGAGGTACGTGGGCGCCGCGAAGGCCCGGCCGGACTCGCGCAGGCCGCGCAGGTTCACCGCCGCCAGCAGAGCGACGAAGACCACCGCCAGGATGGTCCGGTGCGGGTTCAGGGACGGCACGGCGGAGATGATGTTGTCCACACCGGAGGCGACCGACACCGCCACCGTCATCACATAGTCCACCAGCAGCGACGCGGCCACCACCAGCCCCGCCGAGGCCCCGAGGTTGGTCGACACCACCTCGTACGACCCTCCGCCGGAGGGGTAGGCGTGCACGACCTGCCGGTAGGACAGCACCACGACGGCCATCAGCGCCACCACGGCCAGCGCCACCCAGGTGGCCAGATGCAGATACGTCAGCCCGCCCAGCGTCAGGACCAGCAGGATCTCCTGCGTGGCATAGGCGACCGACGACAGAGGGTCGGAGGCGAAGATCGGCAGGGCCAGCCGCTTCGGCAGCAGCGTCTCCTGCAGTCCTTCGCTGGGCAGCGCCCGGCCGACCAGCAGCCGCTTGACGGCGTCCATGAGTCTCGACACACAGGTGACTCTAAAGCGGCATTCCGGCTGTATCGCCCAGGCAGGGCCGCCGGGCGGCGGCTACGCACCGCTCTGCCCCCGCGAGTGCTTCCGCCGGTGTCCGGCTCAGGACAGCGGTACGAGCCAGGGCTCCTCGGGGAGCGGGCTGCCGGTCTCCAGGAACGACTTGAGGTTGGACAGCACCGCCGCCCACCCCGCGGCCGCCGCGTGCCGCTCGGCCTCGTCGGTCAGGTCCTCATGGGTGACGGTGAGCCGGACGATCCGGCCGTGCGGCCGGATGTCGAAGGTGACACGGGAGACGTCCTCCGCCCCTTCCTCCCCCGGCGTGGCCCAGGTGTTCACCAAACGCGTGGGCGGCACGCTCTCCAGGACCGTACCGGCGACATCGGCGGTGTGCTTGCTGTCCGTGCGCTGGTGCTCCCACCGCGAGCCGACCTGCCAGTCCGAGACATTGCTGTGCCCCCAGTACTCGGCCGTCATATCGGCGTCGGTCAGCGCCTCCCAGACCTTCTCCGGGGTGCTTCCGATATAGGTGACGTACGCACACGCCGGCTTCTCACTCATGGCATCCTCCGTCGTCTCGGCGCGCTGAGTACTCGACGACCATGCGCCCCGCCACGACTCACGACCACCTGATGGCAGGCCAAAAGAGTCCGACTCGGTGAAGGCGTACCCGAATGGAGCACGCCTGCTTTCGCGAATCGCGACGCACGGTGGGTCAGACTGACGCTCAACCACTCCGTCGAGGAGGTTCGCCGTGGCTATTTCAATCTCCGTGGTCCTGCTGCTCCTGATTCTGGTGGTGGTGTTCCTGCGCAGTGGCGCACTCCGGGTCTTTCCCGCCCTGGTGTGTGTCCTGCTCGGCTTCCTCCTCGCCAGCACGAGCGTGGCGCCCAACATCTCCGACGGCATCAGCGCGACCACGCGCCTTGTCAGCGGTGTGCGGCCCTGACGCCGTAACCCACGTCGGCCTGCCGGCCAGGCCCCGGGCACCCGGGCCGCACTTCTTCCCGTTATGAAGGCCGCCCCCTCATGAGCGGCCGATCTCGACGTCCTCCAGGATGCCGAGTGCGTCCGGGACCAGGATGGCCGCGGAATAGTAGGCGCTCACCAGATAGGACGAGACCGCCTGCTCATTGATGCCCATGAAGCGCACATTGAGGCTCGGCTGGTACTCGTCCGGAATGCCGGTCTGGTGCAGGCCCACCACACCTTGGTTCTCCTCGCCGGTCCGCATCGCGAGAATCGCGCTCGTCCCGGCCTCGCTCACCGGGATCTTGTTGCAGGGCAGCAGCGGAACTCCACGCCATGAGCGCACCGCGGAGCCCAGGACGTCGATGGACTGCGGATAGAGACCGCGGCTGGTGCATTCCCTGCCGAACGCCGCGATGGTGCGCGGATGCGCGAGCAGATACTGGGTCTTGCGGCGCCGCGACAGCAGCTCGTCGAGGTCGTCGGGGGTGGGCGGGCCGGTGCGGGTGTGGATGCGCTGCCCGAGGTCGGCGTTGTGCAGCAGACCGAACTCACGGTTGTTGACGATCTCGTGTTCCTGGCGCTCGCGCAGCGCCTCGACCGTCAGCCGCAGCTGCTGCTCCAGCTGACTCATCGGCTCGTTGTAGAGATCGGCGACACGGGTGTGCACGCGCAGCACGGTCTGGGCCACGCTGAGTTCGTACTCGCGGGGGGAGAGCTCGTAGTCGGCGAAGGTGCCCGGGATGACCGGCTCGCCGGTGTGACCCGAGGTGACCGCGATGTCGGCCTCGCCGCGCCTGTTCTGCGGACGCTGGGGCCGGGAGGCGAAGCCCGCGACGTGCGTGCGCAGCGCCTCCGAGCGGTCGGCGAGCTCCTGGAAGGTCTGCCGGGGCAGAGCCAGCACCGTGCAGCGCGTCACGGCCCGTACGGTGAACGGCCAGGTGGCGTCCCGCTCCAGCGGGACCCGCTCGCCGAAGTAGTCGCCGTCGGCCAGCACGCCGAGCACGGTCTCGTCGCCGTACTTGCCGGGGCCCGTCTTGTTGAGCTTGCCGTGGGCGATCAGGAAGACGTGGTCGGCGGGTGCGCCCACCTCGACCAGGGTGTCACCCGCCGCGTACTCGCGCTGGACGAACCCGTCCGCCAGCGCCTCCAGCGCGGCGTTGTCCTCGAACCCCCGCAGCAGCGGCAGTTCACCGAGCTCCGGCG
This sequence comes from Streptomyces sp. NPDC023527, assembly GCF_055560115.1. Classification (NCBI taxonomy): domain Bacteria; kingdom Bacillati; phylum Actinomycetota; class Actinomycetes; order Kitasatosporales; family Streptomycetaceae; genus Streptomyces; species Streptomyces sp. NPDC023527. Next base: position 253,513 of record NZ_JBVHJJ010000010.1, read on the forward strand.
GGATCACCCGCACCTCGGTGCCGGTCGAGATGAACTCGACCCGGCCGTCGCCGACCGTGTAGGTCAACCGCCTGTTCACCCGGTACGTGCCCGCGGACACCTGCACCCATGGCAGCACCCTCAGCAGCCAACGGGAGGAGATCCCCTGCATCTGCGGGACGGACTTCGTCGTGGTGGCGAGCTGCCGTGCCGCCGCTGTGCCCAGGCTCAGTTGGGGCTCGTCCGTCTGCGTGCTGGATCCGGACTCCACTGACGTGGTCATTACTGGTCATCACCCATCTGTTGCGTCTTCTGGCGCGGAACGTGCCGTGCGTCGGCGGGAATCGCCGGTCAGTGTCCGACTTCGACGTTCTCGAGAATCCCGAGGGCGTCGGGGACGAGGACGGCCGCGGAGTAGTAGGCGCTCACCAGGTAGGAGATGATGGCCTGTTCACTGATGCCCATGAAGCGGACGGAGAGGCTCGGCCGGTACTCGTCGGGAATTCCCGTCCGGTGGAGCCCGACGACCCCTTGGGATTCCTCTCCGGTGCGCATCAGGAGAATGGAACTGGTGCCATGCTCGGTGACCGGGATCTTGCCGCACGGGAAGATCGGGACGCCGCGCCAGGCGGGCACCATGTGACCGCTCACCGGCACGGGCTCCGGATACACCCCCCTGCTGTTGAACTCGCGGCCGATCGCCGCGATGGTGCGCGGATGCGCCAGCAGGAAGCCGGGGTCCTTCCACACGGTGGCCAGCAGCTCGTCGAGGTCGTCGGGGGTGGGCGGGCCGGTGCGGGTGTGGATGCGCTGCTTGAGGTCGGCGTTGTGCAGCAGACCGAATTCGCGGTTGTTGACGAGCTCGTACTCCTGGCGCTCGCGCAGCGCCTCGATGGTCAGCCGCAGCTGCTGCTCGACCTGGTTCATCGGCTCGTTGTAGAGATCCGCGACGCGGCTGTGCACCCGCAGCACGGTCTGCGCGACACTCAGTCCGTACTCGCGGGGCGCGAGCTCGTAGTCGGCGTAGACGCCGGGCAGGGACGGCTCGCCGCTGTGGCCGGAGGCGACATCGATGGCCGCCTCCCCGTGCTCGTTCTGCGGGCGCCCGGCGGCGGCGCGGAAGCCCGCGACATGGGAGCGCAACCCCTCCGAGCGGTCCAGCAGTTCGTCGAAGTCCTGGCGGGGCAGCGTGAGCACCGTACAGGCGGTGACGGCCTTCACGGTGAAGTCCCACTCGCCGGGCTGGGGCGCCGCCAGGGCGCGGTCGCCGAAATACCCGCCGTCCGCCAGGACGGCGAGCACGGCCGGATCGCCGTACTCGCCCTCGCGCTCCTTGCGGACCTTGCCGTGGGCGATGAGGACGACCTGATCGGCCGGCTGGCCGGCCTCCACCAGCACATCACCGGGCCGGAACTCGCGCTGGGTGAAGCGTCCCGCGAGCTCTTCGAGGACCGCGGGGTCCGAGAAGCCGCGCAGCAGCGGCAGCTCGCCCAGCTCCGCGGGGATGACCCGCACGTCCGCCCCGGTGGACACGAACTCCACGCGGCCGTCACCGAGCGTGTGGGTCAGACGTCGGTTCACCCGGTACGTCCCACCGGGGACGTGGACCCAGGACAGCATGCGCAGCAGCCACCGCGAGGTGATGCCCTGCATCTGCGGGACGGTCTTCGTCGTGGTCGCCAGATTTCGCGCGGCCGCGGTGCCCAGGCTCAATGAGCCCGGCCCGTTATTACTATTGTCGGCGTCGGTGCCGGTCTCCACGGACGTCGTCATATGTGAATTCCACCCATCCATTGCGTAGCCATTGCGGAGCAGTCCCCCTGCGGACCCCGACGGTTGCTTTCCGCTTGCGCAACTTCGAAGCTATCAGGGGTAATTGGCAGACGCATTCACTCAAATGGGTGGATTGGGAGATGAGGTTAAGGTCGGATAAAAATCCCGATACCGTTCGCGACCGCGCGTTCGGTTCCCCCCGACGGATGATTGCGCACCGTGACCTGCTCGCCTTCGGCGCGGGTGACCAGCGTGCTCGACCCGCCGCCGTCGAGGTTCAGCGCGTCGTCGGCGCCGAGTTCCTGCATGAGATCGGCCAGTTCGGCGACCGTGAGGCCGGTGCGGTAGGCCTTCCCGCCGTCCAGGGCCAGGAGGTAGAAGAGCCGCCCCCCGTCGCCCGAGCCCGCCGAGGTCCGTACGGCCGAGGTCGCGCCGTCCAGCCCCGCCGACGGCCGGCCGCCGCGCAGCACCGGAAAGCCGCCGATGGCGAAGCGCAGCGCCCCCGGCTCGGTGGGTCTCAGTCGCTCCTCGACGCGGACCGTGTCACCCACGCGCAGCTTGCGCAGCTCACGCGCCCCCGCCTCACGCCCCACCAGCACCACCGCGTCGGACGCGATCGCGCCGCGCCCCGGCGTCCGCGACACGGCCGTCACCCGCTGCCGCCGGACGGTCAGTTCGTAGGTGTCGTGGGTGCACGGCGCGCCCCGGTTGGCGTCCGTGCCGCACGTCGCGCGCAGCCGCGAGGCGGTGCCCCACGCCGGGGTGTACGCCCCGATGCCGCCGACCGGCAGGGCGTACTGGTTCAGCCCGCGCAGCGGCAGCTTCCTGCCCTTGGCCGTGACCGTGCCCGCCAGGGTGAGCCGGTCGAGCCGGGCCGTACGGTCCGTGCCGACGCCGATGACGTCCCGGGTCGTGGCGCCGGAGGGCATCGCCGGCCCGAAACGCTGGCCGGGGGGCACCGCCGCGCCGAGCCGTCGGCCGTTCGCGATGGACGGCCCCACCGGGGCACCCGTGGCCTCCACGCCCGGGTGCTGGGTCTCCGTGATGTTGAAGAAGTCGCCGTTGACGCCGCCCACCGCGCCGCGCTGGGTGACCATCCGCGACACGGTCGACCGGGCGGCCACCGCACCTGGGTACAACAGGTCCAGGGACACGTCGGGGGAGCTCAGGTCGGCGGTGAGCAGATGCCCGTACGCGGGTCCGTGCGAAGCCGCCAACGAGAATTCCTGATAGGTCACCCCGGGCGCCAACGAGGCGGGGGTGCCGAGCCGCAGTGCCGACGGCGGTCCCGTACCCGCCCACGCGGTACCCCCGCCGACCAGCGAGGTCCATGCCACCAGAACCGTGAGCACCGCACGCAAGCGGCTCCTGCGTCTCATCACAGTCTCCCCAGAGGTCCCGTCAACTCTTGCATGGCACAAGAGAGTTCACCATGCCCCGAAAGAACGACAGGAGGCGTACCGAGGTCGACGTAGGCAACTCTTGGCACATCCCTGCCCACCAGCCCGCCGAGCCCGGATACTCACTGACACCAGCCCGTCGCCGCGGCCCGTGCCGCCGTCCCCTGCCACCCCGAACCCGGGAGAGACGCCATGACCCCTCGTACGCGCCGCGCAGCCGTCGTCGCCTTCGGAGCCGCATGCGCCGGGGCGCTCACGGCCCCCGCCTTCGCCGCCCCGGCGGACGTGCGGAACCGACGGCGGGCCGCGGCCGGCGCGCCCGATTCCGTGGGCAAGCCGCCGTTGCGCCGGGCCCACGCACACAACGACTACGAGCACCCGCATCCGCTCGCCGACGCGCTCTCCCACGGTTTCGCGAGCGTCGAGGCCGACATCTGGCTGGTGGGTGGCCAACTCCTCGTCGGCCACGACGCGTCCGATCTCGACCCCTCCCGCACCCTCGAATCCCTCTACCTCGACCCGCTGCTGAGCCGGGTGAGAGCCGGTCGCGGCCGGGTCTACCAGGGCCACGACCTCTCCTTGCAACTGCTCGTCGACATCAAGTCCGCGGGCGATCCCACCTATCGCGAGCTCTCGCGTCACCTGCGGCGCTATCGCTCGATGCTCAGCCACTGCGCCGACGGCCGGGTCCACCGCGGCGCCGTCACCGCGGTCATCTCCGGTGACAGGGGCGCGCGGGTCCCGATGGAGGCGGAGCGGGTGCGGCGCGCGTTCTACGACGGCCGTCTCGGTGACCTCGGCACCGCCACCCCGGCGTCGTTCGCCCCGCTCGTCAGCGACAACTGGAATCTGAACTTCACCTGGCAGGGGGTGGGGCCGATGCCCGCGCGGGAGCGCGCCGCGCTGGTGAGGATCGTGTCCACGGCGCACGCCGAGCACCGGCGGGTGCGGTTCTGGGGCACACCCGACCGGCCGGGCCCGGCTCGTGAGGCGCTCTGGAGGGAGCTCCTGGCCGCGGGGGTGGACCACCTCAACACCGACGACCTGGCGGGCCTCGAGGCGTTCCTCCGCGCGGCCGGGGACTGAACCTCCCGCGCACGTTAGGGCAGACACCGGCAAACCATATGAGTATGGGATCGGAGGGATGGGGGTGCCACGCGGAGATCCGCGGCGATTTAGCCCGCCCCGGTGACCTCGGTGGTTCGGCGGTTCCATGACCCCGTGGGTCGGTGGAATGTCATGGTCCGAGGGGGAAGATGTAGCGATACCGTCATCGCGCGGTGGCGGAGGTGCGCAGGCGGGGACGCTGGTTCGTATGGCCACCCCACCTGGACCGCCCTACGGCCCGCCCGCGGGCCCACCGCCTCCGCCGCCCCCTCCGCCTCCGGGCGGTTTCGGCCCCGGTGGCCCGTCCTGGGATCCGGGATCGCCGCCGCGGGGAGACGGTGGCGGCGGCCGGCGGATCGCGATCCTGATCACCGTGCTCGTGGCGGTCGCGGCGCTGGCGCTCGGGGCGGTGCTGATCATCGGTGCCGGGGACGAAGGCAAGCCGGACGGCCCCGGCCGGAGAGACGCCTCCGGTGAGCCGTCGCCGTCCTTCAGCCTGCCCAGCGGGCTGCCGTCGAACCTTCCGACGAGTCTGCCCAGCGGGCTCCCCACGAGCCTGCCCTCGGGGTGGCCCACCAGCTTTCCCAGCGGCTTCCCGACCGGCTTGTTCCCGGCTCCCGCCGAGAACAAGCCGGTCCTGTCCGTCGAGCGGGCAGAGGCTCCGGGTCACTGAGGCCCGGTCATTGGGCCGGCACGGCCTGGATGTCCAGCTCGATCCTGATCGTCGCACCGATCATGGCGATCCCGCGCTGGAGCATGGAACGCCAGTTCAGGGTGAAGTCCTCGCGGTGCAGCTCGGTGGAGGCCGAGCAGGCGGTGCGGGTCTCGCCCATGACGCCGGTGCCGACGCCCAGATAGCGGGTGTCCAGGGAGATGTTCCGGCTGACGCCGTGCAGTTCGAGCACACCCTGAACGGTCCATCGCGAGCCGCCGCGGTGCGTGAAGCGCTCGCTGGTGAACTGCATGTAGGGGAACCTGGCGACGTTCAGGAACTCCGCCGAGCGCAGGTGCTCGTCGCGCTGTGCGACGCCGGTGTCGATGCTGGCCGTGTCGATGACCACGTCGAGGCGGGACTCCTCCATGCGGTCGCCGATCCACAAGGTGCCCTCGAACCGGTTGAACCGGCCGTGGACCTCGGCGAGCCCGATGTGCCGGGCGATGAAACGCACGGCCGTGTGGTCCGGGTCGATCCGCCAGGGGCCCGGCGTGGGCAGGGCGGGAGCCGGGGCCGGTTCCATGGCCATCGGGTCCAGGGCGGTGCGCACCCCGTCCGCCGACTCGAAGGAGCGGCGCAGGGGCGTGAAGCCCTCGGCCGTCACGGCGACGCTGTACTCGCCGGGCGCCACGGTCGCCGCGAAGCGGCCGTGGGGGTCGGTCTGACCATGGACAACTTCCTGGCCGTTGGTGTCCCGTACGGACACCTCCGCTCTGTGCAGAGGCAACCGCACGGGATCGAGCACCACGCAGTCGAGGGCCCCCGCGCCGTACGGGATCGGTGCGGTCTCCCGGTGGGCAGAACGCTTGTGACGGCGCAGCAGGGCGAAAGTCATCCCAAAGGGCCTTTCCGTGATCAGAAGGTGATGCCGTAAGAGATCATCACATTCTGGCGCTGATAGGCAAAACGACTCCCACGGCCTATGAAAGCGGCGTATTTGGGCGCCAGGACCTTCGATTCGCGGCGGCCCATGGGAGGGCTCACTCCCGTTGCCGCGGCTCCTCCGCGAGGAGGCCGGCGAGCACCGCCGCCGGATCGTGGTCACAGGGGCCGGCCGGCAGCCAATGGCTTCCCTGCTTGCGGTAGGGCCACCAGCGGCCGTCCCGGCCGTAACGCAGCTGCGCACCGGTCCCGACCGCCGTCCACCGGTTGCGGGTCGCCCGCAGCCCCGGTGCCCGGTCCTCCTCCCAGGCGGCGGCCAACCGGGCCCGGGCACGCGCCAGGGCCGCCGGCTCCGGAACCCACTCCTCCTCCAGCACGGCAAGCGCCACGGGGCCGCCGTACCCCCAGGCCCGCACGGCCCGGTCGAGCTCGCCGCGTTCACGGCCCGAGCCGGCCGCGAGCCGGGCGGCGACACGGCCCGGCGGGAGGGCGGCGGCGAGGCGCACCGCGTCCTGCGCCACGGTCAGCTCCGCGGGCGGCGGAGCCTCCTCGTGCCCCGGCGCCAGGGCTTCGGCGAGCAACTGCCGGGCGTGGGCGGCGGCGGCCGCCGCGAGGAACTCCAGCGCTTCGACATCGAGTCCGGGTGGGGGCGCGGCGTCACCGACGAGCGCCGGTGGGCGGCCCGTCACATCGACCACCGGTGGCGGATCGGGCAGCACGCGCGCGTGCGCGCGCGTCGCGAACACCTCCCCGGCCGGCACCCCTGACGGCACGTCGGCACCGGACTCGGGCGCGCGTGAGGTGCTGCGCGCCTGCAATTCGTCCAACAGCTCACGCTTTCCGCGCCCGCGCATCAGCAGCAGCACGAAAGGATCCTCGTCGAGCAGCCTGGCCATCTGGTGGCACAGCGCCGCCGTGTGCGGGCAGTGGTCCCATGCCTCGCAGCCGCACTCGGGCTCCAGATCGCCGATGCCGGGCAGCAACTCCACGCCGGCCGCGAGCGCGTCCTCGGCCAGGTTCGGGGGTATGTCGTGGTCGAGCAGCGCGGCGAAGTGCCCGGCACGGTCCGCCACCAGATCCAGCAGCCGGTCCCAGTGCGCTTCGGAGAGCTCCTGGACCACCACGTCGGAGCGGTACGGGGTGCCGTCGCGGTCGCGTACGAGCGCCGTGATCCGGCCCGGCCGTACGGTCACGGCCCCCACCGCGCCCGCGCGCGCGTACCTGCGCCCCGCCTTCACCTGCCTGCCGTCCAGCGCGGTGTCCTCCAGCGCTTTGAGCCACGCACGCCCCCACCAGCTGTGGGCGAAGGCTTGTCCGCGCTCGGGCGGCAGTGCCTCGAAAGTGCGCTCGGCCCGATCGGCCGCCTCGTGTCCCGTCATCGTGCGGTCCCCCTCAGTGCGACGAGCTCTGCCAGCTCGGCGTCGGTCAGTTCGGTCACGGCGGCCTCCGCCGAACCCAGGACGGCGTCCGCCAGGGCCTGCTTCCGGGTGAGCATTTCCGCGATGCGGTCCTCGATCGTCCCCTCGGTGATCAGTCGGTGCACCTGGACGGGCTGGGTCTGCCCGATGCGGTAGGCGCGGTCGGTCGCCTGTGCCTCGACGGCGGGGTTCCACCAGCGGTCGAAGTGCACGACATGGCCGGCGCGGGTGAGGTTCAGGCCCGTACCGGCCGCCTTCAACGACAAGAGGAAGACGGGGACCTCACCGTCCTGGAAGCGCCGGACCATCTCCTCGCGGCGCTGCACGGGCGTGCCGCCGTGCAGGAACTGCGTCGGCACACCGCGCCCCGCCAGGTGCTGTTCCAGCAGGCGGGCCATCTGCACGTACTGCGTGAAGACCAGCACGCTCGCGCCCTCGGCGAGGATCGTGTCCAGCAGTTCGTCGAGCAGCTCCAGCTTGCCCGAACGGCCCGCGATCCGCGGGGTGCCGGGTTCCTTGAGGAACTGCGCCGGATGGTTGCAGATCTGCTTCAGGCCGGTGAGCAGCTTCATGATCAGACCGCGCCGCTCGATGCCGTCCGCTCCCTCCACCTCGGCGAGGAGCTCCCGCACCATGGCCTCGTAGAGAGCCGCCTGTTCCGCTGTCAGGGCGACCGCGCGGTCCGTCTCGGTCTTCGGCGGCAGCTCGGGGGCGATGCCGGGATCGGACTTGCGGCGCCGCAGCAGGAACGGGCGCACGAGGGACGCCAGCTGGGCCGCGGCGGCCGGGTCGGCGCCGCCCTCGACGGCTTGTGCGTACCGTCTGCGGAATTCGCTCAGCGGGCCGAGGAGGCCGGGTGTCGTCCAGTCGAGGATCGCCCACAGCTCGGAGAGGTTGTTCTCCACCGGCGTGCCGGTGAGCGCCACCCGTGCCTTCGCGCCGATGGCCCGCAGTTGTTTCGCGGTCTCGGAGTACGGGTTCTTGACGTGCTGGGCCTCGTCGGCGACGACCATGCCCCAGTCGGTGGCGGCCAGCCGTCGCGCGTCCAGTCGCATCGTGCCGTAGGTGGTGAGGACGAACTCCCCTTCCGCCAGGTCCGCCAGGCTCCGCGCGGAGCCGTGGAAGCGGCGCACCGGCGTGCCCGGGGCGAACTTCTCGATCTCGCGCTGCCAGTTGCCCATCAGGGAGGTCGGGCAGACGACCAGGGTGGGGCCGGCCGCGTCGGGCAGTGCCCCGCGGTGCAGGTGGAGGGCGATGAGCGTGATGGTCTTGCCCAGGCCCATGTCGTCCGCGAGACAGCCGCCCAGGCCGAGCGAGGTCATCCGGTGCAGCCATTCCAGGCCGCGCAGCTGGTAGTCGCGCAGGGTCGCCGCGAGGGCGGTCGGCTGGGTGAGCGGCTCCTGGACGGTGTCGGGGTCGGCGACGCGGTCGCGCAGCGCCGCCAGCCAGCCCGTGGCCTCCACCTCGACGCTCTCCTCGCCGCCTTCGGGATCCGTCGTGTGCGTACGGCCCGTCAGGGCGGCGCCGAGCGCCTCGACGGGCGTGACCCGGCGCTCCTGCCGGTCGCGGGCGCGGCGCACGGATTCCGGGTCGACGAGCACCCATTGGTCGCGCAGACGCACGGCCGGGCGGCTCGCCTCCGCGAGCCGGTCCAACTCCTCCTTCGTCAATTCCTGGTCCCCGATGGCGAAGCGCCACCCGAACGTGAGCAGCGCGTCGGCCGACAGCGACGACGGCGCTACCGGACGGTCGCGGTGCCCCCGGTCGCCGTCCGGCGGGCCCACCACGGCGCGTGTGGTGAGCTTGCGCGCCAGGTCCTTCGGCCAGTGCACCTGGACCCCGGTGGCGTCCAGCGCCGCGGCGGCGGCGCCGAGCAGCTCACCCACCTCCTCGTCGGCGAGGTCGACGGCGTCGGGGGCCGCGGCCGAGAGCAGCGGGGTCAGGGCGGGCCACGCGTGGGCGGCGCGCCGCAGCGCGAGCAGGGCGTTCATCCTGGCGCCGCGGCCGAGCGCGGCGGCCGCGGACGACGTGCCGGACCACACCTCGGCGGCGTCGGCGACGAGCGCCGGATCGCTGAGACTGTGGAGCTGGAGCACGGCCCGGAAACGCGGAGAGCCCGCCGCACCGCCCTCCGCTTCCGAGAGACCCGACACCTCCACCCGGAGGGAGAGCCGTACGCCCGCGTCGTGTCCGGCGGCGACGCCGTCGGCCCAGGCGCGCTGTTCCGGCAGCCGCCGGGGCTCGCGGGCGGCGAAGGCCGGTCCACCGGCGGCGAGGGCCGCGGCGGGGGAGCGGGGCAGGCCGTCGGCGACGGCGTCCAGGAAGGCGCGCACGAGCCGTTCCGGATCGGGCAGCAGCAGAGGGCCGGTGCCCGGCAGCGGCACGGCGTGCGCGGCCGGTGGCATGGCGGCGGCCAGTTCACGTACCCGGCTCAGGTCGTCGGGGGTCAGCGGGCCGACCCGCCACGCGTCGTGATCGGTCGCCGACAGGCCGGGCAGCAGCCGGCCCCGTGCGGCCAGCTGGAGGGCCAGTACCGCCGCGGCGCCCCAGAAGGCCGCCGACTCGTCGGCGCGGGCGGCCCGCGCGCGGGTGAGGACGGGTACGGCTTCGCGTACGGGCAGGAGCGCGGCCCGTACCGCCGTGGTGGTGACGTCGGAGCCGTCGGTGACGGCGACGGTCAGGTCCTCGACGGCGCCCGGAGCGGCGGGCGGGTCGACATCCGGTCGGTCCGGTCGCCAGAAGGCCATCCGTCCGGTGCGTGCGGGGTCACCGGGCAGGAAGACCGCGGAACAACGGGCGAGCTGGGCGATCTCGGAGGGTGTTGCGGCAGAGGGCGGTGTCACAGCGCTGCGCATTCCTCAAATTTGACTAGTGGGGGTCGGAGCGCCCGAGGGTACAGCAGCGGCTCACCGGAAGTGGGTCCGAGCAGTGTGAACCACGCCACGTTGTGCCAGGGGGTGCACTCAACCCCCCTACGGCGTCAGGGGCTGGCCCCCGGCGGATCCGGGTGGTGACGCCATGGCCCACCCATGCCACGGATCCGTACGTTCAGTGAGGTCAGCCCGCTGTCCCACCGTCCGGAGTCCTCATGCCCCAGGCCACCACCCTGCTCGCGGAACGCTCCGCGGGCAGCGACTTCGCCCCGCTCCTGCGCCAGGTCCGGGAGCGAGGGCTCCTCGAACGCCGCCGGGGTTGGTACGCGCTCACCGTCGCCGCCCACGTGCTCGCGCTGGCCGCCACGGCCACCGGCATCATGCTCACCGGCGACTCCTGGTGGGCACTGCTGCTGGCCGTGCCCTTCTCGGTGTTCTCGGCGCGGGCCGCCTTCGCCGGTCACGACAGCGGGCACGCCCAGGTGGCCGCGACCCGGCGGGCCAACCGCGTGGTGGGCCTCCTCCACGCCGACCTGCTGGTGGGCATGAGCTACGCCTGGTGGAACGACAAGCACAACCGGCACCACGCCAACCCCAACCACGTCGACAAGGACCCGGACGTCGGCGTCGGCGCGCTCGTATGGACCCAGCGGCAGGCGGCACAGAGGCAGGGGTTCGCCCGCTGGCTCACCCGCAACCAGGCCCGGCTCTTCTTCCCGATGCTGCTGCTGGAAGGCATCGCTCTGAAGGTTTCGAGCGTGCGCGACCTCAAAAGGCAGGAAGCGGGAGAACGGTGGGTCGAGGCGACGCTTCTGACCCTCCACGCGGTGGGCTACGCGACCCTCCTGCTGTCCTCGATGTCCCTGGGCAAGGCCGTCGTCTTCGCTCTCGTCCACCACGCCCTCTTCGGACTCCACCTCGGCATGGTCTTCGCCCCCAACCACAAGGGGATGGAGATGCCCGACCCGGACGGCGAACGCTGGGGGCACCTGCGCCGCCAGGTCCTCACCTCGCGCAACGTGCGCGGTGGACCGCTGACCGACTGGTTCCTGGGCGGACTGAACTACCAGATCGAACACCACCTCTTCCCCAGCATGCCCCGCCCCCACCTGCGGCTCGCCCGGCCCCTCGTCCGCGAGCACTGCCGCGCGGCCGGGCTGCCGTACGCGGAGACCGGCCTCATCGACTCCTACCGGCAGGCACTGGGCCACATGCACGAGGTCGGCGCCCCGCTGCGGGCCGAGTGAGGAACCCGACGAGGACGCCGGACGTTCTCAAGGACAGAGCGGCAGCAGTCGCGAAGGAGGCACAAGATGAGCAACAGGGCCAAGGTCGCCGTCGGCGGCGTGGCGGTGGGAGTGATCCTGCTGTGGCTGCTGCCCTTCTGGGCGGCCCTGCTGGTGATGGTCGGCGTGCCGGCCGGCGCGTATCTGCTGCTGGACTCCTCGCAGCGCAAGAGGCTGCGCCGAGTGTCCAGGAAAGAGCTCCGGCGCTAACCCGGTGACCGACCGGTGAAGGCGGGGGCCAAGGCGGCCGGCAGCGCCACCCGAGGGCTGCCGGAGCCGTCCGCGGGCACCGTCCACAGGTCGGAGCCGAAGTCGCCGGGCAGCGAGTAGACCAGGGTGCGCCCGTCCTGCCAGACGGCCTGATCGTCGACGCTGCGCCGCTCGGCGGTCGCGCTCTCGCGCAGGGTGCGCAGGTCCAGTACGTACAACCGCCAGGGCGCTTCGGACGACGCGCCCTCGACGCGCTTCTTATAGGCGATACGCGTCCCGTCGGGGGAGAGCGACGGACATTCGACATTGGTGTGCAGACTGCGCAGTGTCCGCTCGGTACGGTCACCGCGTACGAGGTGGGTCCGCCCTCCGGTGGCCACCGTGGCGTAGAAGTGGGTGTCGTCGGCGAAGGTGACACCCCAGACGTTGAGGTCCGCCGCCTGGTGGGGGCGGCCGTCCAGGAAGAACCGGTAGTCCTCCAGATTCCGGTCCAGCTTTCCGGTGCGGAGGTCCAGCACCGACGTACGCGTCGAGAAGGCCGTCCCCGCGTACGAGTCACCGCTGACGAAGACGGTCCAGGCGACGCTGCGGCCGCTGGGCGATACGCGGGCGCGGGTGGGCACACCCGCCAGGTCGTAGCCGCGCAGCTCGCGCAGGCGGCTGTCGAGCACCACGGCACGGTAGCCGTCACGGAGCCTGCCGCGCACCGACCGCAGACAGACACCGGTGCCGGCGGCCGTGTGGAAGCGCAGACAGCGGACCCCCGACGCGGTACGCGGGCCCGTGGGATCCGCGGCCTTCACCGACACGATCTCGTCGCGGTGCGGGCCCCACGCCATGTTCCGGAAGACACCGACCCCCGGGGCGTCCAGAACGACCTCGCCGGACCGCACGACCGGGCCACCGGCCGGGGCACGGTCCTTCTCCGCGGCCCGCCCGGCGGCGTGCAGGGTGGCCGCCACGGCGACACCACCCAGGACGAGAACCGCTGTCAGGAGGATCAGCAGGCGGCTCTTACGGTTCATGCGCATCTCACGGGTCAACGCTCGGGCTCCAGTGGGACGTCGGCGGGCGAGGGGCGCAGCAGCAGGGCGCTGAGGGCCGCGGAGACGGCGAGACCGGCAGCGGCCGCGCCCAGCGCCGTACGGTCGCCCCAGGCGGTCCACGCGGCCCCGAACGCGATCGAGCAGACGAAGCGGGCGGCGGCCTGACCGGTCTGCACCACCGCCAGCCCGGTGCCGCGCACCGGGTCCGGCACGGCGTCGGCCGTCGCGGCGGCCAGTACCCCGTCGGTGGCCGCGTAGAAACTCCCGTGCAGTGCGAGCACGAGACAGCACAGGGCCGGGGAGTCGCCGAGCGGCGCGACGAGGAGACCGTAGGCCGCGAGGAGGGCGAGATGCCCGCACAGGAAGAGCCGGCGCCGGCCCACACGGTCCGCGACCACTCCGAGAGGCACGGCCAGCACGAGGAACGCCGTGGCCGTCCCCAGAGGGAGCAACGGGAACCACGCCTCCGAAAGGTCCAGACGCCGTTGGAGGGTGAGGTAGAGGAACGAGTCGCTGACCGTGGTCAGCCCCAACAGCACCGCGCAGCCGGTCAGGCGACGGACGGCGGGCCGGCGCAGAACGGAACGCAGCGGCGCTCGCCCTTGCGGCCGCGCGGGGCGCGCGGGCCCGGAGGAGCGCCCCGGGACGAACAACACCAGGACGAGAACGCCCAGCGCGGCCACACAGCCGCTGGCGACGAAGACGGCGTCGTAGCCTCCCGCGGCGGCACGCAGGATCACGAAGGCCAGGAGCGGGCCGAGCAGCGCGCCCGCGGTGTCCATCGCCCGGTGCACGCCGAACGCCTTCCCCCGGACGGCCGGTTCGCAGGCCAGCGAGATCATGGCGTCGCGCGGTGCCGTACGCAGGCCCTTGCCCGTGCGGTCGGCGGCGAGCACCGCGCCGATCAGCGGCAGGCTGTGCGCGACGAGCAGCAGCGGCTTGCAGAGGGCGGACAGGCCGTAGCCGGCCACGGCCACGGACTTGTGGCCGCCCCCGCGGTCGGAGAGCCTGCCGCCGATGAGGCGTACGAGCGCGCTGACGCCGTTGTAGACCCCGTCCAGGAGTCCGAAGCCGAGCGGGGACAGGCCCAGTTCGGCGACGAGGTAGAGCGGCAGGACGGCGGTGACCATCTCCGAGGAGACGTCGGTGATCAGGCTGACGCCGCCCAGGGCGAACACGGCTCCGGGGACGACGGCGGCCCGCCGACCGGGGAGGGGGCGCCGGCCGGCGGTGTCCGAGTGGTCCGGGGTGGTGCGGGCGTCCGCGAGATACACGGTCAGCTGTTCCAGATGCCGGTGATGTCCTTGGCGTTCGCGGCGTTTCCGGCGTGCGCGGTGCCGTACATGTCCTCGATGGTGCGCAGCACGTCGTAGTGGTTGTAGCTGGTGGAGGACGTGGCTCCGGCCTTGACGGGCTGGCCGTGGAGGACGGTCGGAATCCGGTTGCCGCTCAGCCGGTTGTCCTCGTCGAAGGTGATGAGGAGCAGGCTGTTGTGGGACTTGGCCCAGTCGGCATAGCCCTTGAGGTTGTTCTTCAGCCAGGTGTCGCCGGTGCCGACGGAACAGTCGTGCATGTCGCTGCACAGGTTCGGCACCACGAAGGAGACCGTCGGCAGCTTGGTGTAGTCGCTGGGGAACGCGGCCATCGTGTGCGCCGTGCTGGTGGGCACGTTGTCGAATCCGAACCACGGGTTGTGCTTCCGCGCGTATTTGCCGCTCTTGCAGGTGGTGGAGCCCTCGGCGGGCAGGGACTCGTTGTAGCTGGCCCAGCTCTTGCCCGCGGCCATCAGCTCCGAGGCGAGATTGGGCGCGTGGCTGAAGCCGGGAGTGACGCAGCTGTCGTCGGTGACGCCTTGGGTGTCCCCGGAGAACAGCGCGTAGTAGTTCGGCTGGCTGGGGTGGGTCTCGGCGTACGAGGCCGTGAGGCCGGCTCCGCCCGCGGCCAGGGAGTTGATGTACGGCGCGCTGGAGCTGCCCATGACCTGGCTGTAGGCGTGGTTCTCGAAGACGACGACCACGACATGGTCCGGCGTGGGCACGGCCGCCGCGGCCGAGGAGTCCGATGCCCACAGGCCCAGGGACGCTGCGGCGAGTCCGAAGGCCGTGGTCAGGGCGGTGAGATGACGGCGGCGGAGACGGCGGGGTCTGCGGGGTGGGCTGGCTGCGGCGGCCACGGGATCCTCCGTACGGGGGTGGGGAGTGCGCGCGAGCGGAGTCGGCGGGGCGTGGGGGAGGGGATGAGTGCCTGCGGGGGTGTGTTGGAAGCGTAGGACTGGCTGAATGGCATGTACACGTCTTGCTGGTGACGGGTTCGGAAACAGTGGCCGAGCGGGACGCGACGGCGCGGTTGTGCTCAGCGTGTCGTCGGGCGCGACGAGAACGGCGCGGTCGTCCGCGAGGGCGCGTTGTCCGCGGGTGGCGAGGTCCGGCTCGGGGCCCCATGCGCGTGGAACCGCGAGCCGAGCCGCACGTCCCCTCGACCGCGTGTGACGGCTGGGCCCCGCGGTTCAGACCCTGGGCAGGCCGAGCAGGGACCGGGCCACGTGCTGCGGTGCCTCGTCGTGCTCGCGGGCCAGCGCGATGACCGCCCGGCAGGCGAGCTCGTTCACGCCGAAGCACAGCGCCTCCGGCGAGACCCAACGGGCCGCCTCCGCACTCCGGTCGTAGTCGTTCTCGGCGCACGCGGCCACATAGGTGGCCGCGGCTTCGAAGAGGTTCCCCTGCCGCCCCGAGGGCGGCGGAGCGGTGGGGTTCCGGACCTCGTCGAAGCGTTTGCGGAGCCTGTCGAACACGTGGATCACCTGCCCCGTGAGCGGATTGCCCTGCGGCGTTCAAGTGTGCCCGTCGCCCGTAGAGTTGAACCTCCGACGAACGAAGGGGCGACCGCCGAGTGAAGCGCTATGACCGGCTCAAGGAGATCCAGCGACTGGATCCCGAGAAGGACTTCCTGCGGATCTACCGGATCACGGCGACCCTGGAATTCCCTTGGGATGTGACACGTGCGCTCGAGCTCGCCCTTTACAGGACCTACGCCGTGCCCAGCATCGGACGTCTCCTCGGGCGTACCGGAGAGTTCACCGGCCGTCCCCAGAAGCGTTATGACGACACCGCGTTGCTGCTCGACACGGTGGTCGAGCACGGATTCGACAGTGAGAACGGCCGGACCGCCATCCGCCGAATCAACCAGATGCACCGTAGCTATGACATCAGCAACGACGACATGCGCTACGTCCTGTCCACCTTCGTCGTCATCCCCGGCCGCTGGCTCGACGATTACGGCTGGCGCCGGTTGTCCGAGCACGAGCGGCGCGCGATGGCCGCGTATTACCGCACCCTCGGCCGCCACATGGGCATCCAGGACATCCCGCGGACGTATGCCGACTTCGAGCGTTGCCTCGACGACTACGAGGCCGCACACTTCGGCTGGGACGAGGGCGGCCGGCGCGTATCGGACGCCACCCTCGATGTGATGGCGTCCTGGTACCCCAGCCCCCTCGCGCCGCTCGTACGGGGCGCGAGCATGGCCCTGCTGGACGATTCGCTGCTGCACGCCTTCCGCTACGAACCGCCGCACCCCGCCACGCGTGCGCTGGTGCGCGGAGCCCTGCGTGCGCGGGCCAAGGCCGTACGCCTGCTCCCGCCTCGCCGCACCCCGCACTACGCACGTCAGAACCCCGAGATCAAGGGTTATCCGAACGGCTACGTCATCGCCGAGCTCGGCACGTTCCCCGGTGGCCGCCCCGGCGAGCGGGCGGGCGGCTGCCCGGTGCCGCACGGGAGCACCGGCTCAGACCTCGCGGAGTGAGCCGATCGTCTCCCGCAGCCAGGCCAGCTCCGCCCGGCTGGTGGCACGGGCGATGGTGAGGACGCCGCGCCGGAAGGGGTCCTCGATCTCCTCGGCGCGCAGCGGGCGGTCACCGTCGTAGAAGAAGCTCGCGGGCTGTTCGAGAAAGGCCAGCCGCCGTTCCAGCACGGCGGCTTGGGCCTCGGGCACCGCGAGGTGACGGAGGAAGGCGAGGACGGTGAACCAGCGGTTCTCGTCCGTGATGTCGTTCTCGGCGGGTTCCGCGAGCCGGTGGCGCAGTTCGGCGCGGCCGAGCGGCGTGAGCGTCAGTACGTGCCGGGGCGCGGCACCCGCTCCCGGTCTGGTCTCGCGCGCGAGCAGGCCCGCCTTCTCCAGCCGCTTGACGGCCGGATAGAGCGAGCTCTCCGCCACGGGCTTGACGTGCCCGGTGAGCGCGGCGATGCGCTTGCGCAGCTCATAGCCGTGCAGCGGGCTCTCGTACAGGAAGCCGAGAAGGGCGAGTTCGAGCATGCCTGTATTGAACCCGGGCGGTCCGGCGGGCCAACAGCCGGGGTGCCTCGGCTCGATCGTACATCTGATCATCCATACATCGGTAGCGATGTATCGTGCTGGCTCGACGGAGTCGGCGGAGGGGAGCAGGGCTGTGCGACAGGTGGAGTTCGGACCGGCGGGGGCATGGGTGCGATGGACCGAGGCGGCAGGGGAGGGGCCCGCGCGCGTCTATGTCCACGGGCTCGGCTCGGCCTCGACCGTCTACCACGCGCACATCGCGGCGGACCCGGCCCTCGCCGGTCGGCGTTCGCTCTTCGTCGACCTTCCCGGGCACGGCATCAGCGACCGCCCACGCGACTTCGGCTACACCTTGGAGGAGCACGCCGACGCGTTGGCGGCGGTCCTGGACGCGGCCGGGGTCGAGGGGGCCGAGCTGGTCGGACACAGCATGGGCGGAGCGGTCGCCATCGTGCTCGCCACGCGGCGACCCGACCTGGTCGCACGCCTCGTCCTCGCGGAGGCCAATCTCGACCCTCATCCGCCCCGGACCGCGGGGAGCAGCGGCATCGCGTCCCACGCGGAAGAGGACTTCGTGAGGGGCGACGGCTTCACCGAGACACTGGAGCGGGTCGGTCCCTTGTGGCGCGCGACGATGCGGCTGGCGGACCCGACGGCCCTGCACCGCACGGCCGTCGGGCTGATCCGGGGAACCGTGCCGACGATGCGCGCCATGCTCATGGACCTCGACGTGCCGCGTACGTATCTGGTGGGGGAGCGCAGCGGCGAACTCCGAGGGCGTACGGAACTGGTCGCGGCGGGTGTGGCGGTGGAGACCGTGCCGGGGGCCGGCCACAACATCATGTTCGACAACCCCGCCGCCTACGTCGCCGCCGTGGCTGGCGCGCGGACGTCGGCCGAGGGGGTGGGCGGGTTGCCGACGGCGCGCCGGTGAGCAAGGCTTGCACGGCAAGTCACGGGGAATGGCGGAACGGGGAGGCGGGACATGGCAGTCAGCAAGGAACTCGACTGGATGCTGGACGACCTGACCGAGCGCGTCGAGAACATACGCCACGCGCTGGTGCTGTCCACCGATGGGCTGGTGACCGGCGCGAGCGCGAGCCTCGAAAGGGAGGACGCCGAGCATCTGGCCGCGGTCGCGTCCGGACTGCACAGCCTCGCGAAGGGCACCGGACGTCAGTTCCGGGCGGGTGAGGTCCGGCAGACGATGGTCGAATTCGACGAAGGCGTGCTGTTCGTGACGTCGGCGGGGGACGGGAGCTGCTTGTGCGTGCTCGGGGGAGCGGAGGCCGATATCGGCCACATCGCCTATGAGATGACGCTGTTGGTCAACCGCGTCGGGGAGCATTTGAGCATCGGGGCACGGCAGCAGGGCGGCGCGGGCCGGGGCGCCGGCACCCAGGGCTGACCGAAGTTATCCACAGGGTGAACGCGCCGCCGCGCCTTCTCGCTATCGTCGTCACTGTCAGTGATCGAAGCGTAGCGGGGGAGGGTGTCATGGTGGTACGGCAATGCCAGGAGCGGGGCACGACGGTGGCCGCGGTGCCGTTCGCGAGGGCGGCGCGGGAGCTGGAGCTCAAGCCGCGCGAGTTCGAGCTGGCCGTGCAGATGGGGCTGGTACGGACGGTGCCCGCCGGACCGGGCGGCCGACGGCGCGTCATGCGCGAGGAGATCGACAGACACACCGCCGGTGCCGGGTTCCCGGACGTCCTCCGCACCCGGGTCTGGGTGGTGGGCACGACCGAGGGCGCCGAGCTGATGGGCATCAGTACCGCCCGGTTCGGACGCCTCGCCAAGGCCGGCTGCTTCGCCCCCGCGAGGTTCTACGTGAACCGCTATCGCGCGGTGGTCTGGCACTATCTGGCGGCCGACCTCGTGGAGTTCGCCGACGCCAACCCCGGCCTGCTCACCGGCCGCACACCGCCCACCCTGCGCGACGCCCTGGAGACACACGAGGACCGGCGTGCCCGCGGCTGGCGCGCCCGTCGGCTCGACCAGCTGATGTCCTCGACCGGGGACCCGTGGGAGCAGGCGGCGATCACCGCCTCCGTGCTCGGGCCCGAGCAGTTGGCCGACGCCGTCCCGGATCCGTACGAACGGGAGTACCTGAGGGTGCTGCGACCGGATCTCGCTCCCGTGCGCTCGGACGCCCCCGCCGTCCGCGAGGTGGTCGACCGGGTGACACTGGCGACGGGCCCGGACGAGATCGCGAGCCACCGGCAGCGGCTGACCGCCGCGCTGGTACGAGCCCGCGAGACCCGGCCCGCGCCACGCCCGCGGAAGCGGCCCACGAACGTACCGGCGGCATCCGGGCCCCAGTCGGCACCGGTGGGGCTGCGGGCGTTGTGGGGGCGGCTGCGGCGCGGGAAGTGAGGAGCGGGCGGCGGACGCGATGGCACCCGCTCAGGGCACCTTACGGAAGAGCCCTTCCTGCATCACCGACACCAGAAGGCTGCCCTCACGGTTGAAGATCTGGCCGCGGGCCAACCCCCGGGCACCCGTGGCGATGGGGGACTCCTGCTGGTAGAGGAACCACTCGTCGGCCTGGAAGGGCCGGTGGAACCACATGGCGTGGTCCAAGGAGGCCATGTCGAAACCGCGCGGCCCCCACAGCGGCTCGACGGGGATGCGCACCGCGTCGAGGAGCGTCATGTCGCTGGCGTAGGTGAGCGCGCAGGTGTGCACCAGCGGGTCGTCGCCGAGCGGCCCCAGCGCGCGCATCCACACCGCGCTGCGCGGCTCCGCGTCGGCCAGCTCCCGCGCGGTCCACCGCAGCCGCTCCACGTACCGGATGTCGAACGCGAGCCGGCGTTCCATGTGCCGGAGCGCGCTCGGCAGCTCGCCGAGATGGTCGCGGATCTCGTCCGCGAGCCGCGGCAGGTCCTCGGGAGCGGGCACCTCGGGCATGGCCACCTGGTGCTCGAATCCCGGTTCGCTCTGATGGAAGGAGGCGGTGAGGTTGAAGATCGTGCGTCCTTGCTGGACGGCCACCACGCGCCGCGTGGTGAAGGACCGTCCGTCGCGCACCCGCTCCACCTGGTACACGATCGGCACGCCCGGTCGGCCGGGGCGGAGGAAGTACGCGTGCAGCGAATGGACCGGGCGGTCACCATCGGTGGTCCGCCCGGCCGCGACGAGCGCCTGCCCGGCCACCTGCCCGCCGAACACGCGCTGGAGCGACTCGTCCGGGCTGCGGCCCCGGAAGATGTTCAGGTCGATCCGCTCCAGGTCGAGCAGACCCACCAGCCGGTCGGTCGGACTGGTCATCGGCACTCCTTCGCTGCTGAGGCGCGCCGCGGGGGCGGCGCCTCGGAGGCTACAGCTGACCGACGTCCATGACGCGCACCACCGCGCGGCCTTCCTCGTCGGAGGCCGCGAGGTCCACCTCGGCGGAGATGCCCCAGTCGTGGTCGCCGTTCGGGTCGGCGAAGGTCTGCCGGACCCGCCACAGGCCGTCCTCCGGCTTCTCCTCGATCCGCAGCAGCTTCGGGCCGCGCGCGTCCGGGCCGGTGCCCAGCTCCTCGTACTCGTCCCAGTAGGCGTCCATCGCCTCGCCCCAGCGGTCCTCGTCCCAGCCGGCGTCGGCGTCCATCTCGCCCAGCTCGCCGACCTTGTCGAGGGCGGCCAGCTCGACGCGGCGGAACATCGCGTTGCGCACCAGGACCCGGAAGGCGCGGGCGTTGGCGGTGACGGGCTTGACCTGGTCGGCCCGCTCCTGAGCCTCCTCCGCCGTCTCCTCCTCGGGATTGGCCAGCTGCTCCCACTCGTCCAGCAGGCTGGAGTCGACCTGCCGCACCATCTCGCCCAGCCAGGCGATCAGATCCTCGAAGTCCTCGGACTTCAGGTCGTCCGGCACGGTGTGGTCCAGCGCCTTGTACGCGCCGGCGAGGTAGCGCAGCACGATGCCCTCGGTGCGCGCCAGGTCGTAGTAGGAGGTGAACTCCGTGAAGGTCATGGCGCGCTCGTACATGTCGCGGATGACCGACTTCGGCGACAGCGGATGGTCGCCGACCCACGGGTGGCTCTTGCGATAGACGTCGTAGGCGTGGGACAGCACCTCCTCCAAGGGCTTGGGGTAGGTGACGTCCATGAGCCGCTCCATGCGGTCCTCGTACTCGACGCCGTCCGCCTTCATCGCGGCGACCGCCTCGCCCCGCGCCTTGTTCTGCTGGGCGGCCAGGATCTGCCGCGGGTCGTCCAGCGTGGACTCGACGACCGAGACCATGTCCAGGGCGTAGGACGGCGACTCCGGGTCGAGCAGCTCGAAGGAGGCGAGCGCGAAGGTCGACAGCGGCTGGTTGAGGGCGAAGTCCGACTGAAGGTCAACGGTCAGGCGGACGATCCGGCCCTCGGCGTCCGGCTCGTCGAGCTGCTCGACGACGCCGCCGTCCAGCAGCGAGCGGTAGATGGCGATGGCGCGGCGGATGTGCCGCAGCTGGTTCTTCCGCGGCTCGTGGTTGTCCTCCAGCAGGCGACGCATCCCCTCGAAGGCGTTGCCGGGCCGGGCGATGACCGCCAGCAGCATCGCGTGCGTGACCCGGAAGCGGGAGGTGAGCTGCTCCGGCTCGGAGGCGATGAGCTTCTCGAAGGTGTTCTCGCCCCAGTTGACGAACCCCTCCGGGGCCTTCTTGCGGACGACCTTGCGCCGCTTCTTCGGGTCGTCGCCCGCCTTGGCCAGCGCCTTCTCGTTCTCGACGACGTGCTCGGGCGCCTGGGCCACGACAAAACCGGCCGTGTCGAAACCGGCCCGGCCGGCCCGGCCCGCGATCTGGTGGAACTCCCGGGCCCGCAGGGTCCGCACCCGCTGGCCGTCGTATTTGGTGAGCGCGGTGAACAGCACCGTACGGATCGGCACATTGACGCCGACGCCGAGGGTGTCCGTACCGCAGATGACCTTCAGCAGGCCCGCCTGCGCGAGCCGCTCCACCAGACGACGGTACTTGGGCAGCATCCCGGCATGGTGCACACCGATGCCGTGGCGGACGTAGCGCGAGAGATTCCGGCCGAACTTCGTGGTGAACCGGAAATGGCCGATCAGTTTGGCGATCTCGTCTTTTTCCTCGCGCGAGCACATATTGATGCTCATCAGCGCCTGCGCCCGCTCCACGGCGGCCGCCTGCGTGAAGTGCACGATGTACACCGGCGCCTGGTGGGTCTGCAGCAGCTCGGTCAGCGTCTCCGTCAGGGGCGTCGAGCGGTACTCGTAGGACAGCGGCACGGGGCGGGTCGCGGAGCGCACCACGGCGGTGGGCCGCCCGGTGCGCCGGGTCAGGTCCTCCTCGAAGCGCGACATGTCACCGAGCGTCGCGGACATCAGGATGAACTGGGCCTGGGGCAGTTCGATCAGCGGGATCTGCCACGCCCAGCCCCGGTCCGGCTCGGCGTAGAAATGGAACTCGTCCATCACGACCTGGCCGACGTCGGCGTCCTTGCCGTCCCGCAGCGCGATGGAGGCGAGCACCTCGGCCGTGCAGCAGATGATGGGCGCGTCGGCGTTGACCGAGGCGTCGCCCGTGAGCATGCCGACGTTCTCCGTGCCGAAGATCTTGCACAGGTCGAAGAACTTCTCCGAGACCAGCGCTTTGATGGGCGCGGTGTAGAAGGTCACCTGGTCATTGGCGAGCGCGGCGAAGTGCGCGCCGGCGGCCACGAGGCTCTTTCCCGACCCGGTCGGCGTCGACAGGATCACGTTGGCTCCGGACACCACCTCGATCAGCGCCTCCTCCTGCGCGGGGTACAGCGAGATCCCCCGCTCCTCGGCCCAGGTCGAGAAAGCTTCGAAAAGGGCATCGGGGTCGGCATGGCTCGGCATCTGATCGATAAGGGTCACGCCTCCATACTGCCTGGCTCATGGCCGTATCAGAGAACCGGGCGGTCGATCGGTGATCATCGGAAGCTACGCTGAGTCGCCGACCTGGCGTCAGAAAAACGGGACGTCGGTCGATGAAAGGCCAATAAAAGGGGTGAAGAGCTCATGATGGGACCGGCGCACTCGCTCTCGGGGGCAGCCGCCTGGCTGGGAGTGGGGTCGGCGGTCGCGGCGGCCGGCCACCCGATGCCGTGGCCGGTGCTCGTCGTCGGCGCCCTGATCTGCGCGGGAGCCGCGCTCGCCCCCGACCTCGACCACAAGTCGGCGACGATATCGCGAGCGTTCGGCCCGATCTCGCGCGGTCTGTGCGAGATCATCGACAAGCTGTCGCACACCGTGTACAAGGCCACCCGAGGTCGCGGCGACCCGCGCCGCAACGGCGGACACCGCACCCTGACCCACACCTGGCTGTGGGCGGTGCTGATAGGCGTCGGCGCCTCGGTACTGGCGATGACCGGCGGCCGCTGGGCCGTGCTCGGCATCCTCTTCGTCCACCTGGTGCTCGCCGTCGAGGGGCTCCTGTGGCGGATGGCCCGGACCTCCAGCGACGTCCTCGTCTGGCTCCTCGGCGCCACCAGCGCCTGGATACTGGCCGGCGTCCTGAACGAACCGGGCAACGGCGCCGGCTGGCTGTTCACCGAGCCGGGCCAGGAGTACATGTGGCTCGGTCTGCCCATCGTCCTCGGCGCGCTCGTGCACGACATCGGCGACGCGCTCACCGTCTCCGGCTGCCCGATCCTGTGGCCCATACCCATAGGCCGGAAGCGCTGGTATCCGATCGGCCCCCCCAAGGCCATGCGCTTCCGGGCGGGCAGCTGGGTGGAGCTGAAGGTGCTCATGCCGGCCTTCCTCCTGCTCGGCGGCGCGGCCGGAATCGGAGCCCTGGAGTTCGTCTGACCTCCGGGCTCCGACCCGCTACTGGTGCCAGGAGCGCCACAGCGACGCGTACGTGCCATCCGCCGCGACCAGCTCGTCATGGCTGCCCAGCTCGGTGATCCGGCCGTCCTCCGCCACCGCGATCACGTCCGCGTCATGAGCGGTGTGCAGCCGGTGCGCGATCGCCACGACCGTACGGCCCTCCAGCACCCTCGCCAGCGAGCGCTCCAGATGCCTGGCCGCGCGCGGGTCCAGCAAGGACGTCGCCTCGTCCAGCACGAGGGTGTGCGGATCGGCGAGGACGAGCCGGGCCAGCGCGACCTGCTGAGCCTGGGCGGGGGTCAGGGCGACCCCACCCGAGCCCACCTCCGTGTCCAGTCCGCTCTCCAAGGCACGCGCCCAGCCGTCGGCGTCGACCGCGCCGAGCGCCGCCCACAGCTCACTGTCATCGGCGGTCGTGCGGGCGAGCAGCAGATTGTCGCGGAGCGAACCCACGAAGACGTGGTGCTCCTGGTTGACCAGCGCCACATGCCGGCGCACACGCTCGGCCGGCATCCGCGCCAGTTCCGCGCCGCCGAGTGTCACCGCACCCGAACGGGGCGCGTAGATCCCGGCCAGCAGGCGGCCCAGCGTCGACTTGCCGGCGCCCGACGGGCCGACCAGTGCCACCCGGCTGCCCGGCGCGACGTCCAGGGACACACCGTGCAGTACGTCACTGCCCTCCCGGTAGCCGAACCGCACCTCGTCGGCGCGTATGTCGCGACCCTTCGGGGCCACACCCTCCCCCGCCCCGTCGGACTCGATCTCGCGCACCCCCACGAGCCGGGCCAGCGACACCTGGGCCACCTGGAGCTCGTCGTACCAGCGCAGGATGAGCCCGATCGGATCCACGAGCATCTGCGCGAACAGCGCCCCCGTCGTCAGCTGCCCGACCGAGACCCACCCCTGGAGAGCGAAGACACCACCGATGATCAGCACCGAGCCGAAGACGAGCGTGTGCGTCACATTGACCACGGGAAAGAGGACCGAGCGCAGCCACAGGGTGTAGCGCTCCCACTGTGTCCACTCGGCGATCCGGCGGTCGGAAAGGACCACCCGGCGCCCACCCAGCCGGTGGGCCTCGATGGTCCGCCCGGCGTCCACGGTCTCGGTGAGCGAAGCGGCCACCGCCGCGTACCCCGCGGCCTCGGACCGGTACGCGCCGGGTGCCCGCCGGAAGTACCAGCGGCAGCCGACGACGAGCACCGGAAGCGCCACCAGCACGCACAGGGCCAGCGGCGGCGCGGTCAGCGTCAGCGCGCCCAGCAGCAGCCCCGCCCACACGAAACCGATCGCCAGCTGCGGGACGGCCTCGCGCATGGCGTTCGCCAGCCGGTCGATGTCGGTGGTGATCCGGGACAGCAGATCACCGGTGCCCGCCCGCTCCAGGACACCCGGTGGCAGCGCCACCGACCGTACGAGGAAGTCCTCGCGCAGATCGGCCAGCATCTCCTCACCGAGCACCGCACCGCGAAGCCGCACCATCCGCACGAAGACGGTCTGCACGGCCAGAGCGACCGCGAACAGGGAAACGGCCAGGCCCAGGTGGATGTCGCGCGAGTCGGACGACAGGTCCTCGACCAGCCCGCCCAGCAGATACGGGCCGACCATCGAGGCCGTCACCGCGACCGCGTTCACCGTCACCAGCAGGACGAACGCCTTCCGGTGCCGGAGGAGCAGCCCGCGTACATAGCTCCGTACGGTCGCGGTCGTGGCGACGGGCAACGTGGTCGCCGACTCCGGTGCCGCCGGGTCGTAGGCCGGTGGCGCCACGCCGATCATGCCGACTCCTCGATCTGTTCGGTCTTCTCGATCCGGGTGAGCTCACGGTCGAGCGGAGAGCCAGACTCCTGGCCCGCCGCTCCGGCAGCCTCGCGGGCCGCTTCCTCATCGGTCTGCCGTGTGACGACAGCGCGGTAGTCCGGTGCGTCCCGCAGCAGTTCACGATGGGTGCCCACGGCCGCCACCTCGCCCTCCGGAACGAACACCACCCGGTCGGCCCGGTCCAGCAACAGGGGGCTGGAGGAGAACACCACCGTCGTACGCCCCTCCCGCAGGCACCGCAGCCCGTCCGCGATCCGCGCCTCCGTGTGCGAGTCGACCGCCGAGGTCGGCTCGTCGAGCACCAGGACCTCCGGATCGGTCACCAGAGACCGGGCCAGTGCCAGCCGCTGCCGCTGTCCTCCCGACAGCGACCGGCCGCGCTCGGTGATCCGCGTCCGCATCGGATCACCCGAGTCGTCAGCCGATGCCTGCGCGAGCGCGGTCAGCACGTCACCGCACTGCGCCGCCGCCAGCGCGGCGTCGGCACCCACGGCGCCGGAGGACGGCACGTCCAGCAGCTCGGCGAGCGTCCCCGACAGCAGCACCGGGTCCTTGTCCTGTACGAGCACCGCGGTACGGGCCGTGCTCAGCGGCACCTCGTCCAGGGCCGCGCCGCCCAACAGGGCCGACGGCACCCCGGCCGGTCCGTCCGCGGCATGCCCGCCCAGCCGCTCGGCGAGCCGCCCGGCGGCGTCCGGGTCGCCGCAGACGACCGCGGTCAGTCGGCCGGCGGGGGCGAGCAGGCCGCTCGCTGGGTCGTACAGATCACCGGAAGGCCGCTCGCCGCCGTCCCCGTCGTCGGCCGTGGGCACCGTGCGCCGCAGCGCCAGCACCCGGGCGGCGCGCGCCGCCGACGGCCGGGAGAAGGAGTACGCCATGGCGATCTCCTCGAACTGCCGCAGTGGGAAGAGCAGGAAGGTGACCATGCCGTACACAGTGACCAGCTCACCCACCCCGATCCGGCCGTCCTTCACCAGGCGCACGCCGTACCAGACCACCGCGATCAGTAGCAGTCCCGGAAGCACCACCTGCACCGCCGCGATCAGTGCCCACATCCGGGCGCTGCGTACGGCCGCCCTGCGGACCTCCTGTGAGGCGCGGCGATAGCGGGTCAGAAACAGGTCCTCACCACCGATGCCGCGCAGGACGCGCAGCCCGGCCACCGTGTCGGAGGCCAATTCGGTGGCCCGTCCGGCCTTCTCGCGCTGCTCGTCGGCGCGCCTGGTCGCGTGCGGCAGCATGGGCAGCACCGCCAGCACCAGCAGCGGCACCCCGATCGCGATCACCACGCCGAGCGCGGGCTGGTAGAGCACCAGAGCCACACACACCACCACCGTCGTCAGCGCGGCGGAGGCGAACCGGGACAGAGCCTCGACGAACCAGCCGATTTTCTCGACGTCGCCCGTGGACACCGCGACGACCTCACCCGCCGCGACCCGTCGGGTCAGCGTGGCACCCAACTCGGCCGTTCTGCGGGCCAGTAGCTGCTGCACCCGGGCCGCCGCAGTGATCCAGTTGGTGACGGCCGTGCGGTGCAGCATTGTGTCGCCCACCGCGATGAGGACGCCGAACAGCACTATCAGCCCGCCCGCCAGCGCCAGTCGGGCGCCGGAACGATCGACGACGGCCTGTACGGCGAGGCCCAGGGTCACCGGCAGGGCGGCCACAGCCGCCATGTGCACCACACCCCACAGCATGGCCTTGACCTGGCCGGCCAGCTGCTGTCGCCCGAGCCAGACCAGGAATCGCGGTCCCGACCGGACGTCGGGCCGACCAGGATCGATATACGGAAGATCGCGAATTTGCATGACATCCCAGGGTCGGGGTGAAAATGCGGAGGCTGTGCAAGGTTCGCGCCCCAAGAGTGCCTGATTCAACTGGTTTTCGCGGCACACGACGGATCAGGCCAAAGGGGCTCTGGCGCACCGCGGTGCGAAGCGCTTCACTCCTGCGCCATGAGACGACTGCTTCTCGCGCTGTGCGCGGCGGCCGTCGGCCTGCTGCTGGGCATGAGCCCCGCCACGGCCGCCGCGCCGCCGACCGAGTTCGGCACCGACTGGCACGACCCGGTCACCGCCGCCCCGCCGATCCCCACCCCCGCCACCACCTCCTGCGAAGCGACCCTCGCCGATACCGAATTCCGCGACTACACGCCCTACCGAGGCGTCTACGACCCGCCCAAACGCTGTGGCGACCGCTGGAACAAGGTCGTCCTGCGCCTCGAAGGAGCCGTCGCAGGGCGACAGTACGACCGCCTCGGCTATCTGCGGATCGGCGGTGTCGAGGTCCTGCGCACCTCCACCCCCGAGCCCTCACCCGAGGGCATCACCTGGAACGTGGAGAAGGACGTCACTCGCTACGCCGCCACCCTGAGGCAGCAACAGCCCGTCGAGATGCTCATAGGCAACGTCGTCAACAGCACCTACACCGGCGTCATCAAGGTCAAGGCAACCCTGACCTTCTATGCGGCCGAGGGTCCGGTGAAGGCGGCGCAGACCCCCGATAAGGTCCTGACCCTGGACGGGGCGCACGACGTGGGCACGGCGTACGAGGGGCAGTTGACCACGCCGCGCAACAGCGAGCGGATCGTGGCCGAGGTCTACGCCACCGGATCGGGCGGCGGCTGCGAGGAGTTCTGGTACCTCAGCGTGCCGGACGCCGCACCGTACTCCTGCAAGGCCAAGGACGGCCCCTACCGCGAGGTGCGGGTCACCGTGGACGGCAAGCTCGCGGGAATCGCCGCGCCGTTCCCGACGGTATGGACCGGCGGCTGGTCCAACCCCTTCCTGTGGTACGTCATCCCCGGCCCGCGCGCCTTCGACGTGCGGCCCCTGGAATACGACCTGACCCCCTTCGCCGGACAGCTGAACGACGGCAAGCCGCACCGGATCGCGGTATCCGTCGCCGGAGTGCCCGAGGGGCAGAGCGGCTGGAGCACGCCCACCAACATCCTGGTCTGGCAGGACGCCAAGGCGTCCCAGGTCGCCGGCGCACTCACCACGCACAAGGCGGGCGACCCCACCGGCACCACCGCGTACGAGCCCGGAACCGAGCACCGACTGCGCGCGAAGGGCGGCCACTCCCTGACGGTCGCGGGGTACCTCGACACCTCGCACGGCCGGGTGACCACGACCGTCACCAGGAACGTGGCCAACACCTCCACCCACCGCTGGACCGAGGGCGAGACCACGGACGCGCTCCAGGCGCGCTGGAACGACGACGAGACGATCAGCGTCGACGGCCGTGGACCCGCCACCATCACCCGTGCGCACCGGACGTACACCATGGACGGGGAGACATCGGTCGGTAAGGGCGACCGCCTGCGCACCGTGATGACGATGGGTGACCGGGCGGACAGTGTGACCTTGCGCGCGGGCAAGCGGATCGACTGGTCGCGGCTGGACGACACCTACACCGGGGACGCCTCCTACAACCAGAACGTGCCGCGCGAGCAACGGCACGCGACGGGTGTCTCCCGCGAGCGCTACCGCCTCGACGGACCCGGCACCTGCTACGACCGAACCCTGGCCACCGCTCAGGGAGAGCTGACGGAGGACCGGCGGCGCTGCTGAGCGCCGCCTGGGACGGACCCGCGGGCCCTCACGCGGTCCGCGGGTCCGTCAGCAGCGCTGCTCCGGGCCCCGTATCAGCTCCTCCAGCAGGCCGCCGAGAACGTCGCGCTGCTCCGCGGTGAGCGGAGCGAGGATGTCCTCGACGGCGGCCCGCCGGGCGTCCCGCAGCGCTCTCAGGGTCGAGCGGCCCTGGTCGGTGAGCTGAATGCGGATGACCCGGCGGTTGGTGGGGTCGGGCACCCGGCGCACCGAGCCGTTCGTCTCCAGGGCGTCGACGAGCGTGGTGACCGCCCGGGGCACCACTTCGAGGCGCTGGGCGAGGTCCGCCATCCGGGGCGGTTCCTCGTACTGCGCGACGGTGCGCAGGAGCCGGGACTGGGCGGGCGTGATGCCGACCGGGTCCAGATAGAGCTTCTGGGCGCGGTGGAGCCTGCGGGTGAGGCGCAGCAGCTGTTCGGCCAGGTGTCCGGACGTGTCGGGGGCGGTCATGATCAGAGATTACCAGGAGGAAGTGCATTGTGAGTATAGGTAACAGTGAGCTATGCTCGGTTCGTCATCGTTCCTCTCGTCTCTCTCTTCTGTCCACGCTTCGCGATCAGAGAACTAGGAGCCCATGCGTCACGACGAACCGGACTGGACACCGCCGCCCGCAGACCCGGAGCAGCCCGCCCAAGTGCGCCGCATCCTCCGGCTCTTCCACCCCTATCGCGGCAGGCTCGCCCTCGTCGGGCTGCTCGTCGCCGCCTCCTCGCTGGTCTCGGTGGCCTCACCGTTCATGCTGCGCGAGGTCCTCGACGTCGCCATTCCGCAGGGCCGCACCGGGCTGCTGAGCCTGCTGGCCCTGGGCATGATCGTCGCCGCGGTGGTCAACAGCGTCTTCGGCGTCCTGCAGACCCTCCTCTCCACCACGGTCGGCCAGCGAGTGATGCACGATCTGCGCGCCGCGGTCTACGACCGGCTCCAGCGCATGCCGCTCGCCTTCTTCACCCGGACCCGCACCGGCGAGGTGCAGTCCCGCATCGCCAATGACATCGGCGGCATGCAGGCCACCGTGACCTCCACCGCGACCTCGCTGGTCTCCAACCTCACCGGCGTCATCGCCTCGATCGTCGCCATGCTCGCCCTGGACTGGCGGCTGACCGTCATCTCGCTGCTCCTGCTGCCGGTGTTCGTGGGGATCAGCCGCCGGGTCGGCCGTGAGCGCAAGAAGATCACGTCCCAGCGGCAGAAGCAGATGGCCGCCATGGCCGCGATGGTCACCGAGTCGCTGTCGGTGAGCGGCATCCTGCTCGGCCGCACCATGGGACGCTCCGACTCCCTGACCCAGGCATTCGCGAAGGAGTCCGAGCGGCTCGTCGGGCTCGAAGTGCGCTCCAGCATGGCTGGCCGGTGGCGGATGTCGACCATAGGCGTCGTCATGGCCGCCATGCCTGCCGTCATCTACTGGGCAGCCGGAATCACCTTGCGATCCGGGGGACCGGCCATCTCCATCGGTACGCTCGTCGCCTTCGTCTCCCTGCAACAGGGCCTGTTCCGCCCGACGGTGAGCCTGCTCTCCACCGGCGTGCAGATGCAGACCTCCCTCGCCCTCTTCCAGCGCATCTTCGAATACCTCGATCTGCCGGTGGACATCGCCGAGCCGGACAAGCCGGTGCGACTGGACAAGGTGCGCGGCGACGTGTCCTTCGAGAACGTCACCTTCTCCTACGACCCGTCGAGCCCGAACGGCCCCGCGAGGACGACACTCACCGGCATCGACCTGACCGTCCCGGCCGGCGGCAGCCTGGCCGTCGTCGGGCCGACCGGATCCGGCAAGAGCACCCTCAGCTATCTCGTACCCCGCCTCTACGACGTCACCGGCGGGCGGGTCCTCCTCGACGGGGTCGACGTCCGGGACCTCGACTTCGACACGCTCGCCCGCGCGGTCGGCGTGGTCTCGCAGGAGACCTACCTCTTCCATGCCTCGGTGGCGGACAACCTCCGCTTCGCCAAGCCTGAAGCGACCGATGAGGAGATCGTCGAGGCGGCGCGGGCCGCCCAGATCCACGACCACATCGCCGCCCTGCCCGACGGCTATGACACCCTCGTCGGCGAGCGCGGCTATCGCTTCTCCGGCGGGGAGAAGCAGCGCCTCGCCATCGCTCGTACGATCCTGCGCGACCCACCCGTGCTCATCCTCGACGAGGCGACCAGCGCCCTGGACACCCGTACGGAGCACGCCGTGCAGGAAGCCATGGACGCGCTTTCGGCGGGTCGGACGACGATCACCATCGCGCACCGACTCTCCACGGTCCGCGACGCCGACCAGATCGTCGTCCTCGACAGGGGGCGCATCGCGGAGCGCGGCACCCACCAGGAACTCCTCACCGAAGACGGCCACTACGCCGCACTGGTGCGACGCGACGCCCGCCTCACGGTGAGTGTCCGATGAGCCCCAGCGGTCAGAGGGAGCCGAGATCGATGGATTCGGCCATGATCCGATAGCCGGTGTCATTGGGGTGCTTGAGATCACCGCTGTCGTAGGCGGGTGAGAGGGTCTCGGGGTCGCCGGCCGAGGCGAGGGCCTTGGCGAAGTCGGCGACAGCGTCGAACTCACCGGAGGTACGGATCCACTGGTTGAGCGCGACGCGCTTCGCCTCGGCACGCGGGGTGTGGTACTCCGAGCCCTTGAACGGAAGAACGGTGGCACCGATGATCTTGATGCCCCGCTTGTGTGCCGCCTCGATCAGCCCCCGGTAGCCGTCGATCAACTGTGCCGCCGACACCTCGGGATTGGGCTTGTACGTCTCCAAGTCGACCTCGCTGAAACCGATGTCATTGAGGCCGGCCAGGACGATGACCGAGCGGACGCCGGGCTTGGCGAGCACATCACGCTCGAAGCGGCTCACAGCCCGCTCGCCGTACCAGACCGAATCATGCAGCATGAGGTTCCCGCCGATGCCCGCATTGAGGACGGCCCATCGCTTGCCGGCGGAGGCCAGACGGTCGGCGAGGGCGTCCGGGTAGCGGCGGTCGGCGCCCACCGTCGAACCGTAGCCATCCGTGATGGAGTCGCCAAAGGCGACCACCGTGCCCACGTCCTGCGACTGATCTTCTTCCGACAGTTCGACGTCGGAGAGGTAGTACCAGGAGTGGGTGTGCTCGACGAAGCCCTCGGCATCCATATCGGCCGTACGGTTGCCTGTCGCACGGTAGCTGTCCGTGTAAGCCTGGGCGTGGAAAGTCGAAGGACCGGTCGGTCCGTCGAAGTAGAGAGTCACCGTCACCGGATCGAACCGCTCGATCCGGAGCCGCGTCGCATCACTGACGGCCTCGCCACCCGCCGGAATGGTCACCGACGGGAGACCACCGAAGGTCAACTTCCGAAGCGTGCCCGGCCGGAGGGCGGGCGACTGCCCGGCCAGCGCCAGCGTCGCATCCGTCACCGTCAGCGGCTGAGTGCCGAAACGATTCGAGAGCCTGATGCGGGCGCCGTTGCCCCCGCCGGTGACCCGCACGACCTGGCGTACCGATTGGCGGCTGAAGCCCGTCTCGGACCAGTTCTCCTCGAATCCGGCGCTCGGACGCTGCACCGGAGCCGACCAGCCCGCCGCCCAGGAAGTCGCCGCCTCCGTCCCATGG
The DNA here is from genome assembly GCF_055560115.1 of Streptomyces sp. NPDC023527. Classification (NCBI taxonomy): domain Bacteria; kingdom Bacillati; phylum Actinomycetota; class Actinomycetes; order Kitasatosporales; family Streptomycetaceae; genus Streptomyces; species Streptomyces sp. NPDC023527. The sequence goes on from NZ_JBVHJJ010000010.1 coordinate 286,317, forward strand.
GAGACCTCCGCGAGTGCTGTCGCCGTCGGGCCCTGTTCCTGAACTGACATCGTGCAGTCCTTCCTTCGTATGTCGCGAGCTGTTGAAGGAGAGCCTGCCGCGCGGCTTACAGGTCACCCAGCCCTCCGCGCTGCGTACGAACCCCGTGCGTACCACTGGCAGGGTCACCCTGCGAGAACCGACCTAGGACAGGTGTGCGATAGAGATGGTGAGGGGATCTCATGGATCATGACGCGATCCGAATCCCTGTCCGTCGACGACACCGAAGCCGGCAAGGCCGTGCAGACCCCACCCACTCCGTCCCGAGCCCCCCTGCGGCAACTCGCGGCGGCCTCCATCGGCAATGCCGCCGAGTGGTACGACTGGTACGCCTACTCATTCCTCGCGGTCTACTTCGCCGACCAGGTGTTTCCCAAGGGCTCCGGCAACTCCCTGGTGCCGCTCCTGTCCACCTTCGCCGTCTTCGCCGTCGGCTTCTTCATGCGGCCGATCGGCGGTCTGCTGATGGGCGCGATCGCCGACCGGCGTGGCCGCCGAGCCGCTCTGACCGTCACCATCCTGCTCATGGGGGGCGGCAGCCTGCTGGTCGCCCTCACCCCCACCTACGCCTCCGTGGGCGTCCTCGCTCCTGTGGTCCTCGTCATCGCCCGGCTGGTCCAAGGCCTCTCGGTCGGCGGAGAGTTCGCGGCCTCGACGACGTTCCTCGTGGAGTCGGCGGCCCCCGGGCGGCGAGGTCTGTTCTCCAGCTTCCAGTACGTGTCCACCACGATCGGCCAGCTTCTCGCCTCCGGAATCGCCGCTCTCCTCGCCCACCTCCTGTCCGACGGAGAGATGGGCGACTGGGGCTGGCGTGTGCCGTTCCTGATCGGCGCACTCATCAGCCTCGTAGGGTTCTGGATCCGCCAGGGCGCACAGGAGACCCGCGAGGTGACGCGCGGGGTGGCGGAGCGTCCCGCGCTCTTCGAAGCCCTGCGCCGTCACCCGCGGCAGTCCCTGCTGATCTGCGGCATCACCGCGGGCGGCACCCTCGCCTACTACACCTGGACCACTTATCTGCCGACGTACGCCCAGGTGAACGCCGGTTTCGACAAGGATGACGCGCTGGTCGCCAGCACCATCTCGCTGGCCTTCTTCGCAGCGCTCCAGCCCCTCGGCGGCCTGCTGTCGGACCGCGTCGGACGCAGGCCTTTGCTGATCGGCTTCGCCACCGGCTTCGCGGTCCTCGCGGTGCCCCTGCTGCACGCGATCACCAAGGACTTCGCCGCACTGCTGCTCGTGCAGTGCGCCGGGATGGTGCTGCTCACCGGCTACACCTCGATCGCCGCAGCCGTGAACGCCGAGCTCTTCCCGGCCCGCGTACGCGCCGCCGGCATCGGCTTCCCCTACTCCCTCACGGTCGCGCTCTTCGGCGGCACGGCTCCCTACCTGGGCACATGGTTCAAGCAGTCCGGTCACCCGGGCGCCTTCCCCTGGTACGTGGCCGGCCTCTGCCTGGTCTCCGCCTGCGTCTATCTGATCCTTCCGGAGACCGCGAAACGCCCACTCGACCGTTGAGGTCAAGGAGCCGACGACGGGCCACGCGGTTCGCCGGCGTCACCACGTCCGACTGAACCGGATCCGGGGAAGCCCCCTGATTTCCCCCTGTGTGCTAAACAGGTATCAATCAAAGGGGCGTTTGTGCATCAGCTCAACCTCGGAGTCCTGTCGCAGTCACGCAAAGAGAACGAACGTCGACTGCCGATCCACCCAGCACACTTCGAGCGGATCGACGCCGATCTCCAGCGGAACATCTATCTGGAACACGGCTACGGAGAGCGCTTCGGCATTCCCGACGAGCGGTTGGCGTCCTTCGTCGCCGGATTCCGTTCCCGCGAGGAGCTCATCGCGGAGTGTGATGTCATCCTGCTGGCGAAGCCACTGCCGGAAGATCTCGCAGAGCTGCGCGACGGCCAAATCCTCTGGGGTTGGCCGCACTGCGTCCAGGATGCGAAGCTCACCCAGACGGCCATCGACCGGCGACTGACATTGATCGCTTTCGAAGCGATGAACCACTGGACGGCCGACGGCTGGTTCAATCTGCACGTCTTCCACAAGAACAACGAGCTCGCGGGCTACTCCTCGGTGCTGCATGCCCTGCAGCTCAGCGGTTCGACGGGGGACTACGGCCGACGGCTGCGAGCGGCCGTGCTGGGCTTCGGGGCGACCGCCCGGGGAGCGGTCACGGCGTTGAACGCACACGGAGTGCATGACGTCGACGTCCTCACCCAGCGAGGCGTCACCGCGGTCAGCTCGCCGATCCATTCGGCTCGGATTGTGCAGTTCGACCACGATGATGCCGATCCCCGCCGCAGTCATGCCCTCACCGAGGACGGCCGGATACCACTGGCGGAATTTCTGGCCGGGCACGATGTCATCGTCAACTGCGTACTGCAGAACACCGAGGCGCCGCTGACCTTCCTCGTGGAAGACGATCTCGACAGGCTCGCCCCTGGAACCCTCATCGTCGACGTCTCCTGCGACGAGGGAATGGGCTTCAGCTGGGCGCGGCCCACCTCGTTCACGGATCCGACCTTCGTCGTCGGCGACAATGTCCGTTACTACGGCGTGGACCACAGTCCGTCCTACCTCTGGAACTCCGCCACCTGGGAGATCAGCGAGGCGCTCATTCCCTACGTGCGGACCGTGCTCACCGGGCCGAGCGGCTGGGAGGAGAACGAGACCATTCGGCGCGCGGTCGAAATCCGCGACGGCATCATTCAGAATCCCAACGTTCTCTCCTTCCAGAATCGCTCACCGGAATATCCGCACATCCACGGATAATGTCCTCGGTCGGTTCCTGGAACTCCGCGCGGATCGCGGCCGTGTGCTCGCCGAGCGCCGGCACCGCTCCCATCGCCGCTTCGCGGCCGGCCACCTCGACCGGCGGAAGCAGCCCTTGCAGACGGCCGGCCGGTGAGCCGAAGTCGCGCCACCTGTCACGTGCCGCGAACTGAGGATGAGCGGCGAACTCGGTGACCGTCCGCAGCCGGGCGTTGGCGATACCCGCCCGGTCCAGCAGGGCGACCACGCCGTCCGCCGTATGGTGGGCGAAGTGCTTCTCCATGACGGCCGTCAGTTCGTCGTCATGCTCGCGGCGCAGGGGATTGTCCGCGAAACGGGGGTCGCGGACCAACGACGGCTCCCGCAGGACCTGTTCGCACAGGGCCACCCACTCGCGGTCGTTCTGGACGCTCAGGAACACCTTGGCACCGTCACCGCAACCGTAGTGCCCGTACGGTGAGATGGTCGGGTGTCGGGCGCCGCTGCGGGTGAGGGGCTCGCCGCCATAGGCCTGCGCGTAGTACGGCTGTCCCATCCACTCGGCGAGCGCGTCGAGGAGGGAGACGGACAGAGCCGATCCCTCGCCGGTGCGCTCACGTTCGTAGAGTGCGGTCAATATGCCGGTATAGGCGTACATGCCGCCGGCGATGTCCGCCACCGAAATGCCGGGCCGGGCGGGGGAATCCGGAGCTCCGGTGATCGAGAGGAGTCCTGCCTCGCACTGCACGAGCAGGTCGTAGGCCTTCTTGTCGCGGTACGGGCCTGCCGCGCCATAGCCGGAGACGTCGCAGGTGATCAGGCGGGGGTGGCGGCCGCGCAGCACGTCGCTGCCGAGACCGAGGCGCTCGGCGGCTCCGGGGCCGAGATTCTGGATGAACACATCGGCGTGGGTGAGGAGCCGGTCGAGCAAGGAGCGGTCGCTGTCGTCCTTGAGGTCCAGAGTCACGCTCTCCTTGCCTCGGTTGACCCAGACGAAGTAAGCGGAAAGCCCCTTCACCCGGCGGTCGTAGTCGCGGGCGAAATCCCCCCGCCCCGGTCGTTCGATCTTGATGACGCGTGCGCCGAGATCCGCGAGCTGGCGAGTGGCGAAGGGCGCGGCGACGGCCTGTTCGAGAGCGACGACCGTGACGCCGTGCAGTGGCGGGTTCAACGGGGCTCCTTCCCTGTGGTGGGATCATATGACTGGCCCTGTGGACAGTCCGGAACGCCCGGACCGCATCCCGCCTAGTCTCGCGGACATGGACATCAGGGGGCGGAACCTCGTACGAGAACCGCGCGGCCTCAAGCTAACGGGCGGGCCGCAGCCGGTAGCAGTAGCTGTAGGCGTGGTCGGCGTGCAGCAGATACTGCTCCAACGGTGGCGCGCCCCACGAGTCGTTGCCGCCCACGCCCATCTGCCGGTGATCCACGCTCAGCACGATCTCGTCGCGCGGCGTGAGCTCGTACGGATGCCTGAGGCCGTCGAGATCGAAGGGGCTCCAGCGCAGCGCACTGATCTCCAACCGGGCTCGTTCCTCGCCGGATCCGCCCGGTTCACCCGGTTCGTCAGGTCCGGCCAGTACGGTCAGCCCGGTGCCGTCCGGACCGGTGAGGGAGACGTAGCGGACGTCCGTGACGTTGCCGGTCTGCTGGGGGCGCTCGTACGGCATGCCCGCCGTGTCCACGGAGCTGCGGTAGCGCCCGACAAAGGCTCCCGTGCGGCGGTCCCGGTAGTTCTCGTGCGGCCCTCGCCCGTACCAGGTGAGCGCCCCCAGCTCGGACGGTACGGTCAGCAAGGCGCCCACCAACGGAAGGTCCGGCAGCCCGGCGCCGGGTGTGAGCACGTGCCGCACATGGACCTCGGCATCGCCGCGCACGGTGAAGACGGTCGTCCAGTGGGAAACGGTGGGCGCTGTGGGCAGGGTGGCGGTGACGGTGAGGACGACCTCGGAGGGCGTGACCCGGGTGACCTCCACCCCGGTGACGGTGCGCCGAGCCCCCGCGTCGCGCCAGGTCCGCAGGGTGACCTGGGCCGCACGGCCGATGTCGTTGTCGGTGGGGGCACGCCAGAAGTTGGGCACCGGCCCGCCCGCCAGCAGCGTCCTGCCACGGTGGCGGTATGCGGTGAGGGTGCCCGTGGACCGGTCCAGGTCGAGGTGGAGGTCAGGCCCGGTGACGGTGACACCGTGCCGGGTCCGGCTCACCTCGAGGGAGGGCGAGGCGGCCTTTGCCGGCGCCGACGGCGCGACCGCACGCCAGGGCAGGGCGAGCTGCTCGGCGGCGACGACATGTCCGGCCTCCGCCCAACGCGTCGTCTCGCGCAGAGCGAAGGAGACGTTCAGCCAGTACTCCGCGCCCGGCTCCGGCTTCTCCGGCCGCTCCAGCGGAAGGCTCACCGTCGCGGTCCCACCTGGTTCGGCCCGCGGCGCGGGTTGGACACCGTGCTGGATACGTTCGCCGTCGCGGGTGACCTCCCAGCGCAGCTCGTATCCCTGAAGCCCGATGAACGACTGCCGGTTGGTGACCTTCACGGAGCCACGCGCCAGGTCCATGGCCGAGACCCGCACAGCCTGGTAGACCTTCTTGACCTCGTGCAGGGCGGGGTGAGGGTTGCGGTCGGCGTCGACGAGACCGTTGCAGCAGAAGTTGCCGTCGGCGCGGTCACCGGGCACCCAGTCGCCCCCGTAGGAGAGGAACGTGCGACGGCCGTCGCCCGGCACCGTGAGGCGAAGTGCCTGGTCGGCGAAGTCCCAGATGAACCCGCCGCACAGATGATCATGGGCGTCGATGATGTCCCAGTACTCCTGAAGGTTCCCGGTGCTGTTGCCCATGGAGTGGGCGTACTCGCACAGGACGTACGGCTTGGGGCTGCCGGACCGGGCGTACGCCTCGACGGCCTCGGGCGTGGCGTACATGCGCGACTCGATGTCGGCGACCTCGTTCATGCCCTCGTAATGCACGGGGCGGGAGGGGTCGCGGTCGTGCACCCAGTCGGCCAGGACCTCGAACGTCGATCCACGGCCCGCCTCGTTGCCCAGCGACCAGATCACCACGCTGGGGTGGTTCTTGTCCCGCTCGACGAGGCTGCGGACCCGGTCCAGACAGGCGGTCGTCCACTCGGGGCGGCTCGCCGGCAGGGCGTCGCGGACGGCGTGCGTCTCGAGATTGGACTCATCGATCACGTACAGGCCGAATTCGTCGCACAGTTCGAGCCAGCGCGGATGGTTGGGGTAGTGCGAGGTGCGGACGGCGTTGATGTTGTGCTGTTTCATGATGCGGATGTCCTCGACCATCCGCTCCTCGGGGACCGCCTGCCCGTGGTCGGGGTCGAACTCGTGCCGGTTGACGCCGCGCAGGACGAGTGGCCGGCCATTGAGGGTCAGTTTCCCCGGCCCGCAGAAGACCGAGCGGAAGCCGACCCGGCTGCGCCGGACATCGACCGTGTCACCGTCGGAGTCCACCAGCTCGACGACCAGGGTGTAGAGCCGCGGGTCCTCGGCCGACCACAGGGCGGGTGCCGTGACATGGGCCGAGAGCTCGACGGTTGCCTCCCCGGCCTCGAAGCGGGCGCTGCCGTTCAGGCGGACGACGACGGCACCCCAGGTGTCATGGAGGGTCGCGCGGACCTGATGACCGACGGACCGCGGCACCGGGTCGGACCGCAGGTCCACCGTCACCATGAGCTCGGCATCGCGGAGCACGTCGTCCGGCACGGTGCGTACGAACAGGTCGTGCACACGCACCGGCGGGACGGAGCGGAGGTGCACGTCACGGAAGATCCCGGACAGGTCGATCAGGTCCTGGTCCTCCAGCCAGCTTCCCTTGCACCAGCGGTAGACCTCGACGGCAAGACTGTTGTCCTCCTCACCCGGCCCGGTGTGCACGTACGGGCTGATGTCGAACTCCGCAGGGGCGTAGCTGTCCTCGCTGTAGCCCACCCGCTCGCCGTTCACCCACACGAAGAAAGCCGACTTGACGCCCTGGAAGGACAGCAGCGTCCGGCGGCTGGCCCAGGCCCGGGGAAGGGTGAAGGTACGGCGATAGGAGCCGACGGGGTTGAAGCCGGTGGGGGCGTGCGGGGGAGCGGGCTGTTCGTAGCCGGTCCAGGGGTACGCGATATTGAGGTAGACCGGTTCGCGGTAGCCCTGGGTCTCCCAGTTGCCCGGCACGGTGATGAGGCCCCAGCCGCTGTCGTCGAAGCCGACGGCGTGGAAGTCCATGGGCCGCTCTTCGGGGTTCCTCGACCAGGCGAAGCGCCAGTCGCCGTTCAGCGAACGGTGATACGGCGAGTCGGCGGGGCGGCCGGTGAGTGCGGCCCGGACATCGGCGTAGGGGACGAGCAGGGACCGGGCGGGTTCCCGGTTCTCCTGGAAGAGCTCCGGAGACGCGCTGGTGACAAGGGAAGAGCGGTGGTCCGGTCGTCGTGCGCGCATACGTCAGCTCCGAACGAGCGATACGCCGAAGGACAGGAACCATCAGGATCGAACAGAACTCATCCTCGCCACAAGCCCCATGCCCGGCGCGGCTCACACGGCCCGTGGATCTCCCGCCACGAGGACGACCTCCAAGGTGCGCGGCCCGTGGACGCCCTCGACCCGGTCCAGCTCGATGTCGCTGGTCGCCGACGGACCCGAGATCCAGGTCAGGGGCCGCGTGGCGGTCAGGCGCTCAAGGGCCTGCGGCACCGAGTCCACGACCTGGTCGTCGATCCGCACGACGCACAGGTGATGGTCCGGCACGAGCGAGAGGGCCCGGCGACCCTGGGCCGGACCCGCGTCGAGGATCACCGTGCCGGTCTCGGCGATCGCCAGCGCACAGCCGGTCACGACGCTGTCCACAGCGTCCAGCTCGTGCGGCGTCAGTGCGGGGGCGTCCCGGAGGAGCTCCACCGGAGCGCTCGCGAGCCATGCGCGGGGCAGCCCTTCCGGCATGACGACCCGGCGGGCACGCCGCTCGGCCAGCAGCCCGGTGAGCAGCGCCGGCAGGCCGACCGCGTCCACGCGGTGGACGAGCGCCCGATAGTCCGCGAGGTTATGGGCGAGGAGGTCGACGGACTCGGCGGGCGACCGGTCTCCGTCGGCAGGGCGCGGGTATCCGTCCAGGCGCGGCCGGGCCCCGGCAGCCGCCGGGGGTGGAGCGCACGCGTCCGGGAGAAGAGCCGCTGGCCGTGGCGCAGGGCGCAACCTTACCGGTTCGTTGGTTCGGGCGTATGCTGCCGGACTGATGCTCGGGGGTGGTGCCGGTGGCCGAGAGGGTGTCGGAGTTATCGGGCTTGGGGCTGCTGACCTGGGTGTATCCGCCAGGTCTGGTAGACCGGGTCGTCGCTGCGTGTGGCCGGACCGAGCAGCGCAGACGGCTGCTGCCCGCGCGGCTGGTGGTCTACTTCGTTCTTGGTCTGGCGTTGTTCTCGCCGGCGCCGTATCTGGAGGTGCTGCGGCACCTGACCGGGGGCTTGCGCGGTGCTGGGATGCTGAGGCCGTGGCGGATTCCGGCGAAGTCTTCACTGTTCAGGGCCCGGGACCGGCTGGGGCCGGAACCGTTGCGGGTGCTGTTCGCTACCAGTGCGGGGCCTTTGGGTGACGAGAGGACGCCGGGAACGTTCTGGCGGGGCCTGCGGCTGGTCGCGGTGGACAGCACCTGCTGGGACGTGGCGGACACGGCCGTGAACGAGGCAGCCTTTGGCCGGCCCGGCAATACCTGTGGCCTGGACAAGGCAGCGTTTCCGCAGGTGAGGATGGCCGCGCTGGCCGAGTGCGGCACGCATGCGGTGCTGGAAACACACCCTGAGCAGCTCTTTCACCATCCGCCATACCGAGAAGGGCTACCGTCCACCCCGCTGTCGTCGGTGTGTATGGGGTCGCGCAGCGGGCGCAGGCCGGGTTCCTGGGGGGGCGACGGCCCGGAGACGGAGTGATCAGGCGGCCTGTGCCAGGTAGTACGGGTTGACGTCGCGGCGGGTAGCGGTCTGGGCCTTGCGGCGGGTGAGGAGCCTGGCCATGAGCGTGAGCGGTGGCTGAGGCCGGATGCCCGGGCCCCGGACGGCTGGGCGCCGCCTGCGCGGCCGACACCGTGCGCCGAACGCGGCTGGCCGCTGAGAATGGGCGGGTTCGGGGTGTCCGGATGCGGTCCGGATTCGGGTCCGGACCGCATCCGCCGAGGTCAGTCCTCGTCGATGTACGCGCCGAGTCGCCCGGGGCCGATGTCCTCGGTGTGGCCCCAGGAGTAGTGCACGGTCACGCGCCCCAAGTCGTCCTCCTCGTGCGGCGGGTCGATGGCGAGCACGGTGACGGGGAGGTTGTGGTCGACGAGGACGGCCCCGCCGATGGGGATCTCGCCGGTGTTGCAACTGATCAGCGTGGGCATGGCGTTGCTCCTCGCGGTTGGGCGCCCGCCATCTACCACGGCAGCCTCCCCGAGCGCCACGGCCTCTACATCGCCCAGCACTGCCTGTGCGGACCCGGCTTCGGCAATTGACGTCATGTGGTTGCAGTGGGCGGGACGGAAGATCCTCCAGGACTTGAGGTGGGCAAGGCCGCGCTCCGAGGCCCAGCGAGCGGGAGTTGACCCTCCCCTTACGTCAGGCTTGAGGCTGTGTACCGACGAAAGGGCAGGTAGATGAGCTACTCCGTGGGGCAGGTCTCGGCCTTCGCCGGGGTGACGGTGCGGACACTGCATCACTACGACAAGGCGGGGCTGCTCTCGCCCAGTGACCGCAGCCACGCCGGATACCGGCTCTACAGTGAGGCTGACCTGGTCCGTCTCCAGCAGATCCTCTTTTACCGTGAGCTCGGCTTCCCTCTCAACGAGATCGCTGCGATCTTCAAGGATCCGCAGGTGAGCCCCTTGGAGCGGCTCCGTGCCCGGCAGCGGCAGCTGAGTGAGGAGATCGCCAGGCTGCAGCGGCTGGCCGAGGTGGCGGAACGGGCGATGGAGGTCCAGAAGACCGGGCTGTCCCTGACTCCTCAGGAACGCTTCGAGGTCTTCGGTGAGATCACCTTCGACCTGAGCTATGCCACCGAGGCAGAACTGAAGTGGGCGCACTCGGATGGACAGCGCGAGGCGATGGCGCGCGCGGCTGCTCACACCAAAGAGGATTGGCGTCAGCTCATGGGCGAGGCCGCCGCCTGGCGCGCGGAGCTGCTCGCGGCCTTCGACGAGGGGGAGCCGAGCAACGGCGAGCGGGCCATGGACCTCGCCGAGGAGCACCGCTTGCACATCTCACGATGGTTCACCTCCTGCCCGCCCGACATGCACCGGCGCATCGCGGACGACTTCGTCGCCGACCCGCGCGCATTCGCTCTGGTCATACCGCCATCGCAGCAACGCCCGGGCCTGGCCGCCTATACGCGCAAGTCGGTTCACGCCAACGCGGCCCGCCACGCAGGTGGCCGTACCGATTCCGAGGAGGAACAATGAGGATCCTGATCGCCGCAGCCGGATCGCGCGGCGACGTCGCGCCCTACACGGGTCTGGGCGCCGAACTGTGCCGGGCCGGATACGACGTTACCCTCGCCACCACAGACACCTTCGCACCCCTCGTACGCGACGCAGGGCTGGATTTTCGCAGCCTCCCCGCCGACACACGGGTGCATGGCAGCGTCACAGGCAAACGTGAACTTATGCGCACTGCTGCCGCGTTCATTACCGAACTGGGTCAGGGCTTCGCCGACGTGATGGACGATGGCACGGACCTGCTCCTGCTGTCGACCACCACGGCTCCGCTCGGCTGGCACCTCACCGAGGCCACGGGCACACCGAGCCTCGGCGTGTACCTCCAACCCACCGCACCGACCGGCGACGTCCCGCCCGTCGTCACAGGCTCCCGCTCACTGGGCCGTCTCGCCAACCGAGCCACCGGACGCTTCGCACTGCGCATGGCCGACCGCGTCTACGAACAGGCCGTCGCAAAGCTGCGCCGCCGCCTCCAGCTGCCCCCGGCCTCACCTTCCGAGATGCGTCGACGACAGGAACAGGCGAACTGGCCCATCTTGCACGGCTTCAGCACGGCCCTGGTGCCTCGTCCCTCCGACTGGCGCTCTGGCCTGGAGGTCGTGGGCAACTGGTGGCCCCACCATGAGGCGGCCGAACGGCTGCCTACTGATCTGGAGGACTTCCTGCGTGCCGGACCCCGACCCGTCCTCATCGGCTTCGGAAGCATGGCGGCCGGTGACGGGGAGCGGCTGAGCGAGATCGCTGTGCAAGCCCTGCGCCGCGCCGGGCTGCGCGGCATCCTCCAAGCCGGCAGTGCCGGGCTTGCCGCCGACGGGAACGACGTGCTCACGATCGGGGACGTACCGCACGCCTTGCTGTTTCCACGGCTGGCTGCGGTGGTCCACCATGGCGGGGCCGGCACCTTGGCCGCCGCGTTGCGTGCTGGAGTGCCCGCGGTCACCGTACCGGTGACCGCGGACCAGCCGTTCTGGGCGGGGCGACTTGCCGCCATCGGCGCCGCCACCGACCCGATCCCCTTCCGATCCCTCACCGCCGAACGACTTGCCGACTCACTTCACCAAGTAGTGAAGCAGCAGGCACACAGTCGAGCCGCCGCAAAAGCGGCGCAACATCTGATGACCGAGAACGGAGCGGGTCAGGCGCTCAAGGCCATCCAGCAGCTGACCGACGGATGACGCCAATCCGTTCCTCGTCCTCGTTACTGCGCTTCTTCAGTCTGGGCACCGATCGGATGACGGCTGAGGGCGCGTATCAGGCCAGGCACCCGGATTGTTGATGGAGATGTCTGACGTCTCAACCAAGCAGTCCTGGAGACCTCGTTGGTCACCTACCCTGCCGCACTCGACGTGCCGCATGCGCTCGTGGAGTGGGTCACGATGCTCATCGTCACCCGCGAGGGGGACCGGCGCTGCAAGCTGCGCCCGTCTCAACGCGCGATGGTGGTGCTCGTGTACTTACGTGAGCACAGCACGTTGGCGCAGATCGCCGCAGGTTTCGGGATCAGCGAGTCCACCGCCCACGTCTACACCACCGCGGTCACCGGCCTGCTCGCCGAGCGCGCTCCGGGCCTGCTCAAGACACTGCGTGAAGCCGACCCGGACTTCGTCCTGCTGGACGGCGCCTTCGCCGAGTGCGACCGCGTCGGTGACGGGCGGGCGGACTACTCGGCCAAACACCGCCGCCACGGCGTGAACGTGCAGGTAGTCACCGATCCTGGCGGCCGGCTGCTGTGGCTTTCCCCCGCGCTGCCGGGTCGCGCCCATGACCTGACCGACGCCCGTACCCACCGGATCATCCGTATCTGCGAACGCCAGGGCATCCCCATCCTGGCCGACCTCGCTTACCAGGGAGGAGGTCCCTGGGTCACCACCGGCGTCAAGCGCCGACCGCACTGCGACCTCACCCCCACCCAGCAGACCGCGAACCGGGCGTTGGCCCGGACCCGCGCCCCGGTCGAGCGCGGCGTTGCCCGCCTCAAGCCCTGGCGGATCTTCCGCCACGCCCGCTGCAGCCCGAACCGCATGACATCAATTGCCAAAGCCGTACTCACCCTGGAGCGGCACTGCTGAAGAACCTCAGTGAGGGGGCCCTGGGGCGATTGGGGCCGCGAGCCGAAGGCGACGGCGGTCAGGTGGCGGGTGTGCCGTAGCCCTCGTGGTGGTGGTCGATGAAGTAGTCACGGCAGGCGCTCCTCGGCGTACTGGAGGAGCCCCGCGGGGTGGAGGTGTCGGGCCTCTGGTCCACGGTCGTGCTACGTGCGATAGAGCGGTCTCGCGACGTCAGTAATCGGGAGGGATGGCGTGAGCGACACGATGCGGTTGACCGCCTCGGGGATGATCAAGGCGTCCATGGGGATGGTCGACGTTGTCATGAAGGGTGCTCGCGACACTGCGATCGCTCTGGGCAGCGAACTCACCAAGCAGAAAGGGATGGCCGGCGACGATGACGCCGGCGGCGGCCTCCACCTCGCGGTGTCCGGGGACCCGTGCATCCACCGGCTCGGAGACGTGGCTCACGCTCTCGACGCTTCCCAGGCGCGACGATGCGGCACTTGCCAGCCTCGACGCCCTCCAGCAGCGCTTCGAAGTCCATTCGCACTCTCTTGGCGTGCCGTGACGCGGACCGGTCGACGTCCTTATCGAAGACACCCACGATCGGCCACTGGTGCTTCTCACACAACTCGCGGCCTTCAGCCAGCTGGTCTTTGACGCTTCGTCCCTTCTTCTTTGGGTCTCGACTGGCGCGGCCGTAGAGGTAGGCGTCAAACGGGCCTGCATACACGAGATGCAAGAACTCAGGCACGATGGGCACAGCTGAAGCTAGCGCCAGAACTACCCCTGAGGGAAGTTCTCACCGGAGACACCGACCTTGGCGCGCAGGAACTTCTCCCGTAGGTGCTGCCGCGCGGCCTCGGCCAGATCGGCGGGCCGGTCGGTCAGCCCCTCGGAGGCCGGGCGCCCCCAGTCCGCCATGCGCTCGCGGAAGATATCGCGGATCTCGCCGCGGTTGCGGTGGATCGCGGATACGAGGATGTGCGACGGGAGGTCGTCGCCGAGCTGCACGATCGGCGAGGTCGGTCTCGTACGCGCGGAGCCCCGCCTCGGCGAGGGCCTCGTTGAGCCCGATCTCCTGCGTGGCCATCGACTTGACCTTGACCACTTCGTTCTCGCCGGTGGCCCGGACCAATCCGGTGACGATGCGATGGGCCTCCGCCGCGTCCGCCGCCCAGTGGACCGTGCCTCCGGCGCGGGTCACGGCCTCCTCGAGTCGTACGAGGTAGTGGTCGAGATGGCGCAGCGTACGGTCCTTGATCGCGGCTCCGGCGGCGCGCAGTCGTGCCCAGTCGTCCAGTTCGGCGACGGCTTGTGCGCGCTTGGCACGGATGGTGTGGGTGGCGTGGCGGAGGTTGGCGCGCAGTCGGCTGTCTTTCGTGGAGACATCGGCGGAGCGAGGAAAGGCCGGCATGCCCATGTAGGTGGCGCTCATAGGACGCTGCCCTTCTCGCTGGCGAGGATTTCCGCGATATGCAGGGGACGCACGGTGGAGCCTCTGTGGGCCATGACGCCGCCGATATGCATGAGACAGGAGTTGTCGACGGCGCAGACGGTGTCGGCGCCGGTCCTGGTGATGGCGTGGGCCTTGTCGGCGCCCATCGCGGCGGAGACGGCGGGGTTCTTGAGGGCGAAGGTGCCGCCGAAGCCGCAGCACTCCTCCGCGCCCGCCGGCTCCCGGAGTACGAGCCCTTCGACCTGCTCCAACAGCCGCCGGGGGCGGTCGGCGAGGCGCAGCACTCGTAGCCCGTGGCAGGTGGGGTGGTAAGTGACCGTGTGCGGGAAGTAGGCACCGACGTCCGTCACGCCCAGGATGTCGACGAGAAACTCGGTGAGCTCATACGTCTTGGGCACCGCGCTCGCGGCCGCATCGGAGAGGCCCTCGTCCCCGCCCCTCCGCAGCCGCCCGGGCCGCGATGCGAGGGTAGTTGTCGCGCACCATGGCGGCGCAGGAGCCGGAGGGGGTGACGATGTGGTCGTAGTCGCGGAAGGCGGCGGCGTAGCGGCGCACCAGGGGCTCGGTCTGGTGGCGGTAGCCGGTGTTGAACATGGGCTGCCCGCAGCAGCTCTGCGCCATCGGGAAGCCGACCCGCACCCCGAGCCGTTCCAGCAGGGTGACGACGGCCTGCCCCGTACGCGGGTAGAGCGTGCCATTGACGCAGGTCACGAACAGCCCGACGCGCATGCCTCTCCTCACGGCCCGCCTGCCTCGGTGCCACGGCTCCGGCGCGCGTGAGCCGACACGACCGTGATCACCTGGTCCGCTCATACTGCCGCAGCGACCGGCACGTGTGAAGAACCGATCCGCTCGGGGGCCGGTTCGACGGAGGTCCCGGTCGTGGCGTAGCTGCCATGAGCACCGGTCCGGCGGTTACGGTGAAGCAATGGCTGACACCTTCACCACCCGTACGATCAACATCCCGACGGGCTCCGCCGAGACGGTTTACGACCTGACGGACGCGTGCTCCGCCTTCCTCCGGGAGAACGCCGATGGGCGGGACGGCCTGCTCAACGTCTTCACTCCCCACGCGACAGCCGGCCTGGCCGTGATCGAAACCGGTTCGGGCAGCGACGACGACCTCCTGGCCGCGCTCCAGGATCTGCTCCCGCCCGACGACCGGTGGCGCCACCGCCACGGCAGCCCCGGCCACGGCCGGGACCACGTGCTCCCGGCACTGGTGCCGCCGCACGCCACACTGCCCGTGATGGGCGGCGAACTGCAGTTGGGGACCTGGCAGTCGGTCGTACTCGTGGACACCAATGTGGACAATCCCGACCGAGTCGTCAGGCTGTCGTTCCTCGGCTGAAGCCGAAAAGGCACGAGGCCCCCACGGAGATCTTCCCTGAGGGCCTCGCACTGGCCGTGCTGTGCCGCGCCTGCCATGCTCGGCCCGGTCGGCCCGGCCCCGCGGTGGCGCGTCAGTCCCGCTGCGCCGATTCCGGCAGCTGACGCAGCTTCACGTTCGTCTTCGTCCGGTAAGCCCAGTCCAGCATCTTCGCGGCGTCCGGATAGCGGTTGGTGGCGTCGTTGAGGATGACGCCCACCACGGTCCGGCCGTCGCGCTGGGCGGCGAACACCAGGCACGGTCCGGCCTGGGTGCCGGTGCCCGTCTTGATGCCGATCGCGCCCTTGTACGAGCCGAGCAGCTTGTTCGTGTTGTCCCAGTAGTACGTGCGGTTGACGTTCGCCGCCTTCTGCCGGGTGCTGGTCGCCTTGACGACCGTGCTGAACGTGCTGTTCGCGATCGCGTGCCGGGCGAGCTGCGCCGCGTCGCGCGGTGTGGTGTAGTTCGCCCCGGCCCGCGATATGCCGTCGAAGGAGTCGTACTTGGTGTTCTTCATGCCGAGTTCCGACGCCTTCTTGTTCATCTTCGCGATGAACGACGTCGTGCGCGCCGCCTCGGTCTTGCCGCTGCCGAACGTGTCGGCGAGCGCGTACGCGGCGTCGCACCCGGAGGGCAGCATCAGGCCGTACAGCAGCTGCCGTACGGTCAGCTTGTCGCCCGTCCGCAGGTCAGCCGTGCTCGCGCCGTTCCGCGCCACGTAGTCGCGGTAGGACTGCTTGATGGTGACCTGCTTGTTCAGGTCGACGCCTCGGCTGTCCAGGACCACGACCGCGGTCATGATCTTGGTGGTGCTGGCCATCTGCCGCTTGGTGTCGGCGTCCTTGGCCCACAGCTGGCGATTCGTCTTGCCATCGAGCAGGAACGCCCCCTTCGCGGTGACGGCCGGAAGGCTGCTTGCGGCCCCCGCGGTCGTCGCCGGGAGCGCGACGGCGACCGCCGCGGTCGACGCGATCACGGCCGCGCTCCACCGACGGGCCGGCCTTCCCCCACATCTGTCCATCTATGCCTCTGTTCCTTGCGTGTTGAGTCGAGCGTCCAGATAATCGCACCCGCTCCGGCGTCCGGAAAATCGGGGGGCTGATCGGTTACCGCCGGTCAGCCACTGCACTCGGGACACAAAACGTCACGGATCACAGGTTTCGCTGAGCCGCCCGCCCCACCGAGTCCACCAACGGCACCATCCGGTACGGAACCCGCTCGCGCAGGACCACTTCTGTGCGGGTGCGCACCACGCCCGGAAGCTGGACCAACAGCTGGATCACGTCCTCCAGGTGTCCCGCGTCCCGGGCGACGACGCGCGCCATCATGTCGCCGCCTCCGGTGATGGAGAACGCCTCGATGATCTCGGGCACCTCGGCCAGCGCGGTGGCCACCGTGTCCAGGTGGCCCTGGGTGACCTCGATATGAACGAACGACAGCACCGGATGGCCGAGCGCGGCGGGCGACAGCCGCGGCCCCGTCCCCGTGATCACGCCCTCGCGCTCCAGCCGGTCGAGCCGCGCCTGGAGCGTGCCGCGCGCGATGCCCAGCACGCGCGCGTACTCGCGCACGCTCGTACGCGGCTGCTCCAGCAGCAGTCGGAGGATCTTCGCGTCCAGCGCGTCCACGGCCATGAGCCACCGGCCTCCTTGGTCGACGTTCCCTCCGCGAAACTGTACCAATGGCTCATAAAACTGGGTTGTCATTGAGCCAATGGGGCGAACTTCGATCCTTCCGCTTCAGCCGTTGAGGAGGGTACTCAGGTCGGTGATCCGGTACCCGCGGGCGTGGACGGCCTCGATGATCCGGGGGAGAGACTGGACGTCGAGGACAGGCCCA
The DNA here is from genome assembly GCF_055560115.1 of Streptomyces sp. NPDC023527. Taxonomy (NCBI): domain Bacteria; kingdom Bacillati; phylum Actinomycetota; class Actinomycetes; order Kitasatosporales; family Streptomycetaceae; genus Streptomyces; species Streptomyces sp. NPDC023527. Next base: position 303,283 of record NZ_JBVHJJ010000010.1, read on the forward strand.
TGACCCGCAGGGGTGCCGATGTGCATCTGCACGATCTCTCCCGGAGCCAGGGCGTCCATGGCCCGGTCGACGGCCTTTCGGACCGTCATGCCGCCGTCGGTGCCGAGATAGCCGTTGGTGTCGGCGGTGAACTCGATGTCCGCGAAGCCCAGTGCGTTGACTTCCGCGATGCCCCGCGGGGTGGTGGCGCTGTAGGGGAAACGGAAGAACGGCAGCGGCACCACCCCGGTCGCCCGACGGATGGCCCGGTCCGCCCGCAGGACCTCCCGCGCCGCCGCCCCCGTGGTGAGGTCGCCGAACCGCGGATGGCTGTAGGAGTGGTTGCCGATCCCGTGCTCGGCCGCCATCGCCCGAGCGACTTCCGGGTGCTTCTCGGCGAACTGCCCGGTCAGGAAGAACGTGGCCGGTGCCTTGTGCCGGCGCAGCACCCGCAAGGCCGTGGCCACCCCGGCCTCGTCCCACGCGGCGTTGAACGTCAGCGCGACGACCCGCCGCGAAGTGGGCATCCGCCGGTTCTCCGAACCGAAGAGCCTCCTCACCGGGCCCGGATCCGTAGCCTGGGGCGCGGCTGGCGGAGCCGGCCGGCGATCGGCCACGGGGCTCGTGACGGCAGCGCGCGACGGGGCACGGCAGCTCGCTGGGGGAGCGGCCGTGCCCAGGGCGATGGCGGCGGCGGTGAGGACGGCCCCCAGGCGTCGGATCCCCAGGCATCGGGTCCCCCGGCATCGGGTCCCCCGGCATCGGACCGACAGGCGTTGGAAAGGGTTCATACCCGGCCAACGCGCCCCGCCGCGAAGTGACACGATCGGGCCGATGCGCCTACCGGCTACAGGTCGCCGCGGGCAGCGGCGTCGCGGGCTCCGTCGGTGAAGAAGTCGGCGCCCTGGATGTACTCCATCGCCTTGATGAACTCCGGTTCACCGAGACGTCGTTCCATCTCCTGCGGGCTCAGGTCCTCGACGCGGGTCTGGATCCACCACAGGTTGCCCAGCGGATCGCGCACCCGTCCGACACGGTCACCGAAGAACAGGTGGGTCATCTCGCTGACGGACGTGCCGCCGGCCGCTACGGCCTGACGGTGCACGGCGTCGGCATCCTCGACGTACAGCCGCAGGAATCCGGGGGTGGGCGGCCACTCCGGCCTCGCGTCGAACATCATCACCACCGAGTCGCCGATGCGTACTTCGGCGTGCCCGACGCTTCCGTCCTCCGCCGTGAGGCACGCGAGCTCCTCGGCGTCGAAGGCCCGCTTCACGTAGTCGATGAGCCGGACCGTGTCGCGAGAGATGATCCACGGCGTCACCGTGGTGTAGCCCTGGGGGACAGGCTTGACGGTCATCCGAGCGCCTCCTGGGACGAGTGCGTTGACCTGACCGCACGCTAACCGCCCTCTAGGTCAAGGCCCGTCCTAGATGCCCGTCCGTCATTGCCGGACAGCCCCTGCCTCGATCAAGGCCTCAAGGAAGCCCTCAAGGCAGGCAGGAGCTCTCCGGCGAAATGCCGCCCGCCCTGGGTCAGGTCGTCCGGATGTACTGGACGCCTTCGCCCATGTCGGCGTTGTCCGACAGGGGGGTGAGGTGAAGCGGGGTCTGGGAGAGGGTGGTGCTGTGCGGAACGAGGCACAGCGGGTCGTTGTAGCCCAGCACGACCGTACGCTCGGTGCGGTTCTTCATCGACCTGGCCGTCATCCGGCGTTCCGGCGCGTCCTGGGACGGCTTGACGATCCGCGTGCACTCGATGAGCGCCGACTTGTACACCGTCTTCTCACCCTGGAAGCCAGGTTCCGACCAGAAACAGATGTTGCCTGCGGTGCATTCGCTGTTGCCCACCCCGCCGGCGATCGCCGGGCTGCCGAGGCCGAACACCCCGGCGGCCGCCAGGACCAGGCCGATGGCAGACGAAGTCATACGCTGAAGCATCAGTTCTCCCACGTGTTTACACGGGCCTCACCACCTGGGCGAGGCCGGTCGTCCGGGTCGGACGACCCGTTGCGAATACGCTTAACGGATGGACTGTCTGTAGGACACGAGGGTGAGATGAGCCGCTGACGGCACCTGCGGCAGGTCGGGACAAATCTCAGCCCGCCGTCGGTGTTCGCTCCGAGAGCCGCAGGAGCAGTCGGCGTGGGCGGTGGACGGCCGACAGGGGTGCCGGGCGGATGTCCGTGCCTGGTGCGCATTCCAGCCGCCATCGTTGCGCGATGGTCACGAGGGCCAGCGTGGTCTCGGCGATCGCGTAGGAGTCGCCGACGCACCGGCGGGCACCACCGCCGAAGCCGGTGAAGTCGCCCCGGGGCGGCCCACCCAGGTGGCCCGCCGGCCAGCGGGCGGGGCGGAAATCCGTGGGGCGGGGGTAGACGACCGGGTTGTGATGGATGACCGGGGGGCTGATGACGAAGGTGGTGCCGGGCGGCAGATAGCGGCCGGCCAGGTTCACCGGCCGGGTGGTGACCCGGGTGACCAGCCACGCGGGAGGGTACAGGCGCAGCGTCTCACTGATCACCCGGCCTGCCTGAGGCAGCCCGGCCAGGTCACGGTAGGTCGGCGGCCGGCCGGCGAGGACGATGTCGATCTCGTCGTGGAGTTCCCGTGCCACCCGCGGGTTGCGGGTCAGGACGTACAGCGCCCAGGCGAGGGTCGCGGCGACGCTCTCCGAGCCGCCGAGGAGCATGGTGATGACCTGGTCGTGGAGTTCCGCGTCGCTCAACGCGGTTTCGTCGTCCCGGGCGGCGATCAGCGTCGACAGCAGGTCCTCCCGGCTCTCCAGGGCCTGGCTCCCCCGCGCCCCGGTTTCCCGGTCTCCGCACGCGCGCAGGTAACCGGCGACGAGGTGGTCGACCGAGCCGTGCAGGTCGGCCAGGGCCCGCTCGTAGCGGCGGTTCGCGGGCAGCGGGAGGCGCTGTACGGCGTCGGGGACGAAGATCCGCCGGAACAGGCCGCCGAGTGCGGTCTGGAACGAGCGCTGGAGCCGCTCCACGTCGCCCTCCTCCACCCACGAAGCGAACAGAGTACGGGTGACGGTCCGCAGCGCGAGCCCGAACATGGCGGGGAACGCGTCCACCACCTGGCCCTCCTGCCAGGACGCGGTGAGCCGGGCCGACTCGTCGGTCATCACCTCGGCGTATCGCTCGACGCGGGCCCGCTGGAACGCCGGCTGTACGAGCCGGCGCTGCCGTCGGTGGTCCCGGTGCGGACAGCTGCCCAGGCCGTTCCCGACGAGGTCCCGCAGTCGGGTGAAGAGCGGACCGCCCTTGTCGTAGGTGCGGTCGTCGGCGAGGATCCGGCGCAACAGCTCGGGATGACAGGGCACATGGGCCGGCACGCGCCCCAGGCGGATCTCCACGAGATCGCCGTACGCGGGGAGCGAGCCGAGGAAGGGGATGGGCCGGCGCAGCAGCGGCCAGGCGTGACCGACGAGTGGAAGGGCTCCTGGGGCGATTCCGGCGGCGTACATGACGGGCATGGGGGATCCCTCGGACGGGGCGGGTCGGCCGGCGGCGGCGCGAGTGGTGCGCGGGGGGTGGCGCGGTACAGAAGTACGGAACGGCGGCGGACGCGTGAGGACGCAGGGAACGCGCCGCTAGGTTTTCCGCCATTCCGAGCGACCAAACTCGGGATTCTCCCGATTTCTCCCACTCGTTACCTTCGGCGGGCCCGGGCCGCGCCCTCCGTGCTCGCCGAGGGCGATGCGCGGGTGCTCGCCGTACGTACCTCACGCCCGTCCCGGCGTCCGGGAGCCAAGCCCCTGCCGCCTCTCCGCGCCGCCGCCGGATGGCGGCGCGTGGTCCGGTGCGGTAGACCGGACAGGGATCTCCGACGGCCCGCCGGTCTGCCTCGGAGCGTGACGGACACCCGGAGGGAGACGGTGGCGGTGATCCGAGAGGTGGTCGCGATTCCTGCCGGTGACTCCTCCATCGAGGGTGACCTGGTGGTCCCTCCGCACCCCCGAGGGGTGGTGCTGTTCGCCCACGGCAGTGGCAGTTCGCGGCACAGTCCCCGCAACAGGACGGTGGCGGCGGCCCTCCAGGAAGCGGGCTTGGCCACGTTGCTGCTGGATCTCCTGACGGCCCAGGAGGAACAGGTCGATGTGGTGACCGCCCAGCACCGCTTCGACATCGGCCTGCTGGGACGGCGCCTGGTGGCGGCCATCGACTGGCTGGGCGAGCACCCGGCCACGGGGGAGGTGCCGCTCGGTCTGTTCGGTGCGAGTACGGGAGCGGCGGCCGCGCTGGTGGCGGCCGCCGAGCGGCCCGCTCGCGTGCGGTCCGTCGTGTCCCGCGGTGGCCGGCCCGATCTGGCGGCGGACGCGCTGAGCGGGGTGCGGGCCCCGGTGCTGCTGATCGTGGGCGGCGACGACACGGAGGTGCTGCGGATGAACCGGGACGCGGCCGAACTGCTGCACGCGCCCCACCGGCTGCATGTGGTGCCCGGTGCCACGCACCTGTTCGAGGAGCCCGGCGCGCTGGAGGAAGTCACCCGGGCGGCGGGTGAGTGGTTCCTCCGGCCGGAAGGTCACGGGCGCCAGGAGGGCGGGCGGTGACCTCGGCGGCCGACAGGGAAATCAGCTGCCCCGACCCGTCTGCCCCCGCGGGGCGGACCGGGCCGTCCGGCCCGTGAGCTGGGCCCATTCGGGGTCGTAGTGACCGGGCACGAGCCGCCCCGCGGCCTTCCAGTCGGCGGCCAGCGCGGCGAAGATCGGAGCGTCCCCCGTCGGCCGCCCGGCCGCGCCACCGGGACGGACGGGTGACGGCACCACGATCGTCGTCAACCTCTTCATACCGGACTTAACGCCTGTCGGAACGCGGAAGTCACCCGACGGCGGAAGACGGCGGATTCCTGACGCCGATTCCTGGCCCCGACTTGCCCCTGTGAGCGTCCCCGACCACGCCCCCGAGGCGCTACCAGCCGCTCGCCGCCTGGCCGAGCAGCCCCGCTTCGTAGGCCAGGACGACCGCCTGAGTGCGGTTGTTCGCGTCCAACTTGGTCAGCACATTGCCCACATGCGTCTTGACGGTCTCCAGGCTCACCCACAGCTCCGTGGCCACCTCCTGGTTGGACCGCCCCTTCGCCATGAGCCGCAGGATCTCGGTCTCGCGGCCCGTGAGCGCGGCGGCCCTTCCCGCGGCGGCTTCCCGCCGTACGGGCGGCCGGCCGGCGGCCAGTCGGCGGACGGCGTCCGGGAACAGCACGGAGTCACCGGTGGCCACCAGCCGGATGGCGTGCGCGATCTGCTGGGACGGCGCCCGCTTGCGGATGAACCCACTGGCGCCGACGCGCAGGGCGTCATAGACGTGTTCGTCGTTCTCGAATGTGGTGATCACAATGACCTTCGGCGGGTCATGCAGGGCGGATCGCAGCCGCCGCGTCGCCTCGATGCCGTCCACATCCGGCATCCGCACGTCCATCAACACGACCTGCGGGCGCAGCCGCTCGACCAGGGGGAGCACCTCCGCGCCGTCGGCGGCCTCGCCGACGACATCGAGGTCGGGCTTGGCCGACAGCAGGGCCCGCAGTCCGGTACGCGTGAGCTCCTCGTCGTCGACGACGAGGACGGATATCGGCGGGTCGGGAGCCAAGGGCGGACCGCTGCGGGCGTTCATGGCGCCGACCGTAGCGGAAACCGTGCCACCAACCGCCAGTGCGGGCCACCGTCCCCGTCCGTACGCCCCGCGGACACCTCGCCGCGCAGCAGCCGCACCCGCTCGGTGATTCCGGTCAGCCCGTGGCCGCGTTCCCGGCCGGGACGGAAGGGCACCGTGGCGACGAGCGGGTTGATGAGCACGACCTCCAGCAGGCCGTCCCGCACGGCCACCCGCAGACTGATCCCCGCCGTCCCGCCGTGCCGCAGCGCGTTGGTGAAGCCCTCCTGGACGATCCGGTACGCCTCGCACGACACGGTCGCCGGTACGCGGGTGAGGTCGCCGGAGGTCTCGACGCGCAATGCGGCGCCGGCCTGCCGTACCCGCTCCGTCAAGGGGGCGAGATCGGCGAGGGTGCGCCGCGGTGCGGTGGGCGACCGTCCTTCCCGCAGAACGCCCAGCACGTGGTCGAGGTCGTCCATCGCGGCGCGGGACGTCTCCTCGATGCTGCTGAGGGCGCGCCGGGCCGCCTCAGGGTCGCTGACCATCAGTTCCCCGGCGACAGCGGCCTGAATGGTCGACGCCGTCAGGGTGTGCCCTATCGAGTCGTGCAACTCCTGGGCCAGCCGGTTGCGCTGGGCCAGCAGGTCCAGCCGCTTCTCCGCGGCGGCCAGCCGTTCGGCGGGTCGATGGCCGAGGAGGAACAGGGCGAGCGGGCGCAGGAGCGCCGCGCCACCGAGCGCGACGTAGCCGGCCAGCGCCGGAGCTCCGGCGGCGACGAGCACGACCCACAGGCCCCGCCGGCCCGGCTCCACTCCGACGGCCGAGCCCGGAATCGTCACCGAGCCGCCACCGCTCAGCCAGACGGACACGAAGATGACGGCCGCGAAGACCGACAGGCAGGTCGCCGCGACCGTCACCCCGCCGACCGCCATGTGGACGGCCAGGTACGCCGACGTCCGGAGCCGGTTCACCCAAGGGGACGCGGGCGGTTCCAGCGGGGCGGGAAGGTCCGCGTCCAGCAGCCGATCGGCCAGCCGTACACATCCCCGGCGCGCCGCACGAGGGAAGCCCATGGCCGCCGGCACCGCGCACAGCGCGAGGCCGAAACCCACGACGCGTGGCGCCGCAGGCCAGTTCGGAGGTGACGCGAGGAGTGCCACCGCAAGCGTCGGAAGGCTGATGGCCGCGCCGAGGGACGCGTAGGCCCAACTCCGGTAGGCCGCCCTGCCGAAGGGCGGCCGAATCTTTGTGCTCACGGCCCGCACGGTACCCGCGGGCCGTACGGTGCACCTCCCCCGAAAGAGCCAGTACGGGCTCCCGCGAAGGGGGGCACGGATTTCCCCCGGCGCAGCGATGCGCGGGCAACCCTCCGGCTGCGAACGTCACTCGAAGGGAAAACGGCTCGTTCGCGGCCCCCGGAATCCCTGGAAGACCCGGGGGCCCGGCAATTCTGGAAGGCAATCGTGAGATCGAAATCCGTGTCGAACCCCGACACCCGTCCCTCCGAGGCCGCGAGGATCGGTGCCGTCGTATGGATCGCGGCCGTCGTGCAATTCCTCGTCGTCCAGCTGATCGTGGAGTCCGCCTGGCGCACGCCCTACAGCTGGGCGCGCAACAACATCAGCGATCTGGGCAACGTCCGCTGCGGTATGTGGGACGACTCCCGCCCTCGGTATGTGTGCTCACCGCTGCACGACGTCATGAACACCTCGTTCGTCGTCCACGGTGCTCTGCTGCTCGTCGGCGTACTGCTGACCGGCGCCTGCTGGGGTCGTGGGTGGCTCGCGGGAAGCGCCCGGATCCTGGGTGTCGTGTCCTCCGGTGGGTGGGTCCTGGTCGGCTTCGTCCCCGCGGACGTCGACGAGAACGTTCATGTCCTGGGGGCGCTCCTCATCATGGGCCTGGGGAACCTCGGAATCGTCTGCGCCGGATTCGTCCCAAGGGCTTCCCTGTTCGGCACACTGCGCCCGATGACCCTCTCCATAGCGGCCGCCGCGGTGGTGGCGACGGCGATGTTCTTCGGTCAGTACGACCTCGGTTTCGGCCTGGGCGGCCTGGAAAGGATCGCGGCCTTCGCGCTGGACGCGTGGACGTTGGTCATGGCCTGCGCCGTGATCCGCCGCCACGGCAGGTGTTCCGCGCCCGGATCCGGGGCAGGGAACGTCGTACCCGCTCCTACCGGCCGTGTGCCCGGGGCGCGGGAGTCGTCCGGGAGCTCGACCTTTGCCGACCGAAGGTGAGGACCGTCTCGTGCTGTACGCATTCGGCTTCGAACGCATCGGCGTCGTGGTGAGCGACCTCTATTTCGTCGATCCCCGGCCCGAACCGGGCCAGGAGGGCCCGGAACGGGGAGTCCGCCTGGAGCTGCGGCTCCTCGAACCGGGTGACCTCAAAGGGTCCATCTACTCCGCGCGGCCCATCGCCGTCGACCGGCCGCTCTGGCGTGCCGACCTGCTGGAGTCCGTGGCCGGTCCGTACGGGAGCTTCGACCGGACGCACCACCACCCGCGCTTCCGGGAGTGGGAGCCGGGCAGGCGCGTCTTCGTCGAGGAGCTGTCGGCGAACCCCGTGCGTTGGGTGGCGGATCGGCTCTCCGATCTCGAGGGGATGCTCAAAGAGGCGGGAGTGGCCCAGGAGGAGGTCGGACCGACCGACGCGGCAAGCCTGCGTGATGCCGTCCCGCAGATCGTGGACGCCATCGAGCGGCTGCTGGACGGCATCCGCGCGGGCGAGCTCGGCAGGCCGCCCGGCAGCGAGCCGGTCGCCGACGCCCGGGTGAGTTGGCTCTGACCTGCTTCCTTGATGGACCGTTCTTGATCATTAGGTGCCATTGGCCCTCTTGTGGCACAGTCGGCGCTCGTGCCGCTGGGCCAATGGCTCAGTAGTTTTCGCCACTCTTGAGCCAACAGTCGAAGAGATGGTGTGATGGTGGCGTCGATGGCGCTGCGGATCCCGCGGCGCCTTTTTCATGCCGGGATTCAGGAGGACGGTAGGCAGTGCTGAAGAGGACGTTCGTGGCGCCCGATCCGGGCCGGGTCAGACTGCGGACCGCGGCCCGCGCCGTCATGGGCGTGGCCTTCGCGGTCACGGTCGTGGAGCTGTCCGGCCTGCCACTGACCGCCTCCATCACCGGCGGGCTCGCGGCGCTGCTCGCGCTGTTCACGGTCGCCGACGGGACCGTGCGACGCCAGGTGATCACCACCGCGCTGCTGCCGGCCGTCGGCTTCCCCGTGCTCGCGCTGGCGGCGGCGCTGCACGGGCTGCCACTGGTACGCGACGGAGCCTTCCTCGCCGTCGTCTTCTGCGGGGTGTACGCCCGCCGCTGGGGCCCGCGCGGCAACGCGCTCGGCATCTTCGGCTTCATGATGTTCTTCGCGACGCAGTTCCTGCACGCCGTGCCCGCTCAGCTGCCGCATCTGTACGCGGCCGTGATCATGGCCCTCGCGGCCGCCGGCCTCGTCCGCTTCGGGATCTGGTGCATCGAGCGGCGCACCCCACCGCCCGCCGGCCCGGCACCCACGGCCGCCCGCGGCCTCGCGCGCGTCACCACCCGGCAGGCGTTCCAGGCGGCCTTCGCCTGCGGCCTGGCGCTCGCCGTCGGCCAACTGGTCTCCGACGAGCGCTGGTACTGGGCGGTCGGTACCGCCTGGTGGATCTTCGTCAACACCGCCTCGCGCGGCGAGACCCTGGTCCGGGGGTTCCGGCGGGTCATCGGCACGATGATCGGCATCGCAACCGGCGTGGTCGTGGCCATCCCGCTGCACGGGGCCGCCGTGCCCACCGCGGCCCTCGTCGCGGCGTGCGTCTTCGGGATCTTCTACTCGGCCGCCGTCTCGTACACGTGGATGATGTTCGCGGTGACGGTGATGGCCGGGCTCCTCTACGGGCTGCTGGGGGTCCTGGACGCGGACCTGCTCGTCCTCCGCCTGGCGCAGACCGGCGTCGGTGCGGTCGGTGCGGCCCTGGCCGTACTCGTCGTGCTGCCCGTGACCACCCACGCCGCCACCGACGGATGGATCCAGCGGGCCCTGCGCTGCGTCCACACCTGTGCCGCCGAGGCCGCCGCACGGCTCGCCGGCTCGGAGACCGCCGACCCCGCCCCCCGGGTCGCCGAACTGGAACTGCTGCTCGGCAGGGTGCGGCTCTCGCTCGCCCCGCTCGTCCACCCGCTGAGCCCCCTGCGCACCCGCAAGGAGAAGGCTCGCCGCGTGCTCGCCCTCCTGGACGACTGCGCCCGGGAGGTGCGGGGGCTGGCGTCCATCGCCGCGGACCCGGTGGCCTCGCACGACGACCGCCTCGCCGCCGCCTGCTGGCGCGTGGAGACCGCTGTGGAGGCGCTCACCACGCCGGGGAAGGCGCGCGACGCGGCGGCCGCCGTCGCGGCCGTCCCGCACGCGCCGGTGTCCGAAGCCGCGCTCGCCCACCTGCACGGCCTGGAGAGGGCGCTGGCCGAGCTGGCCGTTCCCCTGCACAGCACCCGGCCCTCGCCCCTGGTCGGGGCCTGACCTGCGGCACGGGCGCACGGAGAAGTCGTACGCCCGACGCGGGACCTCGCCGAAAGCGCCGGCATCCGCACTGTCGGTGTCGGCGTGTAGCGTCTGAGTCACAGCGTTCGGCGGGGAGGGCGGCATGGTGGTCAGCAGCGCACAGCAAGGGCGACGCGGGCGTTACGCGTACATCGGATCCTTCACGGAGGCGGGCGGCCAAGGGCTGACCGTCGCCGAGGTCGACCCGGACACCGGCGGGCTCACGCCGGTGCGTTCCACCGCCGCCGTGGTGAACCCCTCCTTCCTCGCGCTCTCGCCCGGCGGCGACGTCCTCTACGCGGTGAGCGAGACCGACGAGGGCGCGGCGGCGGCCTTCTCGCTCGCCGATCCCGCGCGGCCCGAACCGCTCGGCCCGCCCGTGCCGGTGCGCGGCGACGGACCCACCCACCTCGTCTTCGTCGGTACGCACCTGTTCACCGCCAACTACGGTTCGGGCAGCGTCAGCGCCCTGCCGGTCCGTACGGGCGGCGGCCTCGGCGCGCCCTCGGTGGTCCTCCCGCACCGAGGAGCGGGACCGGTGACCGACCGGCAGGACGGACCGCACGCCCATGCCGTCGTGCCCGACCCCTCCGGGCGCTGGCTGCTCGCCGTGGACCTCGGCACCGACTCGGTGTGGACATACGCCCTCGATCCGGTGACCGGCCTGCCCCGCCCGCACCACGAGACACCGCTACGGCCCGGTACGGGCCCCCGGCATCTCGCCTTCCACCCCGGTGGCGAGCGCGCCTACGTCCTCAACGAGCTGGATTCCACGGTCACCGTTTGCCGCTGGAACGCCGCGGAAGGGTCTCTGGAGCCGCTCCGCGAGACGCGGGTCGTGCCGGCGGGGACGGCGAGCCCCAACTACCCGTCGGAGGTCGTGGTCTCCGCCGACGGGCGGTTCCTGTGGGTCGCCAACCGGGGCCACGACAGCGTCACCACCCTCGCCGTCGACCCATCCGGCGACAGCCTGGAGCTCCGCGCCGCCGTCGGCTGCGGCGGTCACTGGCCCCGCGATCTGACGGCCCACCCCTCGGGGAGTCACCTGTACGCGGCCAATGAGCGTTCCGGTGATGTCACCTGGTTCACGGTCGACCAGGTCACGGGCATACCGCGGCCCACGGGCTCGCTCCGGCTGCCCGCCGCGTCCTGCGTGATCCTCTCCGGGACGGTCCGGGCCCTCTAGTCGGCCCTGGGCGGCCGGAGGCGCCGAGAGGCCGCCTGCGACGGTCCGAAACGGCCGGAGGGGCCCCCGCGCTGCGGGAGCCCCTCTCCGGACGACCAGCCGCGCGGCCGGGCGCGTACAGACATGTGCGGGTCGTGCGGGTGATGCGAGTGGTTCAGCGGGCCGGTGTGCCCTGGAGCGACGGCTGAGTCGTTATGCCGAGCACGCCCGCGTACTTGGCCAGGGCCAGCTTCCCGATCGCCGGATAGGCGCCCAGCGGCTCGGCAGCCGCGCAGGACACCTCACGGGCGGCCTCGGCCGCCAGGCCCTCGGCGACCTCGGGGCCGACCAGGTACGGCGCGAGCGCCAGGTTCTGCGAGCCCGACGAGCGGAGCTGGTCCGCGGCCCGGGCGATGCCGCCCTCCTCGTCCAGCGCCGCCGCCAGCACCGGCACGGCGAGCCGGGCGGAGAGCAGCATTCCGGTGATGCCGGCCGCCTGCACGGCCTCCTCGCCACCGACCGTCGCCAGGATGATTCCGTCCGCAGCGGTTGCAACTGTGAACAGTCGGGCACGGTCGGCGCGGGCGAGCCCGGCCTCCGAGAGGCGCACGTGCAGAGCCTCGGCGAGGAGCGGGTGCGGGCCGAGCGTGTCGGTGAGCTCGGTCACGGAGCCGCTGTTCATCACCGCCTGGCGTATGCGGCGCAGGAGGGCGTTGTCGGGCCCCGCGAGCAGCGGCACCGCGATGGCCGTGGGCCAGCGGTCCCAGGACTCGGCGGCCTCGCCCTCGGCCGTTCCGGCGGGGGCTTCGCCCGCGCGAGCGGCGCGCTGGGCGGACGCGTGCGCGAGGACGGACTCCAGCGGCGGGTAGCCGACGCTGTCGCCGTCGGCGTCCACGTAGCCGATGCGCGCGTCGAGCCCGGGGAGCTCGGAGCGGGCGATGCTGAGGATCTCCTCGGCGAGGAGGCGGGTGGCGGGGTCGGGTGTTCCGGGCACGGCGAGAACCAGCGGGGGCGCACCCACCGGCGCGGCCGCTGGCTCCGGCCGCCGGTGCCGTCCGGGCTGACGGGGACGCGGCATTCGTACAGGCAGGCCAGGCGCGGGCCCTGTGGGGGAGCTCATGGCGCCGCATGTTAGTCGTTCATCGCATCGGACTGTTCGGGCGGGTGCGTCCTGGTGTCGTCTGTCCGGATTTATTCGCCCGCGCATGCGATGCGGGCATGGGCGTTCAGCAAATGATACGCAACATCGCGGGGTCGGTGGGAATCACCAGACTGTCCGTCACCAGCGCTCCTGCCACGCGTAACGCCCCGTCCAGAGGTTCGCCCGCCGCTTCCACCCAACGCGCCTGAGGTAGTTGCTTTTGCAATTCTTCGCGTACCGGTACGAGCAAGGGATCACCCATGCGGAACAACCCGCCGGTGAGCGCGACTTCACACGTCGCACCACCCTCCTGAGTCCCCCCGGTTCGCCGCCCGATCCGCTCTGTTCGGCCGAAATCCGCAGGGGGACCGGGCCGGGCCGGAGGGCGCGGGCAGACCGCGGCGGCGGCGTCGACGATGTGCCGGGCGGCCTCGCGCAGGATACCGGCGGCGACCGGGTCGTCCGGCGCGCACCCGCCGACCTCGGGTGCGAACGAGGCGAGGACGGCGGGCCGGTCCGGGCGCGGATAGAGCAGGCCGGGCAGATCGAGCGCCGGACCGAACACGGCGTGCAGCCGGTCGAGCAGCGGACGCGAACCACCCGGACGGCCGTCGTACGCGCGCATCGCCGCTTCGAGTCCGGCGCGGCCGATCCACGCGCCGCCGCCGCAGTCGCCGAGCAGATGACCCCAGCCGTCCGCGCGCCGCCAGCCGCCCTCCGGTGTGAGGTCGGTGCCCAGCGCGATGATTCCCGTGCCGGCGGCCACCACGGCCCCCGGGTGTTGCCCGAGGGCCCCCACATAGGCGGTCACCGCGTCGGTGGTGAGGGCGAGCAGGCGCGTACCGAGCGCCTCGCGCAGGGCGCCGGGCAGTACGGCGTGGAGGTCGGCACCGAGCGTGGCCATTCCGGAGGCGCCGACACAGACCGCCTCGCAGTGCCGCGCGCCCACCTTCCCGAGCAGCTCCCGGGCGGCGGGCAGCACGCGGTCGAGGAGGCTCCGGGCATCGATGCCCGTATCCCCTATGACGGCGGGCGTGAGGGAGGCCCACGTCAAAGCGGGGCCGTCGCCGCCAACGGGGGCCAAGGCGAGCCGAACCCCCGAGCCGCCGGAGTCGATGCCCAGGACATGGGCCGGCCGGTGCCTCACCGGACCGGCCGCGTGCGCGTCCGTCGGCGCGCCCGGGGCGGGTCGACCGGGCAGCGGCGGAAGCGACTCACGGAAGCCTCCGGTTCACCGGAGCCGCCGATTCACAGCGGTCGCCGCTTCACGGAAGCTGCCAGTTCACGGGGGCCGCCCCCTGACGGGCCAGCAGCTCATTGGCGCGGCTGAACGGCCGCGAGCCGAAGAATCCGCGATCGGCGGACATGGGGGAGGGGTGGGCGGACTCCACGGACGGCACCGCGCCCAGCAACGGGCGCAGATTACGGGCGTCGCGGCCCCACAGGATCGCCACCATCGGCCCACCGCGGGCGACCAGCGCCCGGATCGCCTGTTCGGTGACCTCCTCCCAGCCCTTGCCGCGATGCGCGGCGGGCTTGCGCGGAGCGGTGGTCAGCGCCCGGTTGAGGAGCAGCACGCCCTGCCGCGTCCACGGCGTGAGGTCGCCGTTCGACGGCCGGGGCAGGCCCAGGTCCGTGTGCATCTCGCGGTATATGTTCTCCAGGCTGCCGGGCAGTGGCCGCACCTCGGGCGCGACCGAGAAGCTCAGCCCCACGGCGTGTCCCGGCGTCGGATACGGATCCTGACCGACGATCAGCACTCTCACTTCGTCGAACGGCTGCTGGAACGCACGCAGCACATTCGCACCCGAGGGCAGATAGGTACGGCCCGCGGCGATTTCGGCGCGCAGGAAGTCGCCCATCGCGGTGATCCGCCCGGCCACCGGCTCCAACGCCTTGGCCCAGCCCGATTCGACGATCTCATTCAAAGGTCGTGCAGCCACGGGGCGTCACTCTACTGGCTCAGTCCGTGTCCGTACGAACGCCCTCTTCCCCGCCGCGGCCCGGCGGCCGCCCGGTCATCGCCCGCCCGGTCGCCCGGAAGAGTGACCGCCGGCCGCCGCGCGCCGTCCGCCCGCGCCAGGCCCGTCACCGGTCGTATGCGGCGGGCCGCACGGCCGGCGCTTACGGCGGCGTGACGGGGCGGAAGGTGCGTACGGGCAGGTCAGACGGCCCAGCCGTATTGGTCGGGCAGGCGCTTCTCGGCGCCCAGGGCGGCCGCGGCGCGGTGGGGCCAGTGCGGGTCGCGCAGGAGTTCCCGGCCGAGCAGGACCGCGTCCGCCTCGCCATTGGCGATGATCTTCTCGGCCTGCTGGGCTTCGGTGATCATCCCCACCGCGGCGACGGGCAGTCCGGTCTCCTCCTTCACCCGCCGGGCGAACGGCACCTGATAACCCGGCCCGGTCGGGATGCGCGCGCCGGGGGCCAGGCCGCCGGTGGAGACGTCGAGCAGGTCCACGCCGTGGGCGATCAGCTCCCGCGCGAGGCGCACGGTGTCGTCCGCCGTCCATCCCTCACGCTCGTCGTCGGCGTTCTCGGTCAGCCAGTCGGTCGCGGAGATCCGGAAGAACACCGGCAGCTCCTCGGGCCACACCGCGCGCACCGCGTCGACGACCTCCAGCGCGAAGCGGGAGCGGTTCTCGAAGGAACCCCCGTACTCGTCGGTGCGGTGGTTGCTGTGAGGGGAGAGGAACTCGTGGATGAGGTAGCCGTGCGCGCCGTGGATCTCGACGACCTCGAAGCCCGCGGCCAGGGCGCGCCGCGCCGCCGCCGCGAACTGCCCGGTGATCTCCTTGATCTGTTCCACCGTCAGTTCGTCCGGTGTCGGGTGGCCGTCGGCGAACGGGACCGGGCTCGGGCCGACCGGCTGCCAGCCCTCGTCCGCGCCGACGGGGTGGCCGCCGCGCCAGGGGCGATCGGTCGACGCCTTGCGCCCGGCATGCGCGATCTGGATGCCGGGAACAGTGCCGCGCGCCTTGAGGAACGTGGTGATCCGGCGCAGCGCCTCCGCCTGGGTGTCGTTCCAGAGTCCCAGATCGGCGGGGCTGATCCGGCCCTCGGGGCGCACCGCGGTCGCCTCGACCAGGATCAGCCCCGCGCCGCCGGTCGCGCGGGCCGCGTAGTGCGAGAAGTGCCAGTCGTTCGCGACACCGGCGTTCGGCCCGAAGACCTCCGCGGAGTACTGGCACATCGGCGCCATCCACACGCGGTTGGGCAGGGTCAGTGACCGCAGGGAGTAGGGCTGGAAGAGGGCGCTCACGCTCACGACAGGCTCCGTTTCGCTTCATGGCGAGGTACGGCTCGTACGATACTCTTCGTAGTACGGGGAATGTCAAACTACGATGGATGTCGTACGAGCCTGGATGCGCGACGGATGTCGGGATTTCCGGCGGCGGCGACGGCACTCCGGTCGGACAGCGGCCCCGAACTATGATGACTCTCGTACAATGGCCCCGATGTGATGGCGATGACCGAACCCCTGAGGAGCGCCGTGCCGACGCAGCGCCAGCCCCGGCCCCCGGCGACCGGCCGCTCCCTGGAGCACCCCGACCGCGACGGGATCCGTCTCGAAGGGGTGCTGCACGCGCTCTCCGATCCCGTGCGCCTGCGGATCGTCCGCACACTCGCCGACGCCGCGGGCGAGCAGGCGTGCTCGGTCTTCGACCTGCCGGTGACCAAGTCGACCACCACGCACCACTTCCGGGTGCTCCGGGAGAGCGGTCTGGTCCGGCAGACCTACCGGGGGACCGCGAAGATGAACGCCCTGCGGCGGGACGATCTCGACGAGCTCTTTCCCGGGCTGCTCGACAGCGTCCTCGCCGCGGCCGCCCGCCAGGCCGCGCGGTTCGACGGCGAGCGGGACCGCTGACGGCGGTCCGCTCAGAGGTCGGTGCGCGCGGCGGCGAGCAGCCCGTCCCAGTCGGGGATCTTGACCGGCCCCCGGCCCAGGCGCCGGCCGAGTTCGGCCTCCGCCGCGACGATCCCCAGCCACCCCGGCCACTCCACCGGCTCCCGGCCCGTGGCTCGCAGGGCGGCGCGGGGATCCTCCAGCGGCCGCCGTGCCATGAGCGCGTCGGCGTCGGCGAGCAGTGACGCCACGGTCTCCTTCGCGCACGAGCGGTTGGTGCCGATCACCCCCGTCGGCCCGCGCTTGATCCACCCGGCCACGTACTCACCCGGCGACGACACCCCGTCGCGCAGCACCCTGCCCCGCTCGTGCGGCACCGTCCCCCGGTCCGTGTCGAACGGCAGCCCGGGGATCGGCACGCCGCGGTAGCCCACCGACCGCAGCACCAACTGCGCCTCGATCTCCTCGAACCGGCCCGTCCCGGCCACCCCGCCGAGCCCGTCCGGCACGGTCCTCTCGAAGCGCACCGCGCGCACCGCGTCGTCACCGAGGAGCGCCACAGGTCGCAGGAAGAACCGCAGGTGGATCCGGCGCCCGCGAGCCGACCCCGGCCGCCCGGACCAGCCCCGCAGCACCTCGACGTTGCGCCGGGCGACCGAGGGCAGCCCGGAGGAATCCGCCCAGGCCCCGTCCAGCGCCGCCTCGTCCGCCCGTACGAGCGTCTCCGCGCCCGGCAGCGAACCCAGTTCCCGCAGCTCCTTCGTGGTGAACTTCGCCTGGGACGGGCCGCGTCGGCCCGCCATGTGGATGTCCGTCACCCGGCTGTCGGCGAGCGCGGCCAACGCGGCGTCGGGCACGTCGGTGGACCGCAGCTCGTCGGCGCCGCGTGCCAGCACCCGGGCCACGTCGACCGCCACATTGCCGACGCCGATGACGACGGCGGAGCGCGCGGCGAGCACGAAGCCGCGCGGCGCCGCGTCGGGGTGGGCGCTGTACCACGAGACGAACTCCGTGGCCGAGAAGCTCCCGGGCAGGTCCTCGCCGGGTACGCCGAGCCGGCGGTCGGTCGCGGCCCCCACGCAGTAGACCACCGCGTGATAGAGCTCCAGCAGCCGCCCGGGCGGCAGTTCGCCCGGCCCGTCGCCCACCGGGACGTTGCCGAGGAACGCGATGCCCGGCTGCTCCAGGGTGGCCCGCAGATTGTGCTGCAAGGACTTGATCTTCTCGTGGTCGGGGGCGACGCCGTAGCGGACCAGGCCGTACGGACACGGGAGCCGGTCCAGGACGTCCACCGTCACGCCCGGCACGCCCCGCTGCTGCACGAGGGCCTGGGCGGTGTAGACCCCGCTCGGTCCCGATCCGACGACTGCGACGCGAAGCACGGTGGGCCCCTTCCCGCGGGCGTCACCGAGACGACCCGCAGACGCGTCCAGGATCGCACCGGGAGGCGCGATGCGGGAGAGGCGCAGGAGGGGCTCTGGCCGTCTTGGCCGGTTCGGTCCGCCTGCTCGAAACGGCACTCGGACGTGAGCGGACGGGGTCCGGGCCGGGGGGAGCCGAGTTCGCGTCACGTCCGAGTACTGCTTCGATCGGCCGCGCTCGGCCACGAGTTCGACGTCGACCGAGGGGCGCCCGCGGGAACGTCCCCACGGCTCTCCGCCGACCGGCGCACCGCACGGGGACATGCCCCAACTCCTGCGTCGACCGGCTCCCAGCCCATACACTCAAGGGGCCTCCGGTCGTCGTTCCCGCCGCCGGGCAGGCGCGACTCCGGGGTGTTCGCTGATTGGGCGGCGCGGGGGACTGCCCAATCAGCGAAATGCGGTGCCTGATCGATCCCTGGGCATCATGACCAGACGCCGGGACCTCCGCCGACCCAGTCGATCTGATGCGGATCACCCAGTCGGATGTCGTCCGGGTCGGCGCCGGCCCGCCGTGCGAACTCGATGACGTCGGCGATCCCGTACGCCACACCCAAGGTCTCCGCACCCACGGTCACCCGTCGGCCGCCCGACGGCGACGGCGGGTGCACCACGAGGCGGGGGAAGCCGGTCATGCGACCACTGTCCGCCCGGACACGTCCGGACGCATCCGGAGTGGGCCGGCTGGTGGCCCACCGCTCCGGAGCGTCGGCGCATCAGTGTGATTGCGGGCAAAACGTGTCTCGAAAATCCTTCCGGTGCAGAGGGGGAGTCCGTATAGGATCCATGATCAAAAGCGAACAACTGTCGCAGTCGCTCCCGCGGCCGCACTCAGGGGGGAACCGCCATGAAGACCTCTCGCGTCAGCCGCCGCCTCGCCGCCGTCGCGGCCGCGACCCTTCTGGCCGGCGCCGGCGCGCTGGCCGCCGCGCCGTCCGCCGCGGCGAAGGCCAACATCCTGACCATCGACAAGGTCTCGCTCGTCGGCGGGAAGGTCCGGGTGGACGTCACGTACTCCTGCGACCCCGGGATGGACTACCAGCTCGTGGCCAGGGCCTTCGTCCAGCGCGGCGAGCACGAGACGCACCGAGCCGGGGCCACGATCAAGAACGACAAGCTCACCTGCGACTACAACAGCCGCACCGTGAAGATGGACCTGCACGACGAACCGGGGGGCTTCGACAAGGGCGAGAAGGTGAAGGTCAGCGTCTTCTACTTCGACAACGACGGCCTCGACTACGCCAACGAGGAGACCACCGTGGTGCTGTAGTCGTGCCTGCCGTCGCGGCATACGGAGCCCCTGCCCCGACGGAGGCGGGGGCTCACGGGTGCCGAGCCGTGCTCGGCGCTCACTTCGTGGGGCACTTCTTCCACGCGAAGTGGTAGAGCGTGTTGATGTTCCCGTCCGTCGAGTCCATCGCCATGAAGCTCGTCGTCTTCGTGGGGTCGGACGTGCCGGCGTCCACGCGCAGTTCGGTGTTGATGTTGAAGTGTCGTATGGCCCCGCAGGGCGCGTAGATCAGCGCGTCGATGTCCGTGGTGTCGGACGTCTGCCAGTCGTCGTTGACCGGGCCGGCGAAGGGGTGGTTCTTGTAAGCCGTCTGCGACATGCCCTGGAAGTAGTAGTTGGCTCTCTGCAGGCCCGTGGCACCACCCTCCAGGCGGGCGAAACCCCGGTAGTCGGCCTGGGCGACCGCGTAGGTGAAGCCCTGCGGGACATGGACGTTCAGCCCGAGCTGGCAGTTCTTCCGGGAGTCGGTCGGCTTGGAACCGACGCCCACCTGGGCGATGTAGTGGCTGTAGGTCACCGTGAAGGCCATGTTGTCCGGCGAGACGGCCACGTTGGCCGTACCGGCGGGACAGCCCGAGCCATTGACAGCCACCACATCGATCACGATCTTGTCCGGCGGCGGCACCCCGTCGGCGACGGCGTTCGACGTCGGTGAGAATGACAGGGCGAGGAGCGCCGAGGCCGCACTACCGATCAACACCGGTCCGAACATGAGGGATCCCTTCCACTGCCCTTGGGCCTGACCCGGACAACCTGATGGTTATGTCACCATCAGCGACGGGGCGTGTACAGGTCAGGTTGAGCCGTCAGCGCGGCGTTGGCCGGAGTCCGCTCCTCCCCGCCCCGGGTCATGCCTCGGGGTGGGCCGCCGGACGTCGGCCGGCCCTGTGGCCCACACGCTCAGGGGCACTCTTTCCAGGCGAAGTGGTAGAGGGTGTTGACGCTTCCGTCGGTCGAGTCCATCGCCATGAAGCTGGTGGTCCTCGACGGGTCCGAGCTGCCGGCGTTCACGCGCAGCTCGGTGTTGACGTTGAGGATCCGCTGTACGCCGCACGGTGCGTAGACGAGGGCACTGGCGTCCGTGCTGTCGGATGCCTGCCAGTTGTCGCTGACCGGGCCGGCGAAGCGGTGGTTCGCGGCGGAGGTGTGCGACGAGCCCTGGAAGTAGTAGCTGGCCCGTTCCAGGCCCGTGGCCCCGCTTTCCAGGTGCGCGAAGCCGCGGTAGTCCGCGCGGGCGATCGCGTAGGTGTAGCCCTGGGGGACGTGGACGTTCAGTCCGAGCTGGCAGTTCTTGCGGAAGTCGGTCGGCTTGGAACCGACGCCCACCTGGGCCAGGTAGTCGCTGTAGGTCACCGTGAAGGCCGTGTTGTCCGAGGCGACCGCCACGGCGGCCGTACCGGCGGGACAGCCCGAGCCGTTGACGGCCACGACGTCGATCACGACCCTGTCCGGCGGGGGCACCCTGTCCGCATCAGCAGCCGCCGATGGGGTGAACGAAGCGGCCATCAGCGCCACGGCCGCGCTTCCGATCATCACCGGTCTGAACATGGAGATCCCTCCCGCTGCTCTGCGGACCAGCTCCGCGGGGTACATGCCACCACTGAACACGAGTCATGTACAGGCCAAGTTGAGCCGTCCATGGACGACAACCGGCCGAACCCGGCGTCAGGCGTACCGTCGCGCGAGACCCGCCGCGTCGGCGTCCTCCAGCCGGGCCACCAGCGTCAGCCCCTCCCGTTCGGCGACGGTGACCACGGGCGTGACACCGGACGGGATGCCGCCGTCGATCGTGGTGAAGACGTAGCGCCCGGGGTTCAGCTCCGGGCGCACGCCGCTCAACAATTTCCGCAGGTCCCTCTCGCCGCTCACGGGCACCAGATTGTGCGGCGGACCGGCGGAGGACCGACCCCTCAGCCGCGGAGGGGGCCTTCGCAGGTGTAGTCCGCCGAGCCCGCGGGGCGGTCGGGCCAGAGGTCGACCTTGCCGAAGGAGCAGTTCATGTCGGCGAGGTTGTTGGTGCCCTTCTTCGTCCGGTCGAGAATGAAGTAGTCGACCGTCTCGGACATGTCCTTGAAGACCAGGTCGGTGTTGCCCGGGCTGCTCAGGTTGGCGGTGACGCGGCCCGTGCACGTGAAGCGGGGGCGCTCCCGGTCGCCGTTGGTGCGGCAGTCGGGCGTGTTGCCGGTCATGGCGCTGATGGACGCGCGGATCGTGGCGGGGTGGCCGGCGTCCAGCCGCCCGATGGGTGTGAACGTGGTGTTCGGCACGTACAGGTCCTTGACCTTGGCGATCTGCTGGTCCAGGAACGTGTCGTACGCGCGCTGCAGGTTCGAATCCCGGCCGAGGCGGTTGCGCCAGGCGTCGAAGCCGGCCGGGTCGTCGGCCCGGGTGTAGCCGTACATCTCCTTCAGCAGCGAGGGGCGCTCGGTCCACAGGAACTCGAAGAACGTTCCGGCGTAGGAGTAGAAGCGGAAGCCGTCCCTGTCGTACTCCGCGTGCAGCAGCTGGTCGACGGTCATCCGGGGCTTGCCGCCGGCCGTGTCGTTGATGACGCTCTGCACCAGCGACTTGCGGACCCTGATGCCGTCGTCGCGGGTGGCTCCGTCGAAGAACTCCGCCGTGCCCTCGTCCATCGCGGTGGTGCGGTCGCCCTGGTACCAGGAACCCTCGCCGAAGAGACCGGGCACCGCCCAGCGGCCGTTGAGGTAGTGCGTGTACTCGTGGCGGAACAGCTCCTCCAGCGTGAGCGTGGAGTCCTGCGGGACGCGCCGCTCGTACGTGTAGAACGTGGCGCCGTTCTCGATGTAGATGCCGCCGTTGTTGGTGCCCATGCCCGTCAGCAGCGGGTGGTAGATCTCGTAGTCGGAGCGCGAGGCGTACAGCACGATGTTCAGCGTGGTGTTGGTGTCGCCCGCCAGCGGCTGCTCGGTGCCCAGGACCCGGTGGAACTGCGCCTTGACCTGCTTGCTCGCGTAGTAGAGGCGGTCGACGGTGGCGCGCGGCAGGGCGGTGCGGACCTTGATGGCGCCGTTGTCGTACGAGTAGGTGTACGGGAAGATGCGGCGCTCGATGTCCGCCTTGCACACCCCGTACTGCTTACAGGCGTCGAACTCGTTCAGCCAGGTGACGACCTTGGCCCAGGGCTCGCTGCCCTCGCCGAAGTTGCCGGCGGTGGTGGACAGCAGGCCGCCGAGGGCGGCGGTGATCTCGCTCCGGAGCGCGTCGATCTGGCCCATCCGGCCGTACTCGCCGACGGCGTCGCGCACCACCCAGGCGTTGGCCGTGCCCTTGAGGTGGGTGTAGCCGGCGAAGGCCTTGAAGGTGGCGCGGTAGGAGGAGTCGGCGGCGACGGCGGCGTGGAAGGCGGTGTCGTGGTTGCCGCTGTAGACGCCGAGGTAGTTGAGGGAGAGCGCGGCGAGCGCGGCACCGGCCCAGGAGGTGTCCTTGGCGGTGTCCGGGTGCGAGGCGTCCATGGTGGCCAGGACGCGCTTGATCAGCGGGAGCTGGTGCTGGCGCAGCCCGGGGGAGCTGGCCGCGTAGAGGGCCTCGCGCAGGGACTCCGCGTTGGTACGGGTGACGTCGAAGGTGCGGGCGGCCGTGCCGAAGTAGTACACCGCGCGGCGTATGGCCTCCACGGTCGGCGCGTCGGTGAGGTCGATCTCGTCGCGCGAGAAGTCGTGGTAGCCGACGGCGTGGAGGTAGGTGAACATCTCCAGCAGGTGGCTGCCGTTCTTCCCGTCGTGCGCGGCGGCGAGGCGCTCGATCCGGCGGGAGACGGCCTGGACGTGCGCCTTCGACATGACCGGGACCAGCCGCTGGTCCCAGGTCCACAGGATGGTGCGCAGACAGCCGTCGGCGGTGACGGCCGGGTCGGCGAGGAAGTCGGCGAACTGCTCGGGGGAGAGCCGTGTGATGCCGTCGAGCGTGCAGGGCACGGTGGTGCCGCCGAGGGTGGCGCGGGGAGGCAGGGCCTTCGCCTTGCCCTTGTCGGCCTTCGGCTTGTCCGTACGCGCGCCGGGCACGCGTCCGTCGGTCAGGCCACCCGGTGCGGAGGGGGGCTGGATCGCCGGCCGCGGGGCGTTGGCGAGCCGGGTGATCTCGTCGAAGGGGTTGGGCGTGGGGGTGTCCGCACGCGCGGCCGCGCTCGGCACCGCGGCGGAGGGCGCTGGGGAGGGCGCGGGGGAGTCCGCGTAACCGGGCTGGACGGCGGTGGCGCAGAGTGTCGCCGCTATCGCCGCGGTGAGCAGGGACCCGCGCAAGGTTCTGGAGTGGAACACGGTGACTCCTGTGTGGGAGGTGGAGTGAGTCGCACGCGGAGGCGCGATGGCTCGCGTGCCGACGGCGGCGCGACGGAGCGTCAACCGCCCTGGGAGGGGCGGTACGTGGGGGACCGATGCGGCGCCATGTGATGCGTAACGTAGTAATGTGAAATGTTACTGACAACCCCTCAGTAGCCCTGAATTCATCGAACATTCAAGCGGACGGTCTTCTTCCGGGGACTTTCGGGTGCTTCCGTCAGTCGGTCAACCGTGCCGAGTCCGGGTGCCGTTCGCGCCACCGCGCATACGCCCCACTGGTCGCGCAGGTGGACAGATAGCCCTCCCCGACCCTGCGGACGATCTCGTCGCCGCACGTGGCGAGCGGCCCCTCGCGGTGCCAGGCCAGGACATGGCGGTACCACAGGGGGTTGCCGGACAGGGGGCGGACGGTGGTGCCCGGGACCTCGGTGAAGGTGGCCTGGCACAGGCTCACGGCCAGCCCCGCCCGTACGAGCTCGACCAGCTGCCGCCCCTCCGCCTCGTACGGCGTGCGCGGCTGGCCGCCCGTCAGCGCGAAGACGGCCGACCAGTACTCCCGGGTGCGGTCGTTGTCGGGGCGGGGGACGGCCCAGTCCTCCTCGATGAGCCGGTTCAGGCTCACTTCCTCCCGCGCGGCCAGTGGATGGGCGGACGGCAGCAGGGCGAAGACCGGTTCGGTCACCAGGGGGCGCAGCTCGACGCCGCCGCCGGACGACAGCTCCCGGCCGGGGTTGTCGCCGAGGACCGCGGCCTCCAGGCGCCCGGCGGCGAGGTCGTCGAGGAGCGGCACCGGGGAGTTCCGGCACCGCGCGGTCAACTCGGCCCCGGGCAGCGTCTCGCGGATGGCCAGGAGCAGATGGCCGAGCAGCGGAGCGCCCACCGAGCCGACGCGGACCCGCTCCGGCGCGTCCTGGCGGCGGGTCGCGCGGGCGGTGTCGGCCAGCAGGCCGTCGACACCCGGCAGGATGGCGCGGGCCCGCGCGAGCACCAGTTCGCCGAGGCCCGTGGCCACCACGCCGACCTGGCGGCGGTCGAAGAGCGCCCCGCCGAGCATGGCCTCGATGCGCCGCAGTTGGGCGCTGAGGGCCGGCTGGGACATGCGCAGCGCCGCCGCGGCACGGGTCAGGCTGCCGGCGTCCTCGATCGCGCACACTGCCCGCAGATGCCGTAACTCGAGGTCCATGGCGCGGATGTTATGGACCGGCGTGAGCTTACGGACAGGCCGCGGAACGGCGCACCCTTATGCGAAAGATCACAGCGCAAGCGACGGGGGTTCCCGCGACCATGAGACGAATCCTTTCCTCCGGGCCGGTGGCGCCGGCCCTGCTGTCGACGGTGCTCACCGCCGTACTGATCCTGTGCACGCCTCCCGCCCGGGCGGAGACCGGTACGGCGGCACGGGACAGCACGTCGGCGTGTGCCCTGCCCGGCACCACCGGCTGGACCGACGAGGGCCACGACACCGACCACTCCGTCTTCCAGCGCCCCACCGGGACCATCAGGGTCGCCATGATCTTCGTGGACTTCCCCGACGCCCCCGCAACCGAGTCCCCGGCCGCCGACAGCGCCCGGATCACCCCTGGCGCCGACTGGGTGCGGAACGCCTCCTACGGCAGGGCGCGGCTGTCCCTCACCGAGCACCGGCGCTGGGCGCGCATGCCGCACCGCTCCACGGACTACGGCTTCGCCCGCGGACTCAGCCACGAGGCGCACGAGGCATACCTCAAGGACGCCGTGGCCGCGGCCGACCCGTACGTCGACTTCTCCCCGTACGACATGGTCTACGTCGTCGCCACCCGCAACGCGCCGGCCATCTCCTTCACCCCCACCTACATCTACGAACCGGGCACGGCGGGGGTGGTCGCCGACGGCCGCCGCGTCAAGTGGGCGGTCACCTTCGGCCAGGACATGTGGCGCTGGGACCACCGGCTGGTGGGCCACGAGTCCGCCCACACCTTCGGACTCCCCGACCTGTACGCCTTCGACACGGGAAGCGACGGCCACCGCTTCACCGGCGGCTGGGACGTGATGGGACTGATCGACGGAGCGGGCTCGCAGTACTTCGCCTGGCAGTCGTGGAAGCTCGGCTGGACGGACGACAGCCAGGTCGTCTGCCGGGCCTCCAGGGGCGGTGACACCGTCCGCCTGACCGCCGTCGAGTACGGCGGCGGCACGAAGATGGCCGTGATACGCACCGGCCCGACGACCGCCTACGTCGTCGAGTCGCGGCGGGCGGCGCGCGCGGACGCGCGGGCCTGCTCGACCGGTGCCCTGGTCTACAAGGTGGACTCCTCCGTGCCCACCGGCAAGGGCCCGATCCGGGTGATGGACGCCAACCCCGACACCGTTCCCGCGAGCGGCTGCCGGCCGCTGGACGACGCCCCCTACCGGCCGGGGCAGTCGTTCACCGATCCCGCCGCCGGTGTCAGCGTCGACGTACTGGCCGCCGACGGCCACGGCGAGACCGTCCGCGTCACCAAGCGGTGACCCCACGGAACGCGGTGGTGCCCTGGATCCCCCCATTGGACCCAGGGCACCGGCACACCCGCGCTCAGGCCGTCTCGGGGAAGTGACAGGCCACCTCGCGCGCCTCGCCCGGTACCGCGATCCGCAGCAGCGGCGCCTCGCCGCGGCAGATCTCCCGTGCCTTGGCGCACCGCGGGTGGAATGTGCAGCCCGGCGGGGGCGCCGCCGGGCTCGGTGGGTCGCCGAGCAGGGTGATCCGCTCCCGCGCCCGCTCGGCGGCCGGGTCCGGCAGCGGGACGGCGGAGAGCAGGGCTCGGGTGTACGGATGGGCCGGGGCCGCGTAGACCCGCTCCTTGTCGCCGACTTCGACGATGCGCCCCAGGTACATCACGGCCACCCGGTCGCACACCCGCTTCACCACCGACAGGTCATGGGCGATGAAGAGGTAGGCGAGGCCGAGTTCCCGTTGCAGCCGTTCCATCAGGTTGACGATCTGGGCCTGCACGGAGACGTCCAGGGCCGAGACCGGCTCGTCGGCGACGATCAGGCGGGGGCCGGTGGCGAGGGCACGGGCGATGCCGATGCGCTGGGCCTGCCCGCCGGAGAACTCGTGCGGGTAGCGGTCGAGGTGCTCGGGGATGAGGCCCACCAGTTCCATCAGCTCCGCCGCCCGCTTGCGCGCGTCCGCCGCCGAACTGCCCTGCACCAGCAGCGGATCGGCGATGACGCGCGCCACGGTCTGGCGCGGGTTGAGGGAGGAGTGCGGGTCCTGGAAGACCATCTGGAGCTGTCGGCGCAGCGGTTTGAGCGCGCGCTGCCCAAGGCGGCTGATGTCGCGGCCGTCGTAGGTGACCGATCCGGCGGTCGGCTCCAGGAGCCGTACGATCATGCGGCCGGTGGTGGACTTGCCGCACCCGGACTCACCGACCAGCCCCAGGGTCTCGCCCGCCGCCACCTCGAAGGAGACGCCGTCGACGGCCCGCACGGGAGCCGAACGGCCCCGCTTGCCCGGGAAGGTCATGGTCAGGTCCCGGACGGACAGCAGGGGCGCGGCGGTCTTGGTCATCGGGTGCCTCCCGGGGCGTGGGCAGCGGTGTGCAGGGGCAGGTGGCAGGCGACCAGATGCCCTTGGGAGGGGTGGAGGCCGGGTCTGCTGTCCGCGCAGCGCTCGCGCTCGGCCGGCGTGGCGGCCGCCGCGCGCGGGCAGCGCGGCGCGAAGGCGCAGCCCGCGGCCGGGGTCAGCAGCGAGGGCGGGCTGCCCGGAATGGCCCGCAGAGGCTGGTCGTCGCTGTCGTCGAGGCGGGGCAGGGAGTCGAGCAGGCCCCGGGTGTACGGGTGGGCCGGGGCCGCGAACAGGGTGTCCACCGGAGCTTGTTCGGCCACCCGGCCGCCGTACATCACCAGCACGTCCTGGGCGACGCGGGCGACGACGCCCAGGTCGTGCGTGATCATGACGACGGCGAGTCCGCGGTCCGCCTGCAGGCGCGCGATCAGCTCCAGGATCTGCGCCTGGACGGTGACGTCGAGCGCGGTGGTCGGCTCGTCGGCGATGAGCAGCTCGGGTTCGCAGGCCAGCGCCATGGCGATCATCACGCGCTGGCGCATGCCGCCGGAGAACTGGTGCGGATAGTCGCCCGCCCGGCGCGCGGGCTCGGGGATGCCGACCTCGCCGAGCATCTCGACGGCCCGCCGGCGGGCCGCCGCGCGGCGGGAGCCGAAGTGGACGCGGTGGTGTTCGGCGATCTGCTCGCCGACGGTGTAGTAGGGGTGGAGGCTGGACAACGGGTCCTGGAAGATCATCGCCATCCGGCGGCCGCGCAGCCGGGCCAGCTCGCGTTCGGCCAGGCCCACCAGCTCCCGGCCGTCGAGGGTGATGGAGCCGGTGACCTCGGCGCCGGTGTGCAGGCCCATGATCGCCAGGGAGGTGACGGACTTGCCGGAGCCGGACTCGCCGACGATGCCGAGGGTCCGGCCGCGGCGCACCGTCAGATCCAGGGAGTCCACGGCCCGTACGGGGCCGTGCTTCGTGGGAAAGGTGACACCGAGGCCCTCGACGCGGAGCAGGGGAGGCTGTTCGGCGGCCATCAGTACCTCACTCGCGGGTCGACGACGGCGTAGAGCAGGTCGACGGCCAGGTTGGCGACGACGATGAAGGCGGCGGCCAGCAGCGTGACGCCGAGGATGACCGGCTGGTCGCCGGTGGACAGCGCGCCGTAGAACAGCCGCCCGATCCCGGGGAGCCCGAAGATGGACTCGGTGATGACCGCGCCCGCGAGCAGCCCGCCCAGGTCCATGCCGAAGAGGGTGAGGATCGGGGTCATGCCGGCCCGCAGCCCGTGCTTGACGACGACGGTGCGGCGCGGCAGGCCCTTGGCGCGGGCGGTGCGGATGTACGGCTCCGCCATGGTCTCGATCATCGAACTGCGGCTCTGGCGCGCGTACATCGCGGCGTACAGCACCGCCAGCGCCAGCCAGGGCAGGAGCAGGTTCGACGCCCAGTGCAGCGGGTCGTGGCCGAAGGCGACGTATTGCGGGTAGGGCAGCAGTCCGGCCCCGCGGATGACGCCGTAGATCAGCATCATCGAGGTGAAGTAGACCGGCAGGGAGGCCGCGGCGACGGCGCCGACCATCAGGACGCGGTCGGTGAGGGTGTCCTTGCGCAGCGCCGCGACGACCCCGGCCGTCAGCCCGAGCAGCAGCCAGAGCACGGCCGCGCCCAGCGCGAGGGACGCCGAGACCGGCAGGCGGTCCATGAGCAGGTCCCAGACGGCCTCGGAGTTCTCGTACGAGTAGCCGAGGCAGGGGAACGCGCAGTGCAGGGCGTACTGGCCGCTGCCCATGGTGCGGCCGGTGAAGATGCCGGTGACGAAGTCCGCGAACTGCCGCCACAGCGGCTGGTCGAGGCCCATGTGGGCGCGGATCGCGGTCAGCCGTTCCGCGCTGCACGACTTGCCGCAGGCGGCGGCCGCGGGGTCGGAGGGCAGCACGTAGAAGATGGTGAAGGTGACGGCGGCGATGGCGATGAGCACCCCGATGACGGCGAGGAGCCGGCGGCCGATGTAGAGGATCATGTACGGCCGCTCCTCGGGTCGAGGACGTCGCGCAGCGCGTCGCCGAGCAGGGTGAAGGCGAGCACCGTCAGGAACAGGCAGGTGCTCGGGATGACGAAGTACATGGGGTCCGTGTCGTAGAAGGCGACGCTCTCGGCGATCATCTGCCCCCAGGACGGGGTGGGCGGCCGGACGCCGACGCCCAGGTAGCTCAGGGCCGCCTCGGTGGCGATCATGCCGGGGATGATCAGAGTGGTGTACGCGATGACGGGCCCGGACACGCCGGGGAGGATGTCGCGGGTGAGGATGCGCCAGGGGCCCGAGCCGCCGACGCGGGCGGCGTCGACGTACTCGCGGTGCTTGAGCGAGAGGGTCTGGCCACGGACGACGCGGGCGATGCCGGGCCAGCCGAACAGCCCGATGACGGCGGTCATCAGCAGGATCCGGTTGACGTCCTTGGCCACCGACATCATCGCGATCATGAAGATGAGGGAGGGGAAGGACATGGTGAGGTCCATCAGGCGGGAGAGGACGGTGTCGGTGCGGCCGCCGAAGTAGCCCGCGGCGATGCCGGCCGCCGTTCCGGCGACGACGACGATCGCGGTGGCGGTCAGGGCGATCAGGAGCGACACCTGGGCGCCGTGGACGACCCGGGCGAAGAGGTCGCGGCCGGTGACGGGTTCCACGCCGAGCCAGTGGTCGGCGGAGATGCCGCCGAGCGGGCCGAGGGGCTGGCCGCCGAGGTAGGGGTCGACGGCGCTCTTGTCGAACTCCTCGGGCGTCCAGCCGGCGAGCGAGCTCAGCAGCGGGGCGCCCGCGGCCATGAGCAGGAAGAGCGCGACGACGAGGAGGGAGACCCGCACGGCGGTGCGGCGGCGCAGTTCGGCGCGGGCGAGCCGCCAGGGGCCGCTGCTCACGGGTAGCTCTGCTGCGGTGGTGGTGGTCATGGCGGGCCGGCCCTCAGCCCTGGCTCTTCGCGGGGTCCTTGAGGCCGACCGTGGCGTAGTCGATCTGGCCGCCGAAGGACGTGTGCCCGTACGCGCCGGCGATGTTGGTGCCGAGGACCAGCGGCCACCGCCGGATCAGCACCGGCACGGTCGGGGCCTTGGCGAGGATCTCGCCGTCCAGCCGCTGCCAGGCCGGACCGGCCTCCTTGGCGTCCGTCATGGCCGCGATCTCGTCCATCCGCTTCATGGTCGCGTCGTCGCGGAAGAGCGAGTGGTTGCCGGAGTTGCCCTTCTCCTTGATGAAGCGGGCGTCGAAGACGAAGGGCAGGAAGGTGGAGCCGGAGGGGTAGTCGGGGCACCAGCCGGTGTACACCATGTCGGTGCGGTTCTTGGTGTCGCCGATGGTGGCGTAGAAGGCGGAGGGGTCGACCGTCTCGATGGTGACCTTGATGCCGGCCCTGCCCAGGGACTGCTGGATCGCCTCGGCCCGGCCCTTGTCGCCCGACGAGACAGTGATCTTGGTGGTGAGACCGTCCGGCTTTCCGGCCTCCTTCAGCAGTTGTTTCGCCTTCTCCGTGTCACCCGTGGCGGGGATCTTCAGGGTGTCGGGCTGCTTGCCGCCGAAGAGCGCGGCCGGCATGTAGGCGGTCGACAGGTCGTTGAAGGCGGGGCCGCCGGAGGAGGTCAGGACGGCGTCCCGGTCGAGGGCGTACTGCACGGCCCGGCGCACCCGCACATCGTCGAAGGGGGCGCGGCCGGTGTGCATCTGGACCATGTCGGTGCAGTTGGTGGACTCGGCGAGGAGTCGTTTCCGCACCCCGGCGTCGGGCAGCACCTTCGCCGCGCTCTCCGGCCGCAGGGCGCCCCAGGAGACGGCGGAGGCGTCGGCGCCCTGGCTCGATATCAGCCGGTCGTCGATCTGATTGGCCTTGAGCCCCATGACGACGACCAGCTTGTCGGGGTACGCCTTGCGGATCTCGTCCGTCTTCGGGTCCCACTTGTCGTTGCGTACGAGGACGAGCTTCTTCCCCCGGTCGTAGGAGTCGATCTTGTAGGGCCCTGAGGAGAAGGGCCGGTTGTCGTACCGCGGGCCCTTGTCCTGCGCCTGCGGCACGGGGGCGAAGGTCGGCATCACCGTGGCGTTGGGGAACTCCGCGAAGGGCTTGCGCAGTTCGAAGACGATGGTGCGGTCGTCCGGGGTCTTGACGGAGTCCAGGTGCTTGCCCTGGGCGGGGCCCTGGTAGCCCTCGGCGCCGGCGAGGTAGCGGGCCGCGTAGTCGGCGCCGCCGGGGAGGTCGGGGGAGAAGGACCGCTCCACGTTGTATTTGACGTCCTGCGCGGTGACGGGTGAGCCGTCCTCGTACTTCACCCCCTCCTTGAGGTGGAACGTCCAGGTCCGGGCGCCGTCGGAGGGGGTGCCGAGGTCGGTGGCGAGGTCGGGCACCAACTGGTTGCCGCCCGTTCCGGGGGCCGCCTTGTACGTCACCAGGGTGCGGTAGAGCAGCCGGGTGCCGAAGTCCATGTCGTTCATGACCCAGTTGCGGGCCGGGTCGAGGTGCGTGAAGTCCTGGTTGGACAGCACCGTGAGCGTGCCGCCCTTCTGCGGAGTGCCGCCGATCACGGAGCCCTCGCCGGCGACGGCGGGATTCTTGCCACCGCCTCCTGCCTGCTTCCCGCCGGAACACCCGGCCGTGCCGAGTGCGAGGGGGGCCGCCAGCAGGGCGGCCAGGGCGGTACAGGTGCGCTTGTTCATCAGTGGTCACTCCGTGAACAGTCGAACAGCGGACAGCTGAAATGTGACCCGTAACATAGTAATGTGAAATTGCACTGACAAGGCATCAGTCGCTCCGTTACCCACCTGTGTCCGAGGAGGAGCCCCATGAACGAACCGACGGTCACCGCGCCCCGAACGGTAAGTCATGACCTGCCTGTTTCGCCGGAGTTCGCGACCTTCATGGCCGGCGGCTGGGCGGCGTCCCCGCTGCCCGACGACATCCGGCTACCGGTCGCCGACATCGCCGCCGCACGCCGGGGAAGGCTCTCCGCGCTCTTTCCGGGCGAGCGGCTGGTCGTGCCCGCCGGGGAGTTGAAGGTCCGGTCCAACGACTGCGACCACCGCTTCCGCCCGCACAGCGCCTACGCCTGGCTGACCGGCCTCACCGGCGAGGAGCAGGCGGGCCATGTGCTGGTCCTGGAGCCGGACGGCCCGCACCGGCACGAGGCCGTGCTGTACGTGCGGCCGCGCTCCCCGCGCGACGGCGCGGAGTTCTACCGCGACCGGCGCTACGGCGAGTTCTGGGTCGGCCGGCGCCCCGACCTCGCCGAGGCCGAGCGCATGACCGGCATCCGCTGCGCGCACGTGGACGCCTACGGTCAGCTCCCGCCCGGCCGCGAACCGTCCCGCGACCCCGAGCTCGCCACCGCCCTGAGCGAACTGCGCCTGGTCAAGGACGCCTGGGAGGTCGCACAGCTGCAACTGGCCGTGGACCACACCGCCGCCGGCTTCGAGGACGTCGTACGGGCGCTGCCGCGCGCGCTGGCACACCCGCGCGGCGAGCGGTGGATCGAGGGCGTCTTCGGCCTGCGCGCCCGCGCGGAGGGCAACGGCCCCGGTTACGAGACCATCGCCGCCTCGGGCGCACACGCCTGCGTCCTGCACTGGATACGCAACGACGGGCGGCTGGACCCCCGTGAACTGCTTCTCCTGGACGCCGGCGTGGAGACCGACACCCTCTACACCTCCGACATCACCCGCACCCTGCCGCTCTCCGGGCGCTTCTCGCCCGTACAGCGGCAGGTCTACGAACTCGTCCTCGCCGCCCAGCAGGCGGGCATCGCCGCGCTCAAGCCGGGCGCGAGCTTCCGCGACTTCCACCGCGCCGGCATGCGGGTGATCGCGGAGGGCCTCGCGGAGTGGGGCGTGCTGCCGAGCGCCGAAGGCGACCTCCACCGGCGCTACACCCTCTGCAGCAGCGGGCACATGCTCGGCCTCGACGTCCACGACTGCGCTCAGGCGCGGGCGGACGCCTACCTCGACGGCGTTCTGGAGGAGGGGCAGGTGCTCACCGTCGAACCCGGGCTCTATCTCCAGCCCGACGACGAGACGCTGCCGGCCGCGCTGCGGGGGATCGGGGTGCGGATCGAGGACGACCTCGTCATCACCGCCGACGGGGCGCGGCTGATGTCGGGGGCGCTGCCGCGTACCCCGGACGCGATCGAGGCGTGGATGGGCGAACTGATGGAAGAGTGAGAAGAGTTGTCCGGGAGGACTCTTGGCAGCAGTGGTGCAATGTGAAATATTACTGTCGTGCCCACGAGAAACTCCTCGGACGTCATCGTCGTCGGAGCGGGCGTGGTCGGCGCCGCATGCGCCTACTATGCCGCCCGCTCCGGCCTCTCCGTCACCGTGCTCGACCGCGGTCCCGTCGCGGGCGGGACCACGGGGGCCGGTGAGGGCAATCTGCTGGTCTCCGACAAGGAGCCCGGCCCCGAGCTCGATCTGGCCCTGCTCTCCACGCGCTTGTGGTCGGAGCTGGCCGAGCGACTCCCCGCGGGGATCGAGTACGAGGCGAAGGGCGGCCTCGTCGTCGCCTCCGACGGCCCGGGGGTGAACGCGCTGCGCGACTTCGCCGCGGCGCAGGCCCGGGCGGGCGTCAGGGCCGACGAGGTCACGGCTCCCCTGCTGCGCGACCTCGAACCGCACCTTTCCCCCGCCCTCGTAGGCGGCTTCCACTACCCGCAGGACGCCCAGGTCCAGCCCGCCCTCGCCGCCGCCCACCTGCTGCGCGCCTCGGGCGCCCGGGTGCGCACCGGCGAGGAGGTCACCGCCGTCCTCACCCGAGCGGGCGGCGAGGTGCGGGGCGTACGGACGCCGAACGGCACGGTGCACGCGCCGTACGTGGTGAACGCGGCCGGCACCTGGGGCGGTGAACTGACCCGGCTCGCGGGCGCGTCCCTGCCCGTCCTGCCGCGCAGGGGCTTCGTGCTCGTCACCGAACCGCTGCCCCGCCTGGTGCGGCACAAGGTGTACGCGGCCGACTACGTCGCCGACGTGGCCAGCGGCTCGGCGGCCCTGCAGACCTCGGCCGTGGTCGAGGGCACCCCCTCGGGTCCGGTCCTCATCGGCGCCAGCCGCGAACGGGTCGGCTTCGACCGCACCCTGTCCGTGGAGGTGCTCCGCCGCCTCGCCGCCGGGGCCACCGCGCTGTTCCCGGTGCTGGCCGGGGTGCGGGTGATCCGCACGTACGCGGGGTTCCGTCCGTACCTGCCCGACCACCTGCCCGCGATCGGCTCCGACCCCCACGTGCCCGGACTGCTGCACGCCTGCGGCCACGAAGGCGCGGGCATCGGACTCGCCCCGGCCACGGGGCTGATCGTCGCCCGGCTGCTGACCGGCGGCGAACCACCGCTGGACATACGGCCGTTCAGCCCCGGCCGCTTCGCCGCCGCCTGACCTCCGTCCGTTCCCCTGCCCCGAGAGGAGGCCCGCAGTGGCCCGTACCCCCGCCGACCTGGTCGGGGCGGAACCCGGCCCGCCGTTCGAGATCACCTTCGACGGCCGTACGGTCACCGCCCTGCCCGGCCAGACCATTGCCGCCGCGCTGTGGGGAGCCGGCATCCTCGCCTGGCGCACCACACGCGACGGCGGCCGCCCGCGCGGGGCGTTCTGCGGCATCGGCCAGTGCTACGACTGCCTCGCCACCGTCAACGGGCAGCCCAACCGCAGAGCCTGCCTGGTGGCCGCCCGGCCCGGCGACGCGATCACCACCCAGGAAGGACACGGCCATGCCGAGCTCGGCATCTGAACCGTACGACCTCGCGGTGATCGGCGCGGGCGCCGCCGGCCTCGCGGGTGCCGTCGCCGCCGCCGGACGCGGCCTGTCCGTCGCGCTCCTGGACGCCTCCGGGCAGCCCGGCGGCCAGTACTTCCGGCACCCCGCCCCGGCCCTGCGCGCCCGGCGGCCGCAGGCCCTGCACCACGACTGGCCCGCCTTCGCGGAGCTGCGCCGACGCCTGGAGGCCGGCGGCATCGACCACCTCACGGGCCACCACGTCTGGACCGTGACCCGGGAGGACGGCGGCCTGTGGAGCGCCCACGCCCTCACCGGGACCGACGGCGACGGTGACCGCCCGGTCCGCGTACGGGCCCGCGCGATCCTCCTCGCGACCGGCGCCTACGAACGGCAACTGCCCTTCCCCGGCTGGACCCTGCCCGGTGTCGTGGGGGCCGGGGGCGCCCAGGCGATGCTCAAGTCGGGGCTCGTCCTGCCCGGCAAACGGATCGTCGTCGCGGGCAGCGGACCGCTGCTGCTCGCCGTCGCCTCCTCGCTCGCCGCCGCCGGGGCGCACGTCCCCGCGGTGGTCGAGGCGTCCGGCTATCTCGGATACGCCCGGCATCCGCGCGCCCTCGCCACCAACCCGCGCAAACTCCTCGAAGCCGCCGTTCACGGCTCGGCGTTGCTGCGCCACCGGGTCGCGCTGCGAGCCCGCAGCGCGGTCACCGAGGCGCACGGCACCGACCGCGTGGAGGCCGTCACGGTCTCCCGGATCGACCGCCACTGGCGACCGGTTCCGGGCACGGGCCGCCGCATCGCCTGCGACGCCCTGGCCGTGGGGCACGGACTGATCCCGCAGATCGAGCTGGCCACCGGGCTGGGCTGCGCGACCCGGCGGACACCGGACGGAACGTACGCCCTCGCCCTGGACGACCTCCAGGAGAGCTCGGTCCC
The DNA here is from genome assembly GCF_055560115.1 of Streptomyces sp. NPDC023527. Classification (NCBI taxonomy): domain Bacteria; kingdom Bacillati; phylum Actinomycetota; class Actinomycetes; order Kitasatosporales; family Streptomycetaceae; genus Streptomyces; species Streptomyces sp. NPDC023527. The sequence continues at coordinate 338,745 of NZ_JBVHJJ010000010.1, forward strand.
GGGCCTGTGGGCCGCGGGGGAGACCGGCGGCACCGGCGGCTGGCAGCTCGCCCGCGTCGAGGGCGAGCTGGCGGGCATCGCCGCGGCCGCCCGGCTGCGCTCCACGCCGGCGCTCCTCGGTGGCGGACGGGTGCGGGAACTGCGCCGCCGCCGCGACCGGATGCGCGCCTTCGCCGCCGCCATGGCCGTGGCACACGCCCCCGGCGCCGGCTGGAGGGACTGGCTCGCCGACGACACGGACGTCTGCCGCTGCGAAGAGGTCACGGCGGGCCGGATCCGCGAAGCGGTCACCGACTTCGGCGCCCGTGACGCGCGCACCGTCAAGCTCCTCACCCGGGCGGGCATGGGCTGGTGCCAGGGCCGGATGTGCGGGACGGCCGTGGCCTGCCTCGCCGCCCCGGGCGCGGTGGAGGGGACCGTACCGCCGTCCGCCGAGCGCAGGCCGCTCGCCGTGCCCGTCCCCCTCGGGGCGCTGGGCACGCTCGACGAGGCGGAGTCCACCGAGGGGCCGGAAGGCGCCGGAGGGCTCGAAGCCACCGAAGAGAGTGTCAACTGACCGCCGCGGCACCGCTTGTGGGTATCGCTGGTCTTCAATAAAATGTCACACTGCATAGAAGGGTTACGGCATGACCGCCACCTCCTGGAACACCGAACACCCCTGGCGCGGCATCATGGTCGCCACCGCGCTCCCGCTGCGCGAGGACCTCTCCATCGACTACGACGCCTACGCCGAGCACGTCCGCGGACTCCTCGCGGACGGATGCGACGGCGTCGTCCCCAACGGCTCCCTCGGTGAGTACCAGACCCTCACCGACGAGGAGCGCGCCCGCGTGGTCCGCACCGCCGTCGAGGCGGCGGGCGACGGCGCGCGGGTGATGCCCGGCGTCTCCGCGTACGGCGGCGCCGAGGCCCGCCGCTGGGCCGACCAGGCCGCCGAGGCCGGCTGCGGCTCCGTCCTGCTGCTGCCGCCGAACGCCTACCGCGCCGACGAACACGCCGTACGCGCCCACTACGCCGACGTCGCCGCGGCAGGGGTGCCGGTCGTGGCGTACAACAACCCCATCGACACCAAGGTCGACCTGACCCCGGCCCTCCTGGCCCGGCTGCACGGCGACGGCAGCATCGTGGCGGTCAAGGAGTTCAGCGGCGACGTCCGGCGCGCCTACGAGATCGCCGAACTCGCCCCGGACCTCGACCTGCTCATCGGCGCGGACGACGTCCTGCTGGAGCTCGCCACGGCCGGCGCCGTCGGCTGGATCGCCGGCTACCCCAACGCCTTCCCCGCCACCTGCGCCGAGCTCTACCACGCCGCCGTCGCCGGAGACCTGGAGACGGCCCTGCCGCTCTACAAGTCGCTGCACCCGCTGCTGCGCTGGGACTCCAAGACCGAGTTCGTGCAGTCGATCAAGCTCTCGATGGACATCGTCGGCCGCCACGGCGGCCCCACCCGCCCGCCGCGCTTCCCGCTCACCGGGGAGGTCGGGGCCCAGGTGCGCGCCGCCACCGAGAAGGCCGTCGCCGACGGCCACCGCTGACCGCCCGAGAGGGCCACCTGCCGAAAGGACGCCCGTGCGCACCCGTCATGTCTTCCATGCCGTCGACTCGCACACCGAGGGCATGCCCACCCGCGTCATCACCGGCGGCGTCGGGGTCATACCCGGCGCCACCATGGCCGAGCGCCGGACCCACTTCATCGAGCACCTGGACCACCTCCGCACGCTCCTGATGTACGAGCCCCGCGGCCACGCCGCGATGAGCGGCGCCATCCTCCAGCCCGCCACCCGCCCCGACGCCGACTACGGGGTCCTCTACATCGAGGTGTCCGGGCTGCTGCCGATGTGCGGGCACGGCACCATCGGCGTCGCCACCGTGCTCGTCGAGACCGGGATGGTGCCGGTCGCCGAGCCCGTCACCACCGTGCGGCTGGACACCCCCGCCGGTCTGGTCAGCGTCGACGTGCGGGTCGAGGACGGCGCGGCGAGGTCCGCCACCCTCACCAACGTGCCCGCCTTCTGCGTCGGTCTGGACCGGAAGGTGGACGTGCCCGGATACGGGACGGTGACGTACGACATCGCCTTCGGCGGCAACTTCTACGCCTTCGTCGAACTGGACGCGCTGGGCCTGCCCTTCGACCGGGCCCGCAAGGACGACCTCCTCGCCGCCGGACTCGCCGTCATGAACGCCGTCAACGCCTCACCGGACCGGCCCGTCCACCCCGAACAACCCGGGATCAACGGCCTCAAGCACGTCTACCTGGCCGCGCCCGGCTCGGACGCGCACCGCTCGCGGCACGCCATGGCCATCCACCCCGGATGGTTCGACCGTTCCCCCTGCGGCACCGGAACCTCCGCCCGGATGGCGCAGCTGCACGCCCGCGGCGCCCTTCCGCTCGACCGCGACTTCGTCAACGAATCCTTCATCGGCACGGAGTTCACCGGCCGCCTGGTGGGCGAGACCGTGGTCGGTGGGGTGCCGGCGGTCGTGCCGACCATCACCGGGCGCGCCTGGATCACCGGCACCGCCCAGTACTTCCTCGACCCGGACGACCCCTTCCCCGGAGGCTTCCTCCTGTGACCACCGCCCCCTCCTTCGTATCCCGCAACCCGGCCGACCCCTCCGACGTCCTGGCCGAGTTCACCGCGCCCGGCGCCCGCGCCGCCGCCGACGCCGTCGAACGGGCCCGCGCCGCCCAGCCGGGCTGGCTGCTCGGCGGGGCGGCCGCCCGCTCCTCGGCCCTCTCGGCGGTCGCCGGGGCGGTCGAGGCCGCCGCCGACGAACTGGCCGCACTCGCCGTACGGGAGGTGGGCAAGCCGGTCGCCGAGGCGCGGGCCGAGGTCGCGCGCACCGCCGCGATCTGGCGGTACTACGCCCAGGCCCCCTACGAACCCACCGGCGCCGTCCACGAGACGGCCGCCGGCCCCGGGCTGCTGCTGACCCGTCGTCGTCCGCACGGCGTCGCGGGCCTGATCACCCCGTGGAACTTCCCCTTCGCCATCCCGAGCTGGAAGGCCGCGCCCGCCCTGGCGGCCGGCAACACGGTCGTCCTCAAGCCCGCCCCCGAGGCCACGGCCTGTGCCCGGCGCCTCTCCGAGATCGTTCAGGAGGCGCTGCCGAGCCGGGTGTTCACGGACCTGCCCGGTGGCCCCGCCGAGGGCGGCGCCCTCCTCTCCGCCGCCGACGTCGTCTCCTTCACCGGATCGACGGTCGTCGGCACCGAGGTGGTCCGTGCGGCCACTGCCCGGGGCATCCCGGTCCAGGCCGAGATGGGCGGGCTCAACGCGGCGATCGTCCTGCCCGACGCCGACATCGAACGGGCGGCCGCCCACATCGCCTCGGCCATCGCCGGATACGCGGGGCAGAAGTGCACCGCCACCAGCCGGGTGATCGCCGTCGGCGCGGCCCTGGAACCCTTGCGCGAGGCCCTGGCCGAGGCGGTGCGCACGCTCCCCGTCGGCGATCCGGCCGATCCGGCCACGGTGTGCGGGCCGCTCATCTCCGCGTGGGCGCGCGACCGGGTCGGCGCGGTCCGGGGCGACGTCTCGGTCCTCGCCGCCGGCAGCGCCCCCGAGGGGCCCGGCTGGTACGCCACCCCGACGCTGGTCGAGAAGGTGCCGCATGGCCACCGGCTGCTGAGGGAGGAGGTCTTCGGCCCGATCGCGGCCCTGCTGCCGGCGGACGACCTGGCCGACGCCGTACGGATCAGCAACTCCGTCCCGTACGGCCTGGTCACCTCCATCCATACCGCCGACCTGGAGGTGGTGCTGCGGGGCCTCGACCGGCTCGACACCGGCATGATCCGCGTCAACGCCCCGTCCACCGGCGTCGACTTCCACCTGCCGTTCGGCGGCGCCAAGGCATCCGGTCACGGCCCACGCGAACAGGGCCACGCGGCAATGCAGTTCTATACGTCGAGCCGTACTTATACCCTGACCCCCTAAACGCAATGTGACATTGTACGCTGGTGGTCCAGTCCATCGGGGCGCGAAAGGGACACCATGGGGCACCTCACACAGCGCAACCTCATCACCGCCACGGAGCGGCTGCGCGACCAGGTCGCCCACGCCCTGCGGGCCGCGCTGATCTCCGGCGAACTCCGGCCCGGCGAGGTCTATTCGGCGCCGGGGCTCGCGGAGGACTTCGGCATCTCCGCGACCCCCGTGCGCGAGGCCATGCTCGACCTGGCCCGAGAGGGCCTGGTCGAGCCGGTCCGCAACAAGGGTTTCCGGGTGACCGAGGTCAACGAGCGCGATCTGGACCAGTTCACCGAGATCCGCATGCTGATCGAGGTGCCGATGACGGGCCGGATCACGCGCACCGCGGCCCGCGAGGACCTCGAGGCCCTCCGCCCGGTCGCCGAGGAGATCGTGCGCGCCGCACGCGACCACGACCTCATCGGCTATCTGGAGGCCGACCGCCGATTCCACCTCTCCCTGCTCTCCCTCACCGGCAACGAACGCCTCGTGGAGACCGTCAGCGACCTGCGCAAGCGCTCGCGCCTGTACGGGCTGACGGCCCTGGACGAGCGCGGCGAGCTGATCCACTCGGCCGAGGAACACCTGGAACTCCTCGACCTGATGCTGGCCGGCGACGCCAAGGGTTCCGAGAAGTGCATGGCCCGCCACCTCGGCCATGTGCGCTCGCTGTGGGCACAGGGCGAGCGAGACGCGCGGCCGGCCGAGGCGAAGGCCGAGCGGACGAAGGGGCGCGCTGCCGCCGTGCGGCGGTGAACCTCCGCATCGCCCGGGGCAGGCGTCAGCCGTCGTGACCCTCGTTCGTACGCCCCTCACCCATGCGCTCCATGGGGAAGTTCGTGAACAGCGTCGTGCACTTGTCGGCCGACGCACAGCGGCCCACGCCGTAGACGCTGGTGCCGCCGATGCGGCCCCAGCCGCCGGTCTTCCTCATCGAGACCGTCTGGTCCCAGGCCAGGGAGTCGTTCTTGGCGGCGACCATGCCGACCGACAGGTAGGAGAGCTGCCCGACGAGCTGACCGGTGCGCACGTTTCGCACGTTGATCAGCCGCGACTCGGGATTGCAGGCCCGGCCACGGCTCGTGAACTTCCAGCCCTTGTGGGGAGCGGTCGCGCACGGACCGGCGGCCAGGAGGTCCTTGGCGTCCTGAGTGGCCTGGTCCATGGCAGGGAGCCACCCGCTCAGGTGGACGCCCCGTCGGCACGCCGCCCGGCGGTCCGTTCCCCCTCGACGAGGGGGAACGGGCCCCCGGGCGGGCCCCCGAACGCCCCGCCCGGGCGGGCGCCCCCGTGGGGCACCCCGCCCCCTGGCCCCACGCCGGCCCCGCC